>SVBJ01000019.1 GCA_015058955.1 Erysipelotrichaceae bacterium
CATCGTCGCCTTACCGGGCTGCGTTCTTCCGCCCGGAAGAACGCAGCCCGGTAAGGCGACGATGACCTTCTGTCCGGCTGCCACATTTGGAGCACCGCAGACGATCTGCCTTACCCCTTCCCCGGTATCGACCTGGCAAACATGCAGATGGTCGCTGTCCGGATGAGGAATGCATTCCAGAACCTTGCCGATCACCAGATCAGTAGCACTTGCCAGTTTTTCCATTCCTTCAACTTCCAGACCGCCTCTGGTCATGATCTCAGCGACCTGCTCAGGAGTAGTGTCAGACAGATCCATGTATTGTTTTAACCAGTTATATGTAACTCTCATAACGTGCCTCCTAATCAAATCTCTTGTAGTTCCTTAAGAACTTCAGGTTGTTGAGATAAAGATTTCTGATGTCATCGATTCCGTACTTCAGCATGGCTGTTCTTTCAATGCCGATGCCGAAGGCGAAACCGGAATACTTTGATGAATCGATCCCTGCCATTTCCAGGACATGAGGATGGACCATGCCGGATCCTAAGATCTCGATCCAGCCGGTTCCCTTGCAGGTCGGGCAGCCCTTGCCGCCGCAGACATGGCAGGAAACGTCGATTTCCTGTGAAGGTTCAGTAAACGGGAAGTATGACTGTCTTAAACGGATCTCTCTCTGCGGACCGAACATGCTTCTGGCAAACAGTTCCAGCGTACCCTTCAGGTCAGCCTGAGTGATGCCTTCCCCTACGACCAGTCCTTCCATCTGGACGAACTGATGTGAATGGGTGGCGTCATCATCGTCTCTTCTGTAGACCTTACCCGGGCAGACTACCTTGATAGGCAGCTTGTTGCCCTGTGCTTCCAGAACACGCATCTGGATGGCTGTTGTCTGAGTCCTTAACAGTCTTTCCACGTCAACGTAGAAAGTATCCTGCATGTCCCTGGCCGGATGGTCAGCCGGAATGTTGGCCTTTTCAAAGTTGTACACGTCAAATTCGACTTCCGGTCCCTCGACAACGGCATATCCCATGGACACGAAAATGTCTTCGATCTCCTGCTGAACCAGAGTCAGCGGATGTAGCGTTCCATAGGTAAAGTCGTCGGCCGGCAAGGTGATGTCGATCTTGTCCTTGGCCAGCTGTTCATTCAGCTCATTTTCCTTTAATTCCGTCATTCTGGCAGCTACTCTTTCCTCAAGACTCTTCTTGAGGTTGTTGACAGCCATGCCGAATTCCTTTCTGTCTTCCGGTGCCAGAGACTTCATCTCCTGCATCAGAGCATTGACGGAACCCTTCTTGCCCAGCATCTCGACACGCAGCTGTTCAAGTGCACTGACACTGCCAGCTGATCTGATCTTTTCCATCAGCTGTTCAGTAAGTTGTTCCCAATTACGGCTCATACTTCTCATTCTCCTTCACTAAAATAAAAGACGTCCACTTAAGGACGTCTGTAAACGCGGTACCACCTTAATCAATGCATTACAAAGATAATGCACACTCATTGAGCCTTAACGCAGCCTTACGGGGATGATTGGTCCCACTCCCAGGTGAATTCACATGTGATGATACGAAGCTTGCACCAACCGCTTCCTCTCTTTCATCAGAGCACATGTCATGGTCCTGTTCAACGTGTTGTATTCATTATAAAACTATTGTCAGTAAATGGCAAACACCGTTTTAACTGTTTTGCCCTCCTCGGTATTCAATGGCCAGCATCGTGACATCGTCAAACTGTTCAGCCGGACCGACGAATTCATCGATGGCACTGGTAACATTCTTTAACAGAACTTCCGGAGAGGCATCAGGATCGTTATTCAGTGCTTCCAGAGCCCTGTCGGTACCGAAGAGCTTCTTGTCGATATTGGTTGCCTCAGGAACGCCATCTGTATATACGAAGATCTTTGTCCCCGGTTCAAGTTTCAGCTGGTAGGAAGTATACTTTACCCCTTCCATGGCGCCTATTACCAGACCGTGCTTGTCCTTGTATAGTTCAAAGGTGCCGTCAGGTTTCTTGATCATCGGATATTCATGACCGGCATTGGCACAGGTCATTATTCCGGTCGAGATCTCCAGAATACCCATCCAGACCGTGATGAACATTTCCTCACTGTTGTTGCGGCAGATACCGATGTTGGTCTTATGAAGTATCACATCGACCGGCAGACCTGCCATGGCATTGTTTCTGATCATGACCATGCTGGTCATCATAAACAGTGCACCAGGGATTCCCTTGCCGGAAACATCGGCAATAACCAGAGCAAGATGGTCATCATCGATCAGGAAGAAGTCATAGAAGTCACCGCCTACTTCACGGGCCGGATCCATGGACGCATAAAGGTCAAATTCACTTCTTTCCGGGAATGGCGGGAATGTATGCGGTAAGGCGGAATACTGGATCCTTTCCGCCAGTGAAAGTTCAGCTGAGATCTTCTCTCTTTCAGCGGTTATATGCTGAATATGGTCAATGTACTGTTTCATTCTTTCGGTCAGTGAACCGAATGATTCAGCCAGCAGCTGGGTCTCATCCCCGGTATCCATCGTCCAGTTGAAGTCAAGACTGTCACCCTGGACCTTCTTTACTTCTTCCGTCAGTCTGGTGATCGGCTGGACAATGTTGTTTGACAGATTGAAGGAATGGATCAGAGCAATTATGATCGCAAATACGATCAGTAACATGATCAGTATTTCAGTATTGTACATAAGATGATTGGTCTGATCGGTAACCTGCTCCTGCAGCACTTTCAGAGTGTCCTGCAGCATGATGTTAGGAGCATCAACGACCTGCTGAGGCATTATCAGCAATAAGGCCCACTGAACCGCATTTAACGGTGCATAGGCAACATAGCAGTTTTCATCGTCGATCTCCATCAGTTCAACACCGGTTTCCCCGATGATTACCTTATTGGAAATACGGGCCAGATCGGCATCGCCATTCTGACGGATATCGCCTCCGTCAATGATAGGTACCAGAGAGCCGGAATCACGGGTGGAGAAAAGAACTTCACCATTGGCATTGATGATACAGGCATCCCCGTTGCCTCCCAGATCAACGCTTTCGACCAGATTCTGGATCTCATCCAGATACATGCCGCCTCCGGCAACACCCGCAAATTCACCGTTGCGGTAAACCGGAACACCGCACATGATGCCCAGTCTTGGAGTATGAACGTCTCTGACCGCTCCTGTCATGAAGGTCTTCTCAGTTGCCTTGGCCCCGATGTACCATGGTCTTTCCTTGGCTTCCAGAGGAAGCAGATTACCGTTATCGTCGTATTTCTTACCGGCAATATAGTCAGCCTGAACGGTAAAGCCGCTTTCACTGGCCAGATATACCGAGGCAATGCTGTGATGGTTGTCATTAACGGAAAGAATGACATCACCCACATTTGCGATCAATCCTATCTCCTGTCTTACAGCAGGATCATCCGGGTTGGTATTTGAATCATAAAGGATCTGCAGTGACAGGCTGCCGTCATTTTCCTGACGCGGTATGTCGATGGCACGAGGCAGATAATTGGCGGGATTGCTGTAGATCTCCGTGGCAGTGGAAGCAACTATCTCAATTGACCTTTTGAAGCCATGGAAGATCCAGTCAGCCACATTGGCCTTGTCAATGGCCAGCTGCAGCATGTTGCTCTGTATTTCTTCTGACATGTAAAGAGAAGAGACATTGCTGGTAGTTGTTCCCATGTCATCTGTTATCTTCCGGACATCATCGGAGACCTTGTGAATGGCAATGTAGAAAATAAGGCCGCTTACAACGCCCAGTATCAGAACTACTGAAAGCATGGCCATCAGGATCTTTCTTCCCAGCGGCCGCTTTTTATTCATTATCCTCTCGCTTCTTTTCTCATTTATTGTTTGTTTTGCCATGTTAAAACCCTTAATTTTAAATAAAGCTAAGCATATTATATCAACAGTATTTACAGCTGCGCAAATGAAAACAGGAATCAATCCTGTTTTGTCTGTTCGTTGTAATTATCCAGGTATTCTTTCAGTTTTTCATTAATCCTGCGGGGACCTCTGACAGCGTTGACACCGAACTGTTTCAGCTTTTCAAACGGACAGTAATCTGCCCTGTATTCCTGCAGGACATCCATCTTCATTAGCCGGTTCATTCTCACTTCATCGTTTTCAAAGACAAACGGTATGTCTGTCTTTATAACCTGACATTTGTAGCGCACGGATGATACAGGAGAACCTACATACATGTAGACGGTATCACCTTTTCGTATTCCCTTGCCCTGCTTCCAGTCAACACCCTTTCTTTTCTTAAAAGCGGTATCTATGTCATAGTACTTCGGATTGGCCGGAACCAGCCAGGCGTTATTCTGCAGACTAAGGTTTCTGCCGATGATCAGATTACGGCTGACATCAATCAGTTCCATGATCCTATCATCACTTAACGTATCATCCAGAACGATGCTGACCCAGCTGTTCTTATTCATGTGATAACAGTCATATATGCCAGCTGAATTCAGCAGTCTGTCTCTGTCTTTCACATCTATCTTGACATTGATGATTTCAATCAGACTTTCATCATCAGAGGCGAACATCTTATTGAACGGGATGTTCATGATAAGGCCATACCATTTACCGTTGCCGGGATAACGGAATACCCCGTAATCTTCCATTTTCTTAAACGGGAAATCAGGAGTTTCACCGTAACGCTCCCTTATAAGATTACTTATGCGGTTAGACTGCGGAAACAGAAACTGCTGCGGAATCGTGCATTCATCCTTTATCCTCTTCAGGATCTTTTCATATCCTTCCCTGACCAGGGAAACAAATTCACCGGTAATGTTGTTGATGTGAACCTGAATGTATTCCTCATCGGCATCATTGTCCCAGACATGTCCTTTCAGGTTCCCCTTTCCATCAACTTCAATTTCCGCACTGAACTGTCCGTTCATGAAGGCTTCACGGTAAAAGAAGCCGTTTCCCTTCTTCTCAAATCCAAAGGGAATCAGCTTACATGTATCTATTAATGTTTTACGGAATACCTCATTCTCAATTGCCATGACAGTCTTCAGCCATCTTTCTGACTACTTCTTCAAAGCTGCCGTCAAATAAGGTAACACTGGCACCGAACATCAGGTTAAGCGGTCCGTCAAAGTTCTCGACATTCATGCCGTTGAAGTCTCTGGTATCTGTTTCAGTCTTTATGTTCGGAATTCTGTTAACCATTGGTCCGATGTCATCCATGTAGCCGTACTGTTTCTTTCCCAGCATGTTGGAATAACCGGCCTCAAAGGAAACGTCACTGTTAGGTTCATAACCGCCGCGGTAATCATTGAGATCGCACAGGATGATATCGCAGTTGCGGACATGCTGAGTATAGCGGTCAAAGATGTTATAAGCTCTGGCATAGATGTCATCTGTTTCAATCTCAGCTACACCAGGAGCCCGGTCAGTCGGGAAATATGCTTCAAAGCCATACTTATTGAGTATCTTTCTCATTTCTTCGTATTTTTCCGGAGCATCCTTATTGTCACGGTCAGATGTTGCAACGTAGACTACCGGCTTGTCACCCTTCTCAATTGTGACTTTCAGAGGATCTCTTGTCGTACTGTAGCCACGGACGGCAGACAGTTTTGCTTCTTCTTCCAGATCAGTCCTGTAGATCATCAGACACTGGGAGAAATTGCCTTCAATTATCTTGGTGGAACCAATGACATTGA
This sequence comes from Erysipelotrichaceae bacterium, assembly GCA_015058955.1. Classification (GTDB taxonomy): domain Bacteria; phylum Bacillota_I; class Bacilli_A; order Erysipelotrichales; family Erysipelotrichaceae; genus RUG521. Next base: position 5,660 of record SVBJ01000019.1, read on the forward strand.
CGGAGAACGGCAGTTCAGGATGTCCCAGATCATTGCCATTGACATCCTTGGCGCCTTTGGCATCAGCAGTGTATCTGGCTGCCTGGTATTTGACACCGACGGTTCTCTTGTCTCTGGTATAGCCATAGCATCTGGCTCCCACGGCATAAGCCATGCCCAGTTCATAGATCGATCCGCCGTCAGGTTCGGAACCTCGGTAGGTTTCCAGGTTGACCAGGATGCCGTCAACACCGGTAATTCCCCAGACGCAGTTCTTGAAGATGCGGCTGCTCATTTCACTCTGAGTAACCTTTTCACCTTCTTCAACAAGCTTGTTGTCATTCGGCATCGTTACGGTGAAACCGTAGAATTCAGCTTCCTTGCGGTAGGAATTCCACATGTCATATCCGTTAGGATAGAAGCATAACGGACTGGCTAAATACAGTTTATGTTCTTTTTTCATAGTCGTTCCTTTCTGTCTCAGTTATGTTTGAACCAGTAGGCAGTAATGCCCATGGCAATGGCAACGTTAAGTGATTCGAAATTCCGCATTTCGATCTTTATGTTCTCATCCGCCAGCCCTGTGGCTTTATCAGAGAGCCCCTGTCCTTCATTTCCCAATAAGATTGCGTACTTATCGCTTTTATCTGTCTCCTGCAGGAAATGGCTGGAATCAAGCGTGGTGGCATATACTCTGCAGCCCTGTTTTCTGACAGTATTTATCAGTTCCTCCAGCTCACCTTCAATTACCGGAATATGGAAGATGGCCCCCTGGGATGACTGAATGGTCTTGTGACTGTATGGTGAAGCACATCCCCTTGACAAAAATACCCCATCATAGCCAAGCGAATAGGCAGTCCTGATGATCGTACCGACATTACCGGGATCCTGGACATTCTCCAGAATGATGAAGGAAGTTCCGGTTATTTTCTTTCTTTCAGGGATCTTGCAGATGCCGATGCAGTCATTAAGAGAAACATTCTCGGACAGTTTTTTCATGACCCCCTCAGAGACTATCAGTGCTTCCCTGTCAAAAGGATTGTCAACATTCTCTCTGATTATCAGAGTGTCCAGCATGCCGGCATTTATGGCTTCCTGGATCAGATGCTTTTCTTCCACCAGGAAAAGCCCGTACTGATCGCGGTACTTTTTCTGTTTTAACTTGGCATAGAGCTTGATTCTGCTGTTTTCAGGTGAGTTTATTATCACGGTTTATTCTCCTGCCGCGTTTTGCTGCAGCGGCTGTACATTCACATTGTTCTTTCTCGATTTCACGATGAATACGATTATGACGATCAGGTAAATAAGATTGACAAGCAGTGCCACAAACGGTCCTACTATCAGGTATTCACACCACTGGACTACTGAGTCACTTAAGCACCAGTCATAGATGCCATGAATCAGCCATGGAATTAAGAAAGCCAATACATGGTATCCTTTCTTATTCTTTGCGATGGCCTTGCCATTATAGTAACCCATGATCATGCCGAGAACCGGATGCATGGCGGTTACACCGCGGACAAGGATCTGTCCGATGTTGGTCTGAAACATGTAGACAAATGATTCAATGAAACAGAAACCCATGCCGACAATGGAGGTAAATACGATCATGTCGATCCAGCTGATTGTGTTTTTATTTTCCTTAATGTATTTGGCGGCAAAATAGCCCTTGCAGGTTTCTTCAGAAGCAGCTGCCAGAATGAAATCCTTGAAAGCATCATTTATTACCGGATGGGTCTTTCCCAATCCGGTCAGAGCCCATAACAGACTGGCAACCAGAGAGAACCCTACTACTGCCAGAGAGCTTAACACACCTTTCAATAATACCTTGCGGCAATCATCCTTATATTTCTGATCTGTCTTAAAACTCTTGAACCAGAAATATATGCACAGTGTTGGAATAAAGCTTATCAGCAGTGCCCCGAACCGTATCAGCATGTTTATACTCCTCCGAAATAAAACTACTATAATTCTAACATTTTCTTCAGATAGAATGATACTTATTATATTCAAATATCTTTTCAAAGGATTTCATAAAGAAAGCTGTAACTTCGGTTACAGCTTCTCAATTTACTTCTTCAGGATGTAATGGCATCTGTCGCATAAGCCGTCTTCATCAACGTGACTTACGACATTCCAGCATCTCGGGCAGGTGCATCCTTCAAACTTTTCGATCTTAATCCAGCCTGTCGGATATTCTTCATATTCTTCTTCAGTTACTTCGAACTGAGATGCGATTACCAGCTGAGCCAGATCATGTTCGCTTAAGCCTTCAATGGCACTCTTGTATTCTTCCTTTGGCTTGTAGAATACCTTGGCTTCCAGAGCCTTGCCTAACAGATTGGCATTACGGGCTTCTTCCAGAGCCTTGAGAACGTCATCTCTGATATCCATGTATCTGCCCCACTTGTTCTTCAGCTCTTCAGCATTTTCATACTTTACAGCTTCCGGGAATCTGGTCAGGAATACTGACTCAACTTCCGGCCTAAACATGGAGTAGATCTCTTCTGCCGTGAATGACAGGATCGGAGCCCATAATCTTACCAGAGCATCGGTTACTTCATAGAATACGGTCTGTACCTGTCTTCTTCTTAAGGAGTCAAGGTTTTCAATATAGAGAATGTCCTTGGCATAGTCCATGTAGAAGGCAGACATCGTATTGGTCATGAAGTTGATCATCGTTGTGCTTACTTCGATGAAGTTGTAGCTGTCATAGGCCTTTCTGACCTTTTCAATGACTTCACTTAACAGTACCAGAATGTACTGATCCAGGCTTTCCAGCTTTTCATAAGGAACTCTGTCTTGGGCATAGACGAAGTCCTTTTCTCCCTGCTTGGTTGTGGTATTGCAGTTGCCTAACAGATATCTGAAGGTATTGCGGACTTTCTTGTAGAATTCAGCGTCCTGTTTCAGGATGTCATCAGAACATCTCATATCCTGTTTGAAGTCTACCAGTGTAGCCCACAGTCTTAAGATGTCAGCGCCATACTGATCCATGACCTTCATCGGGTCAACGGTATTGCCGACAGACTTGTGCATTGCCATGCCCTTGCCGTCAACAACGTAACCGTGCGATAAAACTGCCTTATATGGTGCCACACCATCATGGGTAGCAACGCCTACTGATAATGAAGAGTTGAACCAGCCTCTGTACTGGTCGCTGCCTTCCAGATACAGATCGCATGGGTATGGCAGGCCTCTTCTGGCAAAGGTATTGTGTGATGAACCTGAGTCAAACCAGACGTCCATGATGTCAGTTTCCTTGGTGAACTTGCCGTTAGGTGAACCAGGGTTGGTATATCCCTCAGGCAGTAAGTCTTTGGCTTCCCTTTCAAACCAGACATTGGAGCCAAACTCTTCAAACAGCTGAGCTACATGCTCAAATACTTCTTCTTCAATGATTGGCTTGCCGGCTTCATCATAGAAGATTGGGATTGGTACGCCCCAGACTCTCTGACGGGAAATGCACCAGTCCTTGCGGTCCTTGATCATGTTATAAATACGGGTATGACCCCATTCATTATGCCAGGTGGTATCATCAACAGCCTTTAACAGCTGATCCTTGATCTTTTCAATTGAAGCGAACCACTGGGTAGTGGCACGGAAGATGACAGGCTTCTTCATTCTTTCATCATGAGGATAGCTGTGGGTGATCCATTCCATCTTCAGCAGATGTCCGATCTCTTCAAGTCTTACTACGATGGTCTTGTTGGCATCAAAGACAAACTGTCCAACCAGCCAGTCACCGGCCTCAGCAGTCATGCAACCTCTTTCATCAACCGGACAGAAAGCAGGAAGTCCATATCTGGTTGTGGTCATGAAGTCATCCAGACCATGACCGCCAGCGGTATGAACACATCCGGTACCGTCTTCATCAGTAACGTAATCAGCGTTGCATACCAGTGTTTCTCTTTCTTCAGGATACAGAACATGCTTGCATGTTACATATTCCAGATCCCTGCCCTTGTAAGTTCTGATGATTTCATAGTTTTCAATGCCGAATTTCTGCATTAGAGTAACTACCAGGCTCTTCAGCATGATCAGTTTTCCCTTCTCGCAGGCTACTACGGCATATTCAAACTGCGGATGCAGTGTGATGGCGGTATTGCCAGGCAGGGTCCAAGGAGTAGTTGTCCAGATGACAAACTTCTCATCCCCGTCCAGTACTCCCTTGCCGTCCTTTACGTCAAAGGTAACGAAGACGGTTGGGTCCTTCTTGTCATGATATTCGATTTCACTGTCAGCGACAGCACTTTCTCTTTCCGGTGACCAGTAGATCGGCTTCATTCCCTGGAAGATGAGTCCCTTAAGAGCCATCTTTCCAAAGGTTCTGATCTGGTCAGCCTCAAAACTCTTCTGTAAGGTAATGTATGGATGATCAAAATCGGCTACAGTGCCCAGTCTCTTTTCCGTAGTTTTCTGGATGTCAATCTGCTTTAAGGCATATTCCTCGCACTTGGCACGGAAGTCAGCCGTGCTCATCTTCTTGCGGTCATAGCCCAGCTTAGGCATGGCATTTTCGATTGGCAGACCGTGAGTATCCCAGCCCGGATAGAAGTTGATCTGATGTCCGGACATGTGCTGTGACTTGACCACGAAGTCCTTCAGGCATCTGTTCATGGCTGTTCCCATGTGCAGGTTGCCGTTGGCATATGGCGGTCCATCATGCAGCACGTAAAGAGGCATGCCTTCATGTGCCTTTACCATTTTGTCATAAAGTCTCATCTGTTCCCATCTCTGCTGAATGCCCGGTTCCTTTCTCGGCAGATTGCCACGCATTTCAAATGCGGTATTAGGCATGTGCAGTGTGTCTTTGTAGTCCATAATATTACCCTCCTAAAACAAATAAAGACGCCCTGTCTAAGGACGTCTGTAAACGCGGTACCACCTTAGTTCATATGACACTGATCATATGCACCTCAATTCCTTAACGCGGATAAACGTTATTGCCTACGTGTCGGCAATACAGCTCCAAAGTGATATCTTATTAAACATTTGACTGATTTTCACCAACCATCAGTTCTCTGCATTCCCCTGTTTAACAGCCTGTCTTTTTCTCAGCTTTTTTATAAATTGATATCGAAGTCAAGCATCCTTTCTGAAAGCTTCGGCTCTTCCGGCATTTCGGATTTCTCCAGAGTCTTCAGATACTCCTGCATCTTCAGCTTCAGATCTCGCTTGATTTCCAGTACTTCAGTCTTGTACTGTTCAGTTTCCCTTATCAGTTCCTGCGCCTTAACCATTGCCTCATTGACAATGTCATCAGCGTTGTTCTGAGCAGTTTCAATGACTGAATTTGCCTCTCTCAAGGCCATCCTGCCGACATCGTCAACAGCCTTCTCTCTCATTGTCAGTTCATTGGCTATCTGCTGATAGCGGCTTCTGATCTGATTGAACTGATTTGAGACCGTTTCGATCTGTTTCTGATATGTCAGGATCTTCTGAATAAGAGCGTTTATCCTGGCAGTAAGGCGATCGATCTCAACGTCGACCTGATCAGTGTCATAGCCATTCTGTACGATATCAAATTTCTGATAATTACTCATGGATAACACCTCCTTATATAAACTGCTTCGCTCTTATTACCAGGTTACCGCTGCGCGTCTGGGCAACGGTTTCCCCTATAAGAAACCTTCCGGTTCCGCGAACCGAAAGCACATCACTATTATTGCATAGATGGTCGCAATCTTCAATAGTCTGATAGTTAACTGAAATCATTGATCCGCGGATCATTTTCTGGCATTTCTCACGGGATTTGTGAATGATGGCAGACAGGACTCTGTCCAGTCTCATACTGGAAACCGTGATCTGGAATTCCCTGAACCTGAACTGCTGTTCAGGGAAATAATCAAGCTGTTGGAACTGTACTCTTGCCCTTCTGATCTGAGTCAGATTATTGACAATGTAACTGGCCATGTTGATGTCGCAATACAGATATATCGCATCTTCTTCGACCCACATGTCACCGAACTGTCTTTCATCAATGCCCAGTGAATATACGGCACCAAGTACATCGCGATGGGTAATACTGTTATATGCTGGATTAAAAGGAGCCTTCAGACAGGTCATGTAATCATGGGGATCAATTTCATCCCCAATGACTAAGAACTTGCTGAAGGCTTTATCATATCCCCCATATAACATGTATTCCACTTCATTTCCCAGATATCTGGTTACAATATTACAGACATCTAAGCCAACAAAACCGTATACAGATGGTATACCGTTTCGTTTGTATCTTCTGACTCCTTCATCCAGAGTCTTGATCAATAACTCATATCCCTGAAAATGCTGAAATACGTTATTATTCACTATTCTTCAGATTCTGCTTCCGGACCGCCTACCATGCCGTCAACAGTAACACTTCTCGGTGTGCACAGATATACATCTGTTCCGACCTTCTGAATCTTACCATCGATTGCATATACAGCGCCCCATAATACGTCGATTAAACGCTGGCGAATCTCATTCTGTAAACGGTGAATATTTACAACACAAGCTTTCTGAACCTTGAGATACTTAACGATCTCAGTAGCGTCATTATAAGAACGTGGTTCGAAGATCATCATCTTGGCATCAGTCTTCAGAATGTTCTTCTGAGCTGGCTGCTCATAATCAGAAGTAGCTGCAACTTCTTCAACTTCTTCTTCATCGATTTCTTCTTCTGTTGTTACTAAATCCTTTAAACCCTGTACAAATTTATTCATAATATGAAGCCCTCCATACTCTTAATATATTAACATAAAAAGCCTGTTTATAAAAGCGTTTTCATTCATACTATTTGCCATGTAGGTAGAACTTTTCCCAGCGGTTTAACTCTTTATTTATTTTCAGTTTCACTGTTGATTTCCTTTAGCAATAAAGACTGTACTTCTTCATTTTATTTGTAATCAACAATTTTGTCAGATGCTTTCATATTGAATATTTTACGGATCAATGCATCTGACAGTCTGCCGGTTCCACCAAGAACATATCCCATACTGTATCCTTTTTCCTTTATATACTGTGCAGTCATTTCAGCATCAGCATCTCTGGTAAGAATCAGCGGCACTTCATTTAGTTTATATGCAAGCGGTCCACCGCATAAACCATCCGGGAAATCATGAGTATAAGCTATGATGACTCTGTTAGAATAAGGAAACCATCTTTTAGCTATATTAATCGATGTTTCTGCTCTGTTTCTGCCGGAAATTCTTGATACTTCTCCAATATTCTCTAGTTCGTTTTCTATTGACCTGCTGACGGCGTTTTCCCCACCCAGAATAATAAAGGCTTTATTTAAATGATTGTTAAGATATTCCTTTTGCTCCGGTCTAAGGGTAGATCCAGTAACCAGCATGATTGGTAATCCGGTAGCAGAAGCACTTAATGAGTCAGCAAAGTTGTTTCCGGTAGCAATGAAAACAGGATCATATTGATTACCAACATAGTTCAGAATAGCCATATTGGTCAGATATCTGTTATCCCCTGCCAGTCTGACCAGATCATAGCCCTGATCATTAAGTCCGGTAAGACAGGTTTCAGGTACAGCTGCAGTTCCACCCAGAATATAAATCGTTCCTTGTGGCTTAAGCACTGTTTTTATATAGTCATTTACTTCTTTTTCTTTCCCCTCTCTGGTAATAATTATCGGAGCATCTTTCCGTGCAGACAGACATGAGCCTGCTAACGCATCTGCAAAATTATCTCCATTTGCCAGAACCACAGCATCAAATTTGTCATAATCACTGTTTTCAAGATAGAATTTGCTGATCAGCTGACTGGTACCGAATCTGTTATCTCCAGCTATTCTTACTGCCAGAACAGTCTTTCCATTCGATGTTTTCTTCCAGCTGCCTGCCCATTCCCGTGCATGTTTCGGATATTCAAGAGCCAGCTCCTTTTCACTTTTAGTTAATTTTCCATTTGTCCAGGTACCCTGAGGCAACAATTCTCCGCTATAATACTCCATTTTGGTCATCTTTGGACCAAGAACTACCTCATTAAGTGAATCACATCCTATAAATGGTTGCGAAAAAACACATTCAGCTGTGTTAAATGTTGATAGATCAACTCTTGTCAATGAAGTGCAGTAAGCGAAACACCGTGGTGCTTGTTTAAGATTATCAAAATTCATCGAACTGAGGTCAAGCTCTTTTAATTCCTGACAATAAGCAAACATCATCTCGATTTTTTCAAGCTTGTCTGTCTTAATGTTCATGTTTATTTTCTGCAGTGAGTAGCAGTTGGAAAACATCTGACTCATATCCATGCAGTTACTGAAATCCATTCCGGATAAATCCACACTTTTCAGTGAACTTGCAGAATCAAACATCATTGTTGTGGTTGTGACATTACTGGTATCCAGAGAATTAATAATGACATTTCTGAGTTTATAGCAATGTATGAACATATGGCTCATATCCCTTACATTACAGGTATTCAAGCCGGTAAGATCTATTTCCTCAATTCCGCTGTCGGCAAACATTGCGAACATATTACGGACATTTTCACTGTTAATGCCTTTTACAGAACAATCCTTGAGATTTGGCATGTTCCAGAACCACTGCCGTAATGAGATCGGATAGATTTCACTTCCTTCAGCAACATAAGCTTTTTTGACTTTTGAACAGTTATCATACCACGGTGTTTTGTAATAGTCTTTATACATAGTGCTTTCAATATCAGTATATACTGTTCCGGTATACTCTTTTCCCGTGATATCGATAACCGTTGCAACCTGTTTATCGTCATATTCGTTATTACTACGGAAGAAAACGAAATCTCCATTGTCCTGAATAATGCCATAAGCCCTGCTGTCCATGACACGTACAGTGTATTCTTCAGTAATGTTGCTGCCATCACAGGTAGATATCCTTATGGTGGCGGTTCCATATGAAACTGCCTTCATCTTTCCTTCGCTGTTTACCGTGACAACTGATTCATCGCTGCTTTCATACACCAGATGTTTTACAGTGGCTTCTTTAGGATTAACAGCAGCATCAATATAAAAAACTGAATCAGGAGTCATTACTGACGCCAATTCTTTAACTTCGATGTACTCAGCCAGAACCGAGCTTGTTTCATCTGCCTCAGTTTTCAGCAAAATCCCATTTCCGACAGACAAAAACAGAATTGTTCCAGCTAAAACAATTCCCATCATTCTTCTAATAATACTGTTCATAATTCTTCTTACCCCGCATATTGTCAATGACAATAAAAATCATAAATATTATATTACATTTATCTCAATGAATTCCATGAAAAAGCCATTTCTTTTGACAAGCGAAAGAAATGAATCCGTTATTGTCACATATGAAAAAGAGTGTTTTTTTACCTTTCACGATGTTAACACTCTTATTCTTTCTTATTTATCAATTACTTCCTTTATCTTATGCCCGAATATCTTCTGAGCAACTGAATCTGGTAAGGCATTTACACCACCAAGGATATATCCGTCCTCAATGCTTCTGTCCTTGACGTATCTGGCTGCCAGATCTTCATTACCGCTTCTGGTAAGGATCAGAGGTGCCTGGATCTGATATGCCAGCGGTCCACCGCACAGTCCATCAGGATAATCGTTACTGTAAGCCAGTACAGCATATTCAGCATTAGGATAGAACTTCTCAGCTATCAGATATGAGGTTTCAAATCTGGTTGATCCAGCGATTCTTTCTACTTTGCCATAGCTCTTCAGCTGGTTTTCTATTAACGGCTTTACAGCACCGGTTCCACCAAGGATATAGATCTTCTTTCCCTTAACCTGATTCAGGAACTGTTTCTGTTGATCAGTAAGTCCGTCATCTCTTACCAGTAACATCGGTAATCCAGATGCCGAAGCACTGAGTGAATCGGCAAAGTTATTACCGGTAGCTACCAGTAAGGCATCACTGTCCATGCCTGCTGCAATAAGGATCTCAAGGTTAGTCAGATATCTGTTGTTACCGGCTAATCTTTCAATCTTATAACTGCTTAATCCTGCCAAGCATGATTCAGGAACAGCTGCCGTTCCTCCTAAGACATAGATGGTTCCGCCCTTTTTGACATTTTCCTTAATGTAGGCGTTTATCTCACTTACCTTATCATTTCTGGTAATGATTATTGGTGCATTCTTTACAGCCGCCAGATATGAGCCTGCCAGGGCATCAGCGAAGTTTGTTCCGCTGGCCAGAATGACTGTATCCAGCTTCTCAACTCCCATGTTATTCCTGATTGTTGAAGCAATGGCCTTGCTGGTGCCGAATCTGTTGGCACCGGCCACTCTTATTTCACCGTCAATTTCAGGAGTTGGAGTTACCGGAGTATCTGATGTTTCAGTATAGATGCCTCCGCATATCTTGCAGGTGTATCCGGTTACATTACCTACTGTCTTTCCCTCATCAAACTCACAGTCATGAGTTTCCTTATGAGAAGGATCATTCAGACAGACACGAGTATGAGTTTTTGCATTTTCACCGTCAAAACTCCATTCACTCCAGTTGTGACCGAGAGGATCAGTTGATACATGTTCACTCTTTATCTGAGTACCGCATACAGTGCAGTTTGTGATCAGATCATATCCGCCAGCCTCTGTACATGTTGCGGCCTTTTCATTTTTCTTTACAGGTTGCGATGCTGTATGGTCCTTAAACGGTATTTCCGTTGTTTCTACAAGCCCGCATCTTGAACATATTCCCCTGATGATTCCTGTTTCCGTACATGTGGCTTCCTTAATTACCTCTCCATCAGATATGTCGTGTCCCAAAGGAGCGGTAACAAAGTGTTCTCTGCTTAATACCTGATTACAGCTTGAACAGTATGTGACCATGTCATAGCCACCCTCTTCTGTACAATTAGGTTTAATGATATTTTCTTTCATTGGATCTATTGGGGTATGATCCAGCATTGGTAATTCTCTTTGTTCAGTAGTTAAGCATTTTGTACATACTCTTTCTTCATATCCAGGTTCCAGACATGTAGCATTATAAGCTACATACCATTCATCCCATTGATGTCCTGTAGCAGGTATGACAACATGTTCACTCTCCATGAGTTCCCCGCATCTCCAGCATGTGGTTACAACATCATAACCGCCATCAACCGTACAGGTTGGATATGTTTCATTTAAGGTTACCGGAGTATCGGCATCATGACCAAGAGCAGGAATAATATTCGTTTGAGTATCATGGCATCTTGAGCATACAGTTTCTTCCAGCCCTGATTCCGTACATGTAGGTTCCTGTGTAACAGTCCAGTCAGAATAATCATGTCCTGAAGCGGGTATATACTCTATGTGTTCTTCACCGCATCTGCTGCACGTTGCTGCCTGTACTCCCTGTTGCGTACAGGTTGCTTCTGTGATCACTTCCCACTCACCAAATTCATGCCCGTATGCATGATATACTTCATGTTCTGAGCTTAATATTTCATTACATTCCGTACAGCGGACTACAAAATCATATCCGCCATCCTCCGTACAGGTCTGATTCTTACGGTTTTCAAAGTCTCCTTCACCAGGCGTATGCTCCAGCTTTTCAATGACCTTAGTTTCCGTTGCTTCACAGATTCTGCAGGTTCTGGTCTCTTCACCTTCCACGGCACATGAAGCAACCCGTGTGACCTCCCAGTTACTCCAGTTATGACCAAATGCCTCTACGGGAACGCGTTCTCTGCTGATTTCATCACCACATATTTCACAGAATGTCACTTTATCATAGCCGCCATCTTCGGTACATGTTGCTGCAACATTGTTTTCAATGACCGGCTCTCCACTGATGTGACCAGTTGCCGTTAAAACATATCTGACAGTACCTTTCTGTGAGTTTCCATCAAGAGCTACTGATGAACTGACACCTACAGAATATTCAATATATCCGTTTTCAGTACATGATACCGGCCTGCTGTCAATAACTTCATATATGTCAGCAGTAACAGAATTATTCTGATCATATGTGCTGTCATGGTATCTGGCATAAGCTGTGTTATCCACTTCATCCCAGTAGAATTCAACAAATGAGTAATTGGTTCCAACTCTAGGAATTACCTGAGTATTGGTACCGCCATCCTGGATGCCGTCAGGTCCGTCCAGAGTAATTGTTCTGATGATGTAACCATCCTTTTCGGAGGTTGCCTCAACTTCTTCAAGAATGTATGATGCACCGGCATTAGCGTATTTCTCATTGCAGACAGTACATGTCCATTCAGCGATTACATTATCATAATCACTCCAGTTAAAAGCAGCTGAGGACCAGTTATGTCCATTCGCATCCAGAATTACTTCATCGTAAATCTTGAAGTCTCCACACTTCAGACATTTTTCTCCTATATACTCAAGACCTTGTTCAGTACAGGTAGGTTCCTTCACTCTCTCAACGTATTTCGGATCATACTCATGGGCTTCAGGTATTTCAACCTCATATGTTTTACTGGAAGGCTGCCAGTTAAGAGTGACTTTAGCCGTAACAATCTTTACTCCAGGATGAGTACAATCAGCCGGAACCATCACCTTTTCCTTAATTGAGAAATAATTTTCAGCTATCTCCTCTTCATCATGCACGTGACTGACTACACCGTTTTTACTGCAGGTTGCCTTTGCACCTGTAGGCATTCCATCTTCATCGGTGATAAACTCAATCTCAGTATCATATTTGCAGAAGATCTTGCTGTCATCTTCCAGAATGGTGTTTCCCTGATAAACTATCAAATCTCTCCATTCAAATTCACAGCTTTCATAATGAACATCCTGAAGATTATTACACTGACTTGTAGCATTGTTTTGAATCAACAGCAGTGAATATGGAAGATACAGATGTTCCAGTGCCGTGCATTCATTGAAACAATAGGAAGGCAGACTTGAAATGCCTTCGTCAATGACGACGGTCAGATCTGTTGCACCCCGGGCAGAAGCTGCTCCCCAAGGAGTCTTACTGCCTCTCATTTCATTGGTGCTCTTATCAAGATAAACAATTGGCATTGAACCAATACTTGTTACTTCAATGCGCTTCAGTCCCGAACAGTAACTGAACGGATGGTACATTGGCTGACTGCTGTTGTCTCTACCGATTCCTTCTGTCAGTTTATTGGCAGGTATTACCAGGCCAGTCAGTCCGCTGCAGTTAAGGAAGGACATTCTCCCAATAGTATTTGTACTGGATATTTCGATTGTACCGGTCAAGCCTGTACAGTTGATGAATGCTCCCATTGGTATCTTCAAATTCTTTGGCAGCTGCAGGTTGTTTTCATCCCAGCCATAACAGTTCTGGAAAGCATAATCACCTAGGAAAGTTAAGCCTTCCGGCAGGGTCATTCCCCTGGCATTTGTACAGTTATAGAATGCGCGATAATCGATCTTTGTAACTGTAGAAGGAATGCTGACTTCAGCAAGATTTGTACATCTGTAGAACTCATATTTGCCTATTGAAGTAACACCTTCACTTAATTCAACATTGACAGGACGGGTGTGACCATGGGAAACAGCTCCCCATGGCGTGCCGGATCCTTTTACATAGTATCTGGTATCTTCGCCCTCAAGGACAAAATTAGCGTCAGGCATTTCCCCATTACCGGTAACCTTGATGTCCGCAATGTTCTCACAGAAACTGAATGGATGGAAATAGTGACCTGATGGATATACATCCATATGATAACTGTCTGTAATATGGTTTACAGGTATTTCCAAAGCAGTCAGTCCGGTGCAGCTGTTAAATGCTCTGAAACCGATGCTGGTATCGTGTAATGTCAGTTTGCCGGTCAGTTTATAACAGTTCTGGAATGCTGATTCACCAATGCTTGTAACACTGGCAGGTATTTCAGGATCGTTCAGCTGCCAGTTCTGACAGTTATAGAACGCAAACTGACTTATATTCGTTAATCCCGCAGGCAAAGTCATGCCTGTTGCATTTGTACAGTTATAAAAAGCATAATACTCTATCTTTGTTACGGTAGAAGGTATCTTAACCTCCGCAAGGTTTGTACACCTGTAAAACTCATATTTGCCTATTGAAGTTATGCCTTCATTTAATTCAACATTAACAGGACGGTCATGGCCATAGGAAACAGCTCCCCATGGCGTACCGGATCCTTTTACATAAAACATATATTCATCGCCCTCAATAAAGCCGTGAACTTCAGGCATATCACCATTGCCGGTAACCTTGATGTTTGCAATGTTCTCACAGAAACTGAATGGATGGAAATAGTGCCCTGATGGATAGACATCCATATGGAATCCATCAGTTATGTGGTCTACAGGTATTTCCAGACCGGTGAGGCTTGTACAGTAATTGAATGCCATGAAACCGATATCTGCATCCGGCAATACCAATGTGCCTGTTAATGAACTGCAGTTATGGAACGCAGCTTCATTTATTGTCTTAACGCCTTCCGGAATAACCGGGTCATTGAGAGCCCAGCTGTTACAGTTGTTAAATGCTCTGGTCCCGATAAATATCAGAGAATCTGGAATATTCATTGTCTTGATGCCTGTAGCATCACTGAATGCTTCATAGTCAATGTATTCTATGGTGTCATACAGATTTACGGCTTTAATTGCGGTAGCGCCGTCAAAGCATTCATTGCCAACGCTTCTTATTACAAACTCTTCTTCCGGATTATAGGCACTGACTTCATTCCCTTTATACTGATAAAAGCCTCTGTACCCGGCATACATTGCATTGACATGGAACAGATAAGAAGTTCTGCTGTGAGTATGCTCTATAACTGCCAGACCATTAAGGTCATTTTCAATGTTGGTGAAATAATCATATACATCACCAAAGGCAATTATAAGGTCTTCGATATCTGTAGCAGATACAGGGATATTCATATATGTAAAGGCTACGTCTAACGGAACCAGTACAGCCATTCGGATAAGATCATCTCTGGTAGTAATATTCATTCCAAAGGCGGATTCCAGCTGCTCTACCAGGTCAGGATGGTCTTGTAGCCATTTTTCAAACTGCTTGTCTGTTAATCCTTCTGTTTCATCACGAGCCTGTATAGCCAGTTCACGGGCTGCCTCATACTTTTGGCCATATGAGATGATGTCCGGAAGAATAGGAACTGTATTGTTAAAGTACGTGACAAGCGCATTCCACCAATTCTGCTGGATGTTAAAGCCAACGTATTCAAGATATGTTTTCCAGTCTTTGCCGTCATTGAGAAGATATGCCAGTCCATTCATGAATGTCCCAACAATCAGGCCATCATATTCATCCTGGTTAGCTACCAGTGTCGGAAATACCTCTTCGGTCATCATTGTCGCAAAATTGTTGTCACTATGGTATTTGGTTTCAAGTTCGTTTCTGTATCTGTAGGTAACAACATCCTTATAATAATGATCGATTTTAACTTCTTCACCATATCTTCCATAGTGCCAGTCTGATAAAGGAATCATGCTTAACATGTCTTCATCATTAAGAATATTGTAGATATTCATATGCCCGGAATTCTTGACGGCTTCCCTCTTACTGACATTCATGGCACCAAAGGTGTATCCGAATACCTTGTCCGGTGAAATCAGGTTGCTGAACTGTCTGTTATTGCTGTATCCGTCAGTAAGCTCGCCGGAAACGATATTGGCAACAGCTCCACCTCTGGAATGTCCCATGGCCCATACAATTGTATGATCCTTGTCAAATGAGTCATTGGATAACTGATCGTAAATGTCAGACATTACATCTGCACTTGCTTTATAGAATCCTTCATGATCGTCTGTATCACCGAGATTGAAGTTGCTGGTCCAGTCATAACCGCCCTTTGTTCCCTGTATTACAACAAGATAAAGGACATAATCTTCCCCATTATGAGCAACGGTCTTATTCGCAATGATATATTTGACAAAATCACAGTCATTTATTGTGGCGCTTCTGCCCCAGTTACCTCTTCTGTCTGATGCAGAATCCTTATAATAATCATAGTTAAATTCCAGTCTGTCCAATGCCTTGCAGATATAACTGTAGTCATATGCAGCAGCTGATAAACCAGCTGAACACTTGGCAATGTCAGCATTAAAGACCGTATTATCTTCAAAGAAATAATCAGGGTTAAAAACAATATAGTCATCTGTTGTCCGATGACCTTCGATGCCTGTACTTGTCGCAAAAGCGACTGACTTATAGGCATTCCTTTCACTGCCGGAAACTTCTTCAGCACTGACACTGTTATCGTTTTTAACTGTTATGCCCAATAACATTAATGTTGCGATTATTGATATGATTATTCTTTTCATAAGCACGATCCCCATAAAACTCCATTTTAAGTATATCATACAATTATTTATTGCTCTTGTTTTCACAAAGAAAAAACTGTCTGTAATCAGACAGTTTCGTTCCTTCAGTCAACAAACAGTTTATTTGTGTGAGGTTTTGCTCCTTTGTATAGCAGGATGCCAAGCAGGCCGCATGATATTACTTCTCCTGCCCCAACTGTTAGCATCATCATCCAGATCGGCAGATCTACCTGATAAGCAAAGTGCAATATCAGAGGTACGATGCACATGTTGGAAATGATTGGCGGAAGTACGGCAATGTATACCGGTTTGTTTCTTAAGGCATAGGTTCCAATTGCTCCAATAAGTGTGGCAATGCTTCCGAATATGACATCCGGCAAAATGGCACCGCCAAACAGGTTACCGAGAATACATCCGACAAACAGACCGCCAATAGCTGATGAGGAAAACACCGGCAGAATCGTCAGTGCTTCAGCTATTCTAACCTGTATCTCACCAAAACCGATTGGTGCAAATATGACTGTCAGGGCTACATATAATGCAGCTATGATGGCTGCCTGAGCCAGTTTTCTTAATTTTTTTATATCCATATAAATACCATTTCTTCAGCGATCATCATAATGAGATCGGCACGCGACAATATATATGTTATCGCTGTCACAGGTATAAATCAATCGGTTTTTTATATCGATTCTCCTGCTGAAAAAGCCTGAAAGATCTCCCAGCAGAGGTTCAGGTCTGCCAATGCCTGAATTTCCGTTTCTGTCTATGTCCTCTATCAGTTGATTGATTCTTTTCAATGTCTTTCTGTCCTGATTTTCCCAGTAAAGATAATCCAGCCAGGCAGAATCCGTAAATATCTTATTCTTCATCTGTGTTTATTAAGGTTCTGATAGATGTCATGCCCTTTTCCAGCTGCCGTTTTGATTCCATGAGCCAGTAATAGTTATTCTTATTGCTCATGATATAGATATTTTCCATCAGATTGTTATACATTGCTTCGGACATTATTACTGCATTCTTATTGTCTTTTCTGGTGATGATAAGTGTTTCATAATCATCCGTTACCAGATCCAGGTTCGCTTTCATGTTCTCTCTGAACTGTGAATAATTCAACGCAATCATTTTGATACCTCTCTGTTAATATTGTACAAATTATTGTACGTATTTTAAAGAGTCATAAAAGCGTTAATATTCACTTTTCCTTTCACTACTTAATAGTTATGTACTTCCACTTACCCTGAAAAAGCAGTTGTTTTCTCAACAACTGCCTCTTACTAATATCTTACGTTTGCCTTAATTACCTTAACAGGTTTATCATCAAGCGGTTTTATGACCACATCCCCTGCATCTGCTGGGATGATGAAGGTTTCGGCATAATGTACCACATAAGGTTCAAATCTTCCTTCAGGGCTCTCTAATACAGCCTGCTGCCCGTCTACCAGGTTACAGATGCAGAATTCCCCATCACTTCTGAAAGTAACTGAAGTTCTGACATCATATACTCTTGATTCAATAAATTCCAGTTCATGTAAGCCCGTTCTGGTTTCCTTATAGTTCTCATCTTCATGAAGAACCGTAAAGTTGTTTACCAGGTTCTTCTTTACCCATTCGGTGGTACGATCAAACTGAATGACCTTTTCCCCATCTTCAATGTGGATCGGTCTAGGCAGACCATCCAGTCCCAGTCGGTCCCAGTCCCACAGCTTAAAGGTAAAGTTATAAGGTGTGGCACTGATTTCCAAAACCATGGTATCACTGGAAGAACAGTGTACCGTTCCAGCCGGAATCAGATAATGATCAAACTTTCTGGCATGGAAATAATTGACAAACTTCTTATCATCAAACTTATTGGTCTTCTGAGCATCCTTAAGCTCTCTAATCATTTCATCAGGGTCAATGCCTTCCTTCAAGCCAAGGAAAACACCGCCGTTTTCACCACAGTCAAGGATGTAGTAACTCTCATCTTGAGTATATGACATGCCGAATTTCTTATGTATGTATTCGGTCGTTGGATGTACCTGCAGAGAGAGATTCTGTCCACCCATGGTATCAAGAAAGTCAAATCTGATCGGGAACTCAGCCCCGAAACGGCTGTAAGTTTTCTTTCCAAGAAACTGTTTTGGCAGATACTTGGTCAGATTCATGGTAGGTGATTCCACACGGACATTTCCAAAGCGTAAGAAGATGCTGTTTTCCTCAGGAACACCGTCAAACGACCAGGCATAGTTTTTCCGGGACGGATCCAGATGACATACTTCCTTCATCCACTGACCGCCCCAGACTCCCGGGTCAAAATATGGTACCATTCTGAACGGTTTCTGTGTCAGTTTATTAAGTGCTGCCAGTAACCCTTTTCCGCATACCATGTTTGGCTTGTTTTCGACATTGGTATCCAGATAATAGTCGATTCTGTCAAACAGCCCTTCCTTATGTCTGTCAGCTATGCGCCATTCAATGAAGTATCCTCTCTTGATCTTTCTTAATGAATCTTCTTTTTCATTATTGCACTTGAAGTTGGTCATGCCTTTACGGTATCTCAACTGGATTTCCCATCTTGTCATGTCCGCATATACCAGCAAACCTTCATCAGTTACCAGCGAAGCACCGAAACCATATACCAGAACTTTCTTATTGGAATGGATTGCTTCCTTTACTTCTTCAATGGCTTTATTTAGTTTTTCTTCATCAATGAAATCCATGATGGTGCCGTAGTAATAGATACCTCTTACTCTGTCATCGGTAAGAAACGGCTTCATTATTTCAGTGATCTTCTCACCTTCATAGAAGATATCATCCATCAGTACAACCAGATCAAAATCTGCTGCCTTTCTGATGTTAGGCAGTAACTCCTGATCGTAAACCCCCGGATAGCAGTCAACAACCAGGACGTTTTTCAGTTCATTACTCAACTGATTTACAATGTCATCCCATCCTGAAAAGGCCTTGTCATCAAAACCTTTTATCTCAGTTTCCGGAAATCTGTCGTATTTGCTTTCGAAATCAAGATACTTCATATTTACATGTCCTCATTTCTATGGTTCGTAGTTTTCCCATAAGTCCTTCCGGGTTTCCGGTTTGGAAACAAACAGGAAACGGTCAGGATCATTTTGGAACTGGGTATAGACAGGGACTCCCTTCTCAATGCCGAAATCGGAATAATCCCTGGCTTCCTTTATAATCAGATGGCAGTCATCATAGTTTTCATTCTTAATGAACTCCATCTTACCTTCTTTATTAACGATTGGAAAGAATGCCACACCTTTGTGCTTTCTTACTCCCACATAATCAAAACCGTAATCTCGGACACACCAGGCTCCAAAAGTCATGTTCTTGGTTACATCACCGACGATCGTAGCATGTGCCCAATAAGGAGGAACGATTACCACATTACCTTCATGAGCTATGACGGCATAGCATCTGCCAGGGTTATCCTCAGCCCTTTCCTGCATGTATATTATTGCGGTTCCGCTCCAGATCTCATATACCTCACATGTTGAGGAATTGCAGGATGGGCTTATGGCATGGATGTGACCCTGTGATCTTACCGGTTCCTTGCCAAGCAGTCCCTTGGCATAGGTTACCGCCCCAAACAGCAGATCTCTTTCCAGCATTGCCGGTTTGTCTGTCTCATTGCCGACATCCATGGCTATGGCATAGACATTTTCCGGCCCTGTACATTCCGGATCCATCAGTGATTTTCTGATGGCATCAAGTTTTCGGTATTCCACTTCCGGTCCGAAAACTCCCTTTCCGTATTCAAAGCCAAGCGGATCAAACACCGGCTTAATGTCAAATCCAGGATAAAAGCTCATAATCATTCTCCTTCAAATCCTCTGTGCTTAATCAGTTCTGCATACCATTGAGCACTTTTCTTTTCTCTTATCTTTTTACTGTCACGGTCATATTCATACAGACCGTAGCAGTTTTTAAACTGGCTGGTCGGTGACCATAAATCAACAAGTGACCAGACATTATATCCCATTAATCTGACGCCTTCCTTTAAGGCTTTGTGTACATATTTCAGATGTTCACTGATGAATTCAATGCGATAGTCATCTTCAATGATACCATCAGCATTCCTGTATCTGGATTCTCCATGTATGCCCATTCCGTTTTCAGTGATCATCATTTCAATATCAGGGTATTCAATTTTGTTTCTGATCAGCAGATCATAGATCACCTGAGGATAGATTTCCCATCCTCTGTCCTTATTGAAATGTCCCTCAGGATTACGGTAGTGTTCCCAGAAGGAACTCTTTACATAATCCATCCTGATTGGTTCCTGTATTTCAACAGTTTCTCTGCCTTTTACTCGTATTGGTGTGTAAATGTTAATTCCCAGGAAGGAAACCGTGTTATTTTTTATCAGTTGAGAGTTACTCTCAATAGTTTCAATATCAGTATATTTATGCCGGAAGTTCAGCCATTCAGAGCTTATTTCACCTTTCAGCAGCGGTTTTTCAAATACCTCGTAGTTAACCAGTCGGTACATCTCTGCTGCCTGCAGATCTTCGGGATTTTGAGAGCGCTGATAGACAATGCCCTGATTAAGTACTGTTCCGATCCTGCCTTTGGTTCCCGTTTTCTTAAAAACTTCAACAGCTTTCCGGTGAGCAATGATCATGTTGTAGCAGGCCTTAAGACTTTTGGCAATGTCGCACTGCCATGGGTAGCAGATCCCTATCTGATACTTGAACAGTACATCCATGATAGGTTCGTTATATATGAACCATCCATCTACCAGCCCGTCAAACAGTTCAACGCATTTCTGACAGTAATAGACGAAATTGTCGATTATAGAGGGATTGCTGAAGCCGCCCTTATCTTCCAGGTAAGCAGGCATATCAAACCAGTAAAGTACCACTGACAGGAATAGTCCCTGCTCCTTAAAGGATCTGAACATGTTTCTGTAATACTCAGCTGCTTTCTGATTTACGTTTATCCCATCAGGAATCAGTCTGGACCACAGTACTGAAGTACGGTAACTGGATAATCCCATTTTCCTGACTGCTTCCACTTCCTGGTGATAGTCATGATACATGTCCAGGGTATCATCCGGACTTACACGCTCGTAAAAACGTCCGGGATCAAGGCGGTAACCACGATCCCATACTGTTTCACTCTTGCCATCGCTGTAAGCTGCCCCTTCCGTACCGGTAGCCCAGACGGAGGCACCAAAGAGAAAATCATCAGGAAATGTATATTTCATAAATTAAAACCCGAAGAAATGGAAAGCATCATCCAGATACTTGTTCCAGAAGAAGAAATCATGTCTGCCATCAGCTGTTTCATATTCCAGTGACAGCGAAGTATTGTTACTGACATATTCCACAAACTTATTCGAATATGTCAGGCATAAAGGATCCTGCAGACCGCAGATGGCCTTCAGTCTCGGCTTAGCTCCTTCATATTCATTAAGTTTGTTTACTGCATTGTAAAGATAGTAACGGGAATCATGGAACTCTTCTTGTGTACCGAAGGCTCCCATTACCTGACGGGACATGGTTTCATTGATACCGAAGATTACACCGTTTTCATAGTCCAGACCCAAAGGCCCGGAAAAGGCATAGGCTGCCCGGTATTTATCCGGATTATTCATTGCCAGCATGAAGGCACCATATCCACCCATGGAAACACCCATGATGAAAGTATCCTCTCTTTTAGTGGAGATCGGCAACAGCCTGCTTAACTTGACCGGAAGCTCTTTCGTTACATAGTCATAGTAGTCAAAGCCGTTCTTGCCGTCAGTATAGAAACTGTTAGGGCAGTTAGGCGTTACCACGGCACACCTATATTTTCTGGCAACCTGTTCCAGCATGCTTTTCTTCATCCAGGACAGATAATTATCCTTGTAGCCATGCAGACAGTAAACCACAGGATACTTATATCCATCCGGTACTTCCTCATCAAGTTTTTCATCAGGAATGATGATGGCTACTGGTGTGTACATGTTCAGATATTCAGAAGCAATTGTGATATCAATAAAAGCCATTACATAAACCTCCCTTAAGGTAAGTCATCGTAAGTAATTACCTTAATGTCATTATCCTTCAGCCACTGTTTTGTTTCCTCAGAAATGCACATGGCAACTTCCCGAGGTCTCGGCATTGTCAGAGATGAGACATTCAGTATTTCCTGATCCAGATAACCTGGATGGCAGACAAACATCAGGTAGCCGTTTTCTCCATAATCCTTAACTGCTGCCCTCTTCAGTGATTCAAACGGATCATAACCAGGTCCCATTGATTCCATGGAAATGTGCAGCAGTGAATTACGGAATGGTGTCGGTCCGTTAAAGTTAACGCCCAGGAAATCACAGCCATGTCTTCTGGCTACGATCTCCATGCCTTTAAAAAATTTTTCCGAGGCCACGGCGTGACCTTCAAAGTAATGAGGCTTATCACCCGTGAGCTTAACAAAAGCCTCGTATTGGGCTTCTATTTCCTTGATGACCTCATCCAGTACGACAAAGTCAAGGCCTTCCTTAGCCGCCTGGCGGTAAACACTCGATCTTTTCAGGTTGCCGTTTTCATCACAGATACTTGGCACTTCCTTTGGATCACATAACGGTTTCCCAGCACAGATATTGGTGTGTAAGCCAAGACATAATGGCAGATCCTTGATCAGATCATAGCCATGCTGGGTAGCCGGCATGTTGGTCATTATTCCCACTGAACGGATTATTCCATCACGGCAGCTTTTCTCAATGCCGTAGTTGATGCCTTCGGTAAAACCGAGGTCATCCGCTCTTACTATTATTTCTTTCATAAAAACCTCCAGAAAACAAAGGCAGCATATTGCTATACTGCCTTCATTATACAATATTTCCGCTTACTTTACTGCCGGATCGTTCTTGTCAAAACCAATGAAATATGTCAGAGCAGCAGTTGCCAGGAATGCAATGACTGAACCTAAGATACCATTGATCAGGTTACCTGTACCGCCTTGGGCATATGGAATAAACCAGCCCAGAACGTTGGTTGCACCTAACATGTAGGCTTTTACCTTGGTAATGCCCAGATATAATCCGCCGATAAAGCCGCCAAGAATCAGGGCAATGAACGGTCTCTTATATCTCATGCCGATACCATAAAGAACCGGTTCAGAAACACCGCCGGCTAATCCGGATACCAGATAACCTAAGGCCAGTGATTTTTCCTTCTTTTCCTTGATTCTTAAGAATGCACCTAAAGCCATGCCATAAGCAGCTGCTGTAGCAGCACCGCCACCAACGATGACGCAGGCATCAGGCTGACCGCCGAATAATGCCATGATTGCAGGAATGATTACAACAGTATGCATGCCTGTCATTACCAGGAATTCCCAGAATGCACCGATCACGGCTACAGCCAGGAATCCGCCATGAGCAGAAAGCATATTGAAGAACTTGCCTACATAGTCACCAATGTAACTTCCTAACGGAGCCAGCAGGCATAATCCTAACGGTACCATAATCAGCATCGTGCAGAATGGTACGAATACTGTTGACAGAGCATCAGGCATGATCTTTCTCAGGAACTTTTCAACATAGTACAGGATCCAAACGCATAACAGAATTGGAACTACGGAACTGCCATAGTTTACCAGACGCATTGGGATGCCGAATACCGTGAATGGCTGTCCACCCGTAACAATTTCAATAAGTGTAGGAGCAACCAGAATGCCACCCATGTACATTCCCAATACCGGTGATGCGCCGATCTTTCTGGCAGCTGAGAAGCCCAGATAGACTGGCATGAAATAGAAACCGGCATCATACAGGAAGCTTAACAGTCTGTAGATGTTACTGTCAGCCGCAAACAGCTTCAGCATGTCTGGTCCAAAAACGACCTGGATAGTCTTGAACATTGCTGCAGCCATCATGATTGGAATCAATGGAACCATGCTTCCTGACAGATAGTCAAGGATTGCCTTGCCTATTCCCTTAGGTGAGCGATCCTTTGGAGCATCCAGATTTTCATCAATTGCTTCCTGAGCAGAAAGTCCGGTCATCTTGATTACTTCTTCATATACCTTTGGAACACTCTGACCAACTATTATCTGGTACTGTCCGCCGGCATGAACGACGCCAATGATACCGTCGATCCGCTTTACTACATCGTCATTTGCCAGTGATTCATCCTTGAGAGTAAGTCTAAGGCGCGTCATGCAATGAGATGCAAGTGTAATGTTTTCCTTACCGCCTACACTTTCAATGATGGCAGCAGCCTTTTCAGCATAAACATTTGCCATAATAAATCCTCCTTTACTGTTTATTAGTACAGCCCCCTTTGGCTGTAATGGCCATTATTAAGTTCTGTCAGATAACCTGTTAATGTGCAGGATCAGATAGAGTATTTCTTCTCTGGTAATTGCTCTGCCCAGAGTCTTGTTCAGATACTGTGAAACATTCAGTGCGCATTTATGGGCATCAGGATACTTCTCTACGACAGATTCATATATTTCCATGTTCTTACTGCCCATTTCCTGATCATCAATGCGCTGGATCAGATAACGTACATGTGTTTCAAATCGGTAGATATTGAATTCATTTTCCCTTATCTCGATACCCAGATCATTAGATACTATTTTCATTACCTCATCAATTATCTCGTCAATGCTTATTTCTCTCTGGGATTTCTGAGTACTCTGTTCCGATTCAACAATGTGCATGGCAATGATGGTAGCTTCATCTTTTGGAAGCCTCAGATTCATCTTCTTATTGATGTACTTCCAGGCCCATTTACCGGCATCGTATTCCTTTGCATAGTTATATCTGATATCCCGGCTGAGCTTCATTGGTACGTATTCATTGTTCTTATATCTCTCTATGGCAAAGTTGATATGGTCTACCAGTACGTAATACAGATAGTCTCCGATTTCAGCATTTACATGCAGTCTGACATAGTCAACAATATCTATCGCCAAAGCTATTACTTTTTCATCAGCATGATAAAACATTGGCAAGTGCTCCCGCTGGACATCATAAAACGTTCTGTCTATCTTTGACAGATCCGTCAGCACATACGGCATTGTAGGGAATCCTATTCCCTTTCCGTATGCAACAAGATTACGCCCCTGATCGTCCTGGGCCAAGGCAAAGTTGTTGTTGATTTTCTTAATGATTCTCATGGGATAAAAAACTCCAGACGAAAGCACTACCTTAAGGTTATGCCTCCTGTCTGGAGTGACAATCCTTTTATTAAATACATTTTCTCAAAAATACACAATTCTGTCAAACAGGTATTTATTAATATGGATATTCAACACCCTCCTGTTTCCACCTGTAAACATAAAGCAGATCCTGCTCAGCTCTGGCATAAGCCTGAACCAGCTTGATGTCAGTATGAGCTTTCTCACTGATCATTCTCAGATAACTGAGAAACAGCTTTGCTCCTCCATATCTGGTCAATGAATATACTCTTTTTCTTATTTCTTCATTTTCAAGATATTTGTTGGAATTAGTCCAGACATACTCTGCTTCATCCCAGAGCTTTACTATCTCACTCATCAGGAACATCTGGTGTTCTACATACCAGGAATCCTGTTCATGTAATGGCATGCTCCTGTAATCAAGCATAGGGCGGTAAATGTATTGGGAATCAATCAGCTTAACCTGATTGTCATGCTTAAGGATCATTAATTCAAACATGAACATGTTTGCGGCTTCTGCATCACTGTAACCGATCTTTCTTAATCTGCGGCGATATTCTTCATCATACTTACTGTTATGTGTTTCCTTGTATAAGGCAACCAGTGAACCGCTCATTCTGGAACTGAGATCTTCTGCTACAGTTTCAGTATCAGTAACAGCATCCTTCGTCACTGCTTCCTCAACTTGAGTTTCTATTTCTACAATATTATCTGAATCTTTACCTTCTTCATCAGTTTTTACAGGTTCAGCAATTTCACCATAGTTACTCTTCTTTTCTAAACCTTCACTGCTTTCCGTTTCCTTTTCCGGCAGTTTCCATTTCCATAAAGCAATCTCCAGGCCAATGAAAAGCAGTCCCATGATCCGATACATGTGCAGGTCACTGATTTCCACTTCAAACATGGCACTGAAAGCACCTGCCAGAAAAGCACCGGTGGCAAAAGAGATTGCCCGGATTATTATTGACTTAACGATTATCCATAATACCTTCATAAGTGATTACCTGCTCTTTCAAGATTATTATTAATTATACCACAGTATATAAGTTTGTATTTCAACCTTTATGTAAGAAAAGAAGCTGCCTTTAAGCAGCTTCTTCCTTACTTATAACATAATCCTATATGATTATACTAATGTATCTGTTATCTGACAGTTTTATTCTGAGACTAACACAACATTTGTCTCCGGGTGAGCATCCAATGCCTGCTTTATTGTTTCATCAGTCAGTACTGTTTTTCCACCTAATGCATATCCATAATGGACATCCATTTCATGACAATACTGTCCTGTTACACTAGCTGCATCCCGATCTGTCAGAAGTAACGGTGCATTCATTCTGTAAGCCAATGGGCCACCGCATAAGCCATCTGGGAAATCTCGACCATAAGCGATAACTGCTCTTCTTGGTTTATCAAAGAACCGTCTGGCAATAGCGATTGAAGTAGCAAAGCGGTTACTACCAGATACTCTGTTAACTTTGCCGTAGGCACTTAACTGTTTTTCAAGTGAATTGCTTACTGCCAAAGTACCGCCCAGAATTACCAGGTTACAACCCTTATGTTCTTTCAGATAACTGATCTGATCGTCATTCAGACTGTTATTTACTAATAAGATCGGTTTACCGGTAGCTGAAGCACTTAAGCTGTCAGCGTAATTAATACCTGTAGCAACCAGAATGGTATCACCATTTAGTCCTGCTTCTTCCAGAATAGCCAGGTTAGTACCATATCTGTTTGAACCTTCCAATCTTTCAATAGAATAACCCTTATCAGTTAATCCCTTAAGATTACCTTCAGTAACAGCGTTTTTACCACCTAGAACATAGATCTTTCCGCCTTCATTAAGAATACTGCGAATATAACTATTAACCTCAGATTCCTTACCGGTTCTGGTGATGATGATCGGTGCTCCTTTAACAGCAGCCAGATAAGAACCACCTAAGGCATCCGCGAAATTATCGCCATTAGCTAGAATTACCGTATCGTACTTTTTTTCTATTCCAAACTGCAGTATTTCATCAGCTATAGCCATTGAAGTACCGAAACGGTTACTGCCTGCCAGACGATATATGCACCCACATACATCCGGAACACTAAATTCATTACCACAGATTTTGCATCTGAATACGGTAGAACCATTTGTAGCAGTAAATGTTTCAAAATCACATTTTTCAGTTTCAACATGTTCTGGATCTCTGGAACATACACGACTATGAGTTTTTTCCAGTTCACCATTACTGATCCATTCACCCCAGTCATGTCCTAAGGCATCAATTGCTCTGGTTTCCATGAGGTTGCATCTAAAGCATTCTCTGGTTTCCTCACCAGCTTCCTCGCATGTAGGAGCTTTTGTTTCTTTCCATTCGCCCCAAGTATGTCCAAGTGCTGCAACAGTTTTATGTTCTCTGCTTAATTCCGCTCCACACACTGAACAGTAGATCACTTCATCATATGAACCTTCTTTTGTACATGTTGCAGCTACTTCGTTTTCTTTTACAGGATCTGTTGGAATATGACTTAAGGCTTCAACTGTTCTGGTTTCCTTCTCGTGACATACTGAACATTCTCTGGTTTCCTCACCAGCTTCCTCGCATGCAGGATCTTTTGTTTGTTTCCATTCACTCCATGTATGTCCAAGTGCTGCTACAGTCTTATGTTCTCTGCTTAATTCCGCTCCACACACTGAACAGTAAACAACTTCATCATATGAACCTTCTTTTGTACATGTTGCAGCTACTTCATTTTCCTTTACAATTTCTGCTGGCTTATGACCTAAAGCATCAATTACTCTGGTTTCCTTTTCACCACATACTGAGCATTCTCTTTCTTCAGCTCCTGCTTCTGTACAGGTAGGAGCCTTTGCCTGTTTCCATTCACTCCAAGTGTGACCAAATGCGGTTACTGTCTTATGTTCTCTGCTTAATTCTTCATGGCATACTGAACAGTAAACCACTTCATCATATGAACCTTCTTTTGTACAAGTAGCGGCTACTTCATTTTCCTTAACAGGATCTGCCGGCTTATGGCCTAAAGCTTCAACAGTTCTTGTTTCCTTTTCACCACATACTGAGCATTCTCTTTCTTCTGTTCCTGCTTCTGTACATGTAGGAGCCTTTGTAACTTTCCATTCACCCCAGGAGTGTTCTTTCTCAGAAACCTTTACACTTACCTGTGCTGATACTCCATTAACAGCTGTAACAGTTATGACAGCTTCACCAATTCCAACAGCCTTAACATTACCCTCTGCATCAACAGTTACAATACTATCATCATTGCTTACCCAGGTAAGAGTCTTTTCTTCAGTAGTATCTGCAGGTTTGATTTCTGCTGTTATCTTATCCTGATCTCCTATAGTCAGTTCAAGCTGTTCTTTATCCGGATTGACTGAGGTAATGCCAATCTTCTCACTGATCAGTAAATGTCTTACTGTATCATCACTGCTGACATAACCGCTCTTTACTTCCTTGCCGTTATCAGCATCTGTAATGACATATTTGTATTCATCAAATGCTGTACCATCACGGTTGACGATTGAATAAGTTACAAATTCTCCTGCTTCCAGAGTAATGGTTATGGTAGCAAGATCATCAATATCTCTGCTTTCGGTTGTAGCATGTTCCTCATCACCGATCACACCGGAAGTAATATAAAGAGTAACATTTCCAATACCTTTTTCTGCATCAGATGTTGTATCAACAACTGACATCAGTCCAGCAGATGGCCTTGTTATTGAACCCTGACCAGAAGAGTTTTCCTGTTTTTCTGGATCAGTCAGATCAATTGTATACGTATGAGTATTATCTGTTTCATTGTAGATAACAATACCAGGCCCCTGGCTGTTTTCACTATCTGATACATTAACAAGTTCAGAGAGATCCTTTTCATCATTTGAACTATATCCGACGAAAATGATGTTTGGCCATCTTTCATGTGTGCCTGAACCGGCAATCCAGGAAAGCTGATTTATCACACTGGTATCAACAACATCAGGATTAACTACATTAAAATCGTCTGCAGTTTCAAAACTACCATTCATGGCAACAGGACCTGCACCGCCACCGCTAGGCATTGGCAAAAACTGCTGGGTCTGGCTTAACTGATATCCGTCTGCACATTCATAGATAACCGTTATTCTTTCGCCGGTTCTGGCAGTAAAGGTTTCACCTTTGACAATTTCAGGAGCTACAAATTTTGATTTGAAAGTAAGCTCATTGTTTACAACAACATCCAGAATGAGTTCATCAATTTCCGGAACAGTATAATTTACAGTGACTGTATCACCTAACTTTACTAAAAATAACCCGGATCCATTGTCATCAAAAGTAACATCAACAAATTCATCATTGAGATCCTTGGCATTGATATAGGCATAGAAAGGTCCGTCTGTTTCATTAGTGATAACAACACTGGCTGTGGTTCCAGGCATCTTATTGCCTGAGCCGGTTATTGTCAGGCCTTCAAACTCAGTCGGAACTATTTCGCCACCTTCTTCGGTTATGATATTCTTTACTGATCTTGCAGTTACCTTTGTCCCACCGATAAGCTCACCGGTTGTTTCGATTGTGGTATATACTTCATACTCATCATTTGCTAAATATTCTGGATTATATCTCCATAAACGGCCCGGTCCGCCGTTTCCTTCCGTAGGAGCAAAAGTCCAGGCTTCCATTGGCTCACCATTTATCAGAACTTCAGTTTCATCAGTGAAGATATATCCTTCCATTGAATACATTACTATACCTACAACGTATGAATCATTGCAGACAACTCCATGCAGATAAGTTGGCCATTCATCTCCCTGCCATCCGGCAAAAGTAAGTTTTGAATAATCAAATTCTTCGAATATGCCCTGTCTTTCGGCAATATAACACTTATCAGCCCCAAAGGTAACATCAATACTAATGAGGTCATTAAAGTATGAATCCTGTGATACACTGTTTTTTTCAAGATCAGATACCTGAAGTTCTATTTTTTCTACTTCTGTCCGCCACACCAGATTAATGGTGCAGTCAGAAACTATATAAGCATCAAATAATTCATCAGTATTAAACCCATCGGATAATTCATATCCATTAAGTATTTGATTTCCATCTCTGAAAGGTACTGTTCCTGCCTTTACAAGTGTTTCGTAGAAATACTCATACAGAGATGTATTTACAGGTACATCACTCAATATGATGTCATCGCCATGACCATTTGTTTTAATTGTCAGTGTGAGTTTTTCATCTGACTCAACAGCTGCAGGTATGATATATTTTCCCCCCATATCTGCGGTAATAACGATATTGAATTCACTGTCCGTTGATAACAGTTTTCCATTCTGAACTGGGTTATCAGTTATCCGATCACACAGATACCATCCAAGCAGCTTATAGCCGGCATTCATATAGACTGTTGCTGTATAACTCTGGTGTTCATATCCATTGATAGTGGAATAATATTCATCAATACGTGAATCGCTAAATGAGCCGTAATGAGAATACCAGATCGATCTGAACTGGACAGGATAAACAAAATCATCTGTATGGTCGTCAGGGTAATACACACTTACACTTACCTGATCACCTACAACATCAAATTTCTGATGAGCTTCACCGCAATAATACTTGACTGCAACATCATGAGCCCTATATGAAAGTGATCCCATTACTGAAGCATCAATGCTTAGCATTGTATCACTGTCTTTGGTGAATGCTACTTCATTTCCATCAATCAATACCTTTGTTGAATCATCAAACAGATTTTCATCTATTTGTAACAGATATTTCCGTGTTGAACCCTTTGTATAATCCTGATTATTGTTATTCTCATCATATGCATGTAGGTATAACTCATCAGAATACTTAAGTTTTATTACTACTTTTGAATCCTCATTAATCGAGATCCTTTTATTCATGTCATTAAACTCTTCCCCGTTTACGGTATGACTTGAATATAACTCCCAACTGACATTGTACAGTTCCCAAAGGCGAACCATCGTTCCTTTTTCTATCTTTTTCTCACAGACAAATCTTTCAGTATCTTCATACTCAGTGTAAACGGAAACAGTAGCAAAACTGGCTTCTTCAAACAGAGCCATATAATACTTTCCCTTCTGAGCAGAAGTTACGTATGTACTTATCCGCATGCTGTCTGAATACTTAAATGATTTTTCAATTTCGTTTTTTGTAAAGTCTGATATTTCAGAACATTCATACCATCCTCTGAATGCATATCCATCAATTTCCTTTACAGAAACACTGACATAGTCATTCTCATTGAAAACCCCATCTCTTACACAAAAACTGTCTGAATCACCGACAACATCACCGCCACCAGTCAAATCCTGGTAGTTAATGGTAATATCATCTCTTTGCGCTTCTCTGGTACCGTTAAGATTTCCCTTAAGATAGATACCGTATGATACCGTGAAGCCATCTTCAGCAGCAAAAATAAAATGTCCGAAATTTAAACACATTAAAACGGACATAAGTGAAATAATGATTTTCTTAAAATACATATTACTACACCCCACTACTAATATTATAATCTTCAATAAGAACATCCTGTAATGTTTTTTTGTTGCATTATGTATTTTAATTCACAATCTTTTTCACACAAAAAGACTCTTACATGTGTTGTAAGGGTCTTGGTTTTAATGGAGATTATCTGAGATATGGATCATTGACTGCTTCTATCTTCCATCTGTACTTATAGAGCAGATCCTGTTCTGCCCTGACATATTCTTCCAGCAAATCAATTCTGACATCAGCCTTTTCACTGACCATTTCCAGATAGCAGTTATAGAATACTGCCTCACCATATCTTGTCAGAGAATATACACGGTCTCTTATTGATTCATCACTGATTTTATCTTTGGAATATGTCCAGGTATTTTCTGCTTCATCACAGATCTTTACCAGTTCACTTATTAGAAACATCTCGTGCTCTGCATACCATGTATCATCCTGCGGTAACGGAACGCTCTTATAGTCAAATACTTCTCTGTATATGTACTTAGGATCAGCAAGATGATCCTTTCTGTCATATTTGAGGATCATCGATTCAAATAACAGCAGTCTGTCAGCTTCATCGCGGTTAAATCCTATCTTAGTAAGACGGCGCAGGTATTCATTTTTATACCTGTCATCATAGCTACTGTTATACAGGGCAATCAGTGAGCCTGACATCAGATCATGGTAATTCCATAATTCACCTGATGCTCTTTTCTCTTTTCGGTACTGCTCTCTTTTAGTGTCTCTTAAGGCATATTCAAGGCCACAGAAAATGACAGCAAATAGCAGCAACCCTACCCATCCGCTGGTATTAGTATTAAACATGGCATCAGTAAATCCGGCAATAAAGGCACTTCCAAAAAATGCAATAATCCGGAATACGATCGCTTTGATGATTTCCTTTGCAATATACATTAGCTCAAATCTGCTTTCCTTATACAGTTTTAATATTACCATTCATTAGTTCATTTGAAAACACCGGTTGCTACCGGTGTTC
>SVBJ01000020.1 GCA_015058955.1 Erysipelotrichaceae bacterium
TAAAATCATAAAGCGCTGAAGAAGTCGGGATGTTGCACAGCTTGGTAGTGCACCTGGTTTGGGACCAGGGGGTCGCAGGTTCGAATCCTGTCATCCCGACCATTATTTGGCAAATGTAGTGGCGGGATAGCTTAGTTGGTTAGAGCACTCGGTTCATACCCGGGAGGTCGTGGGTTCGACTCTCACTCCCGCTACCAATTCGGACCCTTAGCTCAGTTGGTCAGAGCGGTCGGCTCATAACCGATTGGTCATAGGTTCGAGTCCTATAGGGTCCACCATTAATTACTGGAGGAATACCCAAGCGGCTGAAGGGTCCGGTCTTGAAAACCGGTAGGTCGGGAAACCGGCGCCTGGGTTCGAATCCCAGTTCCTCCGCCATTTAATTAATATCGCGAGGTAGAGCAGTCCGGTAGCTCGTCGGGCTCATAACCCGGAGGTCGTTGGTTCAAATCCTTCCCTCGCAACCATGGATCCGTAGCTCAGTTGGTAGAGCAGAGGACTGAAAATCCTCGTGTCGCTGGTTCAATTCCGGCCGGATCCACCACTGTTAATGAAAAGAACAGATGAATGTCTGTTCTTTTTTTGTCTTATTTCTCATGAAGTCTTTCAGTAACTTTCAATAACCAGGTGGCATTTATCATCAATTGTTCTCTGGTTACTGTTCCATCCTTAAGTCCGGCAATGATCTGTTCATAGTCGTTCTTGCTGCCCGGCATAAACAGTGATCCTCCGGCGGCCGCTTCCTTCGCGGCGTTTGGTGCCGGATACTTAGGATCCTTTGTCAGCATGCCTACGCCAATTACCCAGTCTGTCATTACCAGTCCCTTAAATCCAGCTTCATCACGCAGATATTCAGTAGTCAGTGCATGTGATTCTGAGGTGTGGGTGCCGTTAAACAGGTTGTAGGATGTCATGACGGCAGCCGGATCAGCTTCCTTAATGCAGATGCCAAATCCTTTCAGATATATTTCGCGCAGTGCTCTTTCTGATACCTGGGAATTATTGGCATAACGGTTTGTCTCCTGATTATTGCAGGCAAAGTGCTTCAGAGTAACACCACAGCCTTTATGAGCCTGGACCCCGATCGTAATGGCTGAAGCAAACTTTCCGGATAACAGCGGATCTTCTGAAAGGTATTCAAAATTACGTCCGCACAGAACGTTGCGGTGAATGTTCAGAGCCGGTGCCAGCCACAGATCAACCTTGAAGATCTCCATTTCCCTGCCGACAATATCCCCGCACAGTCTGGCAAAATCGGTATTCCAGGATTGGGCAATTGCGGTTTCGATCGGCAGTGCCGTAGTAAACTGTTCAAACAGTCTGCTGCCCTTCTTTACCTTTGGCTTACGGGTCATAAACCATTTAACGATCTTAGGCATGACATCAAGAATTCCTTCCGGAATTGCTGAACCGACAGCGTGCCTGCCCTTAGCATCTTCAATGTATTCCTTAGCCAGTCTTAATCCTGCCGGGCCGTCAGCCATGATCAGATTGTCAATTCCTTTATGTTTCAGCAGACTTGTCGATTCACCTGCCGCACCCGGAACACTCTGGGAAGCATTGCCGATTATTGACAGCAAGCCGCCCTTAGGATCAAAGGCGCCGACATTAAGATAGGCAAGCTCTTCGTTGCTTAATTCCCTGAGACAGTCATATATCTCACCCTGATGGTCATAACTGACAGTCTGGGTTTCATATTCGCTTAAATCGATCTTTTCAACCGGTAATCCGCTGACATCATAGTCAGCTTTTATTTCACCTTTATAATCATCAAAGTCAGGATTGCCGAAAAGATTTCTTGCTTTTCTGACAACGAAGTCCTGATCAAGCCGGTATACACCAACAGGTGTCACTTCTTCACTGTTTTTGCCTAACAGCAGTACATATCTGCCCTTTTCCAGCAGATAGGATTCCTTCTCTGTATCATAGCTGGCAAAGTCAGTGATGTTGAAACTGATGACCAGTTCATCCCGCTGTCCCGGTTTCAGACATCTGGTTTTCTTAAAGGCCACCAGTGACTTTACTTCCTTGTCAAGTTTTCCCTGCGGAGCGGAAAGATAGATCTGAACTACTTCCTTTCCAGAGGTATTACCGGTATTTCTGACCATCAGATCCAGGATGAAGATGCCCTTTATGACCTTGATCTTCTTAATGTTTGTTTCAAAGTCGGTATAACTTAACCCGTAGCCAAACGGGAACAGTGGCTTTCTGCCGCAGGCATCAAAGTAACGGTATCCTACATAAATGCCTTCCTTATATCTGGTATCATCCTTATTGCCGAATTCCGTGAAATCACAGTAATCCTTATATGCTGCCCAGGAAGTTGTCAGTCTTCCAGAAGGATTCTGCTTTCCCAGAAGAATGTCAGCCAGAGCATGGCCTGTTTCAACGCCAAGCTGAGATAATACCAGGATATTGTTAACGGATAAGACAGGTGTCAGATCAACAGGTCCCCCAGAATTTATTACCAGCACGAACTTTCCGTAGTGTTCATCAAGCGCCAGGATGTCTCTTATTTCACTGTCTGTCAGCTGATAATCACCCTTACTGTCAGTACGGTCGTTGCCTTCACCGGATATGCGGGAAAGTACATATATTGCTGCCTGAGCCGAAAGATCAAGTTCAATGTCATATTCCGGCTCCTTCATTACCGTACCCATGGATGCTATGATTACGTTTGTTTTCTCTGCCTTGGCCCTGGCCTTGATTTCCTGACGGAAAGCTTCCTTGGCCTTGGCGATAAACGGAGCAAATCTGCTGGACCATTGCGGGTTGGTAATGGTGAACCCGGCACTTATGAGTCCTTCTTCGATGTTAATGAAATAACGGGAATTGACTTCACCGGAGCCTGTACCACCCTTGACGGTATTTCTTACCCCGTTGCCAAAGCAGGCAATGTCACATGGCTTATCCAGCGGGAAAGCATCATTATGTTTTAACAGTACGCAGCATTCGGCCAGATATGGTCTTAACTGCTTCAGATGTGCTTCTTCATATAACTGAGTCATTAATAATACCTCTTGTTTCTCTTTAATTATAGACTCAAACAGTGAAAAATACGAAAACAATTAAATTGAACATACCGTTCATTCTCATCTTCTGTTTAGCATGGCAAGTAAGGCTTGCTTGGCTGACAGAAGCGCTGATTATATGATGAAAATGAAGGAGGATTCCATCATGAGTGAAAACTATGTTATTATGTATCATATAGAAAAAGGTAAACAGCAGAATAATATGAATGAAGGCTTAACCAAAAAGAAGCATCCGTATTTGGAACTGATAACAGCGTGCGTAGCCATGCTGGGTTTTCCTTATCTTACATACATTTTATTTTCAGCTGTGATGAAGGAATATTCCAAGTATTCCCCTGCTCTTATCTCTGCTCAGGCTGAAGCTTTATCAGGAATGATCGGTATTGCCTTTGCGGGAATACTGCTGTTATCCGGGTTGTTTAAAGAACCTTACAGGATAATGAAGGAACGCTGGCTGGAATTCTTTGAAGACATCAATTACGGTCTTAAGGATATCGCTTTCCGGTCATTCAGAAAAAACATCAGGGAAAACGGCATTAACTTTGTGGTCTTTCTGTTACTTACCGCATTGCAGTTTTGGATAACATTTGACGGTATCAACAAATTCCTTTCAATCATTAAGAAATGAAAATGACATGAATCAATCATGTCATTTTTTAATCTTCATCCGATACACCGTTCCACAGACGGTAATATATTTTCTTATTAGCCAGCAGTTGATCGTGAGTACCCTCTTCTTCAATGCCGTTGCGGCCCAAAACGATTATTCGGTCTGAATTCTTTATCGTTGACAGTCTGTGGGCAATCGTCAGAGTCGTACGTCCTACGGACAGCTGTTTCAGACTTCTTTCAATCTGCAGTTCGCTTTCGGTATCCAGAGCGCTTGTAGCCTCATCCAGCAACAGAATCTTAGGATTCTTGAGGAATACTCGGGCAATCGCAATTCGCTGTTTCTGGCCTCCGGAAAGCTTGACACCGCGTTCACCGACATAGGAATCATAACCGTCTTTCAGCTGATTAATGAACTCATCAGCCCCTGCCAGTCTGGCAGCTTCCTTTATCTGCTCCCTGGTTGCCTCAAAATTACCATAGGCTATGTTGTCATAAACCGTACCGGAAAACAGGTATACATCCTGCTGCACAATGCCGATGTTATCTCTTAAGCTCTTAAGAGTCACCTCGGAAATGTCCTGACCGTCTATCTTAATTGAACCGGCTGAGACATCATAGAATCTTGGAATAAGTGAAGCAAGTGTGGTCTTGCCACCGCCGCTTTCCCCTACCAGAGCCAGGTTTTCGCCCGGTTTGATCGTTAAGTTGAGGTGTTCGAGAACACGATTGCCGTCATCAGGATATTCAAAGGTAACATCATCGAATTTGATTTCTCCTTCCGTAACCTTCAGTTCATAAGCATTTTCCCTATCCTTGATATCGATAGGAGAATCGATCATCTCAAAGAATCTTTCAATGCCGGTAATCCCTGACTGGAACTGTTCGGCAAATTCAACTATTCTTCTGATCGTTGCAATCAGGCTCTGTACATACAGGATGTAGGCAACCAGATCAGCCGGAGTGATCTTTCCGTTAATCAGGAACATGCCGCCGGCCAGTATCGTTACCGAATACATCAGGCCGTCAAACAGTCTGGTCGACATGTTATAGTTGGCCATGGCGTAATAGCGGTTTATCTTTATTTCCTTGAACTTCTGGTTACCCTGATCAAACTTGTTCAGTTCGTGATCCTCGGCACCGAATGCCTTGACTACCCTGTTTCCAAGTAATGAGTCTTCCACCCGGGAGTTAAGCTCACCAATCTGGACACGCTGTGCCTTGGTAGCCACTCTGAAACGGTGATTCAGCTTAATCGATACTATTACCATTACCGGCAGACAGGCAAATATTATTACTGTCAGCAATACATTGGCATGGCATAATATCGCAAATGATACTACGATTTTAATAAAGGCAATGAACATCTCTTCCGGGAAGTGATGTGAGAATTCCGTTATGTCAAAGAGGTCATTGGAAATGCGGCTCATTATCTGACCGATCTTGTTATTGGCGAAGAAATTATCGCTCAGTCTTTCCAGATGGTTGAAGGCTGCCCAGCGCATGTCGGTTTCAATGTAGACACCCATGATGTGCCCTCTTGAACTCATGTAATAGTAGGCAACAGCATCTATCAGTCTTAAGACAATGTAAAGTCCGGCCAGTTTCAGGATCGTATTGACAGTCAGTACAGCCGGATCATTCATGGCTGAATTGGTCAGAAAGTGCATGATGCGCGGCAGAACGATGTCGCAGATGGTAGTTAATGAAGCGCAGAAAAGGTCAAAGATCAGCATTCCCTTGTATCTGAACAGATAAGGGCTGAATCTCTTTAACAGTTCCCAGCTGCTGTAGGTCTTGTTTTCGTTTCTGCTCATCGGTAATCCTCCTGACTGTTATGAATTATACAATATCATCTCTTCTTATTCTATTGATTGGCCTGATGAATTTCAGATATTGAAGAATTTATAAGTTATTTTGTGATACTATTTACTTAAAGGGGTATTTTACATTGATAAGAATTTTGGATTACTGGGATGGGCCCTCATCATCTTTGCCGCTATTTTCATTCCTTACTCAATCAGGAAAAGCAAAAAGACCGCTAAGGAAAACGAACATGAGGCACTGCTGCATGCTGCCAGACTGTTTGATGAAGGAACAAAACTGAGAATCAGATATTCCGATCAGGATTATCTCAATGTCTTTCTGGCCGAAGACCTGAATCTTGAGCAATAGTATTAAGAGGTATTCAGTAATATGAACATGTATGATTATCTTAAATGGCGCGGAGACCTTACCTTCCGGCAGGATGGTTTCAACATTGTTGACAACCTGCTTTTTGCCTATGCCTGCTATACCGATCTTACTGAAGTGGTAACGGAAGATGAAACCGTAACAATACACGAAGCAGCTGAAAGACTGTTCAAGCTTCACACTGAGGAGGAAATGCTGAATTCCGGAAGTCTGATCGCCCATGCTCCGGTAATCTTAAGACGCATGGGAGAATCCAAGCGATTCGGCAATCTGCTCATCAGCAACTATGTCCGCAGAGTAAATGAACAGGATACGGAACAGTTCAGTGCCATGCACTTCCAGATCGATCCGCGAACAACTTACATAGCCTTCTGCGGTACCGATGATACGATCATCGGCTGGAAGGAAGACTTCCAGATGTCCTATAAGGTCATCAAGGCTGAAATCAGTTCGGCTGAATACATCAACCGTACGGCTAAAAAGAACTTCCACCACTATTATGTCGGCGGTCATTCCAAAGGCGGTACTCTGGCAGTCTATGCAGCCATGAAAGCATCACCGTCAATAAAGAAGAAGATCATCAGTGTCTACAGCAATGACGGTCCGGGTATTTCCCCTATTGCCATGGATGAAGCAAGATTTGCGGCCATTCAGCCCAAGCTGATAAAGGTCATTCCTGAGCTCAGCATTGTCGGAAGTCTGTTTGATAATGATGATAATAAAGTCATCATCCAGTCCAGTGAATCACTGTTCTGGGAACATGATGCGGTTGGCTGGCAGATCCTGGGCAAGGACTTTGAAAGAGGCACACTGACCGAGGAAAGCAAGCTGATACGTGAAGGAGTCAGAGACTTTCTGGCATCCATGGACATGAAACAGCGTGAGGAATGGGTCAATGAGATGTTTCTGGCCTTTGACAAGGCCGGCATCGTCGGTGTGCCTGATTTTTCCAAGAAAGGGCTCCCTATCCTGGCTAAGTTCATCAAGGAAATTCTCAGCATCAATGACAATGCCAAGGATGCCTTCGGCAAGCTGGGTCAGGTATTCGGTTCGCTGGCTTCCGAAAGAGCTGAAGATGTCATCAAATCCAGATTCAAGAGCATATCCGACGGAATAGGCGACATGATCAAGTCAATCGGCAAGAAGAAAGACGATAAGGACAGCGAAAAAGAGTAAAACGCGAGAGTTGAGAGTCGCTCTAAAGCAACAATCAGCTCTTTTATATTGCTTATTCACTATGATATTTATTTAAGATTTCAGCGATTTTGTGTAAAATGGAAATAGAAAGAGAAAATGGAGAATAATATGAAGAAAAAAGTATTTGACGTTGTTTTGCTTAATGCCCTCCCTGCTTCAGGAAAATCGGAATTAAGAAAATTCATGAATGAAAATGACCCTGAACAGATGGTTAACGACTTCCATATCGGTAAGAACCTGCAGCTTGATGACTTCCCTTATGTCTGGTTAATGAGACAGGTCGACAAGAAGCTGGCTGCCATGGGTCAGCCTACTCTCTACTATCCTGATGATGAGTCACCTACCTATGACGGCAGAGTCTGGGGTGTATTATCTATTCTGTTAAGTGAAGACTATCAGGACCTTGTAAACCGCAATTATGTTCAGCCGGCCAGTGCTGCTGAATATCTGTTTGAAAGATTTGACCGTGCATCAATCGCTGCCGGCATGAAGCCTCTTATCTCAATGCTTGATGATGAAATCAGATATAAGATCGCTGCCGAACTGGAAGATGAAGCCAGAGCACTGTTAGATGAAAAGCAGTCTCAGTATTGCGAAGATTTGTCTGACAAGACAATCATCATTGAATTCTCAAGAGGCGGCAATGACGGCGCTGAAATGCCGCTGACCGATACCTTCGGCTATCAGTATACCTATGCAATGTTCTCACCTGATCTGCTGAAACATACCGCCCTGCTGTATCTCTGGGTCACTCCTGAAGAATCAAGAGCCAAGAATGATGCCCGCTTTGACCCTAACAACCCTGGTTCAAGCATCAACCACAAGACTCCTGATAAGGTCATGATGTATGACTATGGCTGTGATGACATCCTCTACATGAAGGAAGTCAGCGACAGACCGAATACCGTCAAGGTTGAAGCCTGGGGCGAAACCTTCTACATTCCGGTAGGCATTGTCGACAACCGTGATGACTTCACCACTCAGTTCAGAGGTCCGAAGGAAACCTGGGACAAGGAATCCGTCAAGAAGGCTGTCAAGCTGATCAGCGATGCCACAGCTACAATGTGGGAAAACTACAAGAAATAGACATAAACAATCAGTTTAAAGGGCCGTATATAAACGGCCCTTTTCTGTTACAGTTAATTGTTTAGTATTTTCCGCTCAGTTTTTCGGTATTTTCCAGAACCATGTTGTCCGCAGTCACTACCATCTTGTTCTGATAGAACTGATGATACAGCTGATAGGAACCGCAGATTAGTCCAATGGTTACCATGGCGATCTGGACCTGACGGATGTAATGCTCATAATCACTCCAGAGATTGACGCATAACAGATGAGCTATAATGACTAATCCCACGGTAATTCCGGTAACGATCAGAGTATTCTTGTTGATGAATTTTCTGGCATCGATCTTGGGATACATGATCTTGCCGAATGCCACCAGTGATGCCAGCATTACAAAGGCAATTATCACCCAGACTGACAGATGCGCCAGTATCGGAGAAACGATCATTTTCCACAGATTGCTGGTAAGCGCAATGATCATGAAGCCTATCGCCCAGAAAGGAAGAACTATTACTGCACGGATGACAAACGGAAGATTGTTTATGTAATTCTTCAGCCTGTCTCTTAATGTAGGTTCCTTGCGGACATGCTCATCATAGAAATCCTCGTCTTCATTAATGTTCATGATGACCGGTTTAGGATGAAGCAGATCATCAGGAGACGAGTAAAGACCGCCAACAATTACTGAACTGGCGGTTGATGCAGCGATGATGGCCTTGGCGGCTTTCTTTTTGACCTCTTCAAGATCTTTCTTTTCACTGTCCATACCTAAAGTATTACTCATTTTTTTATTTCTTGCAACTTTATCCAGATATGATAAAATAATTAAGGTTGCAATTGTTATATACATTGTATATAATAAATGAGCATCGGTGGTTCCTTAGCCAAGCGGTAAGGCAATTGACTGCAACTCAGTGATCACCGGTTCGATTCCGGTAGGAACCTCCATTATGGGGATGTGGTGAAATAGGTATACACGAGGGACTTAAAATCCCTTGGATGATGAGTCCGTGCGGGTTCAAGTCCCGCCATCCCCACCATTCAGGCAACAGAAGAGCTCTTCAAATGAAGAGTTCTTTTTTTGTTTTACTGGCCCCTGTTTACAGATAAAGTGTGTCTGATCGGTACCCAGGTAACTCTGGCAAATAAGGCATAGAATGCAATCGGTACATATGTTGCCAGAAACAGCGGGAAGGTAAATGTATAAAGTATCTTATGGAACCGGGAAGCCCTGATGTTATTCCATTCCGTTACCGTCGTTAACCCTCCGGCAGCGTACATTACCAGATACGCCTTAGCCAAACCGGCGAGTATCGTACGTACATACGGGATGACATTGATTCCCAGATATACCAGCATTGCGAATTCAATGATGCTTATCAGTATTGATATCATGGAAAAGCCATAGGCTGACAGTATCGTATTCAGCATGTCATAACATGAAAAGTCCCCATCCATTATTCCCTTGACAAGACTGGAGGTATATTTGCGGATGACCTGTAAATATCCCTTTGCCCATCTTAGTCTCTGATAAAATGACTGTCTGAACGAAACCGGCTGTTCATCATATAAGACAGCTTTATCGCAATATGCGATTCGATTATGGCGGCAGGCCTGATCAACCGATAGTTCAATGTCTTCAGTCAGGGTATGATAACGCCAGTTACCGGTCAGTTTCTTGTCAAACAGAAATCCTGTTCCGTTTATCGCACAGCTTAATCCCAGTAAGTAACGGGCATTATTCAGATAACGGTTTTTCTTCAGAAGGAACAGCGAGTATCCGGCTGAGATCCAGTTTGAATCGTAATTCTTGCTGTTGATGTATCCGGCAATTATGCGGTTACCCTGACAATAGGAAATGTTCATCTGCTCAATGTAGTCTTCCTTAACAATGTTATCTGCATCAAAGACCATGTATCCGTCAAAGACATCGCCATAGTCTCTTTCGATGTTCTTCAGCAGTTCTTCCAGGGCATACCCCTTTCCTACCTGCCTGTCATTATTACGCACATATACAGTAGCCCCGTTTTCATGGGCAATCTCTGCGGTACGGTCACTGCAGTTATCAGCCATTACGAATACCTGATAATGTTCTTCTGGATATGTCTGATCATTGAGACTTTGTAACAGGTCAGCTATTACCGCTTCTTCATTTCTGGCACAGATCAGAACGGCATAGTCATGATATCTTAACTGATACTTTTCTTCTTTCTTTCTGACAAAAAGCGAAACCAGATAATAGAATATCTGATATGAAAAGAGCACGATGAATATGATCGATATAAAGCTTCTTAAGGAAAACGTCATATGATGAACCTCCTACTGATTTCATCATACTCAGTTATCTGTTTAAGAAAAAAGATGCGAAAACCTTAAGAATTTCCAAAGCACACAAAAAGGCATTTTTCATGCCTTTTACTTCTTAGTCATTGTAATGTTCCAGCCGGTACCGACGCCTATGCTATAAGCTCTGGCAAATGATCCCTGATTGATTGCCACCGCCATGTGATTGGAAGAGTTCATGTAGATCACCGGATCATTAATTGCCACATCAGCAAAGCTCTTGCCATAGTTGATGATGTTGGAATAAACCTTGCTGCCGTTATGGAAGATCTCTACCCTGATGTCATCACCGAAACCGAAACCGCAGTCTTTGAAGTCTTCATATGGAATAGAGGTCCACAGGGAACCGAAACGGACATCAAGAATGTCTATCTGCCCTTCTACGCCGTCAGGAAGCCTGTGACAGCCGTAAAGTTCAAGTCTGATTACTTCTTCGGGTTTCAGCAAACGTCCCACCTGCTCAAAGGAAATGACTCCCGAAGCAAGTCTGGCACCCGTATATGCATAGACATCACGGCCATGGAAGGTATATGAGTGTTCCGAGTTCTTAAGACGGTTGGTACTCTCTTCAATTTCACGGATTTCTTCAATTCCCACGAAGCGGTCAATGTGAGTGATCGTTCCGTTATCAGGAGTAACGATATACTGTCCGGTAACGGTTCTGGCAACTATCGACTTGCGGTTGCTGCCGACACCAGGATCCACTACGGAAACAAACACGGTTCCTTCCGGCCAGTAGCCGATGGCCTGATTGAGGCGGTAGGAAGCATCAAAGATGTTATATGGCGGAATGTTATGGGTCAGATGGCGGATGTTAAGGGAAAGATCAACACAATAAGCTACCCCTTCCATTGCCGCAATGGCACCGTCGTCAAGACCGAAGTCCGTCTGAAATACCAATAGTTTATTCATGGCTGAACACCACCCTGTACTCTGAACCATAGCCGAGATCATAATCGACAGTCAGGTTACCTACAACTTCAGCCAGTCCCATCTTATTGATCTCATTGTTGTAGATCATGACGCTTTTATCCGGTGCCTTTCCAAATGAATCAAAGTAAGGAATGCATCTGTCAAATACCACTTCATCATTATGGTAGATAACTGTATGAATTAAATCTCCTGACTTAAATCCAAATGCCAGAAAGTCCTTCAAAGTAATGTTGGTCCAGAGATTGCCGAAGTTTGGATCGTTTATCTCA
This sequence comes from Erysipelotrichaceae bacterium, assembly GCA_015058955.1. GTDB lineage: Bacteria > Bacillota_I > Bacilli_A > Erysipelotrichales > Erysipelotrichaceae > RUG521. The sequence goes on from SVBJ01000020.1 coordinate 11,642, forward strand.
AACATTCCTTCAATTCTGTCTTGATATACAGTTGGTTCAGCAATCGGATGTCTCTTTATTTCAGCGACATCATATTCCGGCCCGACTTCTTCGTAACTGATGATGCCGCTGGCCAGTCTGGCCCGGCAGTATCCGAACAGATCACGTCCATGAAAAATGGATACAGCCCCATTGTCTTCACGGTGCAGTCTGTTGATAGTCTCATCTATTTCCCTGACACATTCAATGCCGAAGTATTTGTCAACGTGAGTTAACGAACCGTTATCAGGAGTTACGATGTAGTAACCGTTTCTGGTCTTTGCCACACAGGCCTTACGGCTGGTTCCTACTCCCGGATCGACAACGGAAACGAAGATGGTTCCCTTTGGCCAGAAGTCAATGTACTGATAAAGGCGGTAGGAAGCGCTCCAGGTGTCGTACTGCGGGATTTCATGAGTGGCAGTGATGATCTCTATGTCACAGTCAATGCTCTTTACAACGCCATACATGGCCGCTACAGCGCCTTCTTTGTAAGTAAAGTCTGTCTGGAATACTAACATTTTCTTCATAAAACTACCTCACGAATGGATTGTATATGTTGCTGCCGCCCTGATTGGTTATGATCAAGCCGACAGTGAACATGATGATGCAGAAGGCAATTACCCCGAAATCGGCAGCTGTCATTTTCTTTTTGACATACCAGGTACGGGTCTTTTTCTTGCCGAAACTTCTTAACTGCATTGAATTGGAGATCTCATCGATTCTGTTAAGACTGGTAAGTACCAGCGGCATCAGGATCTTGACGGCATTGCCGATTCTTTCAAACAGTCTGACATCCTTGCCTAAGGCCACACCTCTGGCTTCCTGTGACTGGGATATCTCATGATAATCAGACTGAATGTCCGGGATATATCTTAAGGCCAGTGATACGGAATAGCTTATCCTGTAAGGAATACCTAAACTGCTTAATGAAGCGGCAAATTCACTTGGATTGGTCGTGGAGACAAACAGGATGGCAATCGGGAAACCGATGACATATTTTAAAGCCACGTTGAACTGATAGAACAGTTGTTCCCGGGTCACATAGTACTTGCCGATAAGATGGAACAGTACCGTACGGGAACCGTACATTTCACAGCCGTATTCCGGGCTGAATATGAATAACAAGATGAAGTTCAAAGTGATGAATACAACAAGGAATGTACTCATTACCCTTATCTCACTCAATTTAATCTTGCTGAGGACAAAGCCCAGTATTGACAGTCCAAGTAACACCAGCAATACTCTGGTATCAAATGATAGACCGCACAGAAAAGAGAAGCTTAAGAAGATGATCAGTTTGGTCGTACCGGAAAGACGGTGAATGAAGCTGTCACGCGGAATATAGTTAAGTACCTTAGCAGCCATAACCGTTCACCTTCTTTTCATAGTTAATGAAGCAATCAACAAATTCGACCGGATCTTCAATGCCGCACATCTGAGCCACATTGAACAGACTGGTTTCCTTCAGTGAAGCTTCCTGTATGATTTCAGGATCACACAGCACGGCGGCATTTGATTCATCGGCGATCAGATGCCCGTCAGAGAATACCATTGCCCTGTCGGTATATTCCAGCATCAGATGCATGTCATGAGTGATCATTATTACTGTAATTCCTTCCTCATTGATCTTCTTGAGGAATTCCATGATCTCAGTATAATGGCGGAAATCCTGTCCGGCCGTCGGTTCATCAAGAATAACTACCTCAGGACCCATGACGAGAATGGAAGCAATTGTTACCCTTTTCTTCTGACCAAAGCTTAAAGCGCTGATCGGCCAGTTACGGAATTCATGTAATCCGCAGATCTTCAGGGTAGAATATACCTTTTCTTTTATTTCTTCTTCGCTTAATCCGCTGTTTTTCAGTCCCATGGCCACTTCATCAAAGATCATGGCCTGGGATATCATCTGATTTGGATTCTGCATTACATATCCGATATTGGCTGCACGCTTGCGGATCGAATAATCGGTAATGTCTTCCCCTTTATAGCAGATCTTTCCGTCAGATGTCTTTTCAAAGCCGCAGACCAGTTTGCACAGAGTAGACTTGCCGGCACCGTTTCTACCCACGATGGCCAGCATCTCCCCTTTTCTGATCTTCCGGTTAATGCCAAAGAGTACCTGAACTCTCTCATCATAACCGAAGTTAAGATGCTCTATTTCAAGTATGTAGTCATTGTTGTTGATCTTTTCCTTCTTATCCTGCCGGAAGAACCAGTTACGGACTTTATCAATTTCGTTTTCCTTAAGTTTCAGTTTTCTGATTGATTCCAGTCCTTCAACGTAATTTATATCGCATCCCGCATATTCCAGAGCTGTCAGATACAGCGGTTCCCTGATTCCATATTTCTTCATCAGTCCGCTCTTAAGCAGCTTATCCGGTGCCATATCAGCGATGATTACGCCTTCATCGACCAGAATGATCCTGTCGATTCTTTCCCATAAGGCATCCTCAATACGGTGCTCGATGATGATAACCGTCGTATTTGAATCCTGCTGAATGCTGTCAATCAGTTCAATCGCACTCTTGCCGGTAGCCGGGTCCAGGTTAGCCAGCGGTTCATCAAATAACAGTATCTTTACTTTATCTACTAATACACCGGCCATGGAAACACGCTGTTTCTGCCCGCCGGAAAGATCATATGGCGCATGATCCATGAAACGGTCAATGTCAACGGTCTGGGCAGCCAGGAAGGTTTGCTTGATCATTTCCGCCTGTTCAACGCAGTCATTTTCCAGGGCAAAGGCAATGTCCTCACCCACTGTTAATCCGACAAACTGTCCGTCAGGATCCTGTAAGACCGTCCCCACACGGGTCGATAGCTCAAAGATTGAAGAATCTTTTGTTTCAATGCCGTCTACTTTAAGCGAACCGGTTATCCTGCCGTTAAGGGAAAAAGGTATCAGTCCGTTGATACAGTTACCTATGGTGCTCTTTCCGGAACCGGAGGCCCCGCAGATCAGGATCTTTTCGCCGGGATAGATATCCAGATTGATGTTCTTCAGCGTTGGCTGTTTCTGGGCATCGTACTGAAAAGTAAAATCCTTGAAGCTGATGATTGGGTTTTCGCTCATGTCAATACCTCACAATAATGAAAAAAGGGTTTATCTTCGCCGTCTCAAAACAGCAGAAGATAAGCCCTGTCTGATAAATAATTATTCCTTATCCAGTGAACCTGTCTTGGCAATTGTCTTGGAATAACCGAACAGCAGTAAACCGCCGACGATCATTGCACAGGCAAAGTCAGCAACAGCAGCAACAGCCAGCTGAGCCAGTACCAGCTTGAAAGGTTCCTTGTAGATGACTACGTCACCAACTGCAGCAACGATTGGCCAGGCAACAATGTTTGCGATGCATTCATAGATTGCCAGAGTGATTATTTCCTTCTTGCCGAAGTTACCGCTCTTAATGTTGATCTTGTTAGCGCCTAAGCCGACGATTACACCATATACCAGTGTACCGAAAGCCCATGACCACCATACTCCACCCCAGCTCATGTCAGTTAAGACATGGCCGATGAAGCCTGATAATCCGCCAACAACCGGACCATATAATACAGCAAACACAGTCTGAATGCCATACTGCAGAGCAATGTTGGTATTAGGAATACCGCTTGGAATAGCTACGAAACGGGCTAAGACGAAGAATAATGCAGCACCGATGCCAGTAGCGACTACTTTTTTAACAGAATCGTTTTTCATAAGTTTTCACTCCCCTTTAACGCATAAATATTACCACTATCTTGTGATCAATTCAAGAAAACTGACAGTTTTAGCCACTGTCAGTTTTTCTTATCTAGTCTTCAGCTTCGATTTCCTTAATGTTGCATTCATTGCCCTGCAGCAGATAGGTATGCTCCGAATTGCAGAACGGACAGATCCTGCCGTATCTGATCGCGGAGTATTCCTGTTTGCAGTCCTCACAGAAATTGATGCCCTCAATCATTTCCAGTTTCATCTCGCATTCCTTCAGAAGCGGATATCTGACCTTGAAATAATTCCAGCAGTCGATGAAGTAATCGGTGATTATTCCGCTTACCTCCCCAACTTCCAGGGTTACCGAACCGATCCTTTTAAGATAATTCTCATCAGCTATTTCATTGAGAGTCTTGGCTACATGAATGACAATGCCAAGTTCATGCATCTTTATTTCTTATTGCCGTTAAGCAGGATCTTGACTGCTCTCTTGGCGGCATACTTGGCTACCGGAAGGATCTTGTCTTCGCATCTGTACATGTCGCTGGCTGCCGGAACATCTCTGGTAAGATGGATGGCATCAAACTGACATCTGGTCGTACATAAGCCGCATCCGATGCATCTGTTGGTATCAACTATGGTCTTGCCGCAGCTTAAGCATCTGGAAGCTTCCTTGATTACCTGCTGCTCTGTCAGAGGCAGACGGGTATTTTCAAAAGTGCTTCTCGGATTAACTGCCTTGGAACCAGGCATCTGACGCTTTGTATTGTCATATTCCTCGACAACGATGTTGTTCTTGTCCAGTTCAATGAAGTGACGCAGGTCACGGGCAATGGTCAGAGACTGTCCCTTATGAACGAATCTGTTCAGGGATACAAAGCCTTCCTTGCCGGCTGCAATGGCATCAATGGCAAATCTAGGACCGGTATAGACATCACCGCCGACGAAGATGTCAGGTTCAGCTGTCTGATAGGTTACCGGATCAGCCTTGGCTGTGCCGTTTCTGTTGATTTCAACCTTGGTGCCCTTTAACAGATCACCCCAGATGATTGACTGGCCGATGCTTAACAGAACGTTGCTGCAGTTGATTGTGATCGTATCATTTTCATCATACTGTGGATTGAAGCGGTGTTCTGAATCATATACTGATGTGCATCTCTTGAAGACGATACCGGTTACCTTGCCGTTTTCAGATAATACTTCTTTAGGACCCCAGCCATTCTTGACGATGATGTCTTCGCTCTTGGCATCTTCGACTTCATCTTTGGCTGCCGGCATTTCGTTCTCACCTTCAAGGCATAACATTGTTACTGTTCCCTTTGTCAGTCTGGCAGCTGTTCTTGCTACGTCTACGGCAACGTTACCGCCACCTACGACAACTACATCACCATCAAGCTTTTCAACCTTACCGAGGTTTACCTGACGCAGGAAGTCAACACCGGTAACAACGCCTTCGCTGTCTTCGCCCGGAACACCGGTCATACGGCCACCCTGGGCACCGATGGCAACATAGAATCCCTTGTAGCCCTTATCTCTTAACTGCTGAATGGTAATGTCCTTGCCGATTTCGGTATTGAAGACGAATTCAACACCCATCTGACGTAAAATGTCAATTTCAGCTTCCAGAACGTTCTTTTCCAGACGGAATGAAGGAATGCCGTTTAACAGCATGCCGCCGGCTCTGGATTCCTTTTCAAATACGGTTACGGTGTAGCCGTGTTCTCTTAAGTAATAGGCACAGCTCATGCCGGCAGGACCGGCACCGATAACGGCGATCTTGTAATCATCACCCCACTGCAGGCCTTCATCGTTCTCGCAGACCGGAACGTATCTGTTGGCACTGTTAAGTTCAAGTGAAGCAATGTATTTCTTGATTTCATCAATGGCGATTGGCTGGTCAATGGTTCCTCTGGTGCAGGCATCTTCACATCTTCTGTTGCAGATGTCACCGCATACTGCCGGGAACGGGTTATCCTGCTTGATGAGCTTCAGGGCTTCCAGGTTACGGCCTTCCTTGGCCATGCGGATGTAACCCTGAATTGGTAAATGTGCCGGGCAGGCTGTCTTGCAAGGAGCAGTACCGGTATCATAGCAGTTGATCTTGGCATCTTCACGGTAGTTCTTGTTCCACTTCTCCGGACCCCAATGCAGGGCATCAGGAAGTTCGGTCTTAGGATATTCGATTTCACCGTTCTTGGTGCACAGTTTCTGGCCAAGCTTGGCAGCTCCTACCGGACATACTTCCACGCACTTGCCGCAGGCTACGCACTTGGCAGCATCAACATGGGCTCTGTAGGCAGAAGCAGACATGTTAGGCGTGTTGTATAACTGTGAAGTTCTCAGGGCATTGCAGACACCAGGAGCGCAGTTGCAGATGGCGACGATCTTCTCTTCACCGTCGATGTTGGTGATCTGATGTACAAAGCCCTTTTCCTCAAACTTCTTTAGATAAGCCATTACTTCATCATAAGTCAGATAGCGGCCCATCCCTCTGTCAACGCAGTATTCAGCCATGTCTCCAACACCGATGCAGAATTCACCAGGGAGTTCTCCTGAACCTTCCCCACGCATGGCCTGTTGTTTACGGCAGGTACACTGACCGATTGAATACTTGTCATATTTGTTGAGCCAGTGAGAAATATGTTCTACCGAAACGCTCTTGTTTTCATGTTCAATGGCCTTTTCTACCGGAATGACATGCATGCCGACACCGGCTCCTCCAGGAGGAATCATAGGTGTGACATCTTCCAGTGGCATCTGAGTCATCAGGTTGAAGAATGTTGCCAGTTCAGGGTGTTCATCAGTCAGCTTGTCATTCATCATCATGAATTCAGCTGAACCAGGAACAAAGATAGGAACATTGTACTGTTTCTTCTTTTCAGCATTTTCCCTGTTCATTTCCAGAACGCCTACCCAGGTCAGATGATCGATCATCTTCTGAGCTTCTTCCAGAGACATGTTGTTTCTCTGAGCGATCTGTTCCGCAGTATAAGGTACTCTGGTCTTCTTGAATGACAGCAGGAACTTTACTTCTTCCTTGGTCAGTACGGCATTGAGAGCCCAGAACTCAGGGTCAGTGGTCTTCATGGTATTGGTGTACTTGATCAGATATCTGTCAGTGATCATGGTACCCAGTTTGAGAACCAGCTTTTCCTTTTCCTTGTCAATGCTCTTGTAATTCGGATCCGGAACAAAGTCTCTCCGGTTGGTCATACGCATTTCGTCTTTTGTTTTCTTTGGCATTTTTTACCTCTTCCTGATTTCCTCGAGCTGCTGCAGCAGCCATGTTTCCCAGTCAGCCATTCCTTCTCCGGTCTTGGCTGATACCGGGAATATCTTTATCCTAGGGTTCTGATATCTGACCCTTTCAATGCATTTTTCCATGTCGAAGCTGAAATATGACATGGTATCGATCTTTGTTAACAGAAGTGCATCGCTGCTCTGGAACATCAGCGGATATTTCAGCGGCTTGTCATCACCTTCCGGTATGGAAAGTATCATGACATTGCGGCTGGCTCCTGTGGCATATTCAGCCGGACATATGAGGTTTCCGATGTTTTCCAGGAAAGCAACGTCAGTTGTTTCCATATTCATCGCCTCCAGTCCGGTTCTGGTCATGCCGGCATCCATGTGACACATTCCATCGGTATGAACCTGAACGGAAATGGCTCCGGCTGCTTCGATCCTTTCGGCATCAACGCTGGCATCGATGTCCGCTTCCAGTACCGCAATATTCGTTCTGCCTTTCAGATCCTTTATTGTTCTTTCCAGCAAAGTCGTTTTTCCCGAACCTGCGGAGCTCATCAGATTGACTAAAAGAATTCCCTTTGATTCCAGTTCTTCTCTTAAGACAGCGGCATCACGGTCATTGGAGTCCGTTACTGACTTATGAAGTTCAATTACTCTCATAACCGTTTCCTCCAGTCTTCTATCTGCTTATCCAGCCATTCGACCCATTCAGATACACCTTCACCGGTTATCGTACTCATCGGGAATGCGATGATCTCAGGATTAAGCTTTCTGGCTCTTTCCAGTGCCTTGTTCTGATCAAAGTCGAATACCGGAAGCGCATCGATCTTGTTTATCAGCATGACATTGCTGACGGTAAACATCAATGGATACTTCAATGGCTTGTCATCACCCTCTGGAACTGACAGGATCATTACCTTGAGAGCTGCTCCAACGTCAAATTCGGCAGGACAGACAAGGTTTCCGATGTTTTCCATTATCAGCAGATCAATGTCTTCAATTCCCAGACGTTCAATTCCTCTGGCTGTCATGTCCGCATCCATGTGACATAAGCCGCCGGAATGCAGCTGAATGACTTTGACACCGAGCTTACTGATGGTTTCCGCATCTACGCTGGAATCAACATCAGCTTCCATGACGGCAATTCTGTATTTCTCCTTCAGCCTGTTGATGGTATGGATCAGAACACTGGTCTTACCTGATCCAGGTGATCCCATCAGATTGATGAAGAATGTTCGGTTTGACCGTAAAAAAGCGCGGAGTTTCTCAGCTTCCGCTTCGTTATCGGCCATTACCCTTTCCTTTGTTTCGTAAATTTCGTACATGAAGAAGTTCCCTTCTCTTCCATATTAATCATACTTTAAAAACCATTATTTAACAATCACTATTGGAACTTGTGTTATACGGCTAAAAAACGGAATGCCTTACACATTCCGCCTGTTAAAAAACAGTTTCTTTATTACTCCATCAGGTAAAACATCCGTTCCACCCAATACGTAACAGTTGCTGATCTGATTCCTTGCCAGATATTCACCAGCAATGTTTTCATGTCCTTCTCTGGTGATGATCAGTGGCGCATTTATCTGATTGGACAGTACACCGCCGCATAATCCATCCGGATATTTATCAGAATATGCTATGACAGCCTGGATAGCTCTGTCATAAAACTTCTCTGCTATTCTGACTGAAGTTTCCAGTCTGTTATTACCCCATATTCTATCTACTGTACCGTATTTACCTAATTCCTTTTCCAATGACAGACTTACAGCTTTCTCACCGCCGAGAATATCAAATGCTGCAGCTATATTATTAGCCGCATAGCTCTTTATAAACGTAATCTGTTTTTCGGTCAGCTGATCACCCTTTACCAAGAGAAGCGGTCTGCTTAAGGCTGAAGCACATAAGGAATCCGCAAAATCCTCTCCGGTTGCTACCAGCAGTTCTTCGTCAAATGGTCTTTCGGACAGAAATAATATATATTCCAGGATCTTCAGATTTGTTTCGTATCGATTATTTCCGGATAGTCTGATGACATAGTATCCATTCAGACCTGTCAGACATTCTTCAGGAACCGCAGAAGTGCCGCCTAAGACGTAAACTCTGCCTTCCTGATTAAGAATACCTGCTATGTACTTGTTTGTCTTTTGGGCTTTTTCAGGCGTTGTAAGCAGCATTGGGGAATGAGTTATCTGAGCCAGATAAGCTCCAGACAAGGCATCCGCAAACGAATTGCCGCTTACCAATATGACGTTGTTTACTTTTTTGGCCTTGCTGTTTTTAAGGAATTCGTCTGATATCTTCTGGCTGGTTTCATATCTGTTATCTCCTGCCAGTCTGATAATTCCTTTTATTACCGGATAACCGATTTCAGCGGCATACTGTCCGCCACATTCAGAACAAGTATAGATGAACTGATTATCACTTTTGATGCCTTCATCAAACTGACATGTTTCAGTTTCGATATGAGACGGATCATTTGCACATGTGCGTGAATGGGTTTTCCTTTCGATACCGTCGTATGTCCATTCACCGTAACTGTGACCAAATGCTTCTTTAATGTCTTTTTCAATTAAGTTGCATCTGGAACACTCACGGTAATCATAACCATTTTCAATACAGGATGGCAAAGGTCCGATAACCCAGTCACTCCAGTTATGGTTCAGATAGTCTTCGCACAGGTATGAAATGTCAGTGCTTTTGATCTTTTCACTGAGCAGCTGGGCAAGAGCTTCATTACCAAGGTAATTAGGATGAATCAGGTCAACCTGTCCAGACCCCTCTCTGCCCGTGAAATACTCATCTTCATGACCTTCCAGAGCATCTTTTCCGATATTGCCCGCATAGTAAGCATAATCATAATCATTACACAGATCCTCAAGATCATTACCTAGAGGGACTACATTCTTCTGGATTATGTCGTCCCAGTTTCCATGGCGGATGTAGTCTTCAGGTAATTCTCCTTCAGCATACTTTCCCCAGCCCATCTGAGCGATCATGATTCTGGCATTTGGATACAGCTGATGGGTTGTTTCAATAAGACTTCTAGCACTGTTGGTTATGGTGGTCTGATTATACCACTTTGAATCATTGGCTCCCCCGCCAAAGACGATCAGTCCGACTTTATCTGCATTAACATACTGCTGCAGTTCGATGATCATTGACTCGTAATTGATATTGTTTACTTTCCGCCAGAAGCCGCGTCCGCTTGCACTGTAAATCATGTTGTCTTCATACATGTCAATTTCACAGTTTGATTCTGGAGATATCAGTTTCTGTACCAGTGTGTCACTCAGTTCAAGTTTCTCAGCCAGTCTGCCGGTCCAGCAGTTAAAGGCGCCGTCATTTCTGGCTTCAGGGCTTACTTCAATACCATTTCTGATTCCGCCATAAGTTGTCTGTCCGTAACTGTCACCGATAATGATGACTGCCGGTTCATATGAATCAGCCGAAAAAACCTTTACCGGAAACTGTACCAGTAAAACCAGTATGGTCAAAATAGAAATCAAGACTTTCTTCATATTGCTGTATATCCTTTAACTCAATTTTATAATACTGAATAATGGTAAACAACTGAAGACCATAAGAAAAAGTGCTTTCGCACTTCTTCGTTAATTCTGATTACTTGCTTAAAGCAGTTAACAGGCTCAGCAGATCAGTACCGTCGATCTGTGAATTTGTCTTCTTTTTCTTTGATGTGGTTGTCTGTGTTGTACCGCCGCCAAGTAATGCGCTTAACAGTCCGTTCATGGCATTGTTGCCGGAGGTTGACTGTTGCTGAGTCTGCTGTGTACCTAAAAGAGCACCTAAGATGTCGCCCATGCCGTTTGACTGCTGAGTCTGCTGCTGTCCGCCACCCATTAATGTGCCTAACAGTGATGAAGCTGCATTGTTGTTGGAGCCACCGAATAAGCCCATCAGATCACCGAAATCAAGACCATCTGACAGATCAACGCCTGGCTTCTTATTATTTGCTGAAGTTGTGGCAGCTGATAAGCCAGACAGTAAAGCCGGAGCGATGTTACTCAGAGTTGAGTTAACCTGATTAGATGTTAAACCTGTTTCGCTTGCCAGTGAGTTAACGACCTTGTTCTTGTCCTTGCCGAGAATGTGGTCAATGATCTTGGCGCCGTCTTCTTCATCGGCATCCTGGATCTGCTGAGTCATTGAGGTTGTCTGAGTATGCTGTCCCAGAGCGCTTAATAATGACTGAGCACCGGTCTTCTTGGAAGCATTCTTGGTCATGTACTTGATCAGCAATGGAATGGCAACCAGTAATAACTTAGAGGTCAGTTTTGAATTGGCACCGGTCTTCTTTGAGACGGTGTTTACTGAACTCTGTGAAGTCAGAGTAGATAACAATAACTGTAATAAATTCATTTCCTGTCTCCTTCTTTATTGTTAATTTAATTTTAATACCAAACAGTTCAATCCTCAATATATTTATTTGTGTGACCTTTCACATAATAGAAACTGCAGCCATCAGATGACTGCAGTTCCTTTTTTACATCAGGAAAAACATTGATACTATGACAATTACACAGATGTAAGCATATATGGTAATGAACTCCCACTGGCTTTCAGCCTTTGGTATGGTCTTTCTGTTAACAAACACATACAGCAGCGTAACCACTATCTCTGCACAGCACAGCACTACCAGGGCAAAGTACGGATTGACCGTTTCCCTGAATATCAGCACATACCGTCCGAAGATCAGAAGTGCCAGTGTCTGTATTACATATTTGTGTATCTTTGTCATAATTCAATAATTCCTTTATTAAGCAGTACCGGAACCTTCGCCCTTGGTTACTACCATGTACAGTACCAGAGATATTACTGTGAATACCGTCAGGATCGAAGCCATTGCTGAAGCATACCCGTATGATCCCTTGGTAACAAGTTCGTAGACGGAAATGGTCATGGTTCTGGTTCTGTAGGTAAACAGGTAAATGGCGGTACTTAACTCTGTGATGATTGATACCCAGGAAAGGATCGCACCGGATACGACACCATTAAGCATCATTGGCAGCGTTACCGCAAAAAAGGTCTTGGCCTTGGATGAACCTAAGGAAATTGAAGCTTCCTCGATGGTCTGAGGTATCTGCTGTAAGATGGCAACAGATGATCTTATCGTGTATGGCGAACGTCTTATGATCAGTGCGATGATCATTATAAACGGCCCTCCTGTCAATACCGGCAAGCCTAATACGCTTCTGTTGAAGGTAACGATCAGGGCAACACCAATAACGGAGCCTGGAATGATGTATGGCATCATGGTCATGATGTCGAGAGTCTGGTTGAACAGATTCTTTCTTCTTACTACCAGGTATGCGCATACTACTGACAGCAGTACTACCAGTAACAGAGCACTGACGGCGATCTTAATGGTATTCCAGATGGTATCGGAATAGGCTTCCAGAACATACCTGTAGCTGTTGAGAGAGTAGCCTTTCTTGAATACCAGACCGGATTCTGAAGTCCTCTGGAAGGAAGAATACAGAACATAGATCTGCGGTAAAAATGCCAGGAATGTGATGATGTAGCAGTATGCATGCATCAGGAATGACTGTAACGGCTTGGCTTTTTTCTGTTCTACCGGATGCAGCGCATTCATCGTGAATTCGAATTTGGTGTTAGCCCACTTCTGTACCAGGAATACGATCGTTGTGATGATGATTGCAATGACGCTTAAGGCAGCGGCATAAGCCTTGTTCTGGCTCATTTCGCCGGAATACTGGTCATAGATCAAGACCGTGAATACCTGGTACCCCTTCCCGATGAATACCGGTGTACCGAAGTCAGCGAATGCTCTCATGAATACCATCAGGGCACTGGCCAGAATGGTAGGCATGATTAACGGTACGATAACCTTCATGAAACGCTTGAATCCGGAAGTACCCAGGTTGGCACTTGCTTCGATAAGAGAGTTATCAACGTTTTTAAGTGCACCTGATACATACAGGTATACCAGTGACAAAAATCCCAAGGTCATTACCAGCACGATTCCGTTGAAACCGTAAATGCTAGGCATCTCAATTCCAAAGGTATTTTCCATGAATCTGGTCAGTATGCCGTTATTACCGGCAAATACGACCCAGGAGAACGCTCCGACAAACGGAGGCGACATAGAACTTAGAATGATCAGAATTCTTATCAGTTTGCTTCCCCTGATCTTGTAGCAGGTGGTAAAGTATGCCAGCGGAACACCAAGTAATAATGAAAATACGGTTACCCAGAAGGAAACACTGAAACTGTGCTGCAGAGCCAATACATTGGATTTGTTATTGAAGAATTCCAGGTAGTTGACCATTGACACAACACCGGTTTCCTTATCGGTAAATGACTGCTTGACTAAGGCAAGCATCGGATAAAGCATGAAGAAACCGTAGAAAACCAGAAGGATGATAGTAACTATCAGCCAGCTGTCGTAGTTTCTTTTCTGCTTCTGAACCGGTTTTTTATTTTCGTTCTTCATAGCGTTCACCTTTAGTCATTGCCATAAAGGTATTTATCGTTTTTGACACCCTTCACAATGTTCTTTGAGCCGTCAGCGGTAAAGACGTTAACCTTTTCCTTCTTGATCTTCAGGCGTACTTCAGAGCCGTTAGGAATGATTTCATCGATCATTGATTCCTGAATCAGTTCGAAACGGTCATCATCCTTGTCTTCGGTATGGATGCAGTGAACCTGATCGCTCAGAATGTAATAGTGAGTATTCAGACCCAGGAAGACTGAATCGTCTACCTTGCCCTGGATACCCTCTTCATTATTGATGACAACTTCTTCAGGTCTGATGGCAACGATGACATCCTGGTCATGCATTTCCTCAGGGAGAATGTTGTCCATGACGAAACTGTATCCGTCAGCGAAGCACAGATTGGCCTTTCCGTCCTTTAATACCAGCTTGGCATTGACCAGATTGGTACGTCCGATGAAGCTGGCAACAAAAAGGTTGGCAGGTCTCTGATAGATGTCCTTCGGCTTGCCGATATGCTGGATCTCACCGAGGTTCATGACAGCGATTCTGTCTGATACGCTCATGGCTTCTTCCTGGTCATGGGTAACATAGACGTTGGTAATGCCTACTTCTCTCTGGATCTGCTTGATGACAGTTCTCATTTCAACTCTTAACTTGGCGTCAAGGTTACTTAACGGTTCGTCCATCAACAGAACATCCGGCTTGATTACCAGGGCTCTGGCTAAGGCAACACGCTGCTGCTGACCTCCAGAGAGTCTCTCAGGCATTCTGTCCTTGTATTCGGTAATATGCATCAGATCCATGAACTGCTTGGTATCTCTTTCCATGTCTTCCTTGGAGATCTTGCGGTTCTTCAGACCGAACTGAACGTTCTTTTCAACGGTCAGATGCGGGAAGATGGCGTAGTTCTGGAATACCATGCCGATGTTTCTCTTTGCCGGGTCAAGATTATTGATGCGCTTGTCTCCGAAATAGAAATCTCCGCCTTCAATTGAGTTGAATCCGGCAATCATTCTTAACAGTGTGGTCTTGCCGCAGCCTGATGGTCCCAACAGCGTAAAGAATTCCCCGTCTTTTACTTCCAGTGAAAGATCAGGAATTACGACGTTATCGCCATAGGCCTTGACGGCATGATTGATCTTAATACCAACACTCATTGGTTTATCCTCCTATTTCAATTTTTTCAAAGAAAGAGTGATTCGAGTTAAAAAGCCCAAATCACTCTTTGCCAGTTTTATGCCGATGTTTATTAATTACTTGTTTGCGTTGTACTTATCCAGCAGTTCGCTCCATTTTGCCTTCCATGTAGCAGTGTTGCTGGCGATGTACAGCTGATCCTGTTCAAATACGTTAGGGATCTCATCAAATGTCTTGATGCCCTTTACGATGTTGACCATTGTCTTGTCAGCAGGACGCAGTGTAGTGCACTGGTATAAGCCCTGGCCTTCTTTTGAAATTAAGAAGTCAATGAATAACTTGGCCAGATCCATATGTGGAGCACCCTTTACGATGGCTGCAGCACATGGTGTCCAGTTATTGCCTTCCTTAGGATAGATCATAGTGATGTTTTCAGCTTCGTCCTTTAACAGCTGTAAAGCAGGGTCTTCGTATGTAACACCGATTGCTGCTTCACCGGCTGTAACGTTCTTGTAAACAGCTGAAGATGAGCTTAATACTGAACCATCGATCAGGTTGATGAACTTTTCAACATATTCCCAGCTCTTGTCCATGTCAAGTCCGGCCCAGCCTTTGTTGAAGCCGTCGCCGTAAACATAGATCATGGCTACCAGTTCCTGCCAAGCACTTGAAGACTTGACTGGGTCGCCTGATAATACCTGACCCTTTAACTTGTCAGCATGATCAATTAAGCTCTGATAACCGGTAATGTCTTCAACCTTGAGGCCTAACTTTTCAAGCTGCTTGGTGTTGATGACGAATGCTGTGTTACCGCTTAAGCCATAGCTTGTAAAGAAGCCTGCGCCTTCGCCGGTTTTGTTCTGCAGTTCTGCAGGTAAGTTGTCAGCATTTGGTGAAATGTAGTTTTCCCAGTATCCCTGGAAGTTGTACCACTTTTCAAAGTTCATGCCGCCCCACATTACGTCACACTGTGGGTTTTCAGCTTCAGCCTGAATTCTAGAGAGACAGTCACCTGTACCGATTGAGATGATTTCCAGAGTTACGTTAGGATACTTGGTTGTGAAACCAGGTCTGATAGCGTTGATCTCACCGTTTGAGTTAGGTGAATAGACAACTAACTTACCGGTAACAGATACATCTGGTTCAATGCCAGCAAGGATTTCCTTCTGGACATCTGCTGCTGTTTTTTCGCCTGGCTCTGGTGTTGGTTCATCTTCGCCGCCGCCACCTGTACAGCCGAACATGCAGACAACCATGAGGATAGACAATAAAACTGCCAATAACTTTTTCATGATTTTCCTCCTATTGTTGCGACCGAAATCGCTTTCCTATGTACATAATAACACTTATGAAAGCACGAAAAAAGACTTCTTTCGTTAATATTTCACAATTATTTCACGAAATGAAGCCCTTAACTCTTTTATTTGGTTCCGCTGATTATACCATACATCTCTTCCCTGCGGTCGCGGAAAAGTCCCCAGGCAATTCTGTCCTTCATTAACTGATCAAGATCATATTCATGGATCAGCACGGTTTCCTTATCCCTTGGGGCTGATTCTACTATCTCCCCAGTTTCATCGCTCATGAAGGAACTGCCATAGAAATCAAGAGAAGACGACTGAAAGCTGTTTTCCTTACATGGGTATACTTCTTCCAGACCAATGCGGTTGGCAGCGCAGACCGGCACTAAATTAGCTGCAGCGTGTCCCTGCATTACCCTTCTCCAGTGTTCCATTGAATCGACCTGTAAGATCGGCTCACTGCCTATGGCTGTCGGAAACAGAATCATTTCCGCCCCGTTTAAGGCCAAGGCTCTGGCGGTTTCCGGAAACCACTGATCCCAGCAGATACCGATGCCTATGACTCCGTAAGCCGTATCAAATGTCCTGAATCCGGTATTTCCGGGAGTGAAGTAGAACTTCTCCTGATAGTAGTGGTCATCAGGGATATGCGTCTTTCTATATACTCCCAACAGACTTCCATCCGCATCTATGCAGGCAATTGAATTGTAAAGAACATTGCCGTCCTTTTCATAGAAGCTTATCGGTAAGACAACGCCAAGTTCCTTAGCCAGTTTTTTTCCCATTAATACGGAAGGATGTTCATCAACGCTCATGGCATACTGATAGTATTCATATCTTCTTTCCTGACAGAAATACCATCTGTCAAAGAGTTCAGGCAGCAGAATTATGTTGGCTCCCCTGCCCGCAGCCTCTCTGATCAATGATTCAGCTTTTTCGAGATTTTCCGACTGAACAGGTGAACACTGCATCTGGATCATCGCTACTTTTACTTTTCTCATTTTCTCTCCTTTGGACAAATATGGCATCTGATGATGCCATATTACTTGTCCTGATTAGTTGAACATTACCTGGTTCCAGAGTTCGGCCAGCTTGGTCTTCAGGACGTTGTCATCATGATATTCCTCGTCCTTTTCATAGCCAACTCTTGGCAGATAGGCATTGATTCCGTCAAATTCGGTCTTTGCCAGCTTGTCCATGACAGCCTGATAACCTGAAGTATATCCGACAGCGATGGAGTTCTTTTCAGCTACTTCTTCTTCCATGCAGAAGTTGATCCAGGCATGAGCCAGCTTGACGTTCTTGCTGGAAGCAGGAATGCACATTGCATCTGACCAGATGTTTGTTCCCTGCTTTGGCTCATAGTAGCCCATGTCTTCGTTTTCGCTCATGATGTAGGCAGCAGCACCGCTGTAGGCAACAGCTAAGGTCTTGTCGCCATTGATCATGATATCGTTTACTTCGTCAGTGACATATGCAGGTGACATGGTCTTCTTCTGAGTCAGCAGCCACTGATAGGCATTCTGGATCTCTTCATCGTTGTTGGTATTGACTGAATATCCTAAAGCCTTCAAGGCAGGCAGGAAGTTGTCTCTGTCAGCATTGTACATGCAGATCTGACCGGCATACTTGGTATCCAGCAGGATGTCCCAGCCCTTTTCGTCAAGTTCTTCCATGGTTACCTTGGTTGTGTCATAGACGATGCCGATTGAACCCTGGAAATAAGGAATTGAATATTCATGCTTAGGGTCATAGTCAGGAGACTTCAGACCATCTGCAATGGCACCGATGTTGGTGATTAAGCTCAGATCCAGCTTCTGGATCAGGTTTTCCTTGATGAGGCGTTCTACCATGTAGTCGCTTGGAACGATGATGTCATACTTGTCACCGCCGACGATGGCTGTATACATTTCCTCATTGGAGTCGAATGTCTTGTAATAAACAGTAACATTGTATTTCTTTTCAAATGCTTCAATGTTGGATTCATCAATATATTCTCCCCAGTTGAAGACATACAGTTCGTTTGAACCGAATTCGGCAATTGGATCAAAATCGGTCTTGCCGCCATCACCGCCTGAACAGCCAAACAGGCTTAATCCCAGGCAGATTGCCAGTACACTAACTAATAACTTTTTCATTTCTGAACACCTCTTAACTTTCTATCCTTAATCATAGGAACAACGTTTACGATAATTAATACTGTTGTAACGATAACAACGATGATGGTTGATAAAGCGTTGATCGTCGGGTTGATGCGCTTTATTGACGAATAAACATAAATGGCGATGTTGCTGACCTTTGGTCCCGATGTGAAGAATGAGATAACGAAATCGTCGAAACTCATCGTGAAGGCAATCAGGGCACCGGAGATGATGGCTCCCTTTAACTGCGGGATGATTACCTTGGTCAGGGCCTGAACCGGTGTGGCACCTAAGTCCAGGGCAGCTTCAGCCAGGTTGTCATCAAGCTGTCTTAATCTAGGCATGACAGTCAGGATGACATACGGTATGCAGAACGATATGTGTGCCAGCAGAATGGTTCCGAATCCCTTGGTGATGCCTAATGAGGTAAACAGCAGCATGAAGCCGATTGCCGTTACGATATCAGGGTTCATCATCGGAATGTCATTGATCTGCAGCACGATGGCTCTTAATACCTTGTTGGACTTTGACAGACCGATGGCTGTCAGAGTACCGACTATGGTTGATATGACCGTAGCGATGATGGCTATGATCAGAGTGTAGTAGATCGCTTCACGGATCGAGCGGGACTCGAACATCTTCTTATACCACTGTAAGGAGAATCCGGTGAATCTAGTCAGAGACTTTGATTCATTGAAGCTGAATATTACCACGTAGATGATCGGAGCATAGAAGAATAACATGGTCAGCCAGAAGTAGACATTGGTTACTAACTTCTTAACGGTTTTCATTATTCTTCACCTCCTGTCTTCTTGTCCATCTTCTTTGTAATAAACATGGACAGGATGATTACCAGAGCCATGATCAGTGAAATTGCTGATCCATAGTTCCAGTTACCTACGGATATGAAGTAGTTTTCGATCAGGTTACCGATCAGGACATATTCCCCGCCTCCTAACAGTTTCGGAATGAAGAAGCTTGATACGGCTGGCAGGAACACTAAGGTAATTCCTGAGATGACACCGCTCATTGATAACGGCAGGGTAACTCTTAGGAATGTCTGGATCCCATCAGCACCCAGGTCATTGGCTGCGGTTATCAGGTTGCGGTCAAGCTTGCTGAGGGATGTGTGGATCTGCAGGATCATGAATGGCAGAAAGTTGTAGACCATGCCGATCATGACGTTGATCTGTGAATCAAAACTGAAGTAAGCCAGGATTCCCTTCCAGGAATAGGTTCTGATCAGCATGTTGATCCACATTGGCAAGGTAATAAGCAGAATGGCAAAGGCCTGCTTCTTTTCATCCATCTGAGCAATGATGTAAGCTGCCGGATAGCCCAACAGTATGCATATTACCGTTGTGAAGAATGCGATCTTCAGTGATCTCCACAGTACCATCGGGAAGATGGCATCGGAGAAGAACTTGGCAAAGTTTTCCAGCGTGAAGCTTAAGGTGATGATGCTGTTGCCTTCCTTGGTAAAGGCATACAGCAGGATCAGCACCATCGGCAGTACGACGAAGGCAGATATCCAGGCTATGTACGGCCAGGTTAACTTTGAAAATGTCTTCATGGCCTAGTACCCCGTTTTGCTCATTACGTGAATGTCTTCAGGTGTGAATGTCAGATCGACCTTCCTGCCTACTTCCACATTCTTGTTAGTATGAACCTTGAATTCATGACCCTGAGTGGCAAAGGTGATCTTGTAGTCTCCTTCGGTGATGTTTTCCTCATCGAAGTCATATATTACATCGTAGATCTCGATTTCCTGGCCTGTTTCCAGATCCCAGGCTTCTGCAGCTGCCCAGATGCATAAGTCCGTATCCAGGGCAATTGACTCTCTTAATTCCTCAGCAGTGATGAAGAAGTCGAAGGCTGCAACACCGACGCCCTTCTTGTCATCCTCGATGAACTTAGGTTCCTGCACATAGGCCTTGATGGTGATCCAGGTTCCATTGGAAGTAGAGAATGTCACATCGTAGGTTCCCGGTTCCTTTGGAATGTCATATTCGACTCTGTGGATTGACAGGAACTCATCATCGAAGTCCCAGGCCTGGGCATTGGCACGGGCGATCACTTCGGTATCGTTGAGGTTTTCAACGTCTTCAAGGTCCATGAAGAAGTCATTGGCGGAGATCTTTTCCTGCTTTTCCTCATTGGTGAAGTCGTGGTTGCCGATGACATGCATTGTGATGGTCTTTGAAGCACCGGATACTGTCTGGACAGTTACTTCATTGTGGACACCCTTGAAGAGAACGAACTTTACTTCTCCCGGGATGATTCCCCTGCCCCTGGAAACGATTTCCAGATCTTCCGGACGGATCATGATGTCAACAGGTTCATTTCTTCTGAAGCCATGGTCTACGCACTTGTAGTCCTTGTCATCAAATGATACCAAGTAATCATCCTTCATGATTCCCTCAAAGATATTTGATTCACCGATGAAGTGAGCAACATATTCGTTAATAGGTTCATTGTAGATCTCACTAGGAGTGCCAATCTGCTGAATTGAGCCGTCTTTCATTACGACGATCTTATCACTCATGGTCAGGGCTTCTTCCTGGTCATGGGTAACGAAGATGAAGGTAATGCCTACTTCCTGCTGGATCCTCTTCAGCTCGTACTGCATTTCCTTTCTCAAGGCCTTATCCAGGGCGCTTAAAGGTTCATCAAGTAACAGTACATAAGGTTCGTTGACCAATGCTCTGGCAATGGCTACACGCTGCTGCTGGCCGCCTGATAACAGGTTGACATCACGGCTGCCATAGCCTTCCAGACCGATAAGTGAAAGCATACGGTTGACTTTCTGTTCGATGACGTCCTTTGACACCTTCTTCAGCTTCAGACCGAAGGCAATGTTGTCATAGACGTTAAGATGCGGGAACAGTGCGTATTTCTGGAAAACAGTGTTGATCTCGCGCTTGTAGGCCGGGACCCCTGAGATATCCTGACCGTCGAAGATAACTTCGCCTTCGTCAGCATCCAGGAAGCCTCCCAGAATTCTTAATAAGGTCGTCTTACCGCAGCCGGACGGTCCCAGTAAGGTAACAAATTCATTTTCGTAGATATCAAGATTGACGCCTTTTAAGACAACGTTGCCGTCAAAGGACTTGACGATATTACGGAATTCAATCAGTTTCTTCATTAACTTATCCCCCTGTAAATCAGAATGCCGGTGGTGTGGAAACCCACAGGACTTTGGCAACGCTGTTGCCTTCGTTGACCAGACAGTGTCTGAAATCTCCCTTGATGTAGAATGTTTCACCCTTCTTCAGGGTATTGCTGGTGTTGTTGGTCAGATCCTTCAACACAATCTTTCCCTGCAGGATGTATCCCATTTCCTCACCGTCATGCGGCAGTACGGTCCGGGACATTCCTTCAGGTTCAATCGTCAGCAGCAGCGGTTCCATGTCATTCTGCTGCCGGTTTGGAACCAGATAGGTTATCTTCATTAATTCCTTTTCATCTTCGAAGTAATCCTGCTCCGTGAATGTTCTCTGAACACTTCTCTCTTCCTGGAAGAATTCACCCAGGGATACGCCCAATACTTCAACGATGTTTTCCAGTGTCGGTATTGAAGGTGTCGTCAGATTTCTTTCCAGCTGTGACAGGAAGCTCTTGGTAAGCTCCGTACGGCTGGCCAGTTCTTCAAGAGTCAGGCCGTTTTTTACTCTAAGCTGCTTTACTCTTTTTCCCAGATCCATTGCCGTCCTCCTTTGTTTAGTACAACTTAACAAATTGTTTAATTTTGTTAACCATGTTCATTATATTCCTTTCCCGGGATATTGCAATACCTTTTCTTAACTTTTTGTTCAATATTTCTTTACTTCATGTTACCGTGTTCTCCTGTGCTGAACAATATTCCCGGATAGCTAAAATAATTTTGTGTAAAAACTAAAAAGTGAGGTCGTACCTGTAGTAGAATAATTTCGACCAAAAAATCATTCGAATAAGGAGACCTCATGAACAATTTTACATCGAATATCACTCAGTGTCTATTAGACAACATCGGACCAAACCTTGAAACAGCCATTAAAGAATGTGTCAGAAACATGCTGGAAGAAGCCTTCAATGAAATGATGAAGATCGAACTGACATCATTTCTGGAATATGAGCCTTACGAGCGTAACGACAGCGAGGATAGTCGCAATGGCTACAGTGACAAAACATTAAATACATCATTTGGCCAAATCAATCTTAAGATACCTCGTGACAGACTCAGTAAATACAGCACAGCCTTAGTAAACAAGTATCAGAGACATGATGGCACAACTGAAGATACCATCCTTAAGCTGTTTCATTCCGGGCTGACAAACAGTGAGATCAGTGATATCGTAGAGGCTCTTTACTCTAAAAAGTATTCAAAGTCCACTGTATCAAATATCACCAAACTTGTTACGGATAATGTTGAAGCCTTTAAAAGAAGGCCATTACATCAACATTATGCCATGATATATGTAGATGCTACTTATACTCCGATAAGGAGAAAGACTGTTGATAAGGAAGGATTATCAATAGCTATAGGCATCACTCCTGAAGGATATAAAGAAGTTTTAAGCTATGTCATTGCACCGCAGGAATCAGCCACCATCTGGGATGAACTGCTCAATGACATCAAGCAGCGCGGTGTACAGACGGTAAACCTTTTCGTTACTGATGGTTTATCTGGTATGGTACAGACGATTGAGAGTATCTTTCCAATGGCTAAGATCCAGCGATGCCTGGTACATGTACAGAGAAACCTTTATGCGAAAGCCAGAGTCAGAGACCGCAAGGAAGTCATGGAGGACTTCAAGGCTGTATATAATGCCAAAGACCTGGATGAAGCTAAACAGCAGCTCAGCACCTTTAAGGAAAAGTGGTCAAAGAACTATAAGAATATCATCAAGTCAATAACAGATTCTGAGGAATACCTTCTGACATTCTACAGTTTTCCCAAGAGCTGCTGGAAATCGATCTATACTACTAACATCATTAAAGGATTCAATAAACAGATCAAGAGGATGATAAAGCATAAGGAGCAGTTTCCTGATCCTGAATCTCTGGAGAGATTCATCGTATCAATCTTCAACGATTATAACGAAAAGTTCATGTTCAGAGCTCACAAGGGATTCGTAAACACCATTGAACAATGGACAAATGGCTCACAACACTAACTCAATGATGTTCTATATCTAACTATGGGAGTAATTTACACAAAACTATTGATGCTAGCTAAATTAACGATTTGTTCTGTTTCGTTTCAAAAGTGAAACAGTTAACTATTTATCAATAAATCTAGATAATTAATTTATTTATGTTAGAATATAATTTGTTGCAAAGGAGGAAACAAGTTTTATGTCCAACAGATGGGATAACTTCTTTAACGAAAAACACGAAATTAACTACCCTGCCATGACCATGTATCAGCTCATCAGGGAAAGCGCCAGAAAATATCCTTATAACATCGCCTATGAGTTCATGAACAAGAAGACAACTTATTCTGAATTCATGGATAAGATTGAACTGACAGCCAAGGCCTTAACCAGCATCGGCATCAGAGCCGGTGATGCAGTAACCATCTGCATGCCTAACTGCCCTCAGGCAATCGATACATTCTACGCTCTTAACAGGATCGGCGCCATTGCCAACATGATCCATCCGTTATCAGCAGTCAACGAAATCACCTTCTACATGAACATCTCCAATTCCAAGGCCATCCTGACCCTGGATCAGTTCTACTCAAAGGTCGTTGAAGCCAGAAAAGGTGCTGACCATACCGTTGTCATCATCATGGCCAACATTGCCGATGAACTGCCTAAGTATCTGGAGATCCCGTTCAGAGTAAAGAACATGGGTAAATATCAGGGTCTGCCTAATGAAGCCTATTCAATTACCTGGAAAGACTTCCTGCACTACGGCAGCAAGTTCCCTCTGCCTTTACCGAAGATCACCTTCGAAATTGACAGAACTGCTGTCATCCTGTATTCAGGCGGTACTACCGGAACCACCAAGGGCATTATGTTAAGCGACCTTAACTTCAACGCCCTGGCCTTACAGAGTTCCGTAGCCATGGAAGTTCCTTATGAAAAGGGACAGAAGATTCTGGCTGTCATGCCGTTATTCCACGGTTTCGGCTTGGGCATCGGCATCCACACCTGTCTGGTCAAGGGTATCTGCTGTGACCTGATTCCGCAGTTTACCGTCAAGACCTATGCACAGATGCTGGCCAAGAAGAAGCCAAACTTCATTGCCGGTGTTCCAACCTTATATGAAGCTTTATTAAGAACCAAGGGTCTGGAGAATGTTAACCTCTCCTTCCTCAAGGGCATGTATTCCGGCGGTGACTCTCTGTCAGTAGAGTTAAAGGCCAAGGTCGACAAGTTCTTAAAAGACCATCATGCTACCATTCAGGTACGTGAAGGTTACGGTACGACAGAATGCGTTACCGCCAGCTGTCTGACCCCTGCCAATGACTACCGCGAAGGAAGCATCGGCCTGCCATATCCTGATACTACCTACGTCATCTGTGAACCTGGTACCGAAAAACAGGTTCCAACCGGTGAAGACGGCGAAATCTGTCTGGCTGGTCCATCCGTAATGTTAGGCTATCTGAAGAATGAAGAAGAAACCGCTCAGACCTTAAGAGTACATGAAGACGGCAAGACATATCTGCATACCGGTGACATGGGTTACATGGACGCTGACGGATTTGTCTACTTCAAGCAGAGAATCAAGAGAATGATCATCTCTTCAGGCTACAATGTCTACCCTTCACAGGTTGAAAACATCATTGATGCTCATCCGAAGGTACTGATCAGCTGCGTCATCGGTGTCCCTGATGCCTACAAGATGCAAAAGGTCAAGGCGTTCGTCGTTCTCAAGCCAAACGTAGTTCCTGATGAAAGCATCAAGCAGGAAATCCTCGATTACCTGAAAGATCACGTTTCCAAGTGGGCAATGCCTTATGACATTGAATTCCGTGAAGAACTGCCTAAGACTCTGGTCGGCAAGGTTGCCTACAGAGTTCTGGAGGAAGAAGAACTCCAGAAGATCGCCGAAGCAGAAAAGAAAGCCGCTGAGCTGAACGCCCGGGCTGAAGCACGGAAAAAAGAAGCTCCTAAGAAAGAAGCCAATAAAGCAAAGAAGAATGCCAAGTAGCATTCTTCTCAGATTGTTGACAAAGTCGATTTTTATGGACGATCTGGTTCATAAAGATCGGCTTTTCATTATGGATTACAGAT
>SVBJ01000032.1 GCA_015058955.1 Erysipelotrichaceae bacterium
CTTGTGCAGATTGGCTGACGGAACTTACATTCACCAAACCAACCGCCTTCCATACGACAGAAAGCACAAGCAGCTGCCAGCAGCACCATTTGAATAAAACTCATTTTTTCTTTCTCCTTCTATTCAATTTACTTGTTATATGTTTTTCAGCAGTTTTCCACGGCCAAACTGCTGTTAACACCATAAAAAATCATTATCATTTCCTTTCGGGTAATTCAATTCTATCATTGTATCCTGATTGTGAAAATATACCCTGTTTGATTCAATACAAATAAAACATTTTTTTTGTTTTATTCGTAAAAAAACCGTCTTTTTCTTCTATAATCTATTATATTTTTTATATATGGAAAAGTAAAGAATCATAGCCTGAAAACGATTTACTGAACAGAAAGACAAAACAAAAGAGCAGATTTCAGGCCTGCTCTTCTATGCTTTCATATATTCTTTCCTTTTCTTTTTCCGTCACGGTGGTATCAGTAAACTGAACCTTATATCTTACCGTAATGCTGGCCAGCTGAGCAGCAGCCATCTTATCTTCCTTCAGGTCATTTCTGTCAAAGAAGATCAGACCGCATAACTCCCAGATGAAGAACCATACCAGTATGACGATCATTTCATTGACGAAACTGTCAGCCTTCCATATCTGCAGTGCCATCATTATCAGTGTGAAAACGACGCCAATCGCCAGAAAAGTGATTATCTGGCTGGTATTATTCTGCAGATCTATCTGCTTATCTCCCAGTTTCAGTTCATAATAGTCATGAATGGTCTCATTTATTACTGCTTTCTGCTGCTGCGTGAATTCCCTGCCGCAGATCTCCAGTACGATCGGGTATTCAACCGGAATGTACTCTGCATTGGTTTCAATGAAACGGGCAAAGCTCTCATTGAGCCATTCATAGCCGTCAACGGAATATATGTCAATGATGTCATGGTAACTTCTGACATTGCAGGAAATGTAAGCCAGACCATCTTCCAGATAGAAGTCCTTGACATATCTGTAATAGTCAACCTTCATGTTTCTGAAGCTTTTCTTGTTTCTTTCCAGGCGGTATCTCTTGGACTGTTTTCTGAGCATCTGATCACTTCCTTTCTTCAAGACACAGGCTATTATACTACTAAACAGGTTACAAATCGAACAAAAGAACATATAAAGGCGGAACTGTCCGCCTGTAAATGAACACTGAACACTCATGCTCTTGTTTTCTTTGACTGAAGATTTCGCGATATCACCGACAGTGCTACACCGAGAGCAGCGAGCAGGATCACCAGTATTACCGCCAGGTCATACGATCTGGTAAAGTCGTAGATATAGCCAACCGCTGATATGCCCAGAGCATTGGCAACGTTTCCGGCAAAGACGATGACCGGATAAGCCTTCTTGTAGTTTTCCAGACCGTATACTTCCTTGGAATACAGGGCAATCAGCACCGAGCATACCGAATAAATGCTGCCATAAAGGAAAGCGCCTATCAGCAGCAGTGCTTTTCCGCCGGTAAACAGCAGCATACTGCCAATCACAGTCAAGGCTGCCATGACAAAGATGGTCTTCATGGTTCCCAGCTTATCCGCCAGTACCCCGGCCAAAAGTTTGAAGACGATGTTACCAATCATGGCTGATGATACCAGCAAGGCTCCGGCATTATCCCGCAGACCCTTGCACAGGGCCAGGCCCGGGAAATGCTGCGGAAGCGAAGGGAGAAACATGAAACTGAATGACATGATCAGACTTAAGACATATGGCACGGTCCGATAATTGAATGCGGATGTTTCTTCTTCCTTCTCATTCTCCTCAGCCTTTTCCACCTTCATTTCAGCGAATATGCCCGGCCGGCACATTACGGCAGCCAGTATGGCCATCAGATAGAAACCGGCACGCCAGCCTCTCTCTTCAATGACCGAGGAAAACAACGGGGCAAAAAGGGCACCGGCAATACCGGCAAAGCTGAATACGACACCGTTGATGGTTCCGATGTTTTCATCAAAGGAACTGTTGATGATGGTCGTGATCATTACCATGTGATACACGCTGAAGGAAACACCCAATAACAATGCGCCAATATACAGCATTAACAGAGAACCGGCATTGGCCATGAATACCAGTGAGCAGACGGTACCGATGATCCCGGCAATATAGATCTTCCTGTAATTACCGTTAGTGGCTACTCGCGGCAGGATTATGCTGCAGATGGCACTGGAGAAGATCAGGATCGTTGATATGATGGCAACGGTACCGCGCTTTTCATTAAGATCATCGGCAATCGGAGTAAAGAATACGCCAAATGTATTTAAAAACAGACCGATGGAGCTTGCTGCCATCAGACACAGTACCAATATCAGAAACAGTTTCTTGCCTTTCATATGTTTACCCCCTGCCATCTTAACATTTATAGAATAATAATATCATTTATTAAGCTCATGGAAAAAGGCAGATTTCTCTGCCTTTTGGTGAAATATCAGGACTAGCTTCGTGAATTACTTTAATTCAGCTAAGTACTTGATTGTTCTTACCATCTGAGATGTGTAAGAGTTCTCGTTGTCATACCAAGAAACAACCTGTACTTCATATAAGCCGTCAGCAATCTTGGCAACCATTGTCTGAGTAGCATCGAAGATTGAACCAGCTGTTGCACCGATGATATCGCTTGAAACGATTGGGTCAACATTGTATGCGAATGATTCAGTTTCTTCAGCCTTCATAGCAGCGTTAACGCTGTCAACGGTTACGTCTTCGCCCTTGACTACTGCATATAATAATGTAGTTGAACCTGTAGGTACTGGAACACGCTGTGCAGAACCGATCAGCTTGCCGTTTAATTCAGGAATAACTAAACCGATTGCCTTTGCAGCACCAGTGCTGTTAGGAACGATGTTAGCAGCGCCTGCTCTGGCACGTCTCTTATCGCCTTTTCTGTGTGGTCCGTCAAGGATCATCTGGTCACCAGTATATGCATGAACTGTTGTCATGATACCAGTCTGGATTGGGAATGCATCGTTTAAGGCCTTTGCCATTGGAGCTAAGCAGTTAGTTGTGCAGCTTGCAGCTGAGATAACTGTATCCTCTGGTGTTAAAGTCTTGTGGTTAACGTTGTATACGATTGTTGGTAAGTCATTGCCTGCTGGAGCAGAAATAACAACCTTCTTAGCACCTGCTTCAATGTGAGCTGATGCCTTTGCCTTGCTTGTGTAGAAACCAGTGCACTCTAAGACTACATCGATGTCTAATTCCTTCCAAGGTAAATTGTGAGCATCTGCTTCCTTGTAGATAGTGATTTCCTTGCCATCTACTGTGATTGAATTCTCGCCTGCTTCAACTGGATGATTGTAACGTCCCTGAGCTGTGTCATACTTTAATAAGTGAGCTAACATGTCTGGGCTTGTTAAATCGTTGATAGCGACAACTTCGTATCCTGGTGCCTGCCACATCTGTCTGAATGCCAGACGTCCGATACGTCCAAATCCGTTAATTGCGACTCTTACTGTCATGTAAAAAATCCTCCTATATTTCCACTTAAATTATAGATTTTTATGGTGCTAAAAGTCAATTGAATACCCCCCTTTTCCACAAAAAAGAAGAGTTTTTCAACTCTCCTTTTTCAGCTTTTAATACTCTTCTACACAAACCTCGAAGTATGACTGCGGATGTGCACATACCGGGCATACTACAGGAGGCTTCTTGCCGAAATACAGGTGGCCGCAGTTACGGCATTTCCAGCATGTATCGGATACCTTTACGAAGACTTCTTCCTTCTCAACCAGTTCAGCAAGTCTCAGATATCTTTCTTCATGATGCTTCTCGATGGCTGCTACGCCTTCCATCTGACGGGCGATGGCTTCGAAGCCTTCTTCTCTGGCTTCCTTGGCCATTCTGACATACATGTCAGTCCATTCTTCATGTTCGCCTGCAGCTGCTGCTTTCAGGTTGTCGAGAGTTGAAGGGATCTTGCCGCCGCATAAGGCCTTGAACCACATCTTGGCGTGTTCCTTTTCGTTGTCAGCAGTTTCCTGGAAAATGGCAGCGATCTGTTCATAGCCGTCCTTCTTGGCCTGAGATGCAAAGTAAGTATACTTGTTTCTGGCCTGAGATTCGCCGGCAAATGCTTCCATTAAATTCTTTTCAGTTTTTGAACCTTTTAATTCCATATGTTCTCTCCTTTTTTATGTCTATTTAATTTTACCACATTACATGGTTAATTACACTTAAAACTCCTCATTAAGGAACAAAGGAACACCTGAACTGTTCAAGGCCTCCTCTGTAGTTGTTGCGTTGCAGCCAAACAGGCTGTTAAACAGCGTCAGATTGTTGATCTTGGCCAGCACACCCGGCTCATTACGGTAACTGGCTCCCGGGATCAGGACATTGAGATTCTCTTGTTCCGAGACCATGACTGTAGCCTTGTCCTTATACTTGAAGGCATAGCACAGCAGTCTGACCAGCGCTTCCCCGGTCAGATAGACGATCTCATAGACAAAGACATTGGTCTGGTTGATGCCGAAGACCATGTAGCCTTCAACTTCGTTTTTGCCATTGCGGAACACGACGGTGCTGTACTTGAGATACTTGAAAGTCTCAAAGCGGGCAACCCAGTATTCATAGTCACGCAGATAGTAGCCGTTGAAGTTTCGGGTAAAGGCCTTATAGGTATCGGTAATTTCCTTAACCGTAAAGCTGCGGTCAATTCCGTCAAAGGAACGGTTAGGCAGCATGTCCCTGGTCAGCTGATAACGGCGTCTGCCGTATACTGATTCAAATCCCAGCTTGATGAAATCCGACGGGGTATCGCTGATGGCCAGTGACAGCAGGACCTTATGATTAAGTTCGTCATCAACATCCTTCAGCAGTTGGGTCATGTATTCGTGATTGTTGCGGTCCGGAACACAGGCGGTAATCACACCGGCTCCGATGCGGTAATCATTGATCATTACCGTATGATAGTTTACCTGACAGCTGGCCGATACATGGCCGTTGACTTCATTGACGATGATGTTGTCCGCATTAAAGAATCTGGCGAAGTAAATCTCCATCTCATCATATTCACCCAGATTGACCCGGGCTGAATGCAGATCATAAATGGCCTGTCGGTCAGACAGCTGTCCTTCTCTAATCATTTTCCGGGTCCTTTATCTCCTTGACCTTGTATTCCGCATCAATGACATTGTTTTCAACCGGAACCTTTTCCTTTTCTCTTTCCTCAAACTGCTTGGCAAAGTAAGCAGCCGGATCAGCTTCGATGTTCTTCTTTTCCTGACGACTGGTAATGAAGATGTACCGTCCGAAGATCAGGGCGGCAACCAGCAGAAATGACAGGATCTTTCCGATCAGCGGGATCAGATTGAATCCGATGAAAATGATGATGGCCAGGCCAATCCATTCTTTTATGCTCATAGTCGTTATCCTCTTATTCCAATTCTAGCACATTAAGGCAGTTTCTGCTGTTTCTTCCATATTTTCATGACCTGTCCGTGCGGCAGGATCTTGCACAGAGCTGCCTGGCCATTTGCCACCAGTCCGTAGATGCTGACATCCCTGCCTTTTGACAGATCCTTCCAGGCTTTCTTGATGATCTGTTCCGGCTTGTACATGACAATGTACTTCTTGACGACCGGAGCCTTGGCGGAGTCAACAGCACGGTCAAAGAACCGGGTCTTGGTCCAGTACGGGCAGACAGCCATGCATCTGATGCCTCTGCTTTCCAGTTCACTGTCCAGTGCTCTGGAGAAACTTAACACAAATGACTTGGTGGCAGCATAGATGTCCACATAAGGTACCGGCTGGAAGGCTGCCATTGAAGCAATGTTGATTATTCTGGAACCGATGGACATGTACGGCAGTACCACCTTGGTCATTCTGACCAGGGCCTTGACATTAAGGTCGATCATTCCTTCAATGTTTTCCCAGGAAGTATTCTCAAATGATTCAAAGATGCCGAATCCGGAAGCGTTGATCAGTAATGAGACGATCAGGTCTTCCTTCTTCAGTTCCTGCTTCAGGGCATCAAAGCTTTCCCGCTTCGTCAGATCCAGAGGTATCGGTCTGACAACGGTATTGATCTGCGGGATCAGATCCTCCAGGTTCTTCTGATTACGGGCAATGCACCAGATCTCGTCAAAGCGGCCGTGATCCATTGCGGTCAGGGCAAATTCCCTGCCCATTCCTGATGATGCACCGGTAATGATGGCTATGTTTTTCATGCTACCCTTCCTTTCTGCTGCGGTATTTTTCCGCCATGTCAATTATCTTGATGAAGCGGTGTCTGATACCGGACTTGCTTAAGGCCTGTCCGGTTTTTCCTTCATAAATTCGCGATAGTTCCACGAAGCTGGCTTCGGGATTTTCATATCTGACCATGGCAATCTCCTGGTCCTTGGCGGAAAGCTTGATCAGATTGCCTGATTCGACCAGATAAGCTACGGCATCGTACTGTTTCTGGGCGGCTTCCAGGCTTTTGGCATCATTGGCTATTTCACAGTTGTTCCAGCGGGACAGTGAGTTGACAAAGTCTCGCTGGATCCTGACGTCTTCAAATTCAAATATCGCATCCGAAGCTCCCATTAAGCGCAGGAAATCGGATATCTGTTCGCTGGCCTTAAGATATACAACATAACGGTCTCTTCTCAAGGCGATCTTCCGGTTGATGGAATATCGGGCCAGCAGCTTTACCAGAAAATCTGCATATTCTTCGGTATTGCAGCTGATCTCCCGGTGATAGTAGGTCGTGGTCGGGGAGTTAATGCTGCCGGTTGCCAGGAAACTGCCGGTAATGAAGGCTCTGATCATGTTGTCATTCTTCAGAAACTTCATGCGCGGGTGTTCCCGGATGCCCCCATCATGCCAGAGATCCAGATCTTCCAGAATGTCCAGAACCTTTTCCCTGATCACTACCGTATAGATGTTGTTATGATTGAGCTTTGTTTCCTTGACTACTTCTATTTCCGGCTTGTAATCATAGAGATCCTGTACATGCTGGGAAATCATTCTGATGATGACGGAATTCTTGTTGCGCACGCGTAAGGACATGCCCCTGCTGGAAATGTTCAGCGTCGACAGCAACTTCAAAATGGCAGAAAGCTCTGCCCTTTTGGCGTCATCGTTTACTTCCAGTCTGGCAACTTCTTCCTTTACCTGTGAGGCAAATGACATTAATATTCCTCCAAGATGGCACTGAAGCTCTGATAGACCTTTTCGGCATCATGTCTGACCATGCCTGTCTCAAAGCTTAACAGCGAATGCTGAATGACCTGGTAAGGATGGTCTTCCCTTTCCATGGATACGATCGTGGCATTTTCAGCCTTGTAGTTCTCCAGAATGGCTTCAGGGATCTCGTCGTTGGCCTTGACGACAATGTCAACGATGTCCTTTCCCAGATGTCTGTGGAGAGCGTCAACGTGATCCTCCAGGGAGTAGTTGTCGGTTTCCCCTTCCTCCGTCATGCAGTTACAGTAGTATATCGTACGCCCCTTGGCATTGCAGAGGGCCTTTTTAATGTCTTCAATTATGATATTCGGCATGATGCTGGTATACAGTGAACCGATTCCCAGAATGATGTAGTCAGCTTCGGCGATCTTTTCCAGAGCCTTCGGATTGGCTGCCACTTCACCCTGATAGAAGACGTCCTTTACCTTGCGGTGTGCAGCGGTAATGTTATGTTCGCCAACCACTACGTCCCCATCCATCATGTGGGCACATAAGGTCACGTTATCAATGGTGCTTGGAACGATCAAACCTCTGACCTTCAGAACGTTTGACAGGTCCACGATGGCCTGGATCAGACTGTCGGACTTGCGGGTCAGGGCTGACAGCATGATGTTGCCCAGATTATGCCCGGACATCTGTCCGCAGTTTTCGTCAAAGCGGTAGTTCATCAGAGTATTCATGATGTTTTCCGATTCGGCTAAGGCCAGCATGACGTTACGGATGTCCCCCATCGCAGGGATGTTCAAATCACTGCGAAGTCTTCCTGTACTACCTCCGTCATCCGCTACCGTCACGATGGTTGTGAGCTTGATGTTTTCTATTTTCTTCAGGCCTCTTAACAGAGCTGACTGCCCTGTTCCGCCTCCTATTACAACAACCTTTTTCATACCTTTATCATATCATAGACTGCACGCCGAAAAAAGTGGATACTTTACAAGCCAAAACAAAAGAACCTCTGCCGTGAAGAGGGGCTCTCTAAAATAGTTGGTGGGATGGAAATTGGTGGAGAAGTTGGTGGAGGCCAAGTTGGTGGGATAAAATAGGAC
>SVBJ01000021.1 GCA_015058955.1 Erysipelotrichaceae bacterium
CATAACCGTGATAGACCGGTTAATGTCTATCTAGAAAAAATAGTAGTGAACACTATTTCACTACTATAATACGAGGGAGGTAAACCATGAAGAAACTGCTTATGGTAATTGTTACGGCATTGGTTTTATTCAGCCTTATTGGCTGTCAGAAACACGAGAATAAGCCATATGAGCCTGACAGCCCGGCTCCTGATCCTCATACCGGTGTCTTCAGCTGTGAATACGGCAGGATGGAATTCAACGGAGACGGCAAGACCGTAATCTGTGATTTCACTGAGGAATTAGCCAGACTGACCGGCTTACCGCAGGGTAAAACAGAAGGGACATATGTCTTTCTTTCCGGCAATCTGCCGCCACATGGAAGTGTAGATGTCCGTTATGATGTGGCTCATGAACTGAAACTGACCCTTAATGGAAGCAGTACCGTAGTTGAACTGGGCATTGCTTCTTCTGACGGCAAGACCGCTATGGTCGGTGTCGGCATGGTAACGGATAAACGAATTCCGGTTCTGTTAAGAATTGACGGCAAAAATGTCACGGCAATGTTTGAAAAATAGTTTGCGGAGGTAAGAATATGCACTGTAGAAAATGCGGAAAGCTAATTCCTGAAGATGCCCGGTTCTGTCCTTATTGCGGTACGGAGGTAATAGTACCTGAAGAGGAAGTCAGGTTCGTTGAAGACGGCAAAGGCGGTCTGATCATTGAGGCACCTGAAGGGAGTACGGTAACCATCAGTGATGGTGTAACGGTCAGAGAAGACGGTAAGGGTGGTCTGATTTTTGATGTACCGGAAGGTACGACAGTTACGATAAGTGATCCTGAAAAGGAGGACTGAAGATGTCTGAATATTTTGGAAAAGAAACTCCAAAGCTGGGTTTTGGATTAATGAGACTGCCGCGAAAGGGCATTGTTACGGATGTTGAACAGGTTAAGAAAATGGTTGACCTGTTCATGGAAGCAGGGTTTACCTATTTTGATACGGCTTATGTGTATCCGGGATCGGAAGCTGCCATTAAGAAGGCGCTGGTTGAAAGATATCCGCGTGATTCCTATACCCTGGCTGATAAGATCAATGCCTTCATCCTGGCCCCGACGGAAAAGGCCTGCAAGAAGCAGTTCTATACCTCACTGGAAAGAACCGGTGCTGGGTATTTTGACTATTATCTGCTTCATTCAATAATGGAAAATAACTACGCCAAATACGATAAATTCCATATCTGGGACTTCGTCAGGGAACTGAAGGAAAAAGGATTGGTAAAACACTTTGGCTTCTCATTCCATGCGGGACCGCAGTTATTGGATAAGCTGTTGACGGAACATCCGGAAGTAGATTTCATTCAGCTGCAGATCAATTACGCTGACTGGGAGAGACCTTCAGTCACTTCCAGAGCCAATTATGAAGTGGCGAGAAAGCATGGTGTTTCCATTACCGTAATGGAACCTGTCAAAGGTGGTACCTTAGCCAATCCTCCTGAAGCCGTAAAGAAGCTTTTTAAGGATTACCATCCAGACATGTCATATGCCTCCTGGGCCATCAGATTCGTCGCTTCTCTGGATGGCATCATCACTGTGTTGTCAGGCATGTCAAATATTGAGCAGATGAAGGATAATCTGTCTTACATGAAGGATTTCCAGCCTCTGAATGAAGAAGAACAGAAGATCATTCAGGAAGCCCAGCGCATTCTGGGTCATTCCGCAGCGATTCCTTGTACAGCCTGCAGTTACTGTACCAAGGGCTGTCCGATGACAATCAACATCCCCGAGATCTTCAAGGCTGCCAATAAGCAGCTGGGAAACGGCCAGCTGGCCCAGGCCAGGGAAGCATATGCGATTGCGGCACCGGAGGGACACAGGGCTTCTGACTGCATTAAGTGCAGGCAGTGTGAAAGAGCCTGCCCGCAGCATCTGCCAATCACTGATTTATTGCAGCAGGCCCGGGAAATGATGGAATAGACATTATTGTTTGTCAATAGAGGTTTCACTGTATGAACATGAAGAAAATCGGTCAGCAGATGAGTCTGTTAATGGGACTGTCAATGAGCTGTGTCCTGACCCTGGTTGGCCTTCTGTCAGCCGGAAAATTTACCGTACAGGGTTTTCTGAGCGGTTTTGCGGTAAGCTTTGTCGTCAGCATGATCATCGGTCTGATCATTCCAATGAAAAAGGTCAGTGATGCCGTGACCGGCAGGTTTAACCGGTTACCGGGGACCTTAAAAGCCAGATTGCTGGAAGCACTGGTTTCAGATGTTCTTTATTCACCATTAATGACGTTCATCATGGTTTACATTGCCTGGCGCCAGGCAACTGCTCACGGTGCCATGATTCCATGGGGACCAATGCTGCTGAAGTCTGAGATCATCAGCTTCATAGCTGCCTACATTCTGAGCTTTGTTCTCACTCCGGTCTTCATGAACATGCTGATGAGAAAGAACAGACCTTAATGACTTGAAGTACAAACACATCTCTGATGTGTTTTTTTGTTGTTTTATCATAAACAGAGATTATTTCATGTTATAATCAAATCAGGAATACCTCATAATTGAGGAAATAATAATGGAGGATAATATATCATGAAGAAAAGCATGAGATTACTGACAGCCATACTGGCGGTTCTGTTGGTTCTTTCGTCATTCGCATCCGGCTTCACTGTTGATGCAGCAGATAAGCACACCTATTCAAATGCTGCTGAAGTAGCACAGCTGGTAGATGCCGGTTATAATCAGGGAACAAAGGGCCCTATTACCATTACCAGAGGCACTCTGAAGAAGACTTTCTCCAGCAAGGAAGTATATTTCATTACTCTGTCAGGAACTGAACTCGTCTTCAATCAGTCAACTGAAGTACTGACGGACCTGTTCTCAGGTTTCAACCTCAAGAATGCTTACTACTATAATGTGGTTAACGTAATTCTCAATAATATCCCTAAGGGTGCCAATCTGTTCCTGGCCGGACATTCTCTGGGCGGCATGATCTGTCAGCAGGTAGCTGCCGATGCAACAATTAAGGCACGCTATAATATTCTCAATGTTGTTACATTCGGTTCACCGTTACTGGCAGCCGGTTTCCGCGAGGGAACCATAAAGCGTCTGGGAGACATCAATGACGTGGTACCTCTGCTTTCCAGCAACCTGTTTGTTACTCCTATCAGAGCCATTCTGGGACTTAACCGTGAAAATGGGGGATACTATCTCAGACCGGTCAGTGCCCATACTGACTGCTATGTCCGTGAAGATGTCTGGGGCAGATATGATGTCACCGGAACCAAGTACGGCAGTGCCAGACTTGAACTTGATCTGGATACCAGAAAATTCTACAAGTCACCGATAATCGACTGGTAGTATTATCCAAACAAACTGAATCATCCCATCTGCATAGATGGGATTTTTCTTGTTGTGATATGATAGAATAAGAATAACTTCAAAAAGAGAATACAGCCATGAGACAGAGCATATTTGACATGAAATTCAGCACAATCTATCCGCTTTACCTTCAGAAAGCCCAGAGAAAGGGCAGAACCAAGGAGGAAGTGGATGAAATAATAAAATGGCTGACCGGCTATGATGCTGAACGGTGGGATCCGGAGGCTACAAACCGTGAATTCTTTGATAATGCTCCAGAAATGAATCCGAATGCTTCTATGATAAAGGGCACGGTATGCGGGATAAAGGTGGAAGAGATCGAAGATCCCCTGATGCAGAAGATCCGCTGGCTGGATAAGCTGATTGATGAGCTTGCCAGAGGAAAGGCAATGGAGAAGATATTAAGATGAAATATGAATATGATACTGTACTGCAGGTCATGGATGATGGCGGTGGCTATGTTGTTTTTCCCTGGGATGTAAAGAAGGAATTCGGCAAGGGACGTGTAAAGGTTCATGCTGAATTTGACGGTATTCCCTATGACGGCAGCATTGTCAACATGGGAGTAAGGAATCCTGACGGATCGGTATGCTATATGATAGGAGTACTGAAATCAATAAGAAATACACTGAAAAAAGGCAATGGAGATATGATCCATGTCTGCATTGAGCAGCATGAAATGACGATTCGGGAATACATAGCTAAACAGGATGAGGAGATAAAACCTCGTTTAGTTCAAATATATGAAACGATAAGGAATGCCATCCCGGATGTTGAAGAACGATACTCGTATGGGATGCCGACTTTCTGGAAAGGGCATAACATCATTCACTTCGCGACAATGAAGAATCACACAGGCATTTATCCGGGTCCGGAGGCTATCGAAGCTTTTAGTGATAAGCTTGGCAGCTATAGTACCAGCAAGGGAGCAATTCAGTTTCCAAATGACAGAGAGATTCCTCTGGAACTGATAGCTGAGATAGCGACCTGGTGTTACTTGAAATATGGAAAACAGTAGTGTAAATGTAAATGGCAAATAAATATGGCAATACTTTAAGTAAAGTAAAAAATCGTATTTATGGCCAACTATAACAGATAATTTCAGGAGCAGATAATGGAGAGAAACAATCTTGAGATCACCAGAAGAATAATGCTGACACTGCTGCCGATACAGGTCATTTTAGCCATGGCCGGGGCTGTTAACGGGCTGGTATCCAGCTACTTTGCCAGTAACTTTGTCGGAATCGAAGCCATGAGTGCGGTTGGTCTCTATGGCCCTGTCAGTATGTTTGTGGGCGCCATCGGTACCCTGACGGCAGGAGGATGTGCCATCATCTGCGGCAAGTATCTGGGCGCAAACCAGTTTGATAAGCTGCAGGAGATGTTTTCACTTGACCTGCTATTGGCCTTCATTGCTTCCGCTGTGCTGACCGGGTTGTTTGTCTTTCTGGGAATCAGCGATCTGACCGGCATCTTTACTCAGGACGCGACTCTTCGTCCGGTCTTCAATCAGTATCTGTTAGGACAGACGATCGGTATCATGCCGCAGATGTTTGCCAGTCAGCTGCCGATGTTTCTGACCATGCAGAACAAGGGAAAGAATACAATGAGAGCCAGCGTTGTCTACATCATTGTCAATCTGGTCCTGAATTACTATTTTGTGGAAGTAAGAAAAATGGAAGCCTTTGGTCTGGCCCTGGCTTCTTCCCTGGGAATGTGGGTCTTCTTCATCATGGAACTGTATTATTTCCTGACTCCGGGTTCACAATTGAGGGTCAGACTGATGAAACCGGACTGGTCAGAAGCGAAAAGGATAATAACTACTGGACTTTCCGGGGCTTCCGGGTACATTTATCAGACTTTCAGAGGACTGGCTGTCAACAAGCTTCTGGAAATCCACGTCGGCAGCATGGGCATATCAGCCTTTGCTGCGGCCAATAACCTGCTGGGGATCTTCTGGGCCATTCCGGGAGGAATGCTGGCTGTTTCCCGCATGCAGATGTCCGTGGCAGTCGGCGAGGAAGACCGTCAGACTCTGGGTGACATCACCCGTGTAATGTTCCGCACTTATCTGCCGATGATGGCAGCAGTGGTTGGGGGGATCATTCTTGGTTCAGGTTTCCTGTCAGGACTGTTCTTCAATGGTCCTGAGATTGCAGCTTATGGAATGATGAAGGCATGTCTGCAGATAATTCCGCTGTGCATGCCGTTAAGTATCATCTGTGCTCATTTCAACTGCTACGCTCAGATACTAGACAGGACGCGGTTTGGTGAGATCATGTCGGCACTGGACGGGCTGATCTGTGTTGCCGGTTTCTCCTGGCTGCTGACGGCCAGTATGGGAATCGCCGGTGTAGCCTGGGCCAATGTTCTTAATGGGATAGTTACGACTCTGTTTGTCATCGGTTATTCACGGTATCGCAACAGACACCTGCCGAAAAACGTTGAAGAACTGATGGTAATACCTGAGGACTTTGGAGCCAGTGAAGATGAAAGAATGGACATTACCGTGGATACGATTGAAGAAGTGGTCCAGCTGTCACAGCAGATCCAGCAGTTCTGCAGGGACAGGGGCATTGATGAAAAGCGTTCCTATCTTTCTGCCCTGGCTCTGGAAGAGATGGCCGGGGTCATTGTTCTGGAAGGGTTTGTCAAGGACAGTAAAAAGCATTCCATCTACGTACGAGTCGTGCATAAGGATGATAATGTGATCCTGCGCATCAAGGATGACTGTCAGCCTTTCAATCCTGAAGAAAGAAAACAGCTGACGGAAAACGAAGACATTACCAAGAACATCGGTATCAGAATGATATACAAGATTCTTAAGGACATAGATTACAGATATCTGTTCGGCATCAATGTGCTGACAATGAAGATATAGGAAAGCGTATTACAAGAATATGAATAAGAAAGCCGTCATTGAATTCTTTGATAAAATGGCACCGGGATGGGACAGTCACATGGTGCGTAATGAAAGGGCAATCAGCCGTATTCTTGATAATGCCCGCATCAGAGAGGGCGTAACTATGCTGGATGTAGCCTGCGGTACCGGTGTGCTGATCCCTGACTATCTTAACAGAGGTGTTCTGAGTGTTACCGGAATAGACATTACTCCGGCCATGGCCCGGATTGCCCGGAAGAAGTTTGCGGATGATGACAGAGTAAGAATCATCTGCGGTGATGTCATGGAATACAGACCTGATGATAAGTTTGACTGCATCATGGTCTATAATGCCTTACCGCATTTCAGAAGCCCTGAAGAGCTGATAAAGGCTTTATCAGGCATGCTCAGGAAAGGCGGAACTCTCAGCATTGCCCACGGGATGAGTTTTGAAGGAGTGAACAGACATCATGAAAACGTTTCATCGGAAGTAACCAATCCACTGACTGCGGCGGAAAGACTTGGTGAGATAATGTCAGGCTATCTGGAGGTTACGGCAGTAATATCTGATGATGAAATGTATCAGGTTGCCGGAATTAAGAAGTAATATAACAGAGTAAAGGGCTCAGCCCTTTTTTTACAGACGGTTTTTTTGAAATAATCCGGCAAATGGGGCATAATATCATGGTAGGAAAAAGGTGAATCAGATGGTTACAGATCAGATCAGTAAAAAACTTCTGCGGATGGCAGAAGAATCAGATGAAGTACTAAAGAATGTTTATGATGAAATAGACAGAGTATGTCTGGCAAATTCAGACAGAATACTGTCAGCTTTCATTGAGAATAAGGTTTCATATACCGATTTTGCCGACATTAACGGATACGGTAACTACGATACCGGAAGAGACAAGCTGGAAAGGATCTTTGCGACGGTTCTGGGCTGTGAGGATGCTCTGGTACGTCCGCAGATCATGAGCGGTACCAATGCGCTGTTTCTGGCTTTTTCAGCCCTGCTGAAGCATGGTGATACCATGATCTCCCTGACCGGTACCCCTTATGATTCCCTGCAGGAAATGATCGGCTTATGCGGTAATTCCAGCCAGTCATTGAAAGCCTATGGGGTTAAGTATGAACAAATCGATCTGATCAGCAATGAGTTTGATGAAAAGACCATAATTGAAAGAATAGGCAGAAAAGACGTGAAACTTGCTGAAATTCAGAGATCACGCGGTTATTCTGCCAGAGCATCTCTGGATCTGGACAGGATCCAACATCTGATTAGCGAAATCAGAAAGGTGAACAGTGAGGTCATCATCATGGTCGATAACTGCTATGGTGAACTTGTTGAGGACAGGGAACCGGGACATGTCGGTGCGGATATTGTGGTCGGATCCTTAATGAAGAATCTGGGCGGTGGCGTTGCCTCAACCGGCGGTTATGTTGCCGGAAGAAGTGATCTGATCCAGATGGTGGCTGAAAGACTGACAGCTCCGGGAATCGGCAAGGAGCAGGGGGCTAATTTCAATCAGAACAATAACTTCTTCAAGGGATTGTTCATGTCTCCTGGCGCCGTAAGAAGTGCATTAAAAACAGCGGTATTCTCCGCTTACATGATGGAAAAGCTGGGGTTTAAAAACGTATCTCCGCGCTATGATGAAAAACGTACGGACATCATTCAGACCGTGGAACTGGGCAGTGAGGAAAACCTGGTCAGATTTACCCAGGGGATCCAGGAATCTTCACCGGTTGATTCCTTTGTCAGAGTTCTGCCGGCACCGATGCCTGGTTATCCGTTTGATGAAGTAATGGCCTGCGGAGCCTTCACTCAGGGTTCAACGATTGAACTGAGTGCCGATGCCCCGGTCATACCTCCATATACACTGTTCATGCAGGGTGGCTTATCACTGGAATACGGTAAGCTGTCCATCCTGCTGGCCTTATCAAAAACATTAAAGGAAGCTGACTAACAGCTTCCTTTTTGTCCTCCGTCTATTCTTATGATGGTGTTATTTATGTAAGCGGCCTGATCGGAAATCAGGAAGGCAACCAGATGGGCAACTTCTTCAGGTTTACCGTAACGTCCGACCAGGATCTTTTCGCATTCCTCCTGCAGGAACTGCTCGTCATATCCTTCCAGTTCCTTTTCGGTCCCGATGAATCCCGGAGCAATGGCATTGACATTGATGTATGGGGCATACTGCATGGCCAGATTATGAGTCAGGCTTAACAGGGCTGCCTTGGAGGCATCATAGTCAAAGCACATTGGAAAATAGGTGTTGATGCCGTTGGTGGAAGAGATGTTGATGATCCTGCCGTATTCGTTATCCAGCATGTGTCTGCTGACACGTCTTGCACAGTTATAGGCTCCTACGACATTGACATCCAGGACTCTGCGGAATTCTTCCGCGTTTTTCAGATTAAAGAGGTTAGGCATGTCAACGGCCGCATTGTTTATCAGAATGTCGATACCGCCCAGTTTTTCCTCGATTTCACTTACCATCCGGTCAACTTCTTCTTCCTTAGATACATCTGCTTTAATGGCCAGACATTCGATACCAAATTCACTTGTCAACTGTTTCTGCAGCCTGAGAGCTTTATCCCGGGAAGTAAGGTAGTTGATCACGATGTTATAGCCGTCTTGCGCCAGTTCCATGGCGATGGCCCGTCCGATGCCCTGAGCGCTGCCGGTAATCAGTACTGTTTTTGCCATAATAGAAAAAGAGCTTTATTAAGCTCTTGAGGAATACTTTCCGTCAGCGGAGGTAACCAGTACCTTTTCGCCTTCTTCAATAAACTGAGGAACCCTTAATGTAAGGCCTGTTTCGGTAACAGCTTCCTTTGTCTGAGTTGTCGGAGCACCCTTAATGCCAGGGCTTGTTTCCGTAATAGTCAGTTCAACCTTATCAGGTACTGAGATATCGAGTAAATCGCCTTCAAAGAACATCAGAGTTACTTCCATTGATTCGATCAGGAAATACTTGTT
Organism: Erysipelotrichaceae bacterium; assembly: GCA_015058955.1. Taxonomy (GTDB): domain Bacteria; phylum Bacillota_I; class Bacilli_A; order Erysipelotrichales; family Erysipelotrichaceae; genus RUG521. The sequence goes on from SVBJ01000021.1 coordinate 9,224, forward strand.
GAAGCCGATGTGCTCTTCATTAAGCTCATAGGTTTCATAGGTTTCCATGTCCATGAAATAGTAAGTATCATCTGCTGAATATGAATACTGAGCTGCTTTTCTCTCGATAGTAGCAGGATCGAACTTTGTGCTTGCGTTAAAGTTTCTTTCCTGAGTTGAACCTGTCTTCAGGTTCTTCATTTTTGTTTTCAGAATTGCAGCGCCCTTGCCAGGTTTTACATGCTGGAAATCCAGTACTACCCATGGGTCGCCGTCAACGATAACTGTTAATCCTGTTCTGAAATCGCCTGCTTCAATTGCCATAAATAAACCACCTTCTATTTAACTAATTTATTTTAACAAAAATAACTTATTATATCAATCAGAACTGAATCAGCCTGAACTGACACTTCAAATGAAAACAGGACTTTCTGTCCTGTCTGCATCAGAATAATGATGGTTTTTCCTCGCGGTGTGACTTTATGTATCTGCTCCACTTGATGTAGCCGTAAGTCGTATTGGTAAAGTAACCAAGCTTGAGGATCAGCAGTACATACTGTCCGGAGATCACGTTGATGATGGCTTCCAGCAGGGCACAGGCATACCAGGCGATCCACTGTTCTCTTAAGCGGAAGAAGATGAACAGACCGTTGGCAACACCGACGGCTGAAGCACAGGCATCGATGTAGATTACGGCTGTTTCCAGTGACTTCGTATTGAAGAAATCGGTTCTGATGTCAAGTCCGCTGAGGAAGTATCCCACGACAAGAGTCCATACGGCGATCCCGGCCAGTACCAGCAGTTCCTGCCAGCCTTTCAGTCTTCTGACCATTGTCAGCTCATCCTCGTTGTCATCCAGATGCCTGGTCCAGTTGATGTAGCTGAGAATGTCGATAGGCAGCCAGAAGAACAGGGTAGTAACCATGGTGGCAAATCTGTACATCAAGACAATGCAGATGACGATCTCAGTGATCTCAACCAGCACGGATACTAAGAAGTTGTAGCGTGACTGCTTGGAAATCAGCAGTTCACACAGAATGTTCAGGAAGGTATCCAACAGATACAGCAGCATGATGACAACACCGTTGACACCGTTGGCGCTTTCCTCCGGGAACAGCACCGCGAATATGGTTGCCAGAACCATGATCGAGACAAACCATACCTTTTCATAGGTTGTAAAGAAAGTTGAAAACAGAGTTACGATCGCAACGGAGAGTACCAGTATGATCAGGGCGTTTCCCAGATTGAATACCGGCATCATCTTTTCAGCCTGAACATTGCGGTAGGTGGCCGTTATCTGCTGAAGTGACGGGTCACTCTGCGGGAAAAACAGCCTGGTTCCGTCAGAGGTTTCATAACCGTAGGCGGTAATGCTGTCAGATTGGAGCTGTTCGTATTCTTCATAACTGTAGGAGACAGTCAGTGAATCCTCACCGTTGGTGTAAATTACGTCACATACGGTATAGTCCTCATCATAGTCTTCCCGCTGGCGGTCTCTAACCATTTCAATGCTTCCAAGTGAACGTATGTCTCCCGGCTTGCGGTTGAGCTGGGAAAGACCGGTTATGAAACTGAACAGGATCCCGGCCCGTAACAGAAACAGTACAGCTGTTTCAGCTGTACGGATCTTCTTATTCGGTTCAATAAAAGACTTAATGCGTTCGGTAATATTCATTTTCACCACCATATTGTAATGAAAAAACAGTACATATTCAAGGAAAAGCCTCACTCTCTGCTATAATGAAATAAACATCAGGAGGTATCGGCATGAAACATAAGGTTATGATAGGCAGAAATAATGAGCTTTACGGACTGACTGGAGACATGTATGAAGAAGGTGAAAAAGTCACTTTCAGTTTTTATTACCGGACAGATACCAACTATCATGTTATTTCTCCTCAGGTAAGAATTGAATGTGAAGGTGCACAGCCAAACGGTAAACTGCAGTATTATTTTATAATGCCTGACTGCGATGTGACTGTTGATGTTGACTGGGAGAATTCCATGACCGCTCTGCCGACAACTCTGAAGAAGATGAAAAAACTGGAAAAAAACAAAATGGATCTTATCAGAGCCGTCCGAAAGGGAAACAGGGAATACTGCCCGGAATGCGGGTATCATTTTGAAGAACCCATGAAATTCTGTCCGGAATGCGGGCATAAGATGGATTAAGGAGTAATGATTCAGTGAAAAGAATAGATACAAAGGGCATACAGTATTTGGAAGCAGTTGAAGGTACGGCTGAATGGTATTTTGCCATCAGCTATCTGGCTGGAGACATGTATGAGGCTGAAGAACTGTATCAGGATGGCAGGGAAGTTGAAGGAACCGTACTGCTGCTGATTCACTATCCTGATGGGAAAGTATATCAGCCCGTCGAATGCAGAAAGAACCAGTGTCTGGGCCGACCGGTTTACAGTGATGGAAAACTGTGTTTTGCGGGAGTTGATTTCTATCTGGCTCAGGTAAGAGTATATGGATTTGATGGGAAAAATCATGAGCTGACAGTACTTCATGAAATGCCGTTAAATGAGATAGAGAGCTGCTACAATCTGATGGTTCATGGCAGAACGCTGATGCTGAGCGGGCAGGGGCCGGGAAATGACTTTGAGATCTACTGGCCGGAAAGAAAGTCCTTTAACATCCAGATGAGTGAATCATTTTTCTACCGTGAAGGTAACCGTCTGTATTTCTCAGCGTGGTATGAAGACCCTGATTACAGGGAGGAACTGATAGTCAGGGATGTGGAAACCGGTGAAATCATTGAGCAGACTCCGGGTGACATGTTCATCATGCCAAACGGTGAAAAATGGTACGTAGGATAAGGCTGCAGAGACAGAAATGCAGCCTTTTTAGGTAAATAAGTGAAAATATTTATGAATAATGTATTTTTTCCGTATTTTTCCGTGTGCTAGAATATAAATAACGGAACAGTGTTCCATTGTTTATTGTGTGTTTAAAATGAAAAAAGCATTTAGTATCAGAAAAATACTGGCAGTAGTATTTGCCGTGCTGATCTGCATGAGCTCTTTCAGCATGAGAGCATTTGCCGAGGAACAGCCTGATGAGGATAAGGAAGGTTTCATCGTAGAAACCCATTTTGACGTCAGTACGACCGGAAAACAGGGTACCTGGGACTTCAAGTACAATGACCGCTGGTTCAAGCAGTCAGCTACCGTTTACAACCATAATCTGGCCAGACTTTCCCTGGGCATGGCTCTGTCGGCATTCCGTCCGAATCTGGACCCGGATGGCAAGGAGAATCCGGCACTGCATCTGCAGAATTTCCTGAAGACCTGCCGTTTCAAGGATCTCAGAACGGATGACTATGACAAGAATCCGTCTCTGTATACCGTTTCAACCGTAATTGCCCACAAGCATCTTACTGATGATGAGGGTGATTTTGAACTGCTGGTTGTCGGTGTCTGCGGCGGTGGTTACCAGAATGAATGGATGTCAAACTTCAGCTGCGGTGATGACAGGATCCATCTTGGCTTCCTTTCCGCGGCTGAAGAAGTATATGACCGCCTGTTTGGCTACATTGCAGGTCATGGCCTGACCGGACAGCGCATCAAGGTCTGGGTATCCGGTTTCTCCCGTGCCGGAGCAATCACCAATATCTTCTCCAAGCTGCTGGTAGACAGCGATGTGCTTGACAGTGATTCGGTCTATGCCTATACCTTTGCAACCCCGAGAACGACCAGAGAGCACATTGAAGGTGACTATCCTAACATTTACAACATCTGCGGCAAGATGGACCCGGTTCCTCAGCTTGCCTTCGCTGACTGGGGATTTGACCGTTACGGTACGACTTTATACACCCCATCTCAGCAGACCGACAGTGATTACAACATCAAGTCTGCCAGAGCCAATCAGGTTCATGAGAAAAACTTCGGGCTGAAGTTCTTTAATAACGTAGAATGGGATACCAAGCTCAGAGTAATTCTGAACTACGTGCTCAAGATCGCTCCAACCAGCAAGATCTATAAGAACCACATTCAGGACTATGCTGTCAGAATGTGGGAGAACAAGTCTCTTTCCAACATCATGACCTGTCTGATGGAACTGGCCGGTGATAAGGAACTGATCACTGACGAAAACAAAACGGAAGCCAACAGCATGCTGACATATCTGGCTTATACTATCTATGGCTTTGCGACCAAGTCAGACGTTGAATCGCAATATCGCAGTGATGATTCCACCCTTGTCGGTAACCTGGCCAGGGAGCATACACCGGAAGTTTATCTGTCCTGGATGTATTCAACCGATGATCCGGAAGAACTGTTCTCTGATTCAATGAACTATGTCAGAATGGTCGTAGAAGGTGACGTGGATGTCGGAATAATCAGTTATGGCGTTAACTATGGCCTGGCCAAGTGCATGCTTGCTGACGGAACCACAGCTAACGAGATGAAATACGGCACCGTGGAGATGGAAAAGGATGACCCGTTTGCTCCGGACATCTTCATGGCCCGAAACAAGGGACAGACCATCGTGCTGCTGCCAAAGGACCGCAACTACGGCATTGTCATCAAGTCTAATGCCAGTCAGAGAATTGAAGTGCACGGCATACCTCTGACGGTTGGCTTTACCAATAACAATTTCAATAAGATGCATTATGCCAATCTGGAAAAGGATGAATATGACATCATTTTCTCGGCAGCCTCTGATTACATTTATACCAACGATGATAACAGTGATATTGTCACCGGAGATACCTTTGATGTTGTTGATGTTTCCATCGATACCTCATCAGAACTGGCTATCGCGTTGGAAAAGGTCAACTTCCTCAATCTGGGCTGGCGACCGCTGGTCATAATAACCTATACCATTCCAATTGTTCTGATCAATCTGCTGCTCTGTCTGATTGCCTGGGGCATCGGTTCCCATCGAATCAGCAGAAGAAAGAGGGCAGGACTGACGGCACAGCATGTCAGGTATGACCGCCGTCCGGCAGCCTGCATTTTCGCAGTATTTACTCTGTTCATGATTCAGGAACTGATCTACTGGCTGATGCCTGACTACATGCATGAAAGAGCGATCATGAAGCTTGTCATAGGCGTTCTGTTAATGTATCTGTGCTATCGCGGTCTCTCCAGACAGCCGTCTGAACTCAGCACCAAGCTGCTGGTAGCCTTATGCATCTGCACTGCCGGTGACATGACCATCAACTTCAGCTTCGTGGGAAGCATGGTGATGTTCGGGGCTGCGGAAGCCATATTGACTTATCAGTTCACCAGATATGAAAAACCGGAGAAATGGCAGTATGCCCTGTGGGCATTGGGCAGCTTTGCCGCTGTGGTGATCATCTATCTGAATACTGCTCTGAAAAATGACATGAAGTATTCCATGGTGGCCTACAGTGTCATTCTGATGGCCATGGTAGCAGCATCCCTGACCATGCCTAAGAGGATCCGCTCCGGAGCTATTCTGATGGCTGTTTCCAATATTCTGCTGTTCATCAATGAAGTCTCTACCAAGAAACTGCTGATCCACATACTGTCATTAGGCATTTATTATCTGGCCATGGGTTTCTTTGCCTACGCTACCAGATATAAGGTGGTCACACCGGCCAAAGACGGTACGGCCGCAGAGGTCGAAGTTTCATAGTTTACGATCTGGAACCAGGTTGCACTGGTTCTTTTTCTTTAGGTTTGGGAATGTTACAATGTACTTAAGAAAAAGAGATAACGTATGAACAGGAAGGGTTTGATCATTATGATGGTATTATTTGGACTGGCTTCCTTTTTTGGATGCGATAAGGGGAATAAAATAAAGCCCGATGAAAGCAGACTGGAATCATTCAGCTACAGTTACAGCGGCACTTCCCGGGACAGCATTTACAGTTATTCCCTGAACCGAAGTGAAAACGGCGGTGCCGAGTTTGTCTATGAGACACTGCGTTTTCAGGAAGAAGGGGAAATAACCGTTGAAGCGGATGCAGCCATCCTTGATCAGATACGGCAACTGTATCTGAAACATAAGGCTTACAGATGGAACGGTTATAATAAGAGTAACAACAATGTCCTGGATGGCAGTTCTTTCACTCTGAGCATGTATTTCCAGGATGGCGGTTCCCTGAGTATCCATGGCAGCAATTCTTGCCCTGACGGCTATGGCGCCTTTGAAAATGAGGTTGAAGAACTGATCAGGCCGCTGATTGAAAAAGCAGTTGATAAGGTCAATAACCGGAGAATGGAAAAAGGTGTTTCCGGTCCGCTGCAGTATGTCATGATAAACTTCATGCAGCACGGTGACAGCGGTGAAGACAAGTATGAAATACTGCTGTCTCATCAAAGAGAAGGCCGCAAGAACTTTGATGTCAGGATCTACTCCGTTTCCGGTGAATTCATTGAACCTGGCAAGTATAACTATTACTACGACATGCCTGACCGGGACATCGGCTTTGATGAGATACAGGCCATTGTGGAAAAGCATGACCTGATTAAGTGGTACGGCTGGGATAAGAGTGCTGAGGACTATAACAACAGTGAATGGTTCCAGCTCAGTTTCTCCTTTGAAGAAGGAGACATCAGCGCCATGGGTACGGCTCACCCACAGGGTTATGATGAATTCCGCAGGGAAATTCTGGAATACATTGTTCAGATGATAAAGGATGCTGAAGAAAAGCATTCCGACTTCCGCTCACGTGACATATGACAGACATGAAGAAAACACTAATTTCAATTCTTATCCTGCTTATGATTGCCGTCATGACAGGATGCATAAATACCGAACAGATCACTTATAAGCAGATCAGTCAGGAAGAGGCTGCCGAGATGATGGCAAAAGATGACGGTCATGTCATCGTGGATGTCCGCCGCATGGATGAGTACATCGAAGGACACATCCCGGGAGCGATCTGCATTCCCAATGAAAACATAGATCAGGAAAAACCGGAAAAGCTTCCGGATACTGATCAGATCATCCTGGTCTATTGCCGCAGCGGTAACCGCAGCAAGCAGGCTGCGGAAAAGCTGGCTGCAATGGGCTACCGAAATGTCTATGAGTTCGGCGGGATCATTACCTGGACCGGTGAAACGGTCACCGGTGTAACGCCATGACGGAAGGAGGCAAATGCACGAAATATCTGATCCTTGATGTTGACACCGGCATCGATGATGCCCTGGCCATAGCCATGGTCTGCGGTAAGGAAGATACGGAAATAATCGGCATTACCACGGCGTTTGGCAATACTTATCTGGATTATGCAACCAGGAATACCCTGGATGTTTTATACCAGCTGGGATATGACTGTACGGATGTTTATCCCGGGGCAAAGTGTCCCTGGGGAAGTAATGACTGGCCGGTGAGTGATCATCTGAAAGTCATCCACGGAAACAATGGTGTCGGTAATGTTGAATTCTCGCATAATCCGAAAAAAGCCCAGGAAACAAAGGCCTGGGACTTCATGGTTAGAGCATCTCTCAGATATCGTGAAAAGCTGACGATCGTATGTCTGGGACCGCTGACGAACCTGGCCAATGCCATAAAGGCGGACAGAGAAGCCATGGCTCAGTGCGGCAAGATCGCCATAATGGGTGGGGCCCTTACCGTCAGGGGAAACATAACTCCGTTTGCTGAAGCCAACATTTACAATGACCCGAAAGCTGCTGGATATGTATTTGGAAGCGGGCTGCAGCTGACAGTCATCGGTCTGGATGTCACCCTGAAAACCATCATCATGGGAGAAGACATCGCTTTCCTGAAGGAAATGAATACGGAGCGAAGCAGGTGTTTCCATGACATGGCATACTATTATTACGCCAATGAAACGGGAATAATAGGCGGAGCCATGCATGATCCGCTGGCCGTGGAAGCAGCTCTCAACCCTGACATAATCACTGAATGGCATGACATTAAACTTACCGTTGAACAGCAGGGAGAGGCCAGAGGAAGATTAATGACAACAGCCGATCTGCTGCTGGAAACGGACAGGAACGTTCATTATGCCCTGGATGTTGACAGTAGGAAATTCATGAAACTGTTTACCGGATATCTGGCAAACGCCATGAAATAAATACCCCTAAAGCATGATAAAACCCTGAGCAATAGCTGCGCAGGGCTTTTTTATCTGTTCAGGTATTCTCTTAAACTGTCCAGAGAGGCCAGGGCGTCATTGTAACCAAGCCAGTAGAGGTCACCGAGTTTTTCAATGTCGGATTCCACACGGCTGACCGTCACTTGCTGACTTGGAGCCATGACATACAGTCTGCCTTCCTTTTCCAGTACTTCCAGTTCATCACACTGGGCATTGTAGGCTGCCGGAGAATTATCCAGCTTTTCAGCAAAGGCCTGATGATTGATATATATGCGGTGGGCCGGCTTTCGGTCGCTGACCTTTTTTCTGAAGCCGTTTTCACGGGTCTTGATGACCACTACCTTTTCATAGCCCTGATCAAGAGCCCACTGATAAGGGATCTTGCAGCTGGATCCACCATCGAGACAGTAGATGCCGTCAACGTTGACCATCGGTGAAACAAACGGCATGGTAGCTGAAGCCTTAATGGCATCAAAGATGTTGCCGCAATAGTCTCTGTCAAAATAGAGAGTATCACCGTTGGAACAGTTGGTGCAGACCGCCACGAATCTTCTGCGTGGATCAAAGAACTTTCTGATGTTTATCAGTTCAATGGAATTATAGTCCTTTAACAGGAAATCCAGGTTGATCAGACTGTGAGCCTTTCTTACTGATTTGACTCCGATGTAATAGGAATTGTGACGGTAGGTCAGATTGGCACGGGCACTGCGTCCGATGTTTCCGGACACGTAGTTCATTCCGGCCATGGCCCCCGCTGAGGTTCCCACGACGCATTGGAAGTTTATGTCATTAAGCATGAAGGCATCCAGAACTCCCTGGGTGTAAAGACCGCGGAAGGCACCGCCTTCCAGAACCAGACATCCTTCGGTTATCTTGTCAGAAGCACTTCCGGCTGGAATTTTATCTATACCTGAATATACATTTGTACTCATTTGCTTATCCTCCTGCCAGCAGGCAAACTATATTTTAACAGTTATTGAAGGCTAAAAAAAGAAGTAATTTTATGTTACTTTCACTAATCAGTTTCTGTCATTAGGGTATAGGAAGATAACAGGAGGAATGGGAAATGAAAAAGATAATGATTACCTTGTTATGCGCGGTTTTCCTGTTTGGCTGTGCCGCCGGGAAATCCGAGGACGTCTATGAAATGCCACGGTCTGAATACTACAGCATGGGCGGTGATTATGCGGCTGACGGTGACTCTTCATACAGTGTTGTTCAGCATAAGACACAGGCAAATGACAGCATGTCTGTAGAGGAAGAGAAACTGGTCTACCGCAGTTCCATCGTACTGGAAACCAAGGATTACGGTTCTCTTACCAAAGAACTGGAAGAAATCATGAAGCAGTACGAAGCCATAACTCAGAGCATGAGAGAAAGCGGCGGTTCCGGCCGAACATTCCGTCTTACCGTAAGAGTACCGGCCAAACATTTTGATGAGTTCATTCAGAGCTTAAGAGACAGCTCCGGAAGCATAATTGACATCTCTACCAATGTCGATAACATTACCAGACAGTACAATAATAATGAAATAAGAATCGAAGCCCTGGAAACCCAGCATGCCAGACTGCTGCAGCTGCTGGCACAGGCTTCAAGTCTGAGCGATGTCATTCAGATTGAAGCCAGATTAAGTGAAGTTGAAACCGAGATCACTCAGCTGAAGTCATATAAGAACAGCATGGACGCTGATGTGGCTTATTCAACAATTGATCTGACCATCCGTGAAGTTCAGACTTATTCGGAAACAAGTTTCCTGCAGAAGCTGCTGAATGCCTGCAGCGGGTCACGGAGCAATTTCCTCAGAAATGCTGAAAAGCTGATAATCTGGGTCATTTACCGGTTACCGCAGCTCATCATACTGGCAGTTGCATTTGTCCTTTTAAGAAAGCCTGTAACAAACCTCATCAGCAGAATTTTCAGTAAGGAAAAGAAAACTGTCATGACAGTCAAAGAAAACAATAACAACGGCTAGCCGTTGTTATTTTTCAGTTTCTCATTAAGTTTCTGTTTCAGCAGGAGATATCTCTGATATTTCTCTTCTTTGGCAAAATGCATTTCGCGGAACTGTTCAGGATTGTTTTCATAGTTAAGGATCTGAGGCAGAAACTGCTCACTGGTAAGGTCAAATACCTGTCCTTCCACTTCATTATAACAGTGAACACTGCCGTCACTAAGCGGTACGCCATAGACCCTGCCGCCGAAAATGTCCTGGACCAGGAAGGCAGTTATCGAACACTGTCCCCAGGTGATGTTATTTTCATTCCAGTCCTTCTGCATGCGAGGAGCACAGGTTTCCCTGCACCAGATGGTTGACAGAATGTCATATAGTCTGAATGGATTAGTTATGCCCGGGTAATCCGGGTTTTCCTTTGTGAAGTTAACGGTATCGTGGCCTATGAATCTGTATTGCATGCTGATCCTCCCGGTTGATTCTGTTAAGCTGGGTGTTATCCTGTTTTCAAGTATAACATGTGAGACTGATAAATTGTTCTCTTTTATGGATTTATCAGTGAATTGTCAGATGTAATGGTCTATAATGTATATAGCAGATATTATCTAATATATTGGGAGGTAATGATGGATAAAGTAGAAAAGAAAAAGCTGGAGTTACTGGCAGCTAAGATCCGTTTGGATGTCATTGAACTGCTGAAGCATCGTGGCTATGGTCATCTGGGCGGTTCAATGTCAATCGTCGAACTTATGGCAGTACTTTACGGTAAGGTACTGCATGTTGATCCTGCCAACCCTCAGATGGAAGACCGTGACATGGTAGTTCTGTCTAAGGGACATTCAGGACCGGCCTGGTATTCAGCCCTGGCTGAAAGAGGATTCTTCCCTAAGGAATGGCTGATGACTCTGAATGATGGCGGAACAAAACTGCCTTCACATCCTGACAGAAGCAAGACTCCTGGTGTTGACATGACAACAGGATCACTTGGACAGGGAACAAGCTCTGCAGCTGGAATAGCCTTGGGACAGAGACTGAAAGGACAGAACCGTTTCACTTACATGATTGTCGGTGACGGTGAATTAAATGAAGGACAGTGCTGGGAAGCCTTCCAGTTTGTCGCCGCCAGAAAACTGAGCAACTGCATCGTCATCATTGACGATAACAAGCGTCAGCTGGACGGCTACACCAAGGATGTTCTGTATCCGTTTGACTATGTTAAGAAGATGGAAGCCTTTGGTTTCTATACACAGAAGGTAAAAGGTGATGACATTGAAGCCATCGCTGAAGCAATTGAGAAGGCTCAGGCTAATAAGGAAAGCGCAAACTGCATCGTATTGGACAGCATCAAAGGTCAGGGTGTCAAGTACTTTGAGGAACTCAAGAGCAACCATTCCGTCAAGTTCAATAATGACGAAATCAACAAGGCCGCTGATGATGCCATGGCTGAGCTGAAGGAATTCATCGCAAAGGAGGAAGCATAATGTTCAAGTTAACTGAAGAACGCAACAAGAAGGGTACACCTTTAGCCAAGGTTGTAATGCAGACGATCTCTGATGTAATGAATACTGATGACAAGGTTGTCATGCTGGAAGCTGACCTGGCCGGTGCCAGCAGCTCAACAATCATAGAAAAAGCTCATCCGGACAGATATGTTCAGTGCGGTATTGCTGAAGCTGACATGGTTGGCATCGCTGCGGGTTTATCCGTACAGGGATTCAAGCCATTCATTCATACTTTCGGACCATTCGCTACCAGACGTGTATATGACCAGTTATATCTCTCCGGTGCCTATGCCTTCAATACCATCAATGTTTACGGTTCCGACCCGGGCTTCACGGTAGGTCCTAATGGCGGTACTCATACTACCTGGGAAGACGTTGCCTTAATGAGAGCAATGCCTACCGCTGTTGTCTGCGATGCTGCCGATGCCGTTCAGCTGGAATGGATCGTCAGAGAATTCGCCAAGATGAAGGGTATTCATTATGTACGTGCCAACCGTAAGGATGTCCGCAATGTCTATGAACCTGGTTCAACATTTGAACTTGGCAAGGGCAATGTCATTAAGGAAGGCAAGGATGTTCTGATCATCACTGCCGGTCAGCTGGTATCCGATGCTCTGGATGCTGCTGAAAAGCTGGAAGCGGAAGGAATTTCCACTGAAGTTATCGACATGTTCACCATCAAGCCTCTTGACGTGGAACTGGTATTATCAGAAGTAAAGGGCAAGAAGGCCGTTGTTACTTTTGAAAACCATTCAATCATCGGTGGTCTGGGTTCAGCCGTTGCTGAAGTTCTTGCGGAAAACTGCATTGCTGTTCCATTCAAGCGTCATGGCTGCATGGATCAGTTCGGACAGGTTGGAACACCTGACTGGCTGCAGAAGGAATTCAAGCTTACAGCTGATGATCTGGTAAATACAGTCAAGGGTTTACTGTAAAATCTAAATCATAATAATGAAAAAGAAGGATCGGATGATCCTTCTTTTATGTGCTTCAGTTACTGGATATCAGCTTTACTCCATTGGAGTAGTCCAGTAGTTCTGCTGATAGATATCTCTGAACTGATAGGTTGACTTGGTCTTGTAGTCGGCAATGCTGACATCACCGAAATACAGTTTGTCCTTGAAGATGATTGAACCATCGAGTACATATGAAGCCTGGTAATTGCCATTGTAATCATAGTAACCGGCGATGAATTCGATCTTGTCGCCTTCAGTCAGTTCAGAAGTATACTTGGCTATTACATCGGCATCGTCATACCGGTAGTTTACACCGGCCAGTTCGATTCCCTCATCGTCCAGTTCCAGCAGCAGATTGGCTCTTTCTCCGTTGATCCTTGCCGGAATCTTGCCGACACTGTTAACGACCTTTTCGCCATCCTTTGTGCAGTAGAGATAGTAATAAGGAATTACGATCCAGTTCTGACCGTCACCGGAAGCTGCCAGCCAGGTCTTGTCGGTTATCTTGAGCAGGTTGCCCTTGGCATCGATGTCATAGATGTTGTCACAGCCCATGTCGATGTAGCCCTTGCCGTCATCAATGAACATGTTGACCTTGAGGTCATCAACCAGACTCCACTGTTCTTCGGTCAGCTTGATTTTGCCGTTCTTCCAGGTCAGATCAGCATCGAAGTGGTTCTCAGCGATGTAGTCAGCCAGACCTCTGCTGCCTCCCATCAGGCTCTGCAGCAACAGGTTGAGTCCCAGTTCCAGTAATGGGGAATAGTTGGACTGCTGCTGTACCTGCTGTGAACCTGAAGAGAACAGGTTAAGCAGATCGTAGATGCTGTCGCTGCTGTTCTGGGTCTGATAGTTCTGGGTATTGTAGGACTGGAAGGACTGGGTAGCGTTGTAGTTACCGCCTGAAGATACCTGGCCGCCGGTTGAATAAGCGGCGAAGTTGCGGATGCACTGGGTATAGTCAGAGTTCATTCCGATCTTTTCATAAGTGTTGGTTACGGTCTTGAGATACTGACTTGATCTGTACGGGAAGTAGATTGACAGACCGTAGGAGTTGCTCATGGTGCTGGTGGTATTGTTGTACTTGATGCATTCCAGCAGTGATGAAACCAGGTCCTTGGCTTCAGGTGTATCAATGCTGCTGGCCATGTCAACCAGGTCGATCAGGTCAACGTTAGCCTGACTGCCGAACTCTCTGGCTCCGCTTCTGGCAGCGGCAATGGTTCTGTATTCCTTGTTCGTTATCATTGATGAAGCAGATTTTGAGAAGGCAGAGAGCTTATTGTCAACTACATCCTGTATTTCAGCGAGGTCTACTACTGAAAGGGTAGCAGGCTGTTTTGGTGTTCTTGTCTTGCATTCACTGACAAAGCTGTCAGCGATTGCCTTACCGATCTCAACGGTCGGCATTGAAGTGTTCTTGCTTAAGGCATTCAGCCAGTCTGTATAATACCAGCCGATACCAGGTTCTGATTCTTCGGAAGCAATCAGATAGTCAGCATGTTCTGCCAGCATCAGGGCTGTTTCGGTGTTGCCCATTAAGCAGGCATCAAAGCCGACAAAGTCAAACTTGACATCAGCATCGGTCAGAGCCTGGTCGATGCCGGCCAGGGACATTGAACCGTAGTTAGAATACTTTTCGTCACGGCCGTAACCGCCGATTGAACCTGAACCGTGGTCCCAGAGGATCAGTCCGTAACGGTCTGCCTTAAAGTTGGTTTCGCAGAATTCAATGAAACTTGTCAGGGTGGCAGGACTTACCATCGGAGCATTACCGGCATTTTCTACCAGCAGTCCCAACTGTCCCGGGAAAACCTGATAAATCGCATTGTTCTTGGTGCTTATCTGGTTAATGTGCCACTTGGTAGTTCCGCCTGTGTAAAGTATCAGATTGACGTTGGAGCTGAGGGCGGCACTGGCCATTTCCTGAATGTCGTAGGAACCCATGGCACCTCTTGACTCCAGGTCAGATCCGCACATGTAGACCATTAAGGTTACAACGTCTTTATTGTCACCGACGATCTTTGTATATTTTGGTCTGACGGTATTTACGACTGATGAGTTTAACTTGCCGACATTGCTGCCGAGCTTCCATTGGGTCGTATATGTTGTGCCAGAAGGGTAATAGTAGTCAAATAATCCACGTTCCTGTGGCTTGCATCCGGAAACCGGAAGCAACATGCAGCAGGATAACAGAAGGATCAGTCCTTTGGTTAAAAACTTTCTTTTAAACATGTTCTTCAACCTTACTTCTTGAATAGGTCGGCAATCTTGGCCAAAAAGCCTTTCTTGCGTCCGGCACCTTTCATCTTGGCACTGGCTTGTGCCGTTGTGGCCAGTTCAGTTCTGGCATCTTTTACTGCTTCTTCAACAACTTCTTCAGTTCTGACTATTTTCTGAACATTTCCTTCAACCATGTGTTTTTTTCTGCCCTGTGAATTTGATTCCATCAGTTTACCTCCTATTTCCTTTCCTTAAGCGCATTTACGTACTCGTAGGCCTGCTTCAAAGCCTGCTGATATTCTTCGCTGTCCCTGTTAAGGCAGCCGAATTCGTTTACCTGGAACTTCAGTGAACTGAACTGCGGATGTCTGAGTAATAACTGTACACAGACATCTGATCCGTCCTTATTCAGATACTTTCTTTCCACGATGCGGACTTTTCTGATCTCATTGATGTTGAGTAAATCAGCGTTGTCCTGAACATAGTCTGAACGCTTACTGATGAGGAAGTCCTTGCTTTCATCATCAATGAACAGACTGTATTTGCCGTCGACGACTTTGCTGCCCTTGAACTCGGCGAGCTTTTCCCGGTTTTCCTGACGGTAAGCCAGGTGTTCCCTGATCTGCTCTACGGTCATTTCGGCAAAGTCAGCGTCTTCAAGCCATTCAGAAGCGAGCTTGGCACAGTTGCGGCACAGCATACCGTCTTTAAGTACCTTGCTGCCGAATCTTGTCAGCTTGTTGCCACAGACAGAACAGTTTTCCTGTAAACCGTTCTCCCGTAACAGGATCTTTTCCATATTGTATTGCCTCCTTGCATTTTGTTAATTTTATTATAATAGAATCATTTATCATTTTATACACAATATTTGCGGCAGAAGGGAAGATAAACAGAAAAAAGCCATCTGCAATACACAAATGGCTTCGTTTATCCTTACTTAAGCAAGCCTTTATTTTGCTGCTTCGTAATCCTCCATTATCTTCTTGCCGGCACTGCAGCCTAATCTCTCAGCACCAGCCTCTATCATCTTCTGAGCATCAGCTAAGCTTCTGATGCCGCCTGCTGCCTTTACCTTTAATCCGGCCTGGTGTACTGTATCATACATCAGCTTGACATCCTCAGGTGTTGCTCCCCCTGTTGAGAATCCCGTTGAAGTCTTGACGAAAGTTGCTCCCGCATGGATAGAACATCTGCAGGCTTCTACCTTTTCTTCATCTGTCAGTAAGCAGGTCTCAATGATCACCTTCACGGTCTTGCCATTGGCTGCCTTTACCACTGCGGCGATGTCATCGGTTACATAGTCGATGTTTCCGCCCTTTAAGGCTCCTACATTGATAACTGTATCGAATTCATCAGCCCCATCTGCCAAAGCTTCCTTTACTTCATACGCCTTGGCTACCGGATTCATGGCTCCTAATGGGAAACCTATTACCGTACATACCTTGACATCAGTGCCTTCCAGTTCCTTCTTGCAGGTAGCTACCCAGCAGCTGTTGACGCATACTGAGGCAAAGTCATATTCCCTGGCTTCCTGGCACAGCTTGACGATCTGTTCTCTGGTGGCATCTGCCTTTAACAATGTGTGATCGATGTATTTATTCAATTTCATAATTTATCCTCCCTTGATTTACGTAATCAGTATACCCCTAGGGGGTATAATAGTCAACATGTTTTAAACTATTTGACAGCGTCTATTTCCTTTTTATAGGCATAGTACAGTTCTTCAAATCTGTCCGGTCCCTTCATCAGGGTGCTTGGCCCAACGATCAGTACGTCAGCACCGTTAAGGTACATCTGCTTGGCGTTATCGATGACGGTATTTCCGTCAATCAGGATCGGTATGTGTCTGTCACTGTGCTCATCAAGGAACTGACGCATTCTCTTTATCTTGTCCATTCCTCCCGGAACTATCTTCTGACCGCCGAAACCAGGATTAATGGTCATGTCCAGAATGAAGTCAGTTTCTATCAGCAGTTCTTCAATGTAGTGCAGTGACATTCCCGGTATTACAGCCAGACCGGCGGTTATACCTTTGCTGTGAAGGGCCTGCAGCAGTTTGAAGGCATGCTGTGAGGTTTCCGGATGGAATGCCACACGGTCCCCGGGCTGAACATCAAACATTTCAATGTAATCCTCGGGATTGGTTACCATCAGATGGATGTCGATTGGAAGGTTAGTAATTCTCTTGATGTCCTTGTACTGCTGAGTACCCAGGGCACTGTTTTTAACATAATGTCCGTCCATGATGTCAAAGTGGATGAAAGGGCAGCCAACTTTCTCAGCCAGCTTGCAGTAATCATAGAATTCCTCAACTTTGGCACACATTATTGAAGGTGATATCTGTATTGGCATGTTAATTCTCCTTTAGGTATTAAAAAAGCTGCCACTATGAAATGACAGCTTCATTCATTTTTATCTCTTGGCGTTTAAAAGAGTAGCGCCTTCACCGTACATTGATTCCCAGTCCTTGGTGAAGTTTTCAATGGCCTTGTTGACGTTCTCGTTACCGAAGGTAGCCATCATCATGTCAAGCGGAGCAGTAATGGCTTCGCAGCCGTTGGTGTAGGCTTCTCTTAACTGGCCTGCTGTATGGAAGCTGGCAGCAACTAACTTTGTAGGAAGTCCTTCGCGTTCGATCTTGTTCTGAACATCCTGATACAGCAGGTTAGGGTCAACACCATATGTGGTCATGCGGTTGGCATAAATGGCGATGTAGTCAGCACCGGCTGCCAGAGCATAGTAAGCCTGCATGGTATCATAGACGCCTGTTGCGGTTACGTTGTAGCCTTCCTTTTTCAGTCTGATGATGGTCTTCAGACCTTCCTTGGTAACAGGAACCTTGATGTAGACGTCTTCATCAACGTTTTCAACAAGAGCTTTGGCTTCCTTCATCATTGTGTCGCTGTCAGTGGCAACTACCTGAACATGCAGGGTACGTTCCTTGCCGATGATCTCTCTGATCTTTCTTACATGTGCAAAGAAATCGTCAGGATTGGCACTTTTCTTTACGATTGAAGGGTTGCAGGTTACTCCGGCGATTGGGAAATATTCGCAGGCAGTAGCAATGTCTTTTAAATTCGCGGTATCGACTAATAATTCCATGATATCCTCCTGTCTTTTCCTAATGGATTATTTTCTTGATTTCCTTTTCCAACGGGGAGCCCTTGACGTTGTTCTTGGCTTTTCTGAGCCACTTGTCGGCTTCCTTGGAATCACCCCGGTAATGATACTGAATGCCCAGCAGGTATTCCAGCATTCCCAGCTGCTGATTCTTGGAATTGGAATCCTTTTCCTTTTCCTTCGCTTCAATCAGTTTGGTAACAGCTTCAATATCTTCGTGTTTCTGTTCGATCATTACGCGGTAGAGCATGTGGAAGTATTCCTTCTGTTCTCCTTCGGTGACATCATCAAGACGACTTAACAGTTTTGAACACATTTCTTCATCATGCAGTGACATGAAGTAGAAGAATCCGTTGCTGAAGATCTGATAGGCTTCATTCGGGGCAAACTTATCAGCCAGCCGGGCTTTTATGCGTTCCTTTACCTGCGGTGTGTCATTGCGGGAAATATAGAAACGCAGCAGATTCCATTTCTGGCTGTAGGCACCGAACATCATCTTGTAATATGAACTGTTCAGTATCTTCAGGGCTTCTTCTTCCTTGTCCTGTTTCATGTACTTCAGGAAACGGTTCCAGATGGCCGTTCTGATGAACATAGGTATAGCAACAGCTATCATAATGAGTACGACGATCGTACCCGCCATTTTCGGGGTCATAAACAATACCTCCAACTATTATTATACAGCGTTATGGACATAAATGAAGAAGTTTATTATAATGAAATTTAACGTTCAGTTCTCATATGCTACAGAACGAACAAATAATTCTTTTAATTCAACACATATGGTATATAATGAAAGTATGAAATAGCGTCAGAAAACGGATAAACAGCATGATTACATAAAAAGAGGGTTTTTATGCGTTTTGGTTTTTGACGGGGGAGGTTATTCATGATACAGGATTTAATCAAAGTTGAAAATTGCGTTATTGTCGAGTCTGTTGAAGACTGGAAGCGGGCAATCCATCTGGCTCTGGAACCACTGGTAAAGGATGGTTGCTGCACAGATGAATATGAAGAGGCTGTTCTGAAAATGACAGATCAATATGGCCCGTATTATGTTCTGACTGACCACATGGCTCTGATTCATGCTTCCAGCGAGGCCGGTGTTTCAAAGACACAGCTGGCATGTACCATTCTCAAGGAACCGGTAGCATTTACCGAAGAAAAGAATGACGTACGCTGCCTGGTAGCCTTATGTGCCGTGGACCATACACAGCACATGTCTGGAATCGTAGCTGTTTCCAGCATCTTCGGAGATGAAGACAAGGAACAGCAGATACTGGCATCCACATCACCGCAGGAGATATATGACCTGTTTATCGAAAATGCGGAGATGTAGAGCATATAAAAATAGCAAATAATAAAAGAAAGGAGATTATATGCTAGATTTTATTCTTAACATTTTGGCAACACCTGCTATGTTAGTAGGTCTGCTGTCTATGGTAGGTTTGATCCTCCAGAAGAAGCCTGTTGAAGACGTTATCAAGGGCACTATCAAGACAATCGTTGGTTTCTTAGTATTAAGTGCTGGTGCTGGCGTCATTCAGACAGAATCATTAAACGCTTTCGGCGAACTGTTTAACTGGACATTCAATATGACTGGTACCGTTCCGAACAACGAAGCTATCGTTGCTATGGCTTTAACTAAGTTCGGTCTTGATACTTCATATATCATGGTTATCGGTTTGATCCTGAACATTGTTCTTGCACGTTTCTCAAAGATGCATTACATCTTCTTAACAGGTCACCACAGCTTATACATGGCTTGCATGCTGGCAGTCTTATTAGGCCCATTAGGCGGCTTAAGCGGATTCACACTGTGGCTTGCCGGTGGATGCTTACTGGCATTCATTTCTGCATTCTCACCTTGGTTCCTGCATTCATCCATGGAAAAGATTGTTGAAACTGATGAATTAGGTTTCGGTCACTTCGGTGGCTTCGGCTATTGGGTAGCAGCTCAGTGCGGTAAGTTATTCAAGGGCAGCAGGTCAACAGAAGAACTGAACTTCCCTCAGCGTTTAACATTCTTACGTGACACCACTGTTTCAATCGGTATCACAATGGTAGTATTCTTCCTCGTTGTAACAGCAGTAGCTGTTGGCAAGGGAATCCTGAAGGAAGATCCAGCTCAGTTCGCTAACTTAGCAGAACTGATGGGCGCTGGCGACACAAAGACTCACTGGGCTGTATGGGCTATCAAGAGAGGCTTAAACTTCGCAGGTGCTGTATACATCATTCTGTCTGGTGTACGTCTGATCGTTGGTGAACTCGTTCCTGCATTCAAGGGTATTGCTGAAAAGCTCGTTCCAGGTGCTGTACCTGCAATCGACTGCCCAGTTGTATTCCCATATGCTCCTAACGCAGTTCTGATCGGCTTCTTAGTATCATTCTTAGGCGGCGTTGTTGGTCTGATCGTCCTGATCGCATTAAACAATGCAGGTATAGGCTTAGCACTGATTCTGCCAGGTGTTGTTCCTCACTTCTTCTGCGGAGCTTCTGCTGGTGTATTCGGTAACGCTGAAGGTGGTCTTAAGGGTTGCGTTCTCGGCTCATTCGTACATGGCTTGATCATTACATTCTTACCAGCATTATGTATGCCGGTATTCGATGCATTAGACAAGGGTTCAACATTCTCAGATGCTGACTTCTCATGGATGGCATTAGTGTTCGGTAATCTGGCAAAGGTAGTTAAGGGCATTCCATTACTGATCATCTGCGTCGTTGTCTTCGCATTACCAATGGTCTTAAGCGGTTTCAAGAACGGCCAGGAAAAGTAATTAATTAAAAAACAAATAGAATTTGCTTTACACAAGGAGGTGCAGTTGTTATGGCAAAAATTCGTAAAATCATGTGCTGCTGCGGTTCAGGTTTAGGCAGCTCTCTGATGGTTCAGATGAACATCGAGAAGGCTCTGAAGAACCTTGGAATCGAGGGCGTGGAGGTTGATCATACTTCTCTGTCAGAGATCAGTGTCAGATCAGCAGACTTATTCGTCGTCGGAAAGGACATTGCTCCTCGGATTAAGGACTATCCGCGTGTAGTTGTTTTAAACAAGATCATGTCAATGAAAGAACTCACGGAGAAACTTGAACAGGCATTTGCTATTGAAGGCGACGAAATTCACATTGCCCGGTAGTATCATTTTATGAAAAAAGAAGGGTATGAATCTGATTCATATCCTTTTTTTGTTGTTCTGTACTGATTGCGAAAACCGCGAATAATGGATACAATAATAATGTTGATGCAATATCAGATTACAGGGAGTGTTTGTATGAATGAGAAAAACTTTTTTGACCTGGTAGAGAAGCATGATGGTTTTGAATTTGTAATAGCCTATGCGGACAAGGTCGTATATATTGGCGGAAAGGGCAATAAGTGCTGGTATTTCATGGATAAAGGTGTCTATGATGAGTACTATGTTGCTGATCTGGTTGAAGGCAAGTGGACTGACTGGTATTACGAATCCAGGGCCGGTCAGATCTCCGGTAAGGAAGCTGTTCCGGGAACAACAGCCGGTTTCATCAGAGAACTGGCCTATGAACATCAGCACAATGTCAGACTCAATGAAGCCAGGATCTCCAAGATCATGGTAAAGGGCCATGAGATCCTTCACTATGACTGCGAGTCATATTCTTTTGATGTACTGAGTGAATATGGTGTTACCGTTGGCAACAATGACAGCAGAAATCCGTCTGCATCCTACAAGTTCTGGGATGTCAGCACCGGTGATGCCGTGAGAATGCCTAACATCAGATAATTAATCAGAGTTTTTAAAAAATGGGGCGCTTCGGGCGCCTTTTGTGTAAGAGGATAAAGATGAAGATACTTGTAATACCAGATTCCTTCAAGGGAACACTGTCATCCAGAGAAGCCGGCAGCATAATCAGAGAAACCATTCTGGCCGAACATCCTGATTATGATGTTTTGGCCGTGGAGGTGGCTGACGGCGGTGAAGGTACTGTTGATGCCGTATTGCGGGGCAGAAAAGGTGAAAGGATACGGGTAGAAGTAAGCGGACCTTATCAGGAACCTCTGAAGGCTGAGTATGCCTGGTTTTCTGAAGATAATTCTGCCGTGATTGAGATGGCCAGCTGTGCCGGACTGCCTCTGGTAAAAGGAAGGATGAATCCGCGTCTTACCACGACTTACGGTGTAGGTCAGCTGGTAAAGGATGCCATCAACAGGGGAATCAACAACATCTTCATCGGTTTAGGCGGAAGCTGTACCACGGATGGGGGTTGCGGTTATGCTGCTGCCCTGGGTACCAGATTCTTTAATGAAAAAGGCGAAGAGTTTGTTCCGACCGGCGAGACTCTTAAGGATATCTGCCGAATTGAACCCGCCAGATGTGATGCTTCAATAACAGCAGTATGCGATGTCAACAATCCTCTGTATGGTCTTTTGGGCGCCAGTTATGTCTTTGCCCGTCAGAAAGGGGCAGATGATGCTGACATTGCATACCTGGATGAAGGATTAAGACATCTGGCAGAAGTGGTCAGAAGGGATCTTTCCATTGACATGGCAGAGACACCGGGGGCCGGGGCTGCCGGGGGTCTGGGCTATGGACTTATGGCGTTTACCAATGCCCGCGTGAAAAAGGGAATTGACATGATCCTGGACATCATTAACTATGAGAAACTGATCAAAGACTGTGACATCATCATAACCGGTGAAGGCCGACTGGATTTCCAGAGCTTTCACGGGAAGGTGATAGACGGCATAATCAGAAGATCACAGGGGAAACGAGTGATACTGGTTGTCGGCAGCCGGGATGAGGAAACAAGAAAAGGCCATGAAGTATACTCAACCATGGATAACGGAAGGGTATTCCCGCATGACCATAAGGAAGCTGTAGACAATCTGAAAGCTGCCGTAAAAGAGATAGCATTCTGAAAAAAGACATATCGCGATGATATGTCTTTAATTAGCCATAAAACGGTTTTTTACTTGAGATAGCTTCTCAGCTTTTCAATGTAAGCAGGTTTGTCTTCTTCCGGCATGAATGAGCATTCGATGGAATTGATGTTGCACAGGATCAGGTCATTGTAGGTAAAGCCCAGATCGTTGATGGCGTGATCATATTCATCTTCCAGGGTAATGTTGGAAATGCTCTGGTTATCAGTGTTGAAGGTAACCTTGACACCGGCGTCGTACAGTTTCTTCATTGGGTGCTCCTGATAGGAGTTTTCCGTACGGCACTGAATGTTGGAGGTAAGGCATACTTCCAGAGTAGCACCGGTATCAATGACCTTCTGCATGACGTCCTTGTCATACCAGCAGTGCTTGCCGTGTCCGATTCTGGTGGCACCCCAGTCAATGACTGTGGCAACATTCTGCGGAATGCCGTTATCTCCGGCATGAATGGTCATTGGCAGACCTTTTCTGTGATAATCAACGAACAGGTCAGCATAATGAGCCATAGGTACACTGTCCTCACCGCCGGCAAGGTCAATTCCGACAACACCTTTGCCAAGGTATTCTTCGGTAAGTCTGACTGTTTCCATGTTTTCCTCATGGTTGTCATATAATTCGATCATGCAGCATAAGATGATACCGACTTTGATTTCAGGGAAATCAACGGCTGCCTTTCTGACACCTTCAAGTACAGCTTCAACAGCGTCGCGCTGAGTCAGCTGCTTTTCGCAATGAAGCTGCGGAGCAAATCTTATTTCGACATAGAACAGTCCCTCATCACGGGCTCTCTTAATTGTTGTATAGGTAATTCTGGTAAGGTGTTCCCTGGTCTGCATCATTTTGACGATCGGTCCGAACTTGGCCAGATATTCAAAGACATCTGTGCACAGAGGCGGTACTGTTGTCAGCTTGATGTAGTCTTCGTAGGTAGGAATGTCAAGGTCAACGCCTTCTTCCTGGGCAATCCGCCAGCCTACTTCCGGGACGATGGAACCATCCAGATGGAAATGCAGATCAACTTTTGGAAATGGATATTTCATGTGTTAACTCCTTTCGTAATACACCTCAATCTTATCATTGAAGCCGTTCAAAGTAAATGTGCTATAATATAGGCATGGATGATGAATACCTGAGTGAATATCAGGAAAACGAAGAAACTGAAGAGGAAGAATTCGACGAACCGGAAGAAGCCAGAAAGAAGAGAAGGTTCGGTTTTTCCAATGTTCTGATCATAATCTACATGATTCTGCACATCGCTTATACAGGCTGGATGTTTACCGATAACTGGGTCCATGCCATGCTGTGGCTGCTTATTACCATCGTGGAACTGGCCATATTCTCGGTTATCCTGAAAGTACAGAATAAGGTATATCTGGCAGGCAGAGTTCTCTCGCTGATATTTGTTCTGACCCTGCTGCTTAACAGTGCCTTTTCCGGCTTCATGCTGTTGTCGGGTAATGATAAGAATACAGAAGGGGCAGATTATGTTCTGGTAATGGGTTTCGGTCTGGTTGATGATCAGATGGATGAGATCCTGAAAGCCAGATGCGATAAGGCAATTGAATACCTTCAGCAAAATCCCAATACCGTGGCAGTATTATGCGGGGGAATGACCAGAGGATCTTCAATTTCTGAAGCCCTGGCCATGAAGAATTACATCGTCAAGGCTGGAATCCCGGAAAGCAGACTGCTGCTGGAGGATGGTTCCACCAGTACCAAGACCAACATATCCTATGCCAAGGGGATGATCAATACCACCGGCAAGATCGTGGTCATCTCTTCTGATTATCATCTTTTCCGCATCAGGGAAGTATGCCGCCAGGCAGGATTAAATGCCAGAAACCTTTCAGCCAGCACTCCGGTACTGCAGTTGCCTGATAAGCTGATGTGGGAAAAGATCAAGCTCATCGGTCTGTTAATGTCACAGTAAAACTCCCGTCCTGAACTAGTCAAGAAAAAGTAGACAGTTCATAAAAAAGGCCTAGAACCCCATTTCAGATTTGAACTGAAGTGGGGT
>SVBJ01000033.1 GCA_015058955.1 Erysipelotrichaceae bacterium
CTGCCAGGCCACATAAATTATATCCGGAATTAGCGTCTTTTTTCACACTAAAAGGTCCTGTACCACGCGCATAGCACATGGTATCTGTCTGCGACAATAAGAAAAAAGATTCACTGTGAAGTGAATCTTTATTTTTCTGTTTCCTCATTGAGTTCTCTTATTGACTTGTTGCGGGAATAATCCGTTTCCAGATTATCCATAATCCTGTCAATATAACTGCCTAGCTGCCGCAGCTCTTCAGCGGTGAAGTTTCGGAAAGTAAGCTGTTCAACGTCTTTGAATACTTCCGAACCCTGCTGATGGATCCGGTTCCCCTTTTCCGTGCAGTAAACTTCATACTTTCTTTCATCCCGCTCATTGGTCTTTCTCTCCAGCAGACCGTTGTCAATCATGCGCTTTACGGTCTTGGTAATGGCTGCCTTGCTGACGGCAAAGTGTTCCGCCATGTCCTTCTGAGTACAGCCGGGATGATCACTGACATACCTCAAAAGGCTCAGCTGACCGTAATAGCTGTCTTCCAGATCCTTGATCTTCAGAGAGATATGCCACCTTCCCAGCTGCATGACTCTTCTGAGCTTATAGATGATTTCCCTTTCTGTCATCGCAGGTACCTCCGATAATGGTTAAGCAGTTAACCTTTTTTATAATACATCATCCCTATGGAATGTCAATATATTTCCAACTGCAGGCTTACTCCGACCTCCCTGATATCCACAACCCGGGAGAGAGCAATCTTGGCCTTCAGATCAGTGCAGTGACACGGATAGATGACATCAATGTCCTGTTTCCGGAAATAGTCCCGTACTTCCCTGTTCAGCCGGTCATTATCCAGCATGTGGAAACCACCGATTATACCGCTGATGCGGTTTATGCCTGTTACCTTCTTACTGTATTCACAGATGTTGATTATTCCACTGTGGGAACATCCGGTGATGATGAACAGACCTTTCTCACCCTTATAGACCATGGCAGTATCATCTTTCAGATCATCCCCTTCCAATGGAGCAACCTGCTGCCACTTTCTTTCTATTTCACCCAGAAATACCAGTCTGTCCGTGATATTCATTGGCTTTCGGCTCAGAATCAGCCTGAAGTTGTCTTTCAGCCGTTCAAATCTCACCGGCATTGAAATATCCAGCCCTTTGTAGGATTTGTCTTCATCAGCTTCAGGGTGTGCATAAACCTCGATGTTCTGCTTAAGATCAGAAAGATACTGCAGGCCTCCGGTATGATCATTATGCCCGTGAGAGATGACGATCGTATCTATCAGGCTGAAATCAACCCCCATCTTCTCGCCGTTTCGACGGAAAACATCGGAGTACCCGGTATCAAACAGTATCCTTTTACCGGCTTCCTCAATGAAAAGGCTGAATGCCGGTTCAGCCAGATAATAGCGGTCTATCAGTGAATTATTGTCAGTCAAAACAGTTATTTTCATATTCTTATTATACAATAATTAGTTTATAATAGTTATGCTTAAGGAGGTTTTTAATATGGCCGAAAACTTTAGTGATCAGGAATTAGTCAGAAGACAGAAAATGGAAGAACTGAGAGCCAAGGGAATCGATCCTTTCGGCAAGGCCTACCATCGTACCCACCGTTCCCGGCAGTTACGTGAACTGTTCGGTGACAAAACCAAGGAAGAATTAGAAGAAATAAATCAGCACGCATCCATCGCCGGACGCATCATGTCCAAGAGAAGAATGGGCAAGATCGGCTTCATGCACCTGCAGGACCGCGACGGTCAGATCCAGGTCGTTGTCAACAAAGGCTCAGTCGGTGATGATGTTTATGAAATATTCAAGGCCAGTGACATCGGCGATATCGTCGGCATCGAAGGCGTAGTAGTCAAAACAGATTCTGGTGAACTCTCTGTCAAGGCAGAGACATATACTCACCTTTCCAAGGCCTTAAGACCTTTACCGGAAAAGTTCCACGGTCTTACCGACAAGGAAGAAAGATTCAGAAGAAGATATGTTGACCTCATCATGAACGAGGACGCCAGAAGGATCGCCTTCACCCGTCCGAAGATCATCAGATCAATTCAGCGTTACTTTGACGGACAGGGGCTCATCGAAGTTGAAACTCCTGTGCTCAATACCATTCTGGGCGGAGCCAATGCCAGACCGTTTGCCACTCATCATAACACTCTTGATGTGGACATGTACTTAAGAATAGCCACCGAGCTTCCTTTAAAGAGACTGATCGTCGGCGGATTTGAAGGTGTCTATGAAATCGGCCGTCTGTTCAGAAACGAAGGAATGGACCCGATGCATAACCCTGAATTCACCACAATTGAATTCTACGTTGCCTACTCTGACATGCATGGCATGATGGACATGGCTGAGGGAATGTTCGAGACTGTTGCCAAAGATGTACTGGGAACAACCGACATTACCTATCAGGGCAAGCAGATCTCCCTGAAGGGGCCTTTCAAGAGAGTTACCATGGTCGATGCCATTAAGGAATACAGCGGCGTTGACTTCTATCAGGTAACCAGCGATGAACAGGCCATTACCCTGGCAAAGGAACATGAAATCGAACTGTTGGAACATGAAAAGAATTACGGACATGTCATTGAAAAGTTCTTTGACAAGTACGTTGAGGAAAACCTGATTCAGCCTACCTTTGTTTACAGTTATCCAATTGAAATCTCTCCGCTGGCCAAGAAAAATGCCGAGGACCCGAGATTTACTGACCGTTTCGAATTATTCATTGACGGACACGAATACGGCAATGCCTTCTCCGAGCTCAATGACCCAATCGATCAGAGAGCCAGATTCCAGGCTCAGGTCGATGAAAAGAACAAGGGCAATGAAGAAGCCACTGAAATGGATGTCGACTACATTGAAGCGCTGGAATACGGTCTGCCTCCTACCGGCGGCATGGGCATCGGCATTGACAGACTTGTCATGCTGCTGACAGACGCTGACACCATCAGAGAAGTACTGCTGTTCCCTACCATGAGACCGTTAAAGTCTGAAATCAATACCGTAAAGCGTGTTATTCCGACTAAGGGCGAACAGCCGGAAGTAATCGACTTCTCCAACGTTGAGGTTGAACCGCTGTTTGAAGACCGGGTAGACTTTGAAACCTTCAGCAAGTCAGATTTCCGTGTTGTCAAGGTCAAGGAATGCACAGCTGTTCCAAAGAGCAAGAAGCTTCTCCAGTTTGTACTGGATGACGGCTCCGGAACCGACCGCATCATTCTCTCCGGCATCAAGGAATACTATGAACCGGAAGAACTGGTCGGCAAGACCTGCGTGGCCATCGTCAACCTTCCACCTAGAAAGATGATGGGAATTGATTCCTGCGGCATGCTGATAAGTGCCGTCCACAGTGAAAACGGTGAGAAAAAGCTCAACCTGC
The DNA here is from genome assembly GCA_015058955.1 of Erysipelotrichaceae bacterium. Lineage (GTDB taxonomy): Bacteria > Bacillota_I > Bacilli_A > Erysipelotrichales > Erysipelotrichaceae > RUG521. The sequence goes on from SVBJ01000033.1 coordinate 3,370, forward strand.
TGATGCTGGATAACAGGATCCCGGCAGGTGCAAAGCTTTACTGAAATACTGATCCAAGAGAAAAGGTCGGATGATTCCGACCTTTATTCTGCTATGAATGATTCGATCTCCGCATTCAGATAGATCTGATGAACTACTGAGCTCACGATCGTATTTACCATGTGATGCCGTCTGGTTTCTCCATTGTCAAGCACTTCAGTTTTTTCAGTGAATATGTTATGAAGAGCTTCATTGAATGACTGGGAGAAATAGCTGTATGCCTGTTCACAGTCGCATATTTCCTGCTGTTTGGCCAGCAGGTTTTTCAGATTGTCCAGGGATGTTTCCCCCTTGGACAAAGTGATGAATATCAGGCTGGCGATCTGATCACGGTAATACAGTTTCTTTACCGGGTTGGCAATTATGTCATGCTTGACGTAATTTGAGATCATTGAATTGGTGATGGAAAATCCCGGCAGATCGTTAAAACATTCATTGATGTATTTTGATACCTGATCGAGATACAGTCCGACATTAGGTATTTCCCTGTAGGTAGGCAGATTAAATGATGCAATCTTCTCTTTTTCCATGTTTATCCTCCATCGGTTTTTCATTATCCGTTGACAAGTTTTTAATACAATTTTATAATGATGTTACAAGTTATTGAAAAACCGCTCACAGGTTTATTATAGTATGTTATCTGACTGTTTTCAAGGAGGTACCCAATGAAAGAAATGACCATCAGACAGCTTAATCGACTCGACGATAAACCAATGTTCTCCGTCAAGGATCCAATAAGTGCTCTTACTCATTTCGTCGGCTTCATCGTCTCCATCATACTGACTCCGCTTATCTTTACAAAAGCTTCATATTCCGGCAGCAGTCTGACCGGACTGGTTGCCCTGTACATATACAGACTCAGCGTTTCACTGTTGTTTGCGGCCAGTACCACCTATCATACTTTCCTGCTGCCGGAACGACCTGCCCGCATACTGAAGAAATTCGATCACATGAGCATCTTCGTCATGATTGCCGGAACCTATACACCGGTCTGTCTGATGCTGATGAAACCGGAAGATGGCATCCCGCTGTTGATTGCCGTATGGACCGTAGCCCTCATCGGCATGGCAGTCAAGGCTTTCTGGGTATACTGCCCTAAGTATGTATCTTCCGTCATTTATATTTCCATGGGATGGGTTGCCCTCTTCAAGATCGGCGTCATCCGGAAAGCATTGGGCACTCTGGGATTTACCCTGTTATTGCTGGGAGGGGTTCTGTATACCGTTGGCGGAATAATCTATGCCATAAAATTCAGAATCTCCCGCGACTGGAGTGAACATGAAATATTCCATGTATTCATCCTGCTGGGTGCCCTGTGTCATTATCTGATGATATTCATTCTCATATGAAAAGCTGCCGAGGCAGCTTCTTTTCATATTACAGGCCTTCTTCTTCCACAAACCGGTAGAAGTCCTTTTCAGCCTGTTTATCCTTTTCGGAAATGGTTCCTACCGGCATGGCATAGAAGATGAATTCCTCTTCCCCATCCAGTCTGAATGCTTTATCGCCAAGAGGACCTTCAACAGCTCCGATGGCACAGCCGCCCAGACCGATTGAGGTTGCCGCCAGATAGACATTTTCCGTAACATGTCCCGCATCAGCCATACACATCCTGTGCGCATAGATGCCATAGCGCCATTCCGCACGGTAGCAGACAAAACTGTAATAGAATACGATGTTGGCCTTTTCCGCCCATTTCTGTCCCTGCAGTGAATCTGTTATGAAAGGCTTGAGATCTTCCACTTCCTTGAGACATTCAATGTGATGCTTCATCGGCAGATAATGATACAGGCCATTTGGCAGTCCTTCCACGTTCTGAACAGTCATGTATACTTCAAAAGGATGTCTGGCACCCCCGGCCGGAACTGTTCTTAACGTCGCATAGGACTTGCCTCTGATCTCCTTGACCCCCTGTGAACACCATAACAGGTATGACAGCTGCAGCAGAGTCATCTTTTCCTGAGTATAGACACGGTGAGACTGACGGCTGTTGATCACATGCAGGAAATCATTGTCAATGTCCAGATCTCTGAAATTCAAAGGCAGGGCTATTGAGGTCTCACACATCGGAGCCTTTGTTAATGGAGGCTGAGGTCTCTTCAGTTCCTGGTCAGTCTGATATCCCTCATAGTGTTCCAGACCCGGGTGCATTTTTTGTCTTCCTATCCTGATTAATTCCTGGATTTCCTTTTCCGTTAATGCCATTATTGTTTCCTTCTTTCTGTAATTTGTCTTAAGTATACAATTTACGCCGGAACAAATGAATCAAATCGCCCTGAAAAAACCGGTCATGCGACCGGTTAGATTCCCTTTACGTATTTGCGGTATTCCGGAAGAATGCCCTGTTTGGTGCCCTTGATGTGTCCTTTCATCTGCATAGGTTCATTGCCCGGATAGTCATTGGCTTCGATCAGCTGAACATCCTTTTCGGAGATGGCAACATCCCAGCCTAACAGAGCCAGCTCAGGATGTACCTTTGTTGCCTCATTGACCAGTGCCTTGACTTCATCCCACTTAGGTATCTGAATTCCTTCCAGTTTGACACCGGTATCAGGGTGAGTCACATAGGTATTGACATTGTAGTCACAGCCCGGGCCGATGATCACTCCTGTTTCAACATCGATCGGGCAGTACATGCCGCCGCTGGAAATGTTATCGATTTCCATGCCGTGAGATCCGATTCTGATGATGGCATACATGATGTGCGGCCCCTTTTCACCCAATACGGTTACCAGACGGCAGGTATTCAGGCTCTTGGGATATATCTCATTAAGAACAGGATGCTGAATTATTACTTCTTCCGCCAGTTTCTTTCCTGACTTCTTGACGTAATCAAACATGGCTTCCAGTGATTCAAAGTCCTTTCTCTTCAGTTTTTCAATCCCCTTGCCTCCGGCTTCGTCAATCGGCTTGAGCATGATTGATTCAGCATCACTGATCAGATGCTTAAAGTCTTCAAAGTCAGCTTCATCAACATTGATCCACTTTCTCTTAACGAAGTCCTTATATTCCTTCAGAAATTCGAACTTGTTGTTGACAAAATGCTTGGCATCAGGATCATTGAGAAGATGGTCCAGATCATAGGCACGGCTTCTGGTGACGAAAGTAGACCTCTGAGCTGCGTTGAGTTCCTCAAATCCGAAGATCTTGTAATCATAAGGACTGGCACCGTACTTGAACCCGCAGTAGATCATGTCAGCCAGAATAAACAGCTTAGGCTTGTGTGATGACTTATGAACTTCATCTACGGCCTTGAACATTGCTTCATAATCCAGATATCTTATTCTTTTTATTAAAAAACCTAATTTTGGCATACAATAACTCCCTCACCGCTTTAATATAATGATATCATTAAATTAGCCTTGATTATACAAGCAATGTGTTTTAAACTAAATCCTGGCCTCAAGGAGGGCTGAACATGACAAAAGAAGTATTAATAGAATTATTCGGTTATCTCGGATCATTTCTGGTACTGATTTCATTCCTGATGACCTCTGTCTTCAAGCTCAGAGTCATTAATACCATTGGAAGCGTGATTTTCATGACCTATGCCCTGATCATCAAGTCATATCCAACAGCCATCATGAATTTCTTCCTTGTTCTGATCAACCTGCGCTTCTTATGGAAGATGCGCCGGGACGGCAAGGAATACACTCTCATCAAGGTCAATGGCGACGACAAGTATCTGCATCACCTTCTGGATGCCTATTACAATGACATCAAGCTCTGCTTTCCGGGCATCAACTTCGATCTGGAAAGTGCCAACCGCTTCTACATCATCAGTCATGATGAAAAACCTGTCGGCATAACTCTGGGCAGACAGAAAGGCAGTGAAATGGAACTGATGCTGGACTATTCAATTCCTGAATACCGTGACTTCAGCATCGGCAAGTTCCTGATTTCCAAGCTGCCAAATGAAGGTGTAACCAGAGTTACATATTACGGACCTGATGAAAATCACACCAAATATCTCAATTCACTGGGATTTACCAAAAACGAAAAAGGTTACGAAATGACACTTTAAAACCAGCTTTCAAAGCTGGTTTT
>SVBJ01000034.1 GCA_015058955.1 Erysipelotrichaceae bacterium
CACCAACTTGAATTTCATTGGTCCACCAACTTGCCCACCAACTTCAGTGGAGTTCCCACCAATTATTTTAGAGAGCCGAAGAGGTTCTTCCGTCTGGAATATTTCCTTATTATACAAGATCTCTGTAAGTGATCAGTTCGATGTTGTTTTCCTCGCACCACTGCTTTACAAGCGGTGACTGCATCATTTCAGCATCCTTGGCTCTTTCCAGGGATAGTGTGGTCCAGCCTAACAGTTCAGCATCAACATAGCCCGGATGGCAGACAAAGGAACTGCAGCCGTTGGCAACCAGTTCTTCCTTGATGTCCATGAACTCGGTATCCTTGTTAAGCTGATCCATTGGATCAAAGATCTTCTTCTGGGAGGCCATGTTGCCTTCAAACAGCTTCCACATCGGTCCGTCCATGTGCAGTCTGCCCAGAATTTACGATCCTGGCCTCACTGTATCTGGACAGTTCCTTACTCAGATAGGCAATATCCGACTTTACCGTTCTGACTGAAGACCTTGACATCTCGCCAAGCTGTTCCGCAGTCAAAGGCCCGGCAGCGTGAACCAGGCTGTACATGATCATCATGTGGCGGTTTTTCTCTATTTTCATATTTTTCCTTTATCCATCTGCTTAAATATTACAATATATCAGCCTTCCTTGTCATTGTTTCCCAGAGAAAAACCTCCATAAGGAGGTCGTCAGTCTTCCAATGGGTCAGGATGTCCCGCCTGGGCTATCCTGATGATTTCATCTTCACTTAATCCCTTCAGAATGAAGTGAGCGTTATCATATCTCTCCATGCTGCCAACATCAATTTCCTTCAGGAAATCAGAATAGGAGATGGCTGCCAGTCTCTTCTTATGGGCCAGCGAGGTCAGGGAGGCAACATACGTGTCGCATTTCAATGGCTCACCGGTCACCGGATCAACGGTCATAGGTGCAGTGTGAGGAACATACGGCAGAATTGTATCGGTATCGGCCACAATGGCATAAACGCCAAACAGATCCCCGGTACCCTGACGGTAGATCATCGGCGACCCGTAATAGAGATCTCTTTCCTGCAGCTGATGCAGCAGCACTGAGAAGCCTTCCATGTCCTGGTCCTCACCGAATTCCACCAGCTGGTCTACTGACAGATAAACAGGATTCTTAACGCAGATCAGCACCTGCGTATCCTGTCCCGGTAATGCATCTCTGGTTTCCCTTAAGGCACGGATGCAGTAGTCAATGAATGACTTCTTCAGGGCATCGATTACTTCCAGATTGAAGACGTTGCCGTCCTGCCTGAAGCTGTCGGCATCCCAATATGCCATGATCCTGGAAGTGACGCGGTAAAGCACATCCATGTCATGAATGGTACATGGCAATGGCAATGTCAGCCTGACGTCTCTGTTCAGAGAATCGTTCCACATTACTTCAATTCCCCTGCCGATGTGCTCAGGGTTATAGATGACCACTCTGCCTTCAGCCAGTTCGCCTTCCTTAAGGCGCCATGAAGAATCATGGACACCAAAGGCCAGGTCATCTTCAACCAGTGTATAAATGTCCAGCGGTTTACGGTAACCGCTTCTGTTTCTTATTACAACCTGTGACGGCATTTTCTACTCCCCTTTTTCCTCATTGTATCTTTCCAGGAAACTGTGATAAATCCCATCGGCCTTATAGCCCGGGAACATTTCAATGTTGACCTTGTGCAGACTGTTGAAGATGCTCTGCTCAATGTCCGGATTGTCCTTTTTCAGATTTCTGATAAGTTCCTTAATCTCCTTACGTTTGGAGATGTTGATTCCTTCACCGTCCGCTTCCGCCATTTCGGTAAAGCGGCAGGCACACTGGATGAACTGCAGATCATTGTAGCGGGCCCAGGCGATGATGTCGTCTTCATGAACGCAATACAGCGGTCTGATCAGTTCCATGCCTTCATAGTTAAGACTGCGGACCTTTGGGATCATGGCCTGCAGCTGGGAGGCATAGAACATGCTCAGCAACGTGGTCTCAATGACGTCATTGAAATGATGTCCCAGAGCGATCTTGTTGCAGCCTAATTCCTGCGCTTTCTTATATAAGGCCCCTCTTCTCATGCGGGCACAGATGTAGCAGGGACTGCCCTCCATGCTGTTGGCGATATTGAAGATGTTGGTATCAAATATCTGCACCGGTATTCCCACCGTTTCAGCATTTTCTTCTATCTTCTTACGGTTAGCCCGGTTATATCCCGGATCCATGACCATGTAGACCACTTCAAACGGAAAGTCACTGTGGGCCTGCAGCATGCTCATCAGCTTGGCCAGGCACATTGAATCCTTGCCGCCGGAAATGCAGACGGCAATGCGGTCATTTTCCTGAATCAGCTGATATTCCTTGATGGCCCTGATGAAAGGACCCCACAGAGAGTGGCGGAACTTGCGGTTGATGCTTAATTCTATTTCACGGCTTCTGTCCATAGATTACCTGTAAATGGTCCTGAACCGCTTGTATAAGGCCAGATATAACAGCACCGATACAAAGGTGCATACCACGGCATTGATGGCGGTCACTCCGGCTGACCAGGTCAGAATTATTGAAGCGGCTTCGGCGGGGATCCTCAGAATGAGTTTCTTATAGAAATACCCGAAGATCGGGTCAACGATCACGTTGAACACCATGGCACAGACAGCGCTGATGCCGGCTGCCCTGATGATGTCTTTTCTTTCGTTTTTCTCCTGCAGTTTCAGTTTCTGCGCGACGGTCCCGGCAATCAGAGCAATCATGAACTTCATTATGAAGGTCTTCGGTGCTGAAGTAATGTATCTTGGATCCAGCAGGTCAGCAATTGACAATCCGATGGCCCCGGCTATCCCGCCATACAGCGGACCTAACAGCCAGGCTGATAACATTACGACCGCATTGGCCACGTGAATGGCTGTAGAGTGACCCGGAGCCGTGACAATGTTGATCTTGCCATAGGTAAAGACCACGTAGTTAACTGCCGTGAACATTACGGTATAAGTCAGTTTCTTAAGTCTGTTATCCATACGATCACCTCCGGTACACCTTATTGTACATCAATAGTGATAAAGAAAAAAGGGCAGTGCCCTTTTATGAAAGTTTTCGATAAATGTAGTTACCCAGAGACTGGATCCCCTGCACAAAGACGATCAGGATCGCCGAGCAGACTACCAGATACTCCGTGGAGTATTTCTGATAACCATACCTGATGGCGATGTCGCCGATTCCCCCGCCTCCCAGGGTACCGGCCATGGCTGAGTATCCCAGAATGTTGATCATTAACAGAACCACACCGTTCAGTAATCTCGGAACCGATTCCTTGAAGTAGACCCTGAAGAGGATCTGGGCATCACTGGCCCCGAAGCTTCTGGCAGCCTCAATTACCCCCGGATCAGTTTCCCTTAAGGCGTTTTCAAAGACTCGGGCAATGAAAGGTATCGCACAGGCCGTCAATGGCACGATTGCCGCCCTGGTACCTATCGTAGTCCCCATTATCGCTCTGGTTAACGGTATGATCACCACCATCAGAATGACAAACGGGAAGCTGCGGAAGGTATTGACCAGAAAACTCAGGATCTCATAGACGATCTTGTTTGGCTTTAAGCCATCCGGAGCCGTCAGGGTCAGAATGATGGCCGGCAGAAATCCCAGCAGTACGGAAAACAGGGTTGACCAGAATACCATGGTCAGGGTCTGGCCGGTTGCCTTTAAGATGATATCCCACATGTCAGTTTAACACCTCCCAGCTGACGCCTTCCCTGTCGAGATAGGCAGTTACTTTTTCTTTTGCTTCTTCAGGCACGTTTATTACCAGTGAACCGAAGACATTGGAACGGAAATCTTCCAGCTTGCCCCAGACGATAGAGAAGTTGATGTCGAGTTCCCTGGCCATCATGGTTACCACTGGATCAGAGCTCTTGTCAGTGAAGAACAGCTGAATGTTGACGCCTTTGTCAGGCAGCAGTCCGCTTTCTTCCTGAAGGAATTCTTTGACTTCCCTGATTGGATGAATGAACAGATCCTCCGGCTTGCCCTCAGCCAGGACCTTTCCTCCCTTTAAGAAGGACACACGCTGGCAGATCTGCTTGACGACTTCCATCTGGTGGGTGACCACCAGAATGGTAATACCCATCTTCTCATTGATCTGCTGCAGCAGAGCCAGGATTTCCCTGGTGATGGCCGGATCCAGAGCACTTGTTGCCTCATCGCACAACAGCACCTGCGGATCCAGAACCAGGGCACGGGCAATGGCCACTCTCTGCTTCTGGCCTCCGGATAATTCCGAAGGACGGCTGTGGATCTTGTCGGATAGCCCGACCAGTGAGATCAGTTCTTCAATTTTCTTCACGGATTCCGGGCTTCTGGTGCTGATGCCCCAGAACTTTAACGGCAATGCCACATTGTCATAGACATCCAGTCTCTCAAGCAGGTTGAAGTTCTGGAAGATCATTCCCATCTTCTTCTGCAGCAGCCTTAACTGCCTTCTGTCCTTCTGGGAAACCGTGACCCCGTCAACCGTTATCTCACCTGACTGATAGGATTCCAGACCGTTCACGCACCTTAAAAGCGTGGACTTTCCGGCTCCGGACTGTCCGATGATCCCGTATATCTCATGATCCTGTATCTCCATGGATACGCCGGTAAGAACTTCGAGATCCCCGAAGTTCTTACACACATTCTTTAATACTATCATTTCTATTTAATTAATAATTCCTTTTATTTACCTACCGGATTTCCCTTGGCATCGATGAATGAAGTGATGACGGCACCCTTGTAAGTGTCTTCAATGTATTTCTGAACATCTGCAGAAACAATGGCCTTGACCAGAGCCTGAACCTTGGCGCTTTCTTCCGTACCGGCCTTGACTGCGATGTAATTGGTGCGTCTTACTGATGTTTCGGCATCAAATTCCTCAATGGTCAGAGCCGGAGCTTTCTCAGGCAGTCCTGCTTCCAGAGCATAGTTGCCGTTGATGACGGCGGCATCCAGATCTTCCAGGGCTCTCGGCAGACCGGCCGCTTCGATTGGAACGATCTCAAAGCCATGCGGATTCAGTTCTTCTGATCTGTTGATGGCTTCAACTTCACCTGTTCCTGTCAGTAATCCCTTGGCTACCAGCAGGTCAATGGCACGGTTGCAGTTGTCGGTATCATTTGGAACACCGATCTCAGCCCCATCAGGCAGCTCTTCGATTGACTTTACCTTATATGAATAGATTCCCATTGGTTCAATGTGTACGCCGACAGCGGCTACCAGATGCAGTCCGCGGCTTTCATTTTCCCCATTCAGATAACCAAGTGTCTGGAAATAGTTGGCATCAAGCTCACCTGATTCCAGTGAAGTATTAGGTGTTACGTAGTCATTGAATTCGATGACTTCCAGAGTCCAGCCATCCTTGGCTAATGTTGCAGCTACGACATTCTTGAGGATCTCGGCATGAGGAACCAGAGTGGCCCCTACCTTAATGACCTTGTCTTCTGCAGGCTGTGGCTTGCTGCAGGCCGTAAAGCTTAATACCAGTAATAATGCGATAACAATTCTGATCAGTTTCTTCATCTTTTTTTCCTCCTTCTTAGATGGCTTGAAAAGGAATAAGCAGGCTTTTTAAACAAAAAACTGCGCCCATGTATAAGGACGCAGGATCACGTGTTACCACCTTACTTCAAAACAACCTCACGGTCATTTCCTCTTCAAGTACGCTGAATATAATCAGATATACTCTATTGCTGTAACGGGCACACCCGGCTGTATCTACTTATCGATACAGCAGCTCCAAGACCATGTTCATCAGTGCTGCCCATGTTCCTTTTCAGCTGCCGGAACTCTCTTGTGATGTCTCACACTGACTACTCTTCTTTTCGTTGCTTATGAGTTAATTATAGCCGAATTGAAAGCGATGTCAATCATTTCCAGAAAATGAAAATATTTTCATAAAAAGGCAGAAGAAAAGGCATCTTACGATACCTGCTCCTCATTCAGCTTTCTTAATTTCCGGTAAGTTGTCAGATCAAGGTGGCAGTAGCCTTCCGGATTCTTGATCAGATAATCCTGATGGTAATCCTCCGCATCATAGAAGTTTTCCAGCTTCTTTAATTCCACAAAGAACCGGTCATGTTTCTTCTTTTCGTTTTCAAACGCTTCGGCAATTACCGGATAATCTTCTTCATCAACATAGTAGACACCAGTCTGGTATTGCGATCCGATATCATGTCCCTGACGGTTGGTTACCGTCGGGTCAATGCACATAAAATAAGCCTTAAGCAGTTTCTTCAGACTGATGACTCCTGGGTCATAGTCAACCTTCACGGTTTCACGGAAATTGGTGGTATCGGTGCACACCAGCTGGTAACTTGGATTCTCCACGTTTCCATTGGCATATCCCGTTGTGGTCTCCACAACCCCGTTTAGCTGCTGGAAGGCCTTCTCCATGCCCCAGAAACATCCTCCTGCCATATATACGGTTTTCATGCAATCAACTCCTCAAGACAACTATATCACACTGTTCCCCTATCTAAAAGCGGGATAATCCGTTATACTGTCAGTATGGATGAGAGAGAAGAATTAAACAATGTCATGATTTACCGGGACAATGACACCCGGGATAAGGAAATCCGTGTCTATGACACCGGAACAGTATTCCAGTCAGCTACCTATACTGATGAAGACAGCCGTTATGAGCTGGTTTTTGAGTACATGAAGCAGTTCAACCGGGCATTTGAAGTTAATCCGGAAGCAAAGACTGTCATGCTGTTCGGCGGGGCTGGCTATGCCTATCCGAAATATGTCATTTCCCATTATCCGGATGTCTCAATAGATGTGGTGGAAATTGACCCCCAGGCCTATCAGACTGCCTGTCAGTTTTTCTATTTTGATCAGCTGATAAAGGATTATGACCTTGATAACAATCACCGTTTCCGCAACATCATCCGGGATGCCAGGGATTACATCTACCGGGCTGACAGGAAATACGATATCATCATTGACGACGCCTTCGTCGATGTCGAGCCGGTATACTCCCTGCAGACCATTGAAAGCTTCCGTCAGATCAAGAGTCTGTTAACGGGAAAAGGACAGCTGGTCATCAATCTGTCGGGCTTTCGCAGAATCGATCAGACCTATTATCTGCTCGATGTACTTAAGACCCTGCAGGAAACATTCGCCAATGTCATTGTGCTTAAGGCCTTCTTCTACAAATACACCCGCACGGGAAACTATGTCATAATTGCCTCAGATAAACCGATACCGCTGGAAAATACGGTCAGATATAATACCGATACCGCCGGAATAATAACAGCTGCCAACATCGGCACCCTGCAGCAGAAATTCGATCTGTTTCTCAACAAGTAAAAACGCATGCCTAAGATGAACTTGTCAACGAAAAGTGGCTCTCTAAAATAGTTGGTGGGATGGAAATTGGTGGAGAAGTTGGTGGAGGCCAAGTTGGTGGGATAAAATAGGAC
>SVBJ01000004.1 GCA_015058955.1 Erysipelotrichaceae bacterium
TTATGTTAGAACTCTTTTATGAAAAAACATTTTTGGAAAGAACACACATTCTGGAGTGATGGTTATTTTGTCTGTTCCATTGGCGAGACAAACCCAGATACTGTTAGAAAGTATATTGAAAACCAGGGATGATGGCATTCATCCCATCGACTGAAGATCAATGGATTTTCTGCCAGAATTTATATAAAAAAAGGTCAAATGCCGTGATATATAAACAGCATTCTGTCCTTTTTATTTATGTCTTTCAGTACTTCATACCTGTCATTCGGAAAGTATTTCTCAACTTCCTTTATGATGGCATCCTTTTCGTCATAGCCTATTTCGAAGGCCAGGAAACTTTTTTCCTTTATGACCTTATGGGCATTCTCGAAGATCATGCGGTAGAAATACAGGCCGTCATCACCCCCAAATAAGGCGACGTGAGGTTCGTACTTGTCTACGCTTTTCTGTATTTCCTGCTGCCTTGGAATGTATGGCGGATTGGAAACCAGGATATCAAGCTTAATGCCCTTATCAATTAACGGCTGCAGCATGTCACCCTGCAGGAAGTCAATTTCAACTTCCAGAGTATGGGCATTTTCCTCAGCGACCTTCAGCGCTGTTGCGGATATGTCGGTTGCGTGCATGAGGAACTTAGGTTCTTCCTTTTTCAAAGCCAGGGCAATGGCTCCTGATCCGGTTCCCACATCGGCTATTTCAATTACTTCCTTATCAGGGAAATAGTAGTCACTGTCGGCGAGGACATTGGCAACCAGTTCCTCGGTTTCATAACGCGGTATCAGTACTTCTTCGTTTACTCTGATCTTATATCCGTAAAACCACTGGTATCCGAGAATGTACTGCAGCGGTTCATTCCGTTGCAGGCGGCTGACGCCTTTCTGGAATTCCCGGTAGAGCTGAGCGGGCATTTCCTTATCGTAGTTGAGAAACAGGTCGTTGTGACTCATGTTGCACAGTTCCAGCATCAGGATCTGAACGGCTTCATCGGAAACGTCAGTATCCTTAAGCTGATGATAGGTTGCCCACAGGACGTCGTGATAGCTTGGCATTACCGTTCTCCGGCAATCTTGGCCTTCTGATCGGCATCAAGCAGAGCGGCAATGATGTCGTCCAGCTTGCCTTCCATGACGCGGTCCAACTGCTGAATGGTGAAATTGATGCGGTGGTCAGTGACACGGTTCTGCGGATAGTTGTAAGTTCTGATCTTTTCGGAACGGTCACCGGTACCGATCTTGCTTCGTCTTTCAGCGCCCTTTTCAGCTTCAGCCTTCTGCTGATAGTAGTCATAGACACGGGCAGTAATGATTCTCATGGCCTGTTCACGGTTCTGGATCTGGCTTCTGCCATCCTGGCAGTTGACAGAAATACCGGTAGGCTTGTGAGTGATTCTGACAGCGGAGTCAGTCTTGTTGATGTGCTGTCCACCGGCACCTGAAGCTCTGTGGGTTTCAATTTCCAGGTCAGCCGGATCGATCTCAATGGCGTCATCATCAACGTCAGGCAGACACAGAACGGTAGCGGTTGAGGTATGTACACGACCGGCTGATTCAGTCTTCGGAACGCGCTGAACACGGTGAGCACCGGATTCAAACTTCATTTCCTTATAGACTTCGTTGCCTTTCATTAAGAAACTGATCTGGGAGAAGCCGCCGGCTTCACTTTCTTCAGCGTCATATAATTCGATCTTCCATCCCTTGGTTTCAGCATAGCGGGTATACATTCTGTACAGGTCTCCGGCAAAGATGTTGCCTTCGTCACCGCCGGCTGCACCTCTGATTTCGAAGATGGCATTGCAGTCATCGTTAGGGTCCTTAGGTATTAACAGTACTTCCAGATGGTCAATCAGCTGCTGCTGTTTCTCTTTAAGATCTTCCAGTTCCATTTCGGCCATTTCTCTTAAGTCAGGATCGTGAAGCAGTTCCTCATCATCCTTAATGTGTTTCATGACCTTTACCAGTTCACGGTAAGCATTTACCGGTGCCTGCAGGTTGGACTGTTCCTTACTGAGCTTTGCATATTCGCGGTTATCGGAAAAGGAACCGTTTATCAGCAGTTCATTTATTTCCTCAAAGCGTTTATCCATGTTTTCCAGTCTTGCCAGCATCTTGTCCATAGTATCGACCCCCCTGTTATCCTATTATACACACAAAAGAAAGTGGTCGCAAAGACCATTTAATAATATAATAAAAATATATTGAAACAGCGAGGTAAGAACAGTGATAAAAAAGATTTTACTGATATTAATACTTCTGATCAGCATAGTCTACGGACGGGGTGTCATTTATGCTGATAACCGTTTTCTGCCGAATACCTACATAGACGGTCTGCGCCTGGACGGCAACGGCTTTGAAAAAGGCGAAACTGTACGGGCAAATGCCCCATTGCTGAAGATCCTGCAGAAGAACAAGGATACCGGGGCAGTAATCTCTGAAACCATCAACATGGCTTCAGACGCTGATTACCGGGCAACCTATAAGGTAAAGGATCTGCTGGATGCTCAGGATGAATTGATGTGGTTCAAGTCACTTTTCGGCAAAACCGAACTGGATCCTCTGCCATTAGAAGGTTATTACAATAAGGACAAGCTGCTTAATAAGATCGCAGATCTTTACTGCTTCCAGGAAGCCAATGTCAGTGAACCGGTAAATGCCCACGTTGAACTGATCGACGGCAAGCTGCAGATCGTTCCTGAACAGGATAATCTGCAGATGAATATGGATGCGGCAGTGGAAAAGATCACGGATGCCATCACCAGGATCATGAAGGGTGAAAAGGTGGAAAACGTTGATCTGAGCGAAGACTATCTGAAGGCGGAAATCAGATCAGATGATCCAGGGCTGATCGCCAGACTGGCGGAAATGAAGAAGGTTACTGACAAGAAGGTCACGGTTAAGATATCTTCAGGCAGCAGTGAAACCATTGAAGGAGAAAAGCTGGCACGGCTGCTTACGGTTGAAGATGAGCAGTTTGCGGTCAATGAGGACAAGCTGGCGGAGACCGTCAAGAAAATATATGAAGACAATTACGTCTCCAGTTATGAATTCATCGATCAGGAGAGTCTGTTAAGATCGCTTGGCGAAGCCTTACTGGCAAGTGAAGACAAGAGTGTGGAAGTAAAGTGGATCGACAGTTATTCATCATCTTCCAACCGTAATAACCGCATTGTGGTAAAGCTGAGTGAACAGACGCTGTACTATTATGAAGACGACAAGCTGGTCTTTACTTCACCGATCGTCAGCGCCGCACCTGGGGTTACCCCGGTAGGTGAATTTGAAGTTACCAAGATCGACGGATCATCGATCCTCAGCGGCCCAACCTGGGAAGAAAGAGTTGAATACTGGATCGGCTTTGACCCGACAGGAGTCCATAAGGGCTTCCATGACGCTTCCTGGCGAAGCGAGTTCGGCGGTGACATCTATAAGACTGACCCGTCACATGGCTGCATCAACATGCCTACCAACATGGTTGCCAGACTGTGGGGACTGGTACATCTGGGAACACCGGTAACCATTTACGAATAGGTAAAAAGGGCCTCGCCCTGCATTGTTTATATTTTTACGGGATATGTTATAATTAACATGCCGTTAGGAGGAAGAAAACTAGATGAGCGGATCAAAAGGGCAGAAAAAAGTTGCTTTGGGAATGATTTTGTTAAGTCTAGGGGGGTTGTTTCTGGGAGGAATAGCCGGTTTTTTGGGCACTAACTACTATGCCAATAACCGTGTCGTTGCCGATCTTAAGAGAGACGGCTATGTGCTTTCCGATGATGCCACGGCTACTGCTGCTGACATTGTTGAAGGAAAGACGGCCTATGTCGGAGGCAAGATGGTTGTAGGCACCATGGAGGTGCTGGATACTACCGATGCTACGGCTTCCAGCGATAGAATCATAAAGGGGAAAACAGCTTACGTTAACGGTGAGCTGGTTGTCGGTACCATGGAAATACTGGAGGGAAAGAGCTATACTCCGTCCACCCAGAATCAGGTACTGGTTTTAAAGGGATACATTCAGGATGACATTGTCATTAAGGGCGACAGTGATCTCAGACCTGAAAACATCAGGGAAGGGGTCAACATCTTTAATGTGACCGGAAACTTCTCCAAGCCTAAGGAGTATACCATTACTTATATTCTGGGCGAAGATGGGGTAAATAATCCGGATAATCCTTCCACCTATACCAAGAATTCTCCAACCATCATACTGAAGGACCCAACCCGCGAAGGATACATCTTCGTACGCTGGGAAATCAATGGTGAGGAGAGCAATACGATTCCGTCAGGATCCACATCCAACCTGACCTTCGTGGCCGTCTGGGAAGAGGAAACTCCTCCGGAACCGGAAGAACCGCCGGTTATTGATGATGGAGGTGAAGAAGAATGAAAATGCCTCTGTTCCGTAAAAAAGACATCAAGAAGCCTGAAGTGATCAATGATGAGGATCTGGTAGAAACCATTCACATTCCGGCACAGACACCGGAAGTTGAAGAAGAAAGAACCAAGGGAATTGAAACGATCCGGGAAGTTACCAGTGAAGAGGAAGTTGTTGAAGTCGAAGAGGAAGATGAAGAATACGAATATGTAACACCTAACTACAGACTTCATGGAATGCTGATGGTTCTGGGTTCGATGCTGCTGGGTGCGGTTATCGTCTTTATGGCCTGCAACAGCATGCTGCAGGAAAGAGCCAGAAAGGCCTATCTTGATCAGGGCTATGTCCAGACCAAGAATGCCGTTGCGCGCAGTGAAGACATCGCCATGGGCAAGACTGCGTATGTCAACGGGGAACTGGTAGTGGGCAGCTATGTTGAAGTTGATACTTCCAAGGCTACCGCTACGGAAAACGACGTTCTGAAAGGTTATACCTGCTATGTTAACGGTGAGAAGATAACAGGCAGTATTCCAACCTATACCGCTGAAAGCTACAACGGAGATACCAGAGACAAGGTAATACCGAAAGGCTATTATCTTGATGGGACTCCGATAAACATTGCCGGTGCCGCCAATCTGACCAGGGAAAACATCAGAGAAGGGGTCACCATCTTCGGGGTAACCGGAAATTATACAGGTGATTAAGACCGGCCCAGCTGGTCTTTTCAATAACACGACTTACTATTAAGGAGATCATTATGCTTAGAATAGAACATCTGACCAAGAAATATGGGGAAAAGGTGGCAGTTGATAACCTGTCACTGGAAATAAAGCCGGGTGAAGTATACGGCTTCATCGGCCATAACGGGGCCGGTAAGACCACGACCATCAAGTGCTGCGTCGGTCTGCTGGATTTTGACAACGGCGAGATATACATTGACGGTGTTTCCATTAAGGATGACTTAATGGCCTGCAAGAAGAAGCTGGCCTACATTCCGGATAATCCGATCCTGTTTGAATATCTTTCCGGAATCGGCTATCTCAACTTTGTGGCTGATATCTACAAGATCGGCAAGAGCGAAAGAGAAGAAAAGATCAGAAAGTATGCTGATCTGTTTGAAATAACCGCTGATCTGGCTCAGCCGCTTTCAGCCTATTCACACGGCATGAAGCAGAAGATCACGATCATTGCAGCGCTTATTCATGACCCTAAGCTCATCATACTTGATGAACCTTTTGTCGGACTTGACCCGATTGCGGCCTTCAAGTTCAAGGAGATCATGAGGGAAGTATGCAATAACGGTGGTGCCGTATTCTTCTCAACTCACGTTCTTGACGTTGCTGAGAAACTGTGTGACAAGATTGCCATCATCAAAAACGGCAAGCTGATCAAAACCGGAACAATGGAAGAGGTTAAGGGCGATTCTTCTCTGGAAGAGACCTTCCTGGAACTGGAGAACGACAGCAATGTATAAGATCCTTTTCAAGACCGACATCAGAGCCATTCTGCCGCGAAAGAAAAAATCCCGCATCCCGGTATGGCTATCCTATGTGGCAATCATGGCTTTCGTTGCCGTATCATTCTATGTAATGTACCGGGAGATGGCTGTTTACATGGCCCAGTACAAGCTGGGTGACATGTATTTCACTTCCGTAGGTTCGATGATTTTTGCCATGCTGTTTTTTACCGACATTTCCCTGGTACAGAATCAGCTGTTTGAATCAAAGTATAATGACATTCTACTGTCGATGCCGATAACGGCAACTGACATGATGATCAGCCGCATGCTGGTCATACTGTGCTATAACTACATTCTGGAACTGGCCTTTTTCTCTCCGGGCATGGCTGCCTGGATAATCAAGGCCGGATTTAACCGGGGCGAATTCATCAGATTCATCCTGATCATGTTAATATGGCCATTACTGGCAATGACCATGGGCGTGCTCTTCGGTTATGTACTGATGCGCATCAGCGCCAAGAGCCGTCACAAGAATCTGACCAAGATGATCCTGTTCATAGGTTTCATGATCGTTTATTATTTCTTCATCTTCATGGATCACAGTCAGCTGGAGGAGTTCTTCATTGACAGCGGCATCATGTCAGTGGATGGAACGTTATCGTTCATCAACTGGTTTGGCCGTGCGGTCTATTTCGGAGAAGTTCTGCCGATAATCGCAATCGTTGCTGTCAGCATTATCCCGTTTATCATCATGTTCATGATCGTCAGGAAGAAATACTTCCAGCTCATTTCAGGGGCACATGATACTGTCAGGATCGAATATAAGGAAAAGGAACTGAAGACCCATTCAGTAACAGTTACCTTAATGCGGAGAGAACTGAAACATCTGGGCAGCAGTTTCATTTATCTGTCCAATACCACATTTGCGGTAATTCTCGGATACATCGGCGCTCTGGGTCTGTTAATAGCCTGGAACAGCATCTTTGGTGAACTGCTTCCGGTAATCGGCAATGAACTGGCTGCAGTAATGGCTCTGGTTGTGGCACTGTTCTTCATCAGTACCTATATCCTCTCAGCCAGCCTGATATCCATTGAAGGGCACAGCATTGAAGCGCTGAAGACCTTCCCGCTGGAAACACATGACATCATCCACAGCAAGCTGCTTTTCCATTATCTGTTAATGGCACCGGCTGCACTGCTTTTCTCGATTGCAGTAGTGTTACGCGGCAGACCGGGTCTGTCAGTGTCAGTATCCGTCTTCCTGCTTCCTCAGTTATTCCTGCTGTTTACCGACTGTCTGGGCTTATGGCTGAATCTGAGACATCACCGCATGGACTGGGCTACGGAAGCCGAAGTGGTCAAGAGAGGCCTGGCTGTTTTCCTGGCAATGTTAATAGGAATGGCAGTGATCTCTCTGGCAGGAGGCTTATATCTGGGAGTATTCTACAAATACCTGGCCTATGATACCTATCTGCTGTTATGGTGCGGCATCTGCGCCATGGGTGCGATTGGTTTCTATTTGTTAGATACGACAATAGGTGTTAAGATATTTAATAGAATTATATAGGGGGTTACTTATGAATCGTGACGAACTAAAGGCAAAACTGGATTATTATAAAGCTTTGGGTTACAAGGTTCCCCAGATGAAATACATCAAGACTGAGGAACAGATCGCCGGCATCAGAGAAGCAGGCAGGATCAATTCCCTGGTACTTGACTATGTCAGTGAAAGGATCAGAGAAGGAATTTCCACCCAGGACATCGATGACTGGGTAGCAGAATGCACGGCCCGGCATAATGCCATCTGTGCTCCTCTGAATTATGAAGGCTATCCAAAACATGTCTGCGTATCAGTCAATGACGTGGTATGCCATGGCATTCCAAGTAAGAGAAAGATCCTGAAGGCCGGAGACATTGTCAATGTTGACTGCACCACGATCTATAACGGTTATTATGGTGATGCCAGCCGCATGTTCGTTATCGGTGAAACAAGCCCGGAAAATGAAAGGCTCATCCGAGTCACCAAACAGTGTCTGGAACTGGGTCTGGAAGCCGTTAAGCCTTGGGGTTTCCTGGGTGATGTCGGCTATGCCATTGAGCAGCATGCCTCCCGTAACGGATTCAAGGTCGTCAGAGACTATGGCGGACATGGCGTGGGCATTGAGTTCCATGAAGACCCGTTTGTCTTCCATTACGGAAAGAAGGGTACGGGATGTCTGATCGTTCCGGGAATGACCTTTACGATTGAACCGATGATCAACATGAAGAAATCAGGCGTCAGAATAAGCGCTCTGGACGGCTGGACAGCGTATACAAAAGACGGCCTTCCAAGTGCCCAATGGGAATACACCATTGCGGTATTCGAAGACCATAATGAAATCTTATCAAAGTAAAAAGGACCGGACGGCCCTTTTAATCTGCAATCGACATTCCCATTAAAGCCAGGCCGATGACGACCAGGACGAATCCCAGCAGCTTGAATATGCGCAGGATGCTGTATTCTCTCTTGGCCATGGCCAGTATGGTACTGTTGCCCGGGTCATTAGGATCCAGTCTGATCTGGATCGTCTGACCGCGGCGGAATTCCTCACGGTTGCTCTGGGAGGTATTGCTGGTGGCGGTGTATTTGACCCCGCCATAGTAATACGCGTATACCGGGTAGTAGATGTTGGAACCGTCTTCATCATGGGAGATGCTGTAGTCGACGACAGTGGCATCGGTAATGTATGAGGTCAGTTCCCTGTTTGCCTTTCTCTGTCTGTCAAGAATTTCGGCTACGCCATAGAATGATCCGCCTCCGATGATTATGCCCAGATACTTGCTGAGATCAGGGTTTCTGGTCTGCAGGATCACCATCAGAATGCTGGCAATGGTAAATACGGCAATAAACAGCAGCAGGTAGAGATCGGTGTTGTCTTCGCTGCGCTTACGGTCAGAATCGGTCATGGCGATCATCAGTTCCTCAGTGTCGACGAACAGATCATAATCTCTTCCTACGACAAATTCATTTTCAGCAGTTTTGCGGTAATAAGGAAGTTCATATACTGAACCTTCGTCAACGATGGAAAACACCGGGACAAAGGTATTCCGGTCAGAATACCGGATCTGTTTTACCGTACCTCTGACGTACTTGGAGCATCTTGAAGCCATGTAGCCGAATTCTCTCTTCCTTTTAACCTGCTTCAGGATGAAGAAAGTCACGATGGCCAATACGATCAGTGCAATGACAAAGAAGAAGAAGTTTCCCATAGTAATATCCTTTTACCGGTTTATTCCCGGTTATATCCGATGATTTCCAGGATCCTGTTGAGATCTTCAACATCACTGTAGGAAATGGTGATGGCGTTTCTGGAGATCTTTACCCTGGTCTGCAGCTGATGCTGCAGGTTTCTTTCAACGGCGGCGGTGGCGCTGTCGTTAACGTATGGCAGATGTCTGGTCAGTGGCTTGTTAAGATTTCTGATCAGTTTTTCAACCCGTCTTACTGACAGACCTTCGGTAATGATCCTGTCGGCAAGTTCCTCAGCCTGCTTTTCATCTTCAACGGTAATCAGAGGTCTGGCCTGACCCATTGTAAGTTTTCCCTGACTGATCAGTTCCTGTACATGTGTCGGGAGTTTGAGAAGTCTGAGGGTATTGGAAATATGCTCTCTGGATTTGCCCAGTCTTTTACCTAGTTCTTCCTGAGTATAGTGGAGATTGTCAATTAACTGTCTGTAAGCACTGGCTTCTTCAATGGCTGTCAGATCTTCTCTCTGGACATTTTCCAGCAGGGAGATCTCCATCATCTGATCATCAGTGAAGTTCATGACGATGGCCGGGATGGTATCATTGCCGGCCAGCTGAGCGGCTCTTAATCTTCTTTCACCGGCGATCAGCTGATAGCCGTCAAAGCTCGGGCGCACCAGGATAGGAGTGAAGACACCATGTTCCTTAATGGACTGAGCCAGTTCATTCAGCTTATCCTGATCGAATATTCTTCTTGGCTGATAAGGGTTTGTGTGAATATCGGCAATGTTCAGGCTGGTTCTGTAGGTGGAATCATCACCGGCGGCACTGTTCTGAATGTCTTCAATGATGCTGGTGAGATCCGGTCCGAACAGGGCATCAAGTCCTGAACCTAATCCTGTCTTTTCATCTTTTGGCATGTGTTACCTCCTTATGAATTCTTTTCTATTACTTCCTTGGCTAAGGAAGCATAAGCCCTGGCTCCAATGCAGGTCTTGTCATACTCGAAGATGCTCTTGCCGTGAGAAGGAGCTTCAGCCAGACGGACATTTCTCGGAATATAGCTGCGGTAAACTCTTTCCTTGAAATACTTTCTGACCTCCCGCTGCACTTCAGTGGAAAGATTGGTGCGGGAGTCAAACATGGTCAGCAGGACACCTTCAATGTAAAGCTTGCGGTTGTAGTGCTTCTGGACGTTTCTGATCGTTGACAGCAGCTGGGTGACGCCTTCCAGGGCATAGTATTCACACTGTACCGGAATGATGACGCTGTCAGCAGCCGTCAGGGCATTGGCATTAAGCAGGCCTAATGACGGCGGACAGTCAATGATGATGAAGTCATATCTGTCCTTGATGGTGTCCAGCTTTCTTTTCAGAAAGCTTTCCTTGCCGGTTGGCCGGTTGACCATCTGGTAATCACTGCCGGCCAGATCAATGGTAGCCGGGATCAGTTCCAGTGGCGGAATCGGCAGATGGATGATGCATTCATCAGCGGAAATATTGCCCAGTAAAAGTTCATAGGCACTGTGTACTATGTTATTCTTGGCATTCAAGCCTCTGGTAGCGTTGCCCTGAGGGTCAAAGTCTACCAGTAATACTTTCTTTTTCAGATAAGCCAGACCGGCAGCGAGGTTGACACTTGTGGTTGTCTTTCCTACTCCACCTTTCTGGTTGGATACTGCAATTATCTTGCCCATATATTCATTCACATCCTTGTCTGTAATATTCTAACATAAATATCTTACTTTTTAATCCTGATAGTGACAGTATAGTTCTCGTCGTCTTCCGTTTCAGTTGTTTCAACAATTACCCCGGCATCCTGCAGGGTTTTAACGGACTGTCTGATGGTATTGACGGCTATTCTGGTCGATACCCCGAAGCACTTCCGCGGTTCGCTTTTCTTCTTTTCCGTCAGGATCTTTTCTATCAGTTTTTCCGTAGCGGCAACGGTCAGATTCTTATCGATTATCTTGGTCAGCACTTCTGACTGCTGGACTTCACTTAACTTCAGCATGGCACGGCCGTGTCTTTCACTGATCCGGCGGTTATTGATGGCCTGCTGGACCGATTCAGACAGGTTAAGCAGTCTCATCTTGTTGGCGATGGAAGGCTGGGTCTTGCCGACTCTTTCGGCCAGTTCTTCCTGAGTCATGTCACTCATTCTTAAAAGCTGACGGTAGGCGTTGCCTTCTTCGATCGGGGAGAGGTCATCGCGCTGAATGTTTTCAATCAGAGCCAGTCTGGCCATCTGCTGCTCGTCGGCATTCATGATGATGCATGGGGCAGCGTACCACTGCAGCTGCTGCAGAGCTCTGAAACGTCTTTCTCCGGCGACTATTTCATAGTAGTTCTCATCTTTCTGTCGTACGACTATTGGCTGTATGACTCCGTTAAGGTGAATTGATCGGGCCAGTTCATCCAGTTTTCCCTGCTCAAAAACCTGCCTTGGCTGGTAGGGATTGGAATGGATCTGTGACAGTGAAATGTATCTTACTTCAGACATTAATGTCCTTTCCTAAAGTGGTTTCTTCTTGATCATGGCATAACGGCGCGGGTAAATGGCAGGGGTTTCCCTGACTTTTTCAATGTCAATTATGACTCTTTCACCCTCGTTTTCCAGGTTGATGTATTCTTTACTGCGGAATTCTCCGCCGAGTTTCTTAATGGCGTTTCCGGCTTCTTCCAGTTCCCGGTCTCCCTGGGAACCTTTCATGGCCACAAAGTGACCGTGTACCTTGGTTAATGGCAGACACAGTTCAGAGAGAATGTTGAGACGTGAGACTCCGCGGGCTGTGGTATAGTCAAATCTGGCTTCCCTGTATTCTTCCCGGCGGCAGTTGAGGATGTCAATGTCCTTAAGATCCAGCTGTCTGATGACTTCAGCCAGAAAAGTGCACTTCTTGCCGGTCGGTTCCATCAGGTAAACATGAAGCTGCGGATAGACGATCTTAAGCGGGATGCCCGGGAATCCGGCCCCAGAACCGATGTCACACAAAGTTTCGCCTTCTCTGAAGTCTCTCTTCAGTAAAAGGGAATCCAGGAAATGCTTGACGTAAATGCCTTCCTTATCGGTAATGGCAGTCAGATTAAAACGCTGATTCCATTCAATCAGCAGATTTGCATAAAGATCAAACTGGGCGTTCTGCTCAGATGTCAGCATAATGCCGGATGGTTCCAATAGTGCTTTGAGATCCATGTTTATCCTCTTCATAATTATATCATATATAAGGCTTTTCCCTTAACTATCCTGTAGAAAATGAGAGAGCGAGGACGGCTTTCTTGAGAATTCAGGCCTGACTGTTATAAAATGGTAAATGGAGGTATTTCCCATGATTAATGCAAGACAGTCAGAATATCTGTTAGGCTGTAAGGAAAAACTGGAACAGCTGGTGGACATTCTGAAGAATGAATATGATTATGTGTCAGTTCTGGCTACCGATGTAAGCGGATTGTCCTATGCGGTAAACCGGAAGACATCTTCAATCAATGAGTTCAGAGATTCGGAACGCGGCTTTGTGGTAAGGGTTTACTGCAATGGCGGATACAGTGAATATTCCTTCAACCGTCTCGATGACGTCAGTGAAACGGCACAGCAGATCATTACCGCACTCAATGCCCAGAGCAGTGTTTTGGAATCAAGCGCCAAACTGAAGACTCCGTTACTGGAAGAAGAGGAAGCAGAGGGTGAGTTTGCCGGTGAGGTTAGCGAGGAATTCTACCGGCCGGATAACGAAAAGATCCTGGCTAAGATGAAACGGCTTCGTGATAACGGCATGGCCAGGGAATATGTGGTCAACTGTTCCGTCAATTACAGCATGCAGCTGGTAAACAAGATGTTCATTTCACCGTCAAGAAATCTGATCCAGGCCTGGGGTGTATCCTATGTTTCCTGTGTGATGGTTCTCAATAAGGACGGCGATACACAGTTCACCAATTTCGGTGATACCGGCTGGCAGGGCAGTGAGATCATCGACAAGCAGGCTGACAAGATGGACCAGGCTTATGAAGATGTCGTTAAGATGTTTAATGCACCTAACATTACTCCGGGTGAATATGAAGTGATATGCACGCCTGCTGCTGCCGGGCTGATTGCCCATGAAGCTTTCGGTCACGGTGTGGAGATGGACATGTTTGTCAAAAACAGAGCCATTGCCAAACAGCACATGGGTGAAAAGCTGGCCAGCACCATTACCAACATGTATGACGGGGCCCAGGGAGTCAGACAGACGGCCTCATACTTCTTTGATGATGAAGGAACCCTGGCTCAGAAAACCCAGATCATCGATAAGGGATATCTGGTATCAGGCATCTGTGATGCCCTGAGTGCCGCCAGACTCGGTGTCAGGCCGACCGGAAATGGACGCCGTGAATCTTTTGAAAGAAAGGTATATACCAGAATGACCAATACCTATTTCGGGACCCAGGCCAATTCTCTGGAGGAAATGATAAAGTCCGTCAAGTACGGATTCCTGGTTGACGGTGTTGATTCGGGCATGGAAGACCCGAAACACTGGGGAATTCAGTGCATTCTTTCCCGTGCCAAGGAGATCAGAAACGGCCGACTGACCGGCAAGATCTTTACACCGGTGGTACTGACTGGTTATGTACCTGATTTATTAAGCAACATCTCAATGGTGGGAACCGACATTGAACTGGACGGCAACGGCCATTGCGGCAAGGGTTATAAGGAATGGGTCATCGTTTCCGATGGCGGCCCGTATCTCAAGACGAAAGTGAGGTTAGGATAATGCTGGATAGGATCATTAACATTCTGCAGCAGGCAGAAGTAAGCGATTACCGCTTAATGGAACTGACAACGGTTTCCCACCAGGCTTTCTTTGTCAGACAGAAGCTTGATCAGCACCGCATTTCCGATACGGTCCATGTAACGCTTGATGTCTACATGGATAAGGAAACGGAAAACGGGCGTTTCAGAGGCAAGGCCAGCTGTGAAGTTCATCCCAATGAAACCGATAAACAGATCAGGGCGAAAATTGAAAAGCTCAAATTCAATGCTCTGCTGGCAGTCAATCCTTATTATCAACTGGTTAAGGATGAAAAATACCGGGAAGAAAGAGTCAGACATGATCTGTATGGAGCTCTTAAGACTGTGGTTGATGCCATGCATGGCATTCAGGATACCGAGAGCGAGAAGATCAATTCCTATGAGGTATTCGTCAACGAATACTATTACCATATCATAAACTCCCAGGGAACGGACATTTCCTTCAATACGATGGATGAACAGCTGGAAGTAGTCATCAATTCCATAAATGAAGGACACGAGATCGAACTGTACCATGTCATTGACTTTGTTGAAAGAACAGCAGAAGAGATCACTTCCGAAATCATGGAAGTATTCAGACATGCGCGAGAGAGAAACAGAGCTGTTCCAACCAAGAAAATGGATAATGTCAGAGTTTTACTGTCAGGGGACTTCAATGACCGTTTCTTCGATTACTTCCTGACCAGAACCAATACTCAGGCAGTATTCCTGGGCTACAGTTCCAATAAGATCGGTGATAACTGTCAGGAAAGCGATCAGTGCGATAAGATCACCTTAAGAGCAGCAGCTCATCTGGACAAATCCAGCCGTAATCTTCCTTACTCCAAGGATGGCAATAAGGCTCAGGATCTGACGATCGTTGAAAACGGTGTTTATCAGAACTACTGGGGAGATCAGATCACGGCGTGCTATCTGGGTTTGGAAAATGTTTCACCGGTATACAACTTCATCGTTGAACCGGGAAGCAGGTTTGTAGAGGAAATGAAGAAGGAACCGTATCTGGAACTGGTACAGTTCTCTGACTTCATGATGGATCCGATCGTCGGAAATTTCGGCGGGGAGATCAGACTAGGGTATTATTTTGACGGTAACACCGTTGTTCCGGTTACGGGCGGTTCAATTACCTGCAACATGAATGCGGTACTGAAGCATGTCTATTTCTCTAAGGAAACCAGACAGCTGAACAACTGCATCGTGCCGGCCACGATAGAATTATTTGACGTAAACGTCTCAGGAGAACAGTAAGATGATCGATTTGAAACAACAGGACTTCAGAGTATTCAACATGTTTTCCCGTCAGTGGGCACTGGCTACTGCCGGCAGCCTTGAAGATTTCAATACCTGCACGATTGGCTGGGGTTCATTGGGAACCATCTGGTCCAGGGCAGCCGGTGACATTGTCACCATCTATGTCAACCCGGAACGCTATACCAGCGAATTTCTGCTGAATAATGACTACTTCACCGTAAGTTTCTTCCCTGAGGAGTATAGGGAAGATCTGCAGTATCTGGGAACTCACAGCGGACGTGATGAAGACAAGGTTGCCAGAACAAAACTGACACCGGTAAAGGCCGGGGAAAGCGTGACCTTTAAGGAAGCGGAACTGACCTTTGTCTGTAAGAAGATCTATACTCATCAGTTTGATAAGGATCAGATGGATCCGGAAGTCTATGAACAGACCTACGGTTACCGCAACTGGGTGACTCACTATGAGTTCATTGGAAAAGTAGTTGATGTAATTGATAACAGGGAAGCGTAAGCTTCCTTTTCTATGGTAGAATAAGGTATGAACATCTCATTTGAGAACATTACAATCAGAAATACTGAAGACAGAGACATTGATCAGCTGGTAAAGTGGTGGAACGACGGCAGCGTCATGGCTCATGCCGGTTTTCCTCTGGGTTTGGGAACAACAGCTGAAAAGGTCAGAGCTGATCTGAAAAGCGACAGTGACGATACCAGAAGAAGACTGGTACTGGAACATGAAGGAAAGCTCATCGGTGAGATGAATTATCATGTTCTTGATGAAAAGGCGGAAATCGGAATCAAGATCTGTGACTTCTCCTGTCAGGAAAAGGGCATCGGCAGAAAAGCTTTAAGCATGTTAATAAGTGCACTGTTCGACAGAGGGATCAGGGAAATAGTTCTTGATACCAATCTCGCCAATAAGCGTGCCCAGCATGTATATGAGTCACTGGGTTTCAGAAAGCTCAGGGTAAACATCGACAGCTGGCAGGATCAGCTGGGCAGGATGCAGTCATCAGTTGATTACAGTCTGGTTCCGGGTGATTTCATTGATTATAGAAATGAAAAGGTAAATAAAGAAAAGGAGTAATAACATGGCATTCAGAAAGGACTTTTTATGGGGTGGCGCAACCGCTGCCAATCAGTGTGAGGGTGGTTATAACGAAGGAGGCCGTGGGCTGGCCAATGTTGATGTCATTCCACACGGCAAAAACAGATCAGCCGTAGTCAGAGGCGCCAGAAAATCTTTCGGCTTTGAAGAAGGCGAATACTATCCGGCCAAGCAGGCAGTGGACTTCTACCATCATTACAAGGAAGACATTGCGCTGTTTGGAGAAATGGGCTTCAAGACCTACCGCATGAGCATCGGCTGGAGCCGCATCTTCCCGCAGGGTGATGAAGAAGAACCAAATGAGGAAGGTCTGAAATTCTATGAGGATGTCTTCAGAGAATGCCATAAGCACGGCATTGAACCGCTGGTAACGATCACCCACTTTGACTGTCCGATGGGACTTATTACAAAGTACGGAGGCTGGCGCAACAGAAAGCTGGTTGATTTCTACAAGAAGCTGGCCAGGACTTTGTTTACCAGATACAAGGGACTGGTAAAGTACTGGCTGACCTTCAATGAGATCAACATGCTGCTGCATGCCCCGTTCATGGGAGCCGGTATTTTCCTGGAAGAAGGGGAAAACCGTGATCAGGTACTGTATACAGCTGCTCATCATGAACTGGTTGCCAGTGCCTGGGCTACCAAAATCGCTCATGAAGTTGACCCTGACATTCAGGTAGGATGCATGCTGGCAGGGGGAACCTATTATCCGTTCAGCTGCAGGCCTGAAGATGTCTGGGAATCCAAGAAAGACTTAAGAAACAATCTGTTCCTGATTGACGTTCAGGCCCGCGGTTATTATCCTTCCTTCATTCTGAAGGAATTTGAAAGAGTCGGGTTTGAGATTCCTTATCAGGACGATGACAGAGAGATCCTGCTGAACAATACCGTGGACTTCATCTCCTTCAGTTATTATGCCTCAAGAGTATCCAAGGCTGAT
The DNA here is from genome assembly GCA_015058955.1 of Erysipelotrichaceae bacterium. Classification (GTDB taxonomy): domain Bacteria; phylum Bacillota_I; class Bacilli_A; order Erysipelotrichales; family Erysipelotrichaceae; genus RUG521. The sequence goes on from SVBJ01000004.1 coordinate 17,137, forward strand.
CCTGACGGTGAACTGACAGCCGGCAACATTTTCAAGAGCGTAAAGAATCCTTATCTGAAGGCCAGTGAATGGGGCTGGCAGATCGACCCTCTTGGCTTAAGAATAACCCTTAACGATCTGTATGACCGTTATCAGCTGCCACTGTTTATTTCCGAAAACGGACTGGGCGCCAAGGACGTTGTGGAAGCTGACGGTTCGATCAATGACGATTACCGTATTGAATATCTCAGAGAACACATCAAAGCCATGAAGGCTGCCGTTGAGGAAGACGGTGTTGATCTGTTCGGCTATACGACCTGGGGACCGATTGACCTGGTATCAGCCAGCACCGGCGAAATGAGCAAGCGTTACGGCTTCATCTATGTTGACAGAGATGATGCCGGTAACGGAACACTGGCCAGAAGCAGAAAGAAGTCCTTCTGGTGGTATAAGAAAGTCATCGCAACAAACGGTGAAGATCTGGATTAAACCGGAGCAGTTGCTCCGGTTTTTAAAACACACATCATAAGTGAAATAGTTCGATAATGAATGTTTGATTGTCTGATGCAATACTGTGAGAAAACACAATATGATAAACTGAAAATGGAGGTAAAAATATTATGGTAACATTCGACGAAAAAGCAATAATCAGAAATTATGAGTACGTTTACAATCAGAGAGAAACAATTGAAAAGATCGCTGACGATGTATGTGCCGAAGGATTTGACCTGCTGTTCTTTACATCTTCAGGCGGATCAAAGGCTATGATGGAACCTTTCAATCATTATCTGAATGTCTATACCAAGCTTCCTACTGACAGCATGGTATCTGCCGATTTCCTGTTAACAGGATGCAACAGACTGACCGCTAAGAGCGTGGCTTTCCTGACATCCAAGTCAGGTGACACCAAGGAAACAATCAAGTGTGCTGAAAAGCTGAAGGAAATGGGCGTCAGGATCGTATCTGTCTGCGGTGTGGAAAACTCCAAGCTTGCTGCCTTATCAGATTACACTTTCGCTTATCTGGACGGCCGTCCTCAGGAACTGGTATTCTGGTTCATCATCGGTAAGATCATGTATAACTGCGGTTATTTCCCTGATTATCCTGATTTCGCCGATAACCTCAGGGGTCTGGGCAAGGCTCTGGCACAGGTCAGAATTGACTGTGATGAAAAGTGCAGGAAATACGCAGCAGACTATGGCTATGAACCTTACAACATCTGGATCGGATCCGGTGATTTATGGCCAACAGCCTATTCATATTCTATGTGCGTACTGGAAGAATCACTGTGGATCAGAACCAAGTCCGTTACTTCTGCTGAATTCTTCCATGGAACACTGGAACTGGTAGACAAGGATGTCTGCGTTACCCTTATCCTGGGTGAAGGTGTCACCAGAAGTCAGGATGAAAGAGTCAGAGATTTCGTAAAGGGTCTCAGTGACAAGTTTACCTGCTTTGATACAAAGGATTACCGGCTGGAAGGCATTAAGGAAGAATACAGAAAGTATCTCTCTCCAATCGTAATGGGTGCCATTCTGCAGCGCATCGGCAAGAATGCTGAAGTACTGATGGATCATTCTCTGGAAATCAGAAGATACTACAGAAAGAGTGAGTACTAAAATGAGAAGCGTCTGTGTCGGTGATAATGTCATTGACTACTATGTAAATAATAAGAGAATGTATCCGGGCGGAAACTGCGTTAATGTTTCCGTGCATCTCGCCCGACTGGGAAATGATTCCGTTTATCTGGGTAATCTGGGTGATGACCCGATGGCTGGGGTCATTCAGCGTGCACTGGATGCCAACAATGTTGACCACAGTCACTGTGAGATCATTGAAGGCGGTACGACCAAGCACTGCAACTACAATGTGGTTGACGGTGAAAGATCTTTTGTCAATGTGGTAACAGGCGACAAGTGGTCCGGACCGATGGATCTGACGGAAGACAAAATTGAATATCTTAAGGGGTTTGATGTGATCATTTCCAACTGCAATGCCAAGATGCAGGACGAGATGAAGAAGATCAGCCGGCTGGATAAGATCTATGTGTATGACTTCGGCGAGAAGGAAAAATATCATGTGGATGAATATCTTGATCTGGTATGCACCAATCTGGATCTGGCAATGTTCTCATTCCCGCATGTAAGCGAGGAAGTCATTCAGAAGTTCGCTGAGAAGATCATGGCTCATGGCGTTGTCAACATACTGGTAACAATGGGCTCACACGGACAGTATCTGATCAATTCAAATGGAATCGTCCATGGTGAGGTCAAGTATGTTGAAGCTGTAGATACCATGGGTGCAGGAGATTCCTTCCTGGCTGCCTTCGTTGATGAAATGATGAGACAGGGCTGGGAAAAGGGTGAAGTTCTGCCGCAGGAAAAAATCGTCAGGGCTTTTGACAAGGCTTCATCATATTCCCGTGACAACTGCCTGCAGGGCGGCGGTTTCGGCTACGAGATCCTGGATCAGGAAACTGCATAATTGTAAAAAAGACAAATATTAAGAGGGATTGGCTTAAAAGTAACAATCCCTTTTTTATGTTGTGGTAAAATAATCGTGAAGGATTTTATTTATGAAATTAAATGAGATAAGAATCGGACAGACAGTAAGAATAACGGCAGTTGGCGGACAGGGATCACTGCGTCAGCACTTTTTGGACATGGGTGTCATTCCGGGAGCACAGGTAACATTAATGAAGCTGGCTCCGATGGGTGACCCGATGGAGCTGCGCATCCATGGCTACGAACTGACTTTAAGACTGGCTGACGCTGAAAACATATCAGTTGAAGAAGTGACGGTATCTGATGAGAATACAGCTGTGAAAAAAACCAGCAGAAAGGTACTGCACCCGGGACTTGGTGAGGAAGGCAAATTCCATCCTAAGGGATCGGGGAATCCATTACCGGAAGGTGAAACAATCACCTTTGCCCTGGTGGGAAATCAGAACAGTGGCAAGACTACGCTGTTCAATCAGCTGACCGGCTCCAATCAGCATGTCGGCAACTTCCCGGGAGTGACCGTAGACCGTAAAGACGGGGTCATCAAGGGACATACGAATACACTTATAACTGACCTGCCGGGAATTTATTCAATGTCACCTTATTCCAGTGAAGAACTGGTTTCCCGTGACTTTGTCCTTAAGGAAAAGCCAAAGGCCATCATTAACATAGTCGATGTCACCAACATAGACCGTAACCTGTATCTGACAATGCAGTTACTGGAGATGAAGGTTCCGATGGTCGTGGCACTGAACATGATGGATGAAATGACCGGTAACGGAGGTTCTGTCAACATCAACATGATGGAAGACATGCTGGGAGTTCCTGTTGTTCCGATTTCTGCTGCCCGTAATCAGGGCGTTGATGAACTGATAAACCATGCCATCCACATTGCCAGATATCAGGAAGCACCGGTATACCATGACTTCTGTGATAACAGCATCAGAGGCGGAGCCATTCACCGCTGCATTCATGCGGTTATTCACCTGATTGATGACCATGCTGCCAGAGCCGGTTTACCGCTGCGCTTTTCTGCCAGCAAGATCATTGAAGGCGATCAGCTGATCCTGGATGCTCTGCAGCTGGATCAGAACGAAAAGGAAATGCTGGAACACATCATTCTGCAGATGGAAAAGGAAGGCGGTCTGGACCGCAATGCCGCCATGGCGGAAATGCGTTTCTCTTACATATACAAGGTATGCGACAGCTGTGTCATCAAGCCGGCTGAAAGCAGGGAACATAAGCGCAGTGAAAGAATTGACCGCATTCTGACAGGCCGATTTACGGCTTTGCCAATGTTTGCGCTGATCATGGCTCTGGTATTCTATCTGACCTTCGGGCTGATCGGACCGTTCCTGCAGGATCTGATGGCTGCAGGCATTGATAAGCTAAAGGTGATCGTGGAAAATCTGATGGTTTCCGGCAACGTTTCCAAGGTGCTGCAGTCACTGATTCTTGACGGAATCTTTGAAGGTGTGGGAAGCGTATTGAGCTTTTTGCCTATCGTGGTAACGATGTTCTTCTTCCTGTCCATGCTGGAAGACAGCGGCTATATTGCCCGTGTGGCTTTCGTGATGGACAAGCTGTTAAGAAAAATGGGCCTTTCCGGCCGCAGCATTGTTCCGATGCTGATCGGATTTGGCTGTACGGTTCCGGCTGTAATGTCAACCAGGACCTTGCCTAGTGCCCGTGACCGCAAGATGACGATCTTACTGACTCCGTTTATGTCCTGTACGGCCAAGCTGCCGATTTACGGTTTCTTTGTGAAAGCCTTCTTCCCGGGGCAGACCTGGTGGATCATTACGGCTCTGTATCTGCTGGGAATAATTGCCGGCATTGTGATGGCGCTGGTCTTCAAGACAACGCTGTTCAGGGGTGAAGCCGTTCCTTTTGTCATGGAACTGCCGAATTACCGTCTGCCTGGCTTGAAGAATGTCATGCTGCTGTTATGGGAAAAGGCCAAGGACTTCCTGCAGAGAGCATTCTCCATCATTCTCATTGCCACCATCGTTGTCTGGTTCTTAAAGAGCTTTGACTTCGGTCTCAACTATGTGGAGGAAACCGCTGACAGCATTCTGGCTCTTATTGCCGGCTTCATTGCACCGGTAATGAAACCTTTGGGCATGGGAGACTGGAGGATCGTGACTTCTCTGGTCTGCGGCTTCATGGCCAAGGAAACAGTTGTTTCAACCATGGAAATGTTATTCGCCCCGGGCGGTGTTGCCAGTGCCATTACCTCGGCAACAGCTGCCTGCATTCTGGTATTCTCCTTACTTTATACCCCTTGTGTGGCTGCGATTGCCTCAATCAGAAGGGAACTTGGCAGCAAGTGGGCTGTCTATGTAGTCATCTGGCAGTGTGTCATTGCCTGGGTCGTTACCCTGGTGGTCAGACTGATTGGAGTACATTAAGATGAGTACGGGAGATGTAATAGTCTTACTTCGGGTAATACGGCTGGTGATCCTGGCTGTTTACCTGCTTAAAAATAATAAAAACAGCTGTGCGGGGTGTGCACATGCCGGCAGCTGCGTGATCAGGGAAAGGAGCAAATGCCATGTTCTGGAAGATACTGGGCATTGAACCGACAAAGGATAAAAGAAAGATTACCCGGGCTTACCGTGAAAAACTGATAAATACCAATCCGGAAGAAAAACCTGAGGAATTCAAGGAACTTCGTAATGCCTACGAAGAGGCTTTGAAGTACGCAGAAGATCAGGGATTAAGAACAGAAAAGACTCCGGTAGAGTTATGGCGCGACAGACTGGAAGATCTTTACAATGATTTCCCATCACGCAATGATGTGGAATGCTGGGCCAGACTGATAAATGAAGATGTCTGCCAGTCAATTGACACCCGTATGGGCTGTGAGGAAGCCATGATGAATTTCTTCATGGAACATTATTTCATTTCCCATGAAGTGTGGTTCTATCTGGACTCTCAGTTTGCTCTGCTGGAAAGAACGGAAGAACTCTATGAAAAGTATCCGAAGGACTTCATAGACTTTGTCATTGTCAACGGCATCATTCACGGGGATACTCTGCCGATGAAGATGTTTTACCCGGGAAAAGACGGGGAAATGTGCCATAAATATCTTGGACTGTATCTGAAGATCAGAAGAGAGTCGAATGAAGAGTCCCGTTCACTGATCGATGAAATGCTGGCACTGCCGGAATCTCATCCGTATGGAGATGCCCTGGCTCTTTCCTATCGCATAAATTTTGAAGACAAACGGCTGATCAGTGAACTGAAACAGCTGTGTGATAAATACCCGGATGATATTCATCTGGGACTGTTAATGGCCAATGAACTGTTCCAGCAGGAATTCTATCAGCAGTGCAGTGAACAGTGCAGCCGTTTCCTGAAAATTGATCCAACCCATCAGCAGTTCAAGTGGATCTATGCTCATTCCCTGGCCAGACTGGGAAAATATGAGGATGCCATTACCCAGCTCAATGAACTGATGAGAGCAGCAGGAGGCAACTCCCAGACGATCGCTGACCTTAATCAGACCCGCCAGAAATGGAACGTGGAAGTCATTGAGCAGAAGAAACGTCAGCTTGAAGAACATCCCGATGATGCTGAGGTGATCAGGGATCTGGCCTGGGCTTATCTGGAAAATGAAATGATCGACGAAGCCCGGAAGACAGTGGAAAACCTGCAGCAGGGAAGCATCGAACCGTTTGACTACTACAACCTCATGAGCAACATCTGCTTTGCGACCGGTAAGAAGGAAGAAGGAATGACTCATCTGGATTCCCTGATTGAAGTAATCAGGGAGCTGCCGGAAGACGGCGATGAAAAGACCAGAAAGAGAAAATCCCGTCTGGGTGAAATGTACGGACGCAAGGGTTATTACTACTATACGGAATTCAAGCAGATGGACAAGGCCATGGAGGCCTATGAGAATGCTCTGGAAACCGACAACAACAGGGCAGACACGCTGACCCAGCTGGTACAGATTTCTCTGTCTGAGAAGGATTACGAGAAAGCAGTAGAATATGGAAAGAGGCTGACTAAGGAAAGCCCGGATTCCTACCATGGACATTTGCTGCTGGCTTACGGCTATTTCTATCTGCATCAGGACCGCGATGCCTATGATTCAATCAACAGGGCACTTGATCTCAACCGCAGTGACTTAAGCACATACATTCTGAAGATCCGCATTCTGGTCAGAAACAATGCTTTTGAAGAAGCTCAGCAGATCATCCAGTTTTTACTCGACAGCAATCTGCAGGAAGACGGTTCTGTTATGTTCTGTCAGGGACTTATGGCGGAAATGCGAGACGGCAATTATGATGAAGCCATCAGATTGTATGAGAATTCCATCAAGGCACTGGGCGACAATCTGTCCAGCTACTCCTTCAGTGATGAACTGGTCTACCGGCTGTTATGCTTGCGAGGTGAGAAACTCAACGGCAACATCAAGGAAGACCGTGACATCATGATGGAACTGGCTGAAAAGGGTCTGGCCTGTAATCCAAAGCACAGAGGTTTAATGGACTATAAGGCCTGGCTGTTAAGCAAGGAAAAGAAATACGAGGAATCTCTGGCCATCTACATGGAACTGGCGGAAAACAAAAATCATCCGGCTTCCGTGGATGCCCATATAGGATATATTTACTATCAGGATCTGGAGCATAAGGCTGATCTTTCCCGTCAGTATTATCTGAAGTCACTGGAGAATAACGGTGATTACAATGGCTATTTCTATGTCGGCATGTGCAGCATGTACATGGGTGAACTGGATAAGGCTGAGGAATACTTCCTGAAACTGCAGGAACATGAACCGGACATGCTGGACAGTTATTTCCGCCTGAGCTTTGTCTATGAAATGCAGAACAAGCTGGATAAGGCGCTGGAAAACATCAATCAGGTCATTAAGATCGTTGATCTCAATAAAAACGACAATACCCGCTATTACTATCAGAAGGTCATGATCCTAAAAAGAATGGGACGCTGGGATGAGGCGGTCCGGGTCATTAAGGACATGATCACCAAGTTCAATTACAGTTACGGCAATAAGCTGATCTTCGATACGTATCTGCAGGCCGGTTTATTTGACAGGGCCAGGGAGTGGATGAACAGCTGGAAGAAAGTACGCCCGCAGCCGGGTGAGTATTATGACCGGATCGTTACCATGAACATTCTGGAAAACAGCTTCTTCAAGGCTCAGCTCAACCGCGCCAGCTATGCCACCAAGATGAACCGTAACCGTGCTCTGGAACTGGATCATCTGATCAATGCCGGCTCTCTGGATTTTAACCGTGAAATAAAGATCCTGGAAAAGTGGCTGGCAGAAGAAGAAAAAGGCAAGCGTGAAGACATCACCAAGATTACCGGCAATCTGGCTTATGCCTATTTTCATCGGGGCAACAGGGAAAAACAGATCCTGTATGCAGAAAGAACCCTGAGAGAGCTTGAACCGCTGATTATGGAATACAGCACCAATGAGCTGCTGTATCAGACCCGCAAGGCCAGAGCTCTGGCGCTGGCAGGAAAGATCAGGGAAGCATTTGAACTGATTGAAGAACTGAAATATCACAGACTGTGTGAATCCTGCCCATATGCCAGCTGTAAGGATCTGGATGCCTTTGAAATGGAAGTGCGTGAAATCGCCGGAGACATGGGGCTGGCTTATCAGCTGTCCATGGCAGGACGCAATAAGTGGCCTGATGAAGAATCGTTTGTTATAATGTCTAATATACTTAAAAAGAAAGCAAGGTAAGCAGATGTTAATTGGAATTGACCTGGGAACCACTAATTCACTGGCCGCCTGTTTCCGTAACGGCAAGGTTGAGATCATTCCCAACCGTCTGGGTAAGAAGCTGACTCCTTCTGTTGTCAGTGTTGACGATGAAGGCAGCATTCTGATCGGGGAAACCGCCAGAGAATACGGTTATCTACACCCGGAGAGAACCGCCAAGGTATTCAAGCGCACCATGGGTACGGATCATGAATATGATCTGGCCGGCATGAAGTTCAGTTCAGAGGAACTGAGCGGTTTCGTGCTGCGTTCGCTGAAGGAAGATGCGGAAGTGTATCTGGGTGAACCGGTACATGAAGCAATCATTTCCGTTCCAGCTTATTTCAATGACAATCAGCGCAAGGCTACCAAGAGGGCCGGGGAACTGGCCGGTCTGACGGTAAGCCGCATCATCAATGAACCGACTGCTTCAGCCATTGCCTATGGCGTCGGTGAAGAGGGAACGGTGGAAAGATGCATGATATTTGACCTGGGAGGCGGTACTTTTGACGTAACGATCCTGGAGTATTTCAAGAACATCATGGAGGTATATGCCATCGCCGGTGATAACTTTCTGGGCGGAGAAGACTTTACCCAGGTACTGGTGGAAATGTATCTGCAGAGACTGCTGGTAGCTTCAGTGAACCTGCTTGATCTGCGCACGCTTTCCAATATTTACAAGGCTGCCGAGGAAGCCAAGTGCAGTTTCTCAGATCATGATACCGTTACAATGGCAGTTAATGTCTTCGGTGTGCTGCACGAAGAGCAGTTCACCGTCGCAGAATACGAAGAAGCCTGCCGGCCGTTACTGGAAAAGTTAAGAAAGCCGATAGAAAAGAGCCTGCGTGATGCCAAGGTCACCCTTGATGACCTCGACAGAGTAATTCTGGTCGGCGGTGCCACCAGACTGAAAATAGTAAGAGATTACGTAAAGAAAGTTACCGGCATTTATCCTGACTGGTATGTTGATCCAGATACCTCAGTTGCCCAGGGTGCAGCTTTACAATGTGCGATGAAGGAAAGAGATCGGCGGATCGAGGAGGTCATCCTGACAGATGTCTGCCCGTTTACCCTGGGTACGGAAGTTGTCCGAGACAACGGTGCCTTTGAGGAACCGGGTCATTATCTGCCGATCATTGAGAGAAACACCGTCATACCGGTAAGCCGTACGCAGACTGTCTATACCGCTCATGACAATCAGAAAATAGTAACGGTCAAGGTATTACAGGGTGAAAGCTACATGGCCCGCAATAATCTGCTATTAGGCTCCCTGACGGTAGAAGTACCGGTGGGACCTAAGGGACAGGAAGCCATTGAGATCACCTATACCTATGATGTAAACTCTTTGCTGGAAGTTGAAGTAAAGGTTGTGTCAACCGGACTGCAGAAAAAGGTAATCATTCAGAATGAAGAGAATAAGGTTTCTGAAGAAGAGGCCCGGAAGCGTTTTGAAAGATTGCAGTATCTCAAACAGAACCCTCGTGAAGAAGAAGAGAACAGGCTGGCGATGTTCCGAGCCAACCGTGTTTATGAAGAGTCACTTGGATCAGATAAGGACCGCATTGGCGAGATGATCGGTGAATTTGACAACGCACTGAATAACAGTACCAGACTGGAAGTCGAACTTACCAGAAAGAAGCTGGAAGATCTTCTTGATGAGATCGAAAACAAGGGCTTTACCGGTCTGATATCATAAGTTTTTGAAAATAAGGAGCATGACTCCTTTTTTTCTGCTGAATGGCATAATCTGTTATAATGTGAATAGATAAAGGGGAATGATAATATGCTGGTAACGACTAGGGAACTGATCGATAACGCTGTAAAAAGAAACATAGGTGTCGGTGCATTTAATGTCACCACCCTGTCAATGCTGCAGGGAGTAATAGAAGCGGCAGAAGATGTTGGTAAAGGCATCATCGTTGAATTTGCCACCTCTCATGAAACCAGGGGCATTATTACTCTGGATGAAATAGGACCGGTGATCATGCAGTATGCCAGAAGGGCCAAGGTACCGGTAGCGGTACACCTTGATCACGGGGTTGATCTGGATTATCTGAAGAAAGCCATAGACATCGGCTTTACCTCGATCATGTATGACGGATCCCGGCTGCCATATGAAGAAAACATTGCCAATACGATCAAGGCAGTGGAAATGGGTCATAAATACGGTGTCATGGTTGAAGGGGAACTGGGCAAGATGGCCGGCAACACTCTGACCAACGACTTTAAGATGGAAGTCAGAGATGTTAAAAGAGAAAACTATACCAATCCTGATCAGGCTGGTGACTTTGTCAGAAAGACCGGACTGGATATGCTGGCCTGTTCCTTCGGCAATGCCCATGGCATTTATAAGGAACCTCCGGTACTGGATATTGAATTGCTGCATGAAATACAGGAAAAAACCGGCATACCTCTGGTAATGCATGGTTCTTCCGGTGTCAATGAAGAAGATTATGCCAAAGTAATTAAGAATGGCGTAAGAAAGATAAATTATTATACTTATGCTTCACTGGCCGCTTCCAATGCCGTACGAGGTGCTTTTGAAAGTGAACCGGACAAGTTCTGGAAGGTACATGATCTGGCCGTACTGATGAGGGAAGCCGTCAGGGAAAAAGTCAGAAGTGCCATTATTCTGTTCAGTCAGCCACAGTAAAATAAAATTCAGAAGGATCATCCTTCTGAATTTTTTCTTATGAATTCAAGTGTTTCCTGATGATTAGGAATGCCGTCTCTGCCGCCGATTTTCAGACATTTAAGTGCGGCAACAGCTGAAGCGTATCTGATACATTCTTCCAGGGAATAGTTTCTCAGATAACCGGCTATGAAGGCACCATGGAAGACATCACCGGCACCGGTTGAATCCAGGGCATTTACCCTGAAGGCGGGGAATCTTCTTAATTCACCGTCTATCAGGGCAATACAGCCTTTTTCACCAAGAGTTGAGATCACAATGCGGCTTCCGGCATCTGCGAAGAATTTCATTGCTTCTTCAAGAGTATTCTTACCGCTGGTGTAATATGGGAAAGCTTCGTTCATGATCAGAATGTCAGCCATGGCTGCCAGCTGGGCACTAGGTGTGTTATCGGCCTTTCTGGAACAGCCGTCCATTGAAATCGGGACACCGGCCTGCCTGGCTATTCTGGCTGCTGTCATGGCATTGTTGATGTTTGTACTGTCAATGTGAATTATACGGGCATTACGTATCAGCTCGTACTTTTCTTTCGTCCAGTTAATGTCAGGCAGGTTATTTCTGTAAGGAAACTTTGTTCTGGTAGATTTGACAGGGTCAATCATGACAAAGCCCAAAGAACTTCTTCGTCCCTTAATTATGTCTACGCCTTCAATACTGACATTATCCTGAATGAAAGTGTCACGGATCTGTTTACCTGCGTAATCATCACCGGTATTGCCGATAAAGGCAGTTGAAAAACCCAGCCTGCTGGCCGCTACCAGAGCGGTAGCACAGCAGCCGCCTCCCTGATTATGCATTTCCAGAATATGAGTCGAGCCGTCTTCTTCGGGATAATTCTCCACAATGCAGAGATTATCGTATGCGGCATCACCGACTCCGACTATATCGTATTTCATTTGGTGTTCTCCTAAGAAAATTATAAGGCAGCGGACAGATGTTTTCAAATAACCGGGAACTTACAAAGACAGGATTAATTAAGTATAATAATTATATAAATATGATTATTAATAGTTAAAGGAAAGGATCATAACATGCCATTTAAGAAAGACTTTTTGTGGGGCGGTGCTACTGCTGCCAATCAGATCGAAGGTGGATGGAATCTTGGCGGAAGAGGCCCTGCCTTAACAGATGTTACGACAGGTGGTACTGTCAGTGAGCCAAGAAAGATCACCTACATTGACAAGGATGGAAAACCCGGATTCATCACCAGATTGCAGAAGCTTCCTGAAGGAGCACATTACGCTGTGCTGGATGACTGTCTGTATCCTAATCATGACGGCATTGACTTCTATCATCACTATAAGGAAGATATCGCCTTATTTGCGGAAATGGGATTCAGTGTATTCAGAATGTCAATTTCCTGGAGCAGACTGTATCCTACCGGAATGGAAGAAGAACCTAATCAGGAAGGAATCGAGTTTTACAGAAACGTATTTAAGGAATTAAGAAAACATAATATCGAACCGCTGGTAACCATCTGGCACTTCGATACACCTTTATATCTGGAAGAAACATTGGGTAACTGGAAAAACAGAGAACTGATCGACCTTTTTGTCAAGTTTGCCAGAACATGTTTCACTGAGTTCAAGGGACTTGTAAAGTACTGGCTTACTTTCAATGAAATCAACAATACGATCAACTTCCTGCCTGAAAACATGCCTGATGAAAACTTCCAGGAAGCCTATCAGCATCTGCATAATCAGTTTGTCGCTTCAGCCAGAGCTGTAAAAATCGGACATGAGATCGATCCTGAAAACATGATCGGCTGCATGATCTGCGGCATAACCTATTATCCTCATACTGAAGACCCTAAGGATATCCTGTTCAACAGATACAAATGGGAAAAGGGCATATTCTATTGCGGTGACGTTCAGTGCTTTGGTTACTATCCGACCTATGCTCAGAAATTATGGAATGAGCATAATGTCAAACTGGATATTACCGAGCAGGATCTGCAGGATCTTAAGGAAGGCACCGTTGACATGTATACATTCTCTTACTACATGTCTATGTCCGTAACCACTCATAAGGATGCAGCATCTGCTTCAGGTAACATGGTAAGAGGTACCAGAAATGAATATCTCCAGTATTCTGACTGGGGCTGGGCATATGACCCGGATGGACTGCAGTATTATCTGGAAATGATCTATGACCGTTATGAAAGACCTCTGATGGTCGTTGAAAACGGTTTGGGTGCTTTTGATACTGTTGAAGCAGACGGCTCCATTCATGATGACTACAGAATCGATTACTTCAGAAAGCACATTGCTGCCATGAAGAAAGCCGTAGATAACGGTGTAGATCTGTGGGCATATACGACATGGGGACCAATTGACCTTGTTTCAGCCAGTACCGGTGAAATGAGAAAGAGATACGGCTTCATCTATGTTGACAAGTATGATGACGGAACCGGAACACTGGCCAGAAGCAGAAAGGATTCCTTCTTTTGGTATAAGAAAGTCATCGAATCAAACGGCGAAGATCTGGATTAACATAAAAAGGACGCAAGTCCTTTTTATGTATTTCAGTACAAATTCAAAACAGTTTGCGGTATAGTTTGAGTATATGATGATAAGAAAAACTGTATTAAGAGATCTGGATGAAGTAATGGCAATTTACGAACATGGCCGTCAGATAATGAGAAACAGCGGCAATCTTTTCCAGTGGCAGAATGACAAACCATACCGTGAACAGATAATTGACGACATTGAAAAGGGCAACAGCTACGTTGCGGAAAACCAGGACGGATTATGCGGGGTATTTGCGCTGATATTCGGCGAGGATGTTACCTATGGATACATTGAAGGCAGATGGCTCAATGATGAACCGTACGGAACGATCCACCGCATCGCCACTTCCGGAAAGGAAAAAGGTGTTTTGAAAGCGGCTGTTGATTATGGCTTTGATCATGTTGACAACATCAGAATAGATACCCACCATGACAACAAGATCATGCAGCATCTTCTGAAAAAACTCGGCTTTACCGAATGCGGTGTCATTTATCTGCTGGATGGGGATCCCCGTCTCGCCTATCAGAAAACAAAGAAGCAGGCTTAGATAAGCCTGCTATTCATTTTTTCTGGCTTAGAACCACTTGTAGAATTCGTCGATCAGTTCAACCCAGTCACCGTTGATGATCATGTGGTGGTTGCCGATTGATTCAGTCAGGAAGTAGTTAAGGGTTTCCTCATCAAGATGGATCTTGACCTGTGTACGGCACAGGTTGGTTTCCTTCAGGTTCTCCTCCAGCTGACCGGCTACGGCGAAGTATTCCTTCATCAGTCCGTCAGTTTTGAAGATGGTTACCGGACCTTCCTGAATGTGGCCTCTGAAGGCTACGCCCAGATCGGATTCGAAGTGAGTCATCAGTTCAAATTCCGTAGGCATGTTGAGAGGCAGGGTGCAGTGAGCGAAGATGATGTCATTTTCATCTGACAGGATCCTGGATGGATTGGCCATGAAGACAGGCTTTCCGGAAAGCTCACCGGCTACGCACATTGAGATCAGGGAAGGAGTATCGCCTTCACATCCGGCATAAATGCCTTCGGCATTCAGAACGGCTAAGGCCAGACAGCCGGTTCCCTTGATTGGTCCTAACAGGTCGAAGCATCTGACAGTCAGTCCATCGAGATGATACTTGTCAACGATCCTTCTTAAGGCACCGTAGATCTGGCAGCACAGTTCAGTGTCTTCAGGATGCCAGTTTTTGGCTTTTACCATTTCGGTATAGATGTTAGGAACATATTCCTTTCTGGCGATTTCATCAAAGAATTCCTGCATTGTTACATCAATGATCTCAATGCCGGTTATTTCCCTGCATTCGGCAGCATCAACATCGGAAGAAATCAGCCAGTCGCTTGGTTCGCCTACTCTGGCAATGCGCATGTTTCTGATTCTCTTTCTGGCATTGAATACCTTGGAGAGTACGGATATTCTTCTGGCCATCTTGGCTTCGGAACCGTGGATTATCTCACCAGGGATTTCCTGCTGTTTCAGATAGGAGAGGATCTCCATGCTGGCAGCCAGGGAATTGTTCAGACCGGTGGTTAACAGGAATACCGGCTGAGGAAGTCTGTCAAGAACTGCCTTGAAGCGGCCTTCAACACCGCCTCCTCCAATGAAGACCAGTGGCAGGTCATAGTCCTTAATGTGATCGAGGTCAGTAAACTCGATTGGTTCACCGCACAGCTGGGCTAATTTCCGTACTACTTCATTATTGTAGTTATTAATGTTCGGGCTGTCGGCGTTGGTAGATTCAACGTAGTATACACCAATACTCATTATTTATATCCTCTTTTCTTTTCATTAGTATTATATCACATTATGAAGACTGAGATTAACTCAGTCTTCATCATTATCATCGTCATCAAGCATTCTTGATACGTCATAGTAGTCAGGATCAGGTTCATAATCGTACATTCTGTGAGCCTGTTCCCATTTGGCGTATTCGGCATCTTCCCGAACTATGCTCGGTTCTTCGCCGTCATCGATTTCGTAATAGTATTCTTCATCATCGTCGTCCATCGGTGCAACATCGTACCAGATAAACGGCCATTTGGCCAGACATTCAGGAAGTTCAGGATTATCAGAAGCATAGTACCATAAACTGTATTCAGCGTTTCTCATGGCACCGACTCTGGTTGCGCCAAGCTCTTCCATCATGTGGTCATCGTTATTGGAAACGGCTACGTAAACGCGTAAGGCAATGAAATCTGTCATATGATTTTTATCCTTTCTTTCATTTTCAAGTGCATTATAGCACAGTATAAAAAAGATAATTTATAAATATTTAAATATATAAGAAATTGGCTTTTTGCCAATGTAAGCGCTTTATGAAAATATTTTCATAAAAAAGTGAAAGAATTTGTCATTTTTGTGAAAAATGTATGAAAAAACTATTGTATTTGCGATTTTTATAGGGTAAAATGCTGATTATATTAGTGAAAAAGTCGCAGTTTCTGGAAAAATGCAGAAATTGCATGTAAAGGAAAGGGGAACCGATATGCTGAAGTATATTTGTAAAAGACTGGCAATTGGGCTGATAACACTTTTCATTCTATCGACAATTACCTTCTTCGGGGTAAGGGCCATGCCTGGTGATCCGTTTGAACAGGATAACAAGGTAATGGCACCGGAGACATATGAGGCTTTAAAGGAGAAGTTCCATCTCGACAAACCGTTACCGGAACAGTTCGCGATATTCCTCAAGAATGCTGCCCGTGGAGATTTCGGTGAGTCGATTTCCAAGAAAGGAAAATTGGTATCAGACATTATCAAGCTTCGTTTCCCTGTAACCGCCAAACTTGGTTCGATTGCGTTCTGTACCTCAATGGTCGTTGGATTAGCGCTTGGCATTGTGGCGGCCCTCGCCAAACACCGATGGGTCAACAGTGTCATTACCGTTGTATCCACCATTGGCGTTACATTACCTAACTTCCTGTTTGCGATGATGATAATGATTGTGTTTGCGGTGAAACTGGGGTGGTTGCCAATTGTTGGCTTAAACGGTCCACAATATTACATCCTCCCTGTTGCGGCTTTGTCCTTAGGACCAATCGCCTCAGTTACCCGTTTAACAAGAAGCTCCATCCGTGATGTCATGCACGAGGACTACATTACCTTATCCAGAAGCAAGGGTAATAAGGAAACCAGAACCATCATCGTTCACGGCTTGAAAAACGCTCTTCTGCCGGTAATCACCTATGCAGGACCGCTGTTTGCCGGTATGATCACCGGTTCACTGGTAATTGAAACTCTGTTCTCAGTTCCGGGAATCGGTGCAGAGTTCACCAACAGCATTACCAACCGTGACTACACGCTGGTCATGGGTCTGACGATACTGTTCGGTGCTCTGGTCATCGTAATGAACCTTATATCAGATATTGTCGCGGCAATAATTGATCCGCGTATCAAATTAGGAAAGTAGGGCAGTGTTATGAGTGAAATAAACATGAATATAACAGACGATCTGTTTGAAGCATTGCCTGAAGAAGAGAAGAACTCGGAGTTCATCGCTGTTGCGATCAAAACCTTCGCCAAGGATGCCTGGGACAGATTCAGAAGAAACAAGCTGGCTCTGTACGGATTAATCTATCTGGTTGTAATCATCATCCTGGCAATAGTAGTACCAATGGTTTCACCGTACCGGTTTGATGCTCAGGACCTGGCTAACCGTAATGCCTTGCCAAGCCTGGCACATCCGTTCGGAACAGACAAGCTTGGGCAGGACATCTTCGTAAGAATCATGTACGGTGCCCGTGTATCTCTGTCAATTGCCTTCTCAACGGCGGCAATTAACCTGGTGATCGGTGTACTGTATGGCGGCATTTCCGGATATGTAGGCGGCAAAGTCGACATGGTAATGATGAGAATCATCGACATCATCTACGCCGTACCTTCACTGATCTACGTTGTCCTGATCCTGCTGGTATTCGGTGACAGTATCGGATCCATGATGCTGGCCATCTGTCTGACAAGCTGGATAGGCATGGCCAGACAGGTCAGAACCCAGATCATGTCATTGAAGGAAATGGAATTCTCACTGGCCGCCAAGGTAATTGGCTGCAAGGATTCCCGCGTATTATTAAGACACTTAGTCATCAACGCACTGGGACCAATCATCGTTTCACTGACAATGATGGTACCGGGAGCGATATTTACCGAAGCTTCATTAAGCTTCATCGGCATTGGTCTTAACCCATCAATACCGAGCTGGGGAAAGCTGGCAAATGACTGCCGTGCTCTGGTATTCACCCAGCCAATCCAGATCATCTGGCCGGTAGCGGCAATAAGCCTTACCATCCTGGCACTCAACTTTGTCGGTGATGGTATCGGTGAAGCCTTCCAGGCCAGAACAAGATAGGAGGCTCGGTCTATGGCACTGTTAGAAGTAAAAAACCTTGAAACAGTCTTCAAGACTGACGGCGGCGAAGTACAGGCCGTGCGTAATGTCTCCTTCGAAGTTGCTGAAGGCGAAGCCCTCGGCATCGTAGGCGAGTCCGGTTCAGGCAAGAGCCAGACGATGTATTCAATCATCGGTCTGCTGGCTGAAAACGGAATCGTCAAAAGCGGCGAAATCACCTTTGACGGCAAGGACATTTCTCCAAGCCAGTTCACTAACAAGAAGGACTATGATAACTTCATGCGTGATTTCCGCGGCAACACCATGGCCATGATCTTCCAGGACCCGATGACATTCCTCAATCCGGTCCTCAAGATTGAAACTCAGTTGATTGAACCAATGCTGAATCATACAGACATGACCAGAGAACAGGCTAAGGAAAAGGCTCTGGAACTGATGAGAAAAGTCGGCATTCCTTCACCGGAAAGCAGACTGAAACAGTATCCGTTTGAATTCTCCGGCGGCATGCGTCAGAGAATCGTCATTGCCATTGCCCTGGCCAACAATCCGAAGCTGATCATCGCTGACGAACCTACTACAGCTCTTGACGTTACGATTCAGGCTCAGGTTCTCGAACTGATCGATGATCTGAAAAAGGAAAGCAATTCCGCAGTAATCATGATCACTCACGACTTAGGCGTAGTTGCCAAGCTGTGTGACCGTATTGCGATCATGTATGGCGGAAAGATAGTAGAGATCGGCACGGATAAGGATATCTTCTACAATCCTAAGCATCCGTACACTGAGGGGCTGTTAGCCTGCATCTCCAATCCGGAAGATGACAACGAGGAAAGCCTGACGCCGATCGCCGGTTCACCACCGGATCTGTTAAATCCTCCAAAGGGATGCCCGTTTGTCGACAGATGCGAAAAGGCAATGCGTGTCTGCAAGGAATTCCCTCCAGAGGTAACTGAAGTCAACAAAGGTCATCAGTGTGCCTGCTGGCTGCTGGATAAGAGGGCGGTGAGAAAATGAGTGAACAACAGAAAGTAATTCTCAGCGTAAAGAATCTTAAGACATATTTCGATGTCACCAAGGGTATCTTCACCAAGAAACAGATCGTCAAGGCTGTTGATGACGTATCCTTCGATGTTTACGAAAATGAAACATTCGGTCTGGTAGGCGAATCAGGCTGCGGCAAGACCACATTGGGCAGAACCATCGTCAAGCTGTATGAACCTGAAAGCGGCTCCATCGAATTTGAGGGTAAGGACATTGCCAAGCTCAAGGGAAACCAGCTGATCTCCTTCCGTAAGGACATGCAGATGATCTTCCAGGACCCATATGCTTCCCTGAACCCGCGCATGACCGTAGGCGAAATCATCAAGGAACCTATGATCATCCACAACATCTATAACACTGATGCTGAAAGAGAACAGCGTGTCGTGGAACTGCTGAAGATAGTCGGCCTGAAACCGGACCACATCCGCAGATATCCGGCTGAGTTCTCCGGAGGTCAGAGACAGCGTATTGGCGTAGCCAGAGCTCTGGCTGTCAATCCTAAGTTCATTGTCTGTGACGAACCTATCTCAGCTCTGGACGTATCCATTCAGGCACAGGTTGTAAACCTGCTGAAGGACATTCAGAAGGAAATGGGCCTGTCATACCTGTTCATAGCTCACGATCTGTCAATGGTCAAGCACATTTCAGACCGTATCGGCGTCATGTATCTGGGACACATGGTTGAAATGGGGCCGGCAAACGACGTATATCACCGTCCGCTGCACCCATACACCACAGCACTGCTGTCAGCCATTCCTATTCCGGATCCTGACGTTGCCAAGAACAAGCAGAGAATCGTGCTTGGCGGTGAAGTTCCAAGCCCAATCAACCCTCCAAAGGGGTGCCCGTTCTGTACCAGATGCACCAAGGCTACAGAACGTTGCAATAACGAAAGACCTGAACCAATACAGGTCGGCACTCGTATAGTGGCTTGCCATTTATACGAAAGATAAGAAAGAAAGGGGAAAATAATCATGTCTTTCAAGAAATTCATTACATTATTACTGTCCTTATTGATGGTAATCTCAATGACCGCATGCAGTGGCGGAGGTGGCGGTGAAACACCGGAACCATCAGGTGAAACCAAGTATAAGACAACCTTTACTTATGCAATAGGTGGCGAACCGACTTACATGGACCCTGCCAAGTGCGGTGACTCCGTAACTGCTGAAATCCACAACGAAATCTGGTATCCGCTGTTCTACTTAACACAGACAGGCGCAGTTGACAAAGGCGATTGCATTGACTGGTCTGTAGATGATTCTGGTACAGTTTATACTTTCAAACTTGATCCAAATGCCAAGTGGAGTGACGGTGTTCCTATTACAGCTGATCAGTATGTATACGGCATCAAGCGTTGTATCGGTTACGGTTTTGATGAAGTCGGCTATCTGACAATGATCACAAACTACATCCTCAATGCTGAAAAGCACGTAGGTGAAGCTGTTGCTGACATGGGTGACGTAGGTGTCAAGGCTGTTGATGATTTCACACTGGAAATCACATTAAATGCCAAGTGCCCATTCTTCGTTTCATTACTGCCTACACAGGTATTCGCAGCATTACGTCCTGAAATCGCTCCTGAAAAGGATTCAGAATGGTCCAGCACTCCTGGTTATCCAACAACTGGTGCATTTGTTCCAACCAAGATTGACTCTGCAAGTGAATACATTCTCGAAAAGAACCCTAACTTCGCACGTGCAAGTGAAGTTATCGTTGAAAAGATGATTGCCAAGGTTATGCCTTCAATGGAAGCCAGCCAGATGGCATTCCAGACTGGTGAAATTGACTATGATACATCTGCAGGAAGCGATGTTGTCAATAACCCAACATTAAAGGAAAACGTCAGACTGAATGGTAACATCAACTACTACATGAACCTGAACTGCTATACCGGTCCTGAAGCATTACAGAACAGAGACGTTCGTCGTGCTATTCAGTTAGGTATCGACAGAAGCGCATTCGTTACAGCTCTGGATGCCGGCGACATGTTCTATGAATTATACGGCTTCGTTCCAGTAGGATTACCTGACTGGGATGGCTCAGACTTCCGTACAAACGGCGATAATGATCACAAGCTGGTTTACACCGACAAGGAAGAAGCTAAGAAATTAATGGAAGGCGCAGGATTCAATGCCAACAACAGACTTGCTCTGACTTACTACTACAACCAGAATGCTATGCATGATACAGTTGCAGCCGTTATCAGAGACCAGCTGAAGGATATCTACATTGATGTAACCTTAAAGACTGCTGAATTACGTACATTCTTCGATGACAGAAGCTATGGACGTTACGACATGGCCAGAAACGCATTCTCTGCCGACTACATGGACCCATGGAACTACATGGAACTGATGGCTATCTACAATGACCCAGAAGGAAGAACTTTCTTCGGTGATGAGACATATGATAAGATCCTGTTCGAATCCATGGAACTGGAAGGCAAGGAACGTTTCGACAAATTACATGAAGCAGAAGTATATGCCATTGAAACAATGTGCTTCAACTGTCCGTTATTCGGATACGGTGATGCATCACTGGAAAAGACTGGTACACTCGGTGTTATT
Source organism: Erysipelotrichaceae bacterium (assembly GCA_015058955.1). Lineage (GTDB taxonomy): Bacteria > Bacillota_I > Bacilli_A > Erysipelotrichales > Erysipelotrichaceae > RUG521. Next base: position 38,525 of record SVBJ01000004.1, read on the forward strand.
ACTAACCCACAGGCCAACCATATCTTCTGGTTTGTAAAGTGCCCTGAATAAATCGAAAAGATTGATCAGTTAACAGGAGAGGGCTTAACAGGACCTCTCCTGTTATTCTTATTAGCTTATCTGAAAGCTGAAAGGCTTCAGCTCTGAGATAAGAATAATAAGGGGGATGATTATCGCTATGAAACCGATAGAATTGAACAAGTTTGAGGATTTTAAATTCCTTTCAGCTCTGAAACTGTCAGGAAAGGGAAATGAAATCTTTTTTGTGGTTACCAAGGTTGATAAGGAAAACAACGGTTATCTCCAGCAGTTAAACGCCATCAACGTCCGTAGCCGTAAGGTAAGAGAAGTTACAGGATGGGAAAAGAGAATCAATTGTGTAGTCCTGAAGGACGGTGATTTCCTGATTGAACCGGATAAGGATCGCAAGGATGTATCGATCTTTAAGAAAATCGAGGGAAAAAAGCCGAAAAAGGCCTTTGAGATCGCTCTGCCGGTAGGCAGGATCATTGACCTGGATGAGGAAAGCTTCATCGTATCCTCAACCACCAACATGAGATGTCCGAACTACTTCGCTCTTGATGAGGAAGGCAAGAAGGCTCAGGATCAGAAGGTTAAGGATAACGAAGACTACATCGTCTTTGATGAATATCCGTTTGTCTTCAATGGCGCCGGTGTCATCAACGGCAACCGTAATTCGCTGTTTCTGGTTGATAAGAAGACTCTGGCCATTAAGAAGATCGTTCCTGATACCTTTGATGTTTCCAGCTTTGAGATAATCAACGGCAAACTGGTATTCTGCGCTAACGACTTCACGACCTTCAAGACCAAGTGGGACAAGATCTATCAGTATGATAAGAAGAAGGATAAGGTAACTCTGCTGTATGGTGAAACCATGCAGACTCACAGGGTATTTGAGGAAAACGGCAAGCTCTATGTCAAGGGTACCTTCGGTAAGGACTGGGGCGAAATGGAAGCCGGCAAGTTCTATGAACTGAAGAAAGGCAAGATGGAATTGAGAATTGATACCGAGTTTTCAATGTATAATTCCGTCGGTTCCGACAGCCGTTACGGCCGTAACAAGAACTATGACAGGGTTGATGGTGTTAACTACTTCATCACCTGTGATAAGGACAAATCAGTACTGCTGAAGATCGAAAACGACCAGTTGAAGAAAGTCATCGACATCGACGGATGCGTTGACGACTTCGTCAAGGTTGGAAACAGGTTCTTCATCATCGGTATGATGGGTCAGAATCTGCAGGAGATCTGTGAAGTTAAGAATAATAATGTCACGGTTTTGACCGAATTCAACAAGGCAATATTCAAGGGTTACTATGTGGCCAAACCTGAAAAGGTTACGGTCAAGAAGGCCATTGACATTGATGGCTGGGTCTTAAAGCCGATCAATTATGATAAAAAAAAGAAATATCCGGCAATTCTGGATATTCATGGCGGTCCTAAGACAGCATATGGTGAGATCTATTATCACGAAATGCAGCACTGGGCTTCCAAGGGATACTTCGTCATGTTCTGCAATCCGAGAGGATCTGACGGCAAGGGCAACCTGTTTGCGGACCTGCGCCATCAGTTCGGCGGCATTGACTATCAGGACATCATGATGTTTGTCGATAAGGTTCTGGAAACCTATCCGGCAATTGACAGTGAGAGACTGGGTGTTACCGGCGGCAGCTATGGCGGATACATGACCAACTGGATCATCGGGCAGACAGACCGCTTCAAGGCTGCAGCTACCCAGAGATCGATCTCCAACTGGATCACGGAAGTTGGTGTAAGTGACTATGGCATTGACTTCCCGATCGAACAGCAGTTCGGTGATCTGTATCACTGTGCTGAGGAACTCTGGGGCATGTCTCCGCTGAAGTATGTCAATAATGCGGTAACTCCGACATTGTTCATCCATTCTACGGAAGACTACCGCTGTCCGGTACCTGAAGCCTTACAGCTGTATACTGCTCTGACCTGCCGTGGTGTAGAAACCAGGATGGTACTGTTCAAGGGTGAAAACCATGAGCTCTCCCGTGGCGGTAAGCCGGCTCACCGTGTCAGAAGACTGCAGGAGATTACCGGCTGGATGGATAAGCATTTAAATCCGGAGGTATAAGACATGAAAGAATTTGATTTAAGCAGACCGCAGAATTTCTGGTTTAACGAAATAGCCAAGATTCCTCATCCTTCATTTAAGGAAAAGAAAATAAGCGACTTCATCGTACAGTTTGCCAAGGACAGAAATCTGGCCTGGAAACAGGATGAAGTATGGAACGTCATAGTGGAAAAACCGGCATCACCGGGATATGAAAATGCCACACCGCTGATTCTGCAGGCTCACATTGACATGGTTCCGGCCAAGGTAGACGGGAGTACTCACAACTTCGAAACTGATCCGCTGGATCTGTACGTTGATGATGAAGGCTGGCTGCATGCCAGAGGAACAACACTGGGTGGGGATGACGGTCACGGTGTAGCCTACATGTTATCAGTACTTGATGATGACGAACTACCGCATCCGCCATTACAGTGCTTCTTCACTACCATGGAAGAAGTCGGACTGATCGGTTCAACCTATGTAAAAGCGGAAGATGTCAAAGCCGACCGCATGATCAACCTGGATGGCGGTGGGGAGACTTCAACCGGTGTCAGTGCCGCGGGTGGCTGTACGGTCCACATTCATCAGGATGTTGAATGGGTTGAAAATGACAAGCCAACCTATAAGCTCTGTGTTGACGGACTTACCGGGGGGCATTCCGGAGGAATGATCCATCTGGAAAAAGGCAACTCAATCGTCCTTGCAGCCCGTGCCATAGAAGAAGCCGTTGCCAGAGGAATGGACTTCGAACTGGTAAGCTTTACCGGCGGGGAAAAGAACAATGCCATTCCAAGAGTGGCAGCCATAACCTTCGCGTCCGATACCTCATTTGAAAAGATCGCCCGGTTAATAAAGGAAAGTGAAGATCATATCAAAACAGAACTTGAATTCTCCGATGGCGGTGTTACTGTTAAGGTAGAGGAAACGGAAAAATCAGATAAGTGCATCAGGGATGGCATTAAGATCGTCGACTGTGCCTATCTGATGCCTAATGGATTCCAGCACCGTTCCATGGTCATTGAAGGGTTGACGGTCACTTCTCTGAACCTGGGTGTGGTAACAACCAGTGAAAGTGAAGTAGTTCTGGATACCCTGATCAGAAGTGCCATTGACAGCGCTGCCCATGATCTTAAGGACAGACTGCACATACTGGCTGACAGACTTGGGCTCAGATTCGAACTGGTGGGAATATTCTCCGGCTGGAATTATGAACCGGTTTCTCCAATGCGTGAACTGCTGAGGGAAACGGTAAGGAAATACGGCAACGAGCTGAGTGAACATGCCGGACATGGCGGAAACGAATGCGGTGTGTTCAAGGCTCTTAATCCAAAACTGGATATCATCACCTTCGGTCCGAAGGGTACGGATGTCCATACTCCAAATGAAAAATTAAACTTAGACAGTTTTGAGCGCTCATATCAGATGCTGAAAGATATGATAAGCGCCTGTAAATAGGAGGTTATGCATATGTCAAAGGGATTAGTAGTTATTTTAAGCGGTGCCAGCTCTGTAGGTAAGGGCGGGATCAGAGACAAGCTGCTGGAAGACAAGGACATGAATCTGTTCTTCTCCATTTCCGAGACCACGCGTCCGCAGAAGGAAGGGGAAGTTGACGGAAAGGATTACTACTTTGTCAGCCACAAGGATTTCGCCAATTCAGTAAAGAACAGAGAACTGTTGGAATATACCGAGTTTAACGGATATTACTATGGCACGCCTAAGGCTCAGGTCAAGTTCCTTACTGATAAGGGCAAGAACGTTCTGATCGAAGTTGAAGCTCAGGGCGTTGGTCCAATCAAGCTGAACATTCCTGATGCTCTGGCATTCTTCGTCATGCCAAAGAGCTTTGAAGATCTGGAAAAGCAGATCCATGAGATTTACAAGGATGATGAAGCTTCCATTACCCGCCGTCTTAACAAGGCCAAGATGGATATGGAAATAGCTCCTTTATTCAGAAACATTGTGTATAACGATGATACCGAAAAGGCCTTCAACGACATTAAGAAAGTCGTCATGGCAGAACTGGAGAAGAGAAAATAATGAAGAAATGGCAATTGGAAAAACTGGCCAGAGTACTCGTCAGGACCGGTGTAAACATCCAGCCTGGCGAGACCATGGTCTTACAGACAGATACAGTGGCTATTGACTTAGCCAGAGAAATCGTAAAGGAAGCTTTTGCGGCCGGGGCAGCTGATGTTGAAGCCTTCATTGAAGATGCTGAGATCAATCATCAGAAAGCTCTGAACTGTTCCGTTGAAACACTGAGAAATCTTCCTGAATGGAAAAAGGAAGCCATCGATTCCATCTTACGCACCGGCAAGGGTGTTCAGATGGGCGTCCGTGCTTCCCGTCCTTCCATCAATGCAGATGTTCCGGATGATCATCTGAAGGCACAGGCATTTGCCGGCAACGAGCTGCGCAATGTTGTCCGTAACTACATTCATCAGGGATGTCTGAAATGGACCGGAACAGTCTATCCTTCAATGGAATGGGCTAAGAAGGTCTGGCCGGAATGTGATGATGAAACAGCATACCGGAATCTGGAAAACGCCATCTGCAAGATGATGCGTGTTGATGAAGACAGTGATCCGGTTGAAAACTGGAAGAAGCACTGTGAAAACCTCTCCGTTAGAAGCAAGAAGCTCAATGACTTCAACTTCAAGTCACTGCACATCACTTCTGAACTGGGAACTGATCTGACCATGGATCTGGTTGAAGATCACATCTGGTGTTCAGCCGGGGAAATGGGTGCTCAGAATGTCAACGCTCCTTACGTTGCCAACATGCCTACGGAAGAAGTATTCAGCGACCCTGACTTCAGAAGCGTTAACGGCATTGCCTATGCTTCATTCCCGCTGTTTATCTCCGGCAAGCTGGTTACGGATTTCTGGATCAGATTTGAAAACGGCAAGGCTGTTGACTGCGGGGCTTCCAGCAATGTTGAATTCCTGAGAGAAGCCCTGTTCAGAGACGAAACGACCAGACAGCTGGGCGAAGTAGCTCTGGTATCCAAGCAGTCACCGATCAGACAGATGGGAAAGGTTTTCTACAACGGTCTTATCGATGAGAATGCTGCCTGCCACCTGGCTTTCGGTGCCAGCTTCCCTGACTGTGTTAAAAACGGTACGGAAATGACTAAGGAAGAACTCATCGCCAGAGGCGTTAACTTCTCAGTAAGCCACAATGACTTCATGATCGGCAGTGATGATATCAAGGTTGTGGGAACAACTCATGATGGCCGTCAGATCACGGTCATGGAGCATGGTGATTTCGTAATATAGGAGGTGGCGTATGGCTGTCTCCAATCAGGAATTCCTGGTAACAGGCGTACCGTCTGTTGATTCCCTGAAATCCAAGATATTAAGCTACCGTCAGCAGGGCATTTTGCTTGATAAGTGGCTGGAAAAGAGAATTGAAAACATCCTTCCGCAGGTAATGAAGAATGCCGGCATTGACTGCTGGATCATTGCCAATAACGAGTATAATGAAGACCCTGTTTACTGGACAATTTCTCCATTTTCCTGCATTACCGCCAGAAGACTTACCATTCTTGTCTTCTATCTCAACAGTGAAGGAAAGATTGAAAGATACAGTGTTACCCGTTATCCGGTAGATAACTATGTTCAGAAATGGACTGATACCAGCATATCTCAGATGGATACGCTGGCAGCCTTCCTGAAACAACTGAATCCGGATAAGATCGGTGTTAACATGTCCAAGGACTTTGCCTATGCAGACGGTCTTTCAGTTACTCTGTATAATGACATGATGACGGTGTTTGACGATGATCAGAAAAAGAAGGTCGTCTCAGCTGAAAACATTGCCGTTGGCTGGCTGGAAACCAGAAGCGAAGAGGAAATGGCAGCATACAATGACATCGTGGGCATTGCTCACACGATGATTGCGGAAGCCTATTCCAACAAGGTCATTCATCCGGGTGTTACCAGCGCTGATGATGTCAAGTACTGGATGATGGAAAAGACCGTTGAACTGGGTCTGGAACCGTGGTTTGACTATGAAGTATCCATCACCAGAGACGGACACATCCATCTTGATGGCGATGAGGTCATTCTGCCGGGTGACATGCTGCATTGCGATGTCGGCTTCAGATATCTCAATCTGTGCACTGACACTCAGGAATTATGCTACATCCTGAAAGATGATGAACTCGATGCTCCTGAGGATCTGAAACGGGCCATGAAGGTCACTAACAGACTGCAGGACATTGTCATTGAACACTTTAAGACCGGCAGTACCGGTAATGAAATACTGCTTGGTTCCTTAGCCCAGGCTGAAGAAGAAGGAATCGATGCAACCATTTATACCCATCCGTTGGGATTCCACGGCCATGCTGCCGGGCCTACCATCGGCTTATGGGACATGCAGGGCGGTGTGCCTGGTTCAGGTGATTATCCGCTGCATGATAATACAGCTTACTCTCTGGAGCTGAATGCGAAGGTATATGTTCCTTCTCTGGATAAAACCGTTCGCATGGCCATGGAGACAGACATTTTATATAAGGGTGGAAAGGTGTTCTTCCTGGCAGGAAGACAGACACAGTTCCATCTGGTCAAGTAGTTAAGGAGGATTTGTTTATGCCATGTACAACCATATTAGTTGGCAAGAAAGCCAGTTATGACGGTTCAACAATGATCGCCAGAAACGATGATGGTTTCTACGATGTAAAGAAGCTGGTCGTTGTTCCACCAAAGAAACAGCCTAGAAAATACAAGAGCAAGATCGGTCAGCTGGAGATCGAACTCCCTGACAATCCGTTAAGCTATACTGCCTGCCCGACAGTCGGTGGCAAGCGCGGCATCTGGGCTGCAGCCGGCATCAACGAAGCAAACGTTGGCATGTCTGCTACCGAGACCATTACTTCCAATGCGCTGGTATTGGGAGCTGACCCTCTGGTAAGACCAAAGAAGGCTACCAAGAGAGGGGAAAAGGACATTCCGGGCGGCATCGGTGAAGAAGATCTGGTCGTACTGGTACTGCCATATATCCGTACAGCCAGAGAAGGTGTCATCCGTCTGGGTGAACTGCTGGAAAAATACGGTACCTATGAAATGAACGGCATTGCCTTCAATGATGAAGATGAGATCTGGTGGCTGGAAACCATCGGCGGACATCACTGGATGGCCAGAAGAGTCAAGGATGAGGAATATGTCATCATGCCTAACCAGTTAGGTATTGACTACTTTGATTTCAAGGATGCCTATGGTGAACAGAAGGAATTCATGTGTTCAAAAGATCTGAAGCAGTTTGTCAGGGATAATCATCTTGACCGCAATCAGGATAAGATCTTCAATCCTCGTAATGTCTTTGGCTCACATTCAGATTCTGACCATGTCTATAACACTCCGCGTGCCTGGTTCATGGGACGTTACTTCAATCCAACCACTTACAAGTGGGAAGGTGATAACGCTGATTTCACACCGGAAAGCGACAATATTCCTTGGTCATTTGTACCTGAACATAAGATCACGGTAGAAGAAGTCAAATACATTCTGTCTTCATACTATCAGGGTACCAAGTACAATCCTTATTCAGGTGTTGATTATCCTGAAAAGGGCATGTACAGATCCATCGGCATTGCCAGAACCGGCATGATGGCGATCTGTCAGATCAGAGGTTATGCTCCGGAAAAGCTGAAGGGCATTGAATGGATCTGCTTTGGATCAAATGCCTTCAACGTTGTTCTGCCGATTTACACCAGCACTGACAAGGTTCCTAAGTATCTCTCCGAAACCACGGATGATGTTTCAACTGAAACATTCTACTGGGGCTCAAGACTGATCGGAGCCTTAGCTGATCCGCATTTCGGACAGTGCATTCAGCTGGTAGAAAGATATCAGGGTGCCGTAGCTGCTCAGTCTCATCAGATCATTAATGAATATGATAAGAAGATGAAAACTGCCAAGGATTTCACTCTGATTGATGAAGCCAATGAAAAACTTGCCGAAATGGGCAAGAGAGAAACAATTAAGTGCCTGAATAATGTTCTTCTGGAAGCCAGCAAGCAGATGAAGAACAATTATAATCGCGCTGATAACTAAAGGAACGCAAGTTTGAACTGCCCCACAAAAAGTGGACACTTATAAAAAAGGGCGTGATGAAAGGTATGATAACCTGAATTGTACAGGGGTCATGCCTTTTAATTTGCGTTGAGGTCTTCGATTGTTGTAGAAATCAATATATTCACCAACCATATTAATTAGTTGATCGTTAGTTTCAGGAACATCACCTAATTCCAGACATTCAGATTTAAGATGTCCGAAGAAATTCTCACAGCACGCATTATCATAACAGTTAGCTTTACGAGAATGAGAAACAGTAACACTGTGGTCATCAAGATATCTAATATAAGTTATGTTAGTATATTGGAATCCCTGGTCAGAATGAAGGCAGCAGAAAAGAGACTGATCCCATTTGTCGTTGATTACCTGTACAACATTATCCATAACTAACTTCAAATCGTTAAACTTGGATATCTGATAGGCTATAATGGAATTGTCATAAAGGTCCTTGATCACGCTAAGATACATTCGGCCTTGTTGACTGTAAATGTAACTTACATCTGTCACTAACTTTTCCAGGGGTCGTGAAGCTGTGAAGTTACGGGCGAGGTAGTTTTCACAGACTATTCTCGCTTTTTCATTTGGATCTTCTTTTGTGCAGCACTGGAATCGCTTCTTCCTTATGGGAGAAGACAATCCCAGTATTTTCATGTATTTATAGATGGTTTTATCGTTGTGCACTACTCCATAGCGTCTGAATATCTCGTCTTTGATGAATCTGTAACCTTTTTTCGTCTCATAGAATATCTTCTCTATCTCATCTGCCAGCCATTCATCAAAACTGTATCTTATAGGCCTTCCCATCTTCAGCCATCGGTAATAGCCACTGGTGGATACTTTGAGATAATTACACAGTCTCTTTATCTTATAGTCTTCCTTCAGATCGTATACGACCATATACCTTAGTGCTCTCCGTAGTTTTTGCGGAGAGCCTTCACTTTTTTTAGTACTGCATTCTCCATCTTCAAATGCTCAATCAGCTCATCTTTCGACAATTCATCAAGCTTTACTTTCTTTGGTCTTCCTTTCTGTACTCCGTCTTTCTTTCCCATATGTCTTCCATCTTGTTTCAAAAGTTCCGGATCCTGTTTGTACAACTTAACCCAATTCCACAATTGCGTATCAGATCTTAATCCCAATCTTCTTGTGGCTATTATTAGCCCTCCTATTTCCCCTCTAAGATACTTCTCTACTGCTTCTTTCTTGAATTCCGCTGAATACTTCTTGTTTGGTTTTCCTGCCATATTAAAACCCTCCTGTACTTTCATTGTACAAGAGGGTATTCCTTTTTTATTTACTGTCCTTTTTCAATGGGGCAGTTCAGTTCCTTTTTTTGTTATATTGAAAATGAGGACTGGGGAATCATGAGAAATATTTATCCTGTTTTAATGTTGCTGGGTGCAACAGGCATATACCGTTATAATTTCAAACGATAATGATTTGAATAGTCAGGAGGTTTCTATTTGTGCTTTGTGAGCCACACTGTTTGGATTTCATTTTATACAAACGCTGTTTTCTGAGATGCCTGAAAGATGACGTTGACCGGGAAAAGAGAGTATAATATCAATATAGGATTATTTATATAATAAAGGAGCGGAACATATGAGTGTATTTACAGGAAAAGAAAAACTGAAACTCGGTTTTGGCTTAATGCGTCTGCCGAAGAATGAAGACGGCTCAATTGATGTACCACAGACCAGTCAGATGGTTGACCGGTTCATTGAAGCCGGCGGTACTTATTTTGATACAGCTTTTGCCTATCCTGGTTCTGAAGAAGCAATCAGACAGGCTCTGGTTGTCAGATATCCTCGTGAGTGCTACACATTGGCTACGAAGCTGATGGTCCCACCAGAAGGCGTAAATGAAGAAGATGCCAAAAGAGAGATTTATACTTCACTGGAAAGAAGTGGAGCCGGGTATTTTGATTACTATCTGGTACATGCCATCCAGAGAAGCAACTATAAGAAGTATGAAGAATACGGTATCTGGGATTATGTAAAGCAGTTAAAGGATCTGGGACTGATCAAGCATTATGGCTTCTCATTCCATGCTGACCCTGAGTTACTGGAAGAACTGCTGCAGAAGCATCCTGATGCTGAATTTGTTCAGCTGCAGATAAACTATGCCGACTGGGAAAACCCGGGCGTTAATTCACGTATCAATTATGAGATCTGCAAGAAGTATGGCAAGCCTGTTGTTGTAATGGAACCGGTTAAAGGCGGCATTCTGGCTGATCCTATTGATACTGCCAAAGCCATATTCGACAGGGAAAACAACGGCATGTCATATTCTTCCTGGGCCTTAAGGTTTGTTGCCAGCAAGGACAACTTATTAGCTGTCTTATCTGGCATGAGTTCAATTGAACAGATGCAGGATAACCTCAGTTTCATGAAGGATTTCAGACCTCTTGATGAGCATGAGGAAGAAGTCATCAGAGAAGTACAGGAAGCCTACAACGCAGATAAGTCAATTCCTTGTACAGCCTGCCGCTACTGCACCAAGGGCTGTCCGATGGGAATTCCTATTCCTGACATCTTCACGGTTCAGAACCGCAAAAAGGGAAGCCCTGAATTCCGTACCAAGAGAGAATATGCCATAGTTACCCAGAATAAGGGTAAGGCCAGTGACTGCATTCAGTGCGGTCAGTGTGAAGGTGTATGTCCTCAGCATCTGCCAATCATTGATCTGCTGGTTGAATGCCAGGGACTGGAATAATGAGACAGTAAACTCCGGTTTTGGGACCGGGACTGGGTTTGTTGACAAATATAATCTCACAGTTTAAAGTTAAGTTAAGAAGTAAAGGTTTATAAAATAAAGACTCTTTATTGGAGCTTGTCCTTGGTTTCATGGGAGCCGGTAAAGAGTCTTTTTTACAGAGGAAGCAGCCAGATGAAAGTCATCAAGAGCATCAATAACAACATCTCACACTGCGTCGATTCCAATGGCCGTGAAGTAGTGGCTTTCGGTAAGGGAATTGGTTTTTTCAGACCGGATGAAGACATTCCTCTGGACAGGATCAATCGAACCTTTTATAACGTCAAGGATACTGATTACGGTGTTCTGCGCAACATTCCGACCATACTGATCAATACAGCCATTTACATTACCGACTATGTGGCAGAAGAACTCAATGTCAACTATCCGTCATCAATGGCTCTGATACTGGCTGACCATCTGGACTTTGCGATAACCAGAAAGGATAAGAACATTTATCTGGAACAGCCTATCCTGATGGACATTTCTCAGCTTTATCCTGAGGAAATGAGGGTTGCCCTGGAATCACTCAGGATCATTCAGAAGATGACAGGGGAAACTCTGCCAAGACGGGAAGCCGGAACACTGGCTCTGCATTTCGTTTCTGACAGGATCGAAACCAGACAGAAACCGCGCATCGACATTACGGCAATCACTGAGGACTGTACCAGGATAATTGAAAGGGAACTCAACACGACAATTGACAGAACGAGCTTTAACTATAACCGTTTTGTGACCCATCTGGATTATCTGATCCGCCGACTGGAGACAAAGGAACAGATTGAAAGTCAGAATAGGGAATTATATGATCAGATAAGAAAAATGTATCCTGAATCCTTCAGCTGTGCCACCAGACTCAAGGAGTTTATCCACCGGAAAACGGAATATGAAGTCAACGATGAAGAGGTTCTGTATCTGGCAGTGCACATTAACCGCATGATTTCCCGTATTTAGTCAAAACAGAAGCAAAAGAAAGTCACCTGCAGTGAAGTGAACCCCGAAATTAGGACAAAACCTAATGGAGGGGTTCACTTCACAGAGGTGACTTTTACTGTGTTATGGAAGTGTATAGGTTATTGCCTTACAAATACCTGTGAGGTAAAGACATTCAGCTGCAGGTATGTACCCTGCTGGGTAAAGAACAGAACTCCTTCCAGAATGTCGTTGTATTCAAAGTTAATGGTCTTTTCCGGAGTGACAATGCTGTAGGTAAGCGATTGCGGATAGGAGAAGTTCAGCACACAGTCGCGGATGCTGTAATAGAGAACATATCTCTGACTGCCATTGCCATATGTGTCAGATGCCGTAAGCCAGGCTGCCGTACCCTGGAAAGTCAGATCAGCTGGATAGGCGGTCGGATAGGAATAGCCCGGTGTGATCAGGCCTTTCCAGCTGCCATCCAGTGAGATGCCGTTGGCATTATATGAATCAACGGCAGAGGAGTTTACCTCCTGTTTTGATTCCGTATAGAACAGTTTTTCCTGGGAGAATGGATCAAGCAGGACGATGCCGTCCTTTCTGACCTCAATGTCGCCGCCGGCTTTTACATAATAACAGTCCATCTCGTGAGCGGTGGCATCACTGGTTTCCGGATATGCTCCGGCTGCCTGGTAAGTCAGCTGTTCCTGATTCCAGGTAAGCGGGATGAAATATGATCCGTTGAAAAACCATCCGGTATCATCATCAAAATGTACCAGAGAGGTTCCGCACTGGTAAGTTCCCGGCCCGAACTTAAAGGAATGAATGTCCCATAAACCGATATTGATAGTCAAAGGCATAATCAATAAGGTGGATGTCAGTAATATTTTCAGCTTACGGGCAAGCATCCATCTTCTTTCTTTTTTCTCTTCTTTTTTCCGGCGGCTGGCCTGGTAACCCAGGTTAAACTCCGCAGGATGCGGGCGGAACTCAGAATTGTTCATCTTACTTCAGGCCTAACTCCTTTAAGACTTTTAAGATCACAACGTTCATTTCACGCTGGACATCATAAAGCTTGGCCTCAGGGGTTTCCTTAATGTAGCGGATGGTGATGCTGTCGGAACCGATTTCCTGTAAGCCCAGACATCTGATGTCGCCGTAGTCAGCGTTTTTCAGCCGTTCAATGTCGGTGTCAGTCGGCAGTTCAATGTCAACGACAGCTACGGATGCATGGGAAGATCTGTTGAGAATGTCCTTCATGGAACTGTTGTTAAAGATCTTTTCGTTGCCGGCACCGTCCAGTAAAGTCGTGGTTCTGATGCCGATCTCGGTGATCTTTCCTAAGAAGCCGTCAACTTCCACGATGTCGCCAACCTTGCATTCACCTTCAAACAGCATGAAGATTCCCGTCAGCATGTCTTCGATGATCCCTTCAGCTGATGTGCCGATGATTAAGGCCAATATTCCCAACCCGGCAATGATGCCGTTGATGTCAGCACCCAGCAGTCTTAAGGACCAGACAACCATCAGGATCAGAGTGATGTAGTCAATGGCACTCTGGGTGATCGTGACAAAGGTTGCGGCCTTTTCAAACCTGATCAGGCTGACCAGCAGCTTAAGCAGATACTTGACTGTCAGCAGGAAGGCAATTATCAGGGCTACCCTGATGATGGTTTCCACGTTGATGTGGACATTGTCGATCAGCTCTTCCAGTCCAAAGCCGGTAGCTTTGGCCCCGAAGAAGCAGATTGCCAGAAAGATCAGTGACAGTATTACTCTCTTGATTTCCTTCATATTCTATTCCTCCACCTTAACATATTCTGTTGTGTTTTTTCTCACCATGGCCTCAAAGTGTCCTTCACCCTGAGTTGGCGGTATTTCCCTGTTATTGACATAATATCCTATTTCACCGACAATGATGGTCTCGTAGTGACCGATCTCTTCCAGCTGAGGCTGATCAATTACCTTGACCTGCTCTGACCAGGCAGCCTGATCAGTGACGGTTCTGTACCCTGATATGTACTGTTCCTGTTCACTGCTCATGCCTGTTGTATCGCAGTCTCTTTCGGCATAATACTGCAGTATCTGATCTTCGGTCATGTCGTAATGCACACCTATCAGCTGTTCGGTATAGTCATTTTCCGGTCCGTAATAGGAAACAGTCCATTTTGTTCTGGTGCTGTAAATGGCTTCCTGATGGGTAATGGCCGGATGATTCACGGTTTCCATGTGGCTGATCTCTTCCTGCGCTTGTTGATCAATGACATATATGTCTGTCGGTACACCCGGGATTTCCACGATCCAGGTCAGATCTTCCGGATCATCGCTCAGCCAGCGGTTCTTAGTGGAAACCGTGGTTTTTTCACCATATACCTGATATTCCTTTATTTCAGTTTCTTCGGTTTTCTTTTTTACACTGTCAGACACGCTGAAAGCCTGTGTCGTACTGACGCCACAGGTAATGAAAATCGAAATTATCAGAAAGATAATCATGGTTCTGTTTTTCATTGTATGCATGTCTCCTGTCTTAATTATATTATATATGATATTTAAGCAAACAATAAAAGCGGTTTGCACCGCTTACTGATATTCAACCTTTGGTCCTCTGACGCAGTACTTGTAGATCCAGTTCTTGAACTCGTCAGTCTTTTCTTCCTGGCTACGGTAGGCCTTGTACAATGTACGGAAGGTATCGGACTTGCTCTTGAAGACCGTTATGATGCCGCAGCCATGGTCGATCATGAACTTGTTGGCGAACATGATGGCCACACGGACGTCACCGTCCTTGAACAGTCTTTTATCCAGGATGTACAGCATGACATCGATCGCAATTTCCACGTTAGCCTTGGCCGGCTGATTGAGCATGGCATCCAGCTCTTCGATCTGTTCCGGGGTCAGAGAACCGACAATTTCTTCATTAAGACCGTCCATTAAGATGGTGTGGATCTCCAACAGACAGTGGTTGTCGTTTTCCACATCAGGGTTGTTCATGATGTAATCAAAGGCAGTATAAAAGTTATTCTGGGCGATGCTTCTTAAAGGGTCGTCCTCACTGTAGCGGGAAAGATGCAAAGCATTGGAAACAAAATTGTCGAGATGATCCTGCACATAACGGATGTTATCTCTCCTGGTCATGACATACTTGTTTTTCATTATGATACCTCGCCACCCTGACCGGGCTTATTGTGTATATATATTCTAGCAAAAAAACTCTGTCAGTGGAACAAATTGGAACCATTAAATTATAATGAAATAAAATGAACCAAAATGAGTATTGAAGCGACTATATAGGTGAAAGGATACTTATGAAGGATTTTGAAGAACTGTTAAGAGAATACGGAAAGTCAGCCGAAGCATATGTCAGGTATAAGGTCTCATCAAGAGAAGATGCCGAAGATATCCTGCAGGAGACATATGTTCGGGCTTTCAGCAGCCTTGATTCCCTTAACAGCGAAGAATCATTCAGGCCATGGCTCATCAGCATTGCCCGCAATAAGGTAAATGACTATTACCGCAAGAAGGCGGAAACGGAAGAAGTTCCCTATGATGACGGCATCATTCAGTATGTTGACGTAAACAGACCCATTGACAGCAGCGTCAGTGAAACAATGAAGAAACTGAGTGATCAGGAAAGGGAACTGCTGCATCTGTACTACTGGGAAGAAATGACAGTAGGGGAAATTGCCAGGGAGCTGAAAATACCGGAAGGAACAGTAAAGAGCCGCCTGTACAAGGCCAGAAAGAGTTTTGAAAAGAAGTATCCTCAGGAGGAACTGAAGATGAAAAGATTACCTGAAAGAATATTTGATTATCAGATCAAAAAACTGAATGAAAAGCCTTTTGAGACCAAATGGAATGAATTGATGGGCTGGTTTCTGATCCCTGAGGAAGGCAACAGCATCAGATGGGGCATATATGACTATCCGGAAAGAACCCTGACGGAACAGTTTGACATGAAATGTTCGGGAAAGATGCAGATCCACGGCTTAAATGGAGTAAAGGTTACAGCCATTGAAAAACAGGGCAGGGAAAAGACGGAAAGACATTTTGTGGCTCAGCTGACCGATACCCACTGCCGTTATCTGGCAGAATCACACATGGAGGATGGGATTGAAAAGATGTTTACTTTCCTGGATGGTGAAGCTTTCCTGAATAACTGGGGCTTTGGTCCGGATAACATCGGCAATGAAACCAATATGAAGATGAAGGGACTGATCCAAAGGGAAGGAAGCGTGATCACTGCTCCTGCTGACAGGGAAACCATGGATGTAGTGGGCAGATATGAAGTAGTCATTAACGGAAAGAGTTATGATACTGTCTGTCTGATGGATATTGGTACCTATGATGAGAATACCGTCACGGAACAGTACATTGACCAAAATGGCAGAACGGTTCTGTGGAGGAGATTCAATAAGAACAACACAAGATGGAACTATGACCATTTTGAGGAAGTAGACGAGGAAGAACTGAAGGATAATGAAATCATTACCGTAAACGGGAAGACCTGTTATCACTGGTATGACTGCATTACGGACTACATTCTTTAGGTCAATATAAGACAAACTGATAAATCAGATGATAAAATATTAGAGGAAACAGGAATGTTTCCTCTTAGCTTTTCATGTAAGCGGAAAGGAATTAACCATGAAGAAAGAAGTAAAGGGACCAATGAAATTTGCACCGCTGCCTGTTCTGATGATAGGCACGTATGATGAAAACGGAAAACCTAACCTGATGAATGCTGCCTGGGGCGGTCAGTGTGACACCAATGAGATCTTCATTTCACTGTCATCACATAAGACAACTGACAATTTTGCCAAGACCGGTGAATTCACCGTAGCCTTTGCGACCAGGGACACGGTTGTGGAGTCTGACTATTTCGGCATTGAATCAGGCAGAAAAGTCGATAAGATCGCCAGGGCTGGTTTCCATGCCGTAAAGAGTGAGAAGGTCAATGCTCCGGTATTTGAAGAATATCCGATCACCATGGAATGCCAGGTCGTCAGCTTTGATGACGGTATCCTGTTAGGAAAGATCGTCGGTACCGTTGTTGATGAAGAAGTACTGACAGAAGACGGAAAAATCGACTTTGCCAAAGCCGGCATTATTTCCTTTGACCCGAGCTTCAATGCTTACAGAGTAATCGGTGAATGCGTCGGACAGGCCTTCAAGGATGGCTTCAAACTGAAGTAACATGAAGAAGAAAGTATACTTTGCCGGCAGCATCAGAGGTGGCAGACAGGATGAGACCCTGTACAGAGAGGCCATTGAGTACATCAAGTTGACGGATATCGTCCTGACTGAACATGTCGGGGATCTTTCTCTTAATGCTCTGGAAGGGACTAAGGACAGAGATACCCGGATCTATCTGCAGGATACCAACTGGCTCAGGGAGTGTGATCTGGTCATTGCGGAATGCACGCATCCTTCCTTAGGTGTCGGTTACGAACTGGCCTATGCCGAGAAACTGGGCAAGCCATGTTATGTTCTTTACAGACCGGCTGAAGCCCAGCTGTCAGCCATGATCAAGGGCAATTCTTATTTCCAGGTATTTGACTATGATAGTCTGAAAGACCTGGCTGGCATATTGGATGATATTCTGGAAGAGGTATAAATGAATAAAGTCAGAATAACTGTTTTAAAGAGAACCTTTAATGAAGACATCAGCAAACAGTACCGGGTAGCAGATCTGGGCTTGTGTGAACTGCATCAGGAAGGTCAGATCTTCATTTCCAACGGCTGGGAAAAGCCGGAGGGACTGTGCGAAAGTGCCTGGCAGTCCATGCACAGTTTTGTCTTTGCCTTGTCTCATGGGGGCAGGGACTTCCTGAAGGACTGGATGAAAGATGAAAACTCTGCCGTGATCAGCTGTAATGACGGCTGCCGTCCAGTGGTCTTTCTGCTGGAAGCACTGGATGAAAAGTAGTAAGGGAGCAGCATATGTTGTTTGAAGATTATCACGTACATACGGAGTTTTCCGAAGATTCCGACTGCCCGATGCAGGATCAGATCAGTCAGGCAATCAATAACGGCATTCAGGAGATCTGCATAACCGACCATGTTGACTATGGGGTCAAGCTGGACTGGGATGAACCGGAAAAGATCAGATTCCGTGACTACGGCTGTGCGGTTGCCAATGTCAACTATCCGGTATATTTCAACAAACTCGATTACATGCGTAAGCTTTACGGTGATAAGATCATAATAAAAAACGGTCTGGAATTCGGCATGCAGACCCATACCGTCGGGCAGTTTCAGAAACTGTTTGACCGTTATGAAGACAGACTGGACTTCATCATTCTGTCCCTGCATCAGATCAATGACCAGGAATTCTGGATGCAGGCCTTCCAGAAGGGCAAGAGTCAGCAGCAGTACAATGAAGAATACTACCGGGAACTCTATGAGATAATGAAGGTTTATAAGGATTACAGCATTCTGGGTCATCTGGATGTCATTAACCGTTATGACTTACGGGGCTGTTATCCGTTTGAAAAGACTGAGGATATCGTTGCGGAAATACTGAAGCTGGCCATAAGGGACGGCAAGGGAATCGAAGTAAACACTTCTTCCTTCCGTTATGGTCTGCCTGATCTGCAGCCATGCCGCAAGATCCTTCATTTATATAAGGATCTGGGCGGCAGGATCCTTACCATCGGCTCCGATGCCCATTATCCAAACTATGTCGGGGCTCATATCCCTGAGGTAATGAACATCCTGAAGGATGAGATAGGATTCACTGAGATCTGCACCTTTGACAGAATGGTTCCTTCTTTCCACGAAATATAAAAAAGAACAGCCTGTGGCTGTCCTAGAACAAATCAAGTTTCAGTAATGGACTTTCGATCTGCATGTCAGGGTTATTCCTGATAATCGCATCGATGTCCATTTTTTTCAGGTATTCCCTGGCTTCTTCCCGGTTCATGATGACCGGAGCTCTTTCGTGGATGTAGAGGGTCTGGCTGGCCGGTCTGGTGATGACGGAATAATTGTACTGGTCATTTTCCTGCTGGTAGATGCCGGCCATGAAGAACAGGGAATCATTATTGTGAATCAGGTATCTGTTTTTATCCTTATCCCACTCATAAAAGCCGGTAGCGGGGATCAGACAGCGGGAGGCATTGCGGTAGAATGATTTGTCTCTGATAGACTCAATGCGGGTATTGATTACCTGACGGTTGAAGACATTGTACTCCCATTTCATGATGGAAGGGGAAGCATCCTTATCCAGCACCACATTAAAGGTATGCGGGAATATCTCCCCGAACTTCAGTGTCTTCAGCAGATCACCTCCATATTTCAGGGTGAGCTCTGCCCAGTAATTATCCAGGACTGCCTGGTCGCTTAATACATATCTTCCGCACATATCTGAATACAGTTTACCATATTGTCAGGGAGAGTTAAAAAGGTATTACTTCAGGGTCTTTAGATGGTAGAATATAGATATGTTAAGCGATACAATTGTGGCGGTTTCCACCAGCATGATTGCTCCGGGAGCGATCTCAATCATCAGGATCAGCGGTGCTGATACTTTTGACGTGTTAAGAAAGATTTTTAAGTGCAGTGCTGATGAATTTGAAGGTTACCGCATATATCACGGCTACATCATGGATAAGGATACCAGAGTGGATGAAGTACTGGTATCAACATTTGTGGCACCTAAATCCTATACAGGTGAAGACATGGCGGAGATCAACTGTCATGGCGGTCTTTATGTGACCAGAAGAATCCTGACCCTGTGCCTTAATGCCGGATGCCGCCAGGCCCTTAATGGTGAGTTCACCAAGAGAGCCTTCCTTAACGGCAAGATGGACCTTACCCAGGCAGAAGCGGTCAACGATCTGATCATGGCTGACAATAAGGATAATGCTGCCCTGGCTGTCAACAGCCTTTCCGGCAGCATCAGAAGACTGTTAAGCCCGTTAATGGAAGAGGTCGTTCAGATCATTTCCAACATTGAAGTCAACATTGACTATCCGGAATATGATGATGTGGGAATAATAACCACTGAAGAGATAAAGCCAATGGTTGATGACTGGCTTAGGCAGTGTGAACACATTCTGACGGTAGCTGAAAGCTCCATGATCATCAAGTCAGGGGTTAAGACCGCCATTGTCGGAAAGCCTAATGTCGGCAAGAGCAGTCTATTGAATGCTCTGCTGGCAGAAGACAAGGCAATCGTCACAGATATTGCCGGTACGACCAGGGACCTGGTTGAAGGTGACATTCATCTGCAGAACGTAACTCTGCATCTGGTTGATACAGCCGGCATTCATGAGACCGAGAATACAATTGAAAGGATCGGCATTGAAAAGAGCAAGGAAGCCATTGCCGAAGCACAGCTGGTAATTGTCGTTCTGGACGCTTCCCGTGAAATAGATGAACAGGACAGGGAACTGCTGGAGCTGACCAAAAACAAGAACAGAATAGTCGTTTATAACAAGCAGGACCTGGTAGAAGACAAAATGGAAATGGGCATCAGTGCCGCCAACTGCGAAATCGATCAGCTGACTGATACGATCAATGCGATGTTTGCGGATAATCAGATCGCTCTGAAACAGCCGGCCCTGACCAATGAAAGACAGATCGCCTTAATGATGGAAGCCAGAGATTCAATGATCACAGTCAGAGATTCGCTGGAAGACGGTGTTCCGCTGGACCTGGTCAATGAGGATCTGGAGAATGCCTACAGATGCCTGAGGGAAATACTTGGCGAATACAACAAGGAAGATCTGCTGGATCAGATTTTTTCCCGCTTCTGTGTGGGCAAATAGATCAGAGGCATGTTAAGGCTGGTCAGTCAGCCTTTTAATTATTAATGCGTCGAAAGGGGGCTCTGATATGGATGACAGCAGAGTGAGCCATGATTTCCGTTTATGTGATGATGGCGTATACCGCTGGGTATATGAATATGATCTGTGGAAAAACCATACAGTCATATTGGAAATAGAGAAGTTCTTTATCCTTGCCTGTATGGGCATAATGGTCATCCAGGGCTTGATTGAAATACCGCAGAAGGGATTTATCAAAGCATTAATATCAGCTGCTCAGGAGGCCGGTATATTACTGGGGATCATGAGTGTTCTGCTGGTGATCAGTTACCCGATATACTGTCTGCTGTCAAACGGGAAGTACTGCGTTCTGTTTGAAATGGATGACAAAGGCATCATGCATACCAGAATGGAGAAAAAGGTTAAGAGAGAGGATCTGGTGGAATGGCTGTGGGCTGCCAACGAGATCCTTGACAGCAGGTTACTGTCAACCAGTCTGAGCATTGCGACAGCTTCAGAAGCCTCAATGGAAACGGTATTTTCCGAAGTCAGGAAAATGTCAGTTTCGGAAAAAGGAAAAACGATAACGTTAGTATGCAGGATAACCAGGAATCAGGTATATGTTCCTGCTGAGAAATTTGAATTTGTAAAGAAATACATATTGGAAAGGTGTCCGGAAAATGTTCAGAGAAGTCAGAAGATTTAAGCAGCGGTTAACCAGGGAAGAATGCCTGGAAATACTGAAACAGACAAAAAGAGGAGTTCTGTCAGTCAATGGTGATGATGGGTATCCTTACGGTGTACCGCTGAATCATTACTACGATGAAGAAACGGGAAAGATCTACTTCCATGGGGCTTCACGGGGTCACAAGGTTGATGCCATCAGAAAAGATGACAGAGTATCATTCTGCGTTTACGATGACGGATACCGTAAGGAAGGCGACTGGGCTCTGACTTTCAGAAGCGTCATTGTCTTTGGCAGGATCAGAGAAGTGGAAGATCAGGATGTAATCTTAAGAGTATGCCGTGATCTGAGTTACAAGTTTACTTCTGATGATGACTACATTGAGCATGAAATCGCAACCAGCGGTAAAAGAGTTCTGGTTCATGAACTGACCATTGAACACATTACCGGCAAAACGATCAGGGAAGCCTGAAATAACGGAATAAAATGATAAAAAACAAATGTCAGACGGAAAGATATTATTTATAATAAAAAAAGAAATCAGGTAGAGATATGAATAAGACAAGTACAAAGATAATACTGATCATCATCCTGCTGGGACTGATCGGCGGCCGGGGATATGGCTATTACAGGTATAGGGAACAGAAAAGAATTGAGTATGAAATGTGGCTCAATGAAACAGTGACCCGTTATCTGGCCAATGACAGACCGCAGCTGACCATTACGGATGAGGAAGGTAATGAACTGTCAGTAGTAAGAGGAACAGAAGTTCAATTCAAGCACAATAAGGTCGTAGATGAAGAACATCCGGAAAAAAAGGAAATCGTTCTGAACGATACTCTTTACTATGTTGATGAATCGTATCTGGTCGATTACCTGACCCAGTGCGTTACGGAAAAGCAGATGTTCACCGAAAGACCGGAAGAAGTCTATAAAAACGGTAACATGCTGGAAATTGCCTACAGCGTTAACAAGAATGTTCCGGTGGAGATAATCGGTTTCAGGGAAATCAATGATGACGGAACCGTTGACATCTATAAGGTCAGAACTGAAGCCGGGGAAGGTTATCTGTACGGTGACCGGTATCATCTGGATTACGAATATGTTGAACGTTCCCTGGATGGCAGCCGCTATGCGGAACACGCTGATGATGAAGGCGGGGAAGCCAAGGATATTCCTTATTATCCTAAGAATGTTAAGGAAGGCAGTGACCTGGTTGACATACCTGGCAATGTAATGCCTGATGTCTGCAAGACTCTCTATCTCAACGGTGACGCCATTTCCTACGCTGACGATTACATCCGGCTGGCTGACACCTGCGGCATCAATGCCTTTGTCATTGACATCAAGGACGGGGAATCCATTGCCTATGATTCACCGACCATCAAGAAGTATTCGCCAAGCTCCAATGAGGGAATCAATTCCTATGAACTGTTCAAGAATTCCGTCAAGAAGATCAAGGATGCCGGATATTACATAATTGCCCGCATTACGGTTTTCAAGGATGACGGCTTCCTGAAGGACCATCCGGAAACAGCGATTACCAGAAACGGTAAGCCATATGAGTTCAACTGGTCCAACTGGCCAAGCATCTTCAACAGACTGGTATGGGAATACAATGTGGCTCTGGGTGTTGAAGCTGTCAGAGACTTCGGTTTCAATGAAATACAGTTTGACTATGTCAGATGTCCGGAATACATTCCTTCCGGCACTGACATGAAGAACACCTATAACGAATCCAGAATTGAAGCAGTTACCAAGTTTGTCTATTATGCTACGGAAGTACTGCACAGAGAAGGAGCCTATGTATCCGTTGACGTCTTCGGCGAGCTGGTTGGCGGTTATGTTACCCAATACGGTCAGTACTGGTGTGCCCTGTCCAATGCCGCCGATGTCATCAGTTCCATGCCTTATCCTGACCATTTCAATGAATGGGACTACGGTCTGGCCATTCCTTGGAAACAGCCATATGATCTGATGTGGAACTGGAGCTATTTTGCCCGGGAACGTCAGGAAGAGACTTACTATCCAGCCAGAATGAGAACCTGGATCCAGGCTTATGATTCCTATAAGGACGGTACATATTACGGCTATGACAAGGTAAAGGCTCAGATCGATGCCCTGACGGATAACGGTGTCAACCAGGGCTACATGACCTGGAACGGTGCTTCGGACATTGATAAGTACTGGGACATCAAGAACGCCTTTAATTAGTGAACGAAACCCTGATTCAGTCAGGGTTTTTCTGTGAGTGAGTATGATATAATTACCTAGAGAGGTTTTTAAGGTGGAAAAGACTTACTGGATCGACACGCACTGTCACATGAATGATGAAATATACAGGGAGAATCTGGATGAATACATGCAGAGAGCTTTGTCTTTTAATGTGGGACGAAACATGTTCATCTGCATGAACAGAGCGGATCTGGAATACACCTTTGAGCTTAAGGAAAAATATCCTTATATTGACATTGCCTTTGGCTATCATCCGGAAGATGTCAAGGACATTACTGAAGATGATCTTGTGTACATGGAAGGGATCATTAATGACCCAAGGATCATTGCGATAGGAGAGATCGGTCTGGATTACTATTGGGACAAGACCTATAAGGAAGAACAGAAAGAGCTGTTTATCCGTCAGATCGATCTGGCCAACAAAGTGGGCAAGCCGATACTGATTCATTCCCGCAGCCGGGCTCAGGATACCTATGACATTCTGAAGGGTCATGCGGGAGTTAAGGTTCTGATGCATTGCTTCGGTGAATCAGCTGAAATGATGAGGGAATACCTGAAACTTGGTTATTACATTGCCTTTGGCGGGGTCGTTACCTTCAAGAATGCCCGTATTCCGAAAGAGAATGTCATCAATGTTCCATTGGACAGATTAATGCTGGAGACCGACTGTCCATACATGACTCCGGTACCTTACCGCGGCAAGGCCAATGAAACGGCCTATGTCAGATTTGTTGGTGAGTTTGTCTGCAGGGAAAGAGGAATAGAGGAAGCAGTTTTGCAGCAGCAGTTAATGGATAATTATGAGAGGTTCTTTAATGAAAAGGATTAAGGAACTGATCGTAGTTGAAGGTAAGCATGACAGAGACAGACTGGAAAAGCTGTTTGACTGTGATGTGATCTGTACGGACGGTCTTTCCATGAGTGAGGATGTACTTGAAACCATCCGTACCATCGGGACAAAAAGAGGGGTAATTGTCTTTACTGACCCGGATCATCCCGGGGAAGTGATCCGCCGCAGGATCGGGGAAATCGTTCCGGACTGCCAGCATGTCTTCGTCAACCGAACGGATGCCATCGGCAGGCGCAATGTCGGAGTGGAATATGTCAGTGACGAAAACATCATCAGGGCCCTGGAAAACCGCATTACCTTTGAGAAAGACAGTGAATCACTGAAATGGGAACAGTTCTGTTCTCTGGGAATCATAGGCAATAAAGATAAAAGAACAAAACTATGTGAAATACTTCACATAGGTTACAGCAATAACAAGACTTTATTTAAAAGACTGAACATGATGGGGATGACCCAACAGCAGTTGACAGACATATTGAAAGAACTGGAAAATGAACGTTAGAAGAACCCTGGAATTAATCAGTCAGTATGAAGTGAAGGCCAAGAAGAAATACGGCCAGAATTTTCTGGTGGATGAAAAGGTCATTAACATGATCGCTGATACGGTTGAACAGGGTGAACGGGTCATTGAAGTCGGACCGGGTTTGGGAGCACTTACCGGAGCATTACTGGAAAAGTGCAGTAAGCTGACGGCTTATGAGATAGATGGAGATCTGATTGAAATACTGAACCGGGAGTATGGCTGTGAGAAGTTTACTCTTCTGAACCGGGACTTCCTGAAGGTTCAGCTGCCTGAAGAAAAAAGTGTTCTGGTATCAAATCTGCCTTATTACATAACTTCTGACATCCTGTTAAAGTGCTTCAGAGAAAAGGACAGACTTAAGAGCATGACGGTAATGATGCAGAAGGAAGCAGCCGCCAAGTTCTTCAGTACCAGACATGAATACGGTACCCTTAACATTCTGGCTGACTGGTACAGTGATTACCGTGTCGTCTGCACTGCCGGCAGGCATGGTTTCATTCCGACCCCTAATGTTGACAGTACGGTCATGGAGTTTGTCTTTAATGACAGAAAGGCTGATGAGGATTTCATCAGGTTTCTTGATGTCTGTTTTTCCCAGCGCCGCAAACTGTTAAGCGGCAATCTGAAAAAAGCCGGATATCAGTTAACCAGGGATCTGGGGAACATCAGGACAGAACAGTTAACTGCTGAAGAGCTGCATCAGCTCTATGAGGAATTAAGATGAGAGAATATGCGAATGCCAAGATAAATCTGGGATTGGATGTGGTTGGAGAAAGAGAAGACGGCTATCACCTGCTGGACATGGTGATGGTTCCGCTGACTCTGTGCGATGACATTGACATTGAAATAAGTGAACAGGACAGTTTCACCAGTAATACTTCCCTGTCCTGGGACAGGGGAAACCTGATGTATAAGGCTGTGGAATTAATGAGAGATCATTATGGTCTTAAGGAGCATTTCCGGATAACTCTGAATAAGAGGATCCCGATGCAGGCCGGTCTGGCAGGGGGAAGTGCAGATTGCGCAGCCGTCATGAGATCCATCAATAAGCTGTGTGATCTTAACCGTCCGCTGGAAGAATTAATGGAGCTTGGGGTCAGACTGGGGGCTGATGTGCCTTTCTGCATTTATAACAAACCGGCCAGGGTACAGGGGATCGGTGAGATAATTGAGCCTCTTGAGATCAGGAAGCACTATCATGTCTTACTGGTTAAGCCTGATGAAGGCGTATCCACTGCTGAGGTTTTCCGCCTGCTGGACAGTGAGCGTCATGCTGACATCGATGCACTGGTACAGCGGTTAAGGGAAGGCAGGGAACCGAAACTGGAGAACGTTCTGGAAGACAGTGCCATAAAGCTTTTACCGGAAATAGAAGCAGTTAAGAACATCTGTCTGACCTTCGGATATCAGCTTACCATAATGAGCGGATCAGGTTCCTGTGTCTTTGTTCTGGCGGAAGATGTTAACAGTTTAACTCCTGTATTTTCATATTTTAAAAATATATATAAATTCGTAATGATAAGCGAAATTTGTTTGTTTTAGTGTATAATTAAAGCGTAGATTTTTTGGAGGTTTTTATGATTTCAGCAATAGTCATGGCAGCCGGCAAAGGTACCAGAATGCATTCAGATTTAGCCAAGACCATGCATAAGGTACTGGGCAAGCCAATGGTTGATCATATTTACGATACATTGAAAAAACTTAACGTGGACAATATTGTCTATGTTGTTGGATACGGTGCTGATACCATTAAGCAGCACATGGGTGACAAGGTAAGCTATGCCTTACAGCAGCCTCAGTTAGGCTCAGGTCATGCCGTCATGCAGGCCAGCCAGCTTAAGGGTGTCAAGGGCAAGACGCTGATCATTAACGGTGACTGTCCGCTGATTACGACAGATACATATAACAAGATGCTTGAACAGGCGGAAGAGTATCCGCTGGTTTTGCTGACTGTAAAGCTTGATGATCCGGCTCATTACGGACGCATCGTCAGAAACTGGGACGGCAATGTCTTAAAGATAACGGAGTTCAAGGACTGCACGGAAGAAGAAGCCAGGATCAATGAGATCAATGCCGGCATCTATTGCGTTGACAATGAACTGTTATGGAAATATCTGCCGGAAATTAAGAACGACAATGCTCAGAAAGAGTATTATGTCACCGACCTGGTAAGCCTGTTCAATGAACATGGCCATAAGGTTACTGCCGTGGTATCGGAAGATCCAAGTGAAATGAGCGGCATCAACAACCGTAAGGAACTGGTACGGGCAACAGCCTGGTTAAGAGACAGAGTCAACGGCTACTGGCTTGATCAGGGTGTGGAAATAGTTGATACCAAAAGTACCTACATTTCTACCGATGTCACCATTGGCAAGGATACACTGATATATCCGAATGTCCGCATTGAAGGAAACACCGTCATCGGTGAAAGCAATACCATTACCGAAGGAACATACATCTGTGATTCCAGGATCGGCAAGGGTAATACGATCATCTCATCCAGACTGATCAACTGTGAGATCGGTGATGATGTTACGATAGGCCCATGGGTCAGCATGACCGATGGAGAATAACATCTGTAAACCAGAAAAGGAAGGGAAGAAATCTAAGAGGGAGGATTTATGGTAGAGGATATTGTTGTATTTTCACTGACATCTTGTAAGAATCTGACAGCGGAAATTGTTAAATATCTGGGAGTTGAAGAAGGAAAGATCGACGTCAGACACTTCGCTGACGGAGAAATCCTGATCGAACCGGGACAGTCTGTCAGAGGTAAGCATGTATTCATCGTTCAGAGTACCTGTTCACCGGTCAACGAGAACCTGATGGAAGTGCTCATTGCGGCTGATGCCTGCAAGAGAGCCAGCTGTAAGGAACTTACGATCGTGCTTCCTTATTTCGGTTATGCCAGACAGGACCGCAAGGCTAAGCCAAGACAGCCTATTACTGCCAGACTGGTAGCTGACTTACTGACAGTTGCCGGTGCGGACAGAGTTGTCTGTATTGACCTGCACGCAACACAGATCCAGGGCTTCTTTAAGATACCTACTGACAACCTGACAGCCATGGAAATGCTGGGTCAGTATTTCCGCCATAAGAATCTTAAGGATGTTGTCGTAGTATCCCCTGACCATGGCGGAGCAACCAGAGCCAGAAAGCTGGCCGACTGTCTGCATGACGCTCCAATCGCCATCGTTGACAAGAGAAGACAGCAGGCTAACGTGGCTGAGGCTATGAACCTGGTCGGTGATGTTGACGGCAAGGACTGCATCATCGTTGATGACCTGGTAGATACCGGCGGATCACTGATCGGCTGTATCGACATCCTGAAGGAACACGGTGCCAGAAAGGTCTACTGTGCCGCTACTCATGGAGTATTCTCTCATAACGCTCTGGAAAGGATCGCTGCCAGTGACATTGAGGAATTCGTCATTACCAATACGATCGAGCATCCGGAAGAACGGGTAAAGAACACTCCGAATCTGAAGGTTCTCTCTGTGGGATTCCTGCTGGCCAAGAGCATTGAAGCCATCAGCAATAACAAGCCTATTTCTGATGTCTACAATCTGTTCCAGTAATTGATTATTCAGACAAAATGAAAAGAGGTTCGATGAACCTCTTTTTTCTGTACTTACTGATTAATGTTTTCAATGATGTAATCGGCAAAAGCCTGGGAGCCGTTTTTGGTCAGATGCTTGCGGTCAAAGGCGAAGAATTCAGGATGTTCCTTCTTCATGTTGCTCCAGTCAAGCACGGTGACGTTACTGTAGTTACCTACCACGGCATCAATGTTGTCATTGGTCAGGTTACCCTTGTTCATAGGGGTCTTGATGATGTAGACCTTGCGTCCCTTGCATAGGGTAAACAGATGATCCAGAGTTTCAGTCGTGATGGTCTTGACATTGCCGACGTTAATGAAGATCTTGGCCGGCATGGTCTTGGAAGAGATCATGGATTCAATGTCAGCGAAGACTGACTCCCAGTCAAGTTCTTCCCGGGTCACGAGGTAGGACTGTTCCAGCCGGGCTTTGAGATGGTCAACACAGGTCAGCAGGTATCCGTCACCCAAACCCATTACCGAATTGTCAACGTCATAGCCGTATTTACGCATGACGAGGTCTTCGGCAATGCAGTCGAGAATGTAATTGGTATAGCCTATTCTTCCCTCAGGAGTAAGGTGAATGCCGTCATAATAGAAGTATTCACTGTGGTTCCGGGAATATGTTTCCCAGTCAATGATCGTAACATTCTTGTACTTTTTGCCAGCTGCCAGAATGGTGTCTCTGTTGGCAAACTGCCAGTTGTTGGTAGTTGTCAGGAAATAGACATATCTGTCACCGCAGATGGAAACCATCTGATCAAGAGCACTGGCCGGTAACGGACCGTTGGTTCCGGTATGAATGACGACCGGGTTGCCCAGGGTACCGTTGTTTTTCTGGGACTGCAGGATGTCAATGATAGGATAGTGGGAACGGCTTACTTCAGCATCAAAGTCACCGTTAGGGAAGGTGGCATATAATGTCGGTACCGCTCCGAGCATGACGGAATCACCGATGCCGGTAATCGGCAGGTTTTTGGCATCAACGTCCCGGATCATCTTCTCCGGGTCATCAAGAAGTGCTCTTTCAGCCATGCGTTTCTCACGGTATTCCTTCTGCAGTTCTTCCTGCAGTTCGGCGCTGCGGTTAAGCTCAGCTTCCATGTCGGCCATGTCCTGGGTATAGTCCTTGGCCTGGATGAACTGTATGGCTCCCTGGAAAGTCGGGATCACCATTACCAGACACAAAGCCAGTTTCATGGCTGTAACAGCATTGAAAGGCTTCATTTTAATGCTTAAGGCAAAGTGCAGAATTATTGAGACCGCCAGAACGCTGAGGACATACAGGATCAGTCCCGTTCCTTCAAATCCGTTTAACAGTATGAACAGGAACATTAACGGGTAATGGGTCAGATAAACTTCATAGCTTATCGAAGCGATGCGGTTTATCACCGGCAGCGATAGTGTACGGTATACTCTGGCACCGCGGTTGGTAACGGTATTGATAATCACCAGCGTCAGTAATGAAGCAATGATGAATGAATACTTATATAAGCTGTGAGTCTGGTCTATCAAAAAGAACAGGGCAACTAAGGCAGCCAGTTCAACCGCAAAGATGGTTTCACTGACAAATCTCATTCTCATGAAGTTAAAGGATTTTCTCTTATTGCCGTTGGTACGCCATAAACCTAAGGCCATGCCCAGAAAAATGGAGAAGATTCTGGCATCAGTGCCGAAGTAAATTCTCATTTCCGGTGCATTTTTATTTATTAGTGCAGGTATTACACCCATGCTGATGACGGTCAAAATGACAAACAGAATCAGCATGACGTTGTATTTAATGTAGCGGGTAGCCGCCTTGAAGCCGGCGTATAACAGCGGTACGATCAGTTCAGCCTGCAGCAGCAGGGAAATGTACCACATGTGGGTAAACGGTGAACTGGTAACACGGGCAAAATAAGACCGGCCGACGGAGATCTGCCACCAGTTGTTATATCCACCCAGAACGGAAAGTGACTCAGGCTTCTTGTTGAGCCACATCAGATCCGGAAAGAATGAGATGGCATATAAGGTCAGCAGCACTACCAGTGCCATTGGCAGATACAGACGGATGATTCTCTTGGAATAATAGGCCGGTATCGAGAAATTCTTCTTATTGGCATTGGATATTACAAACAGATATCCGCTTAATACCAGGAAAGAGCAGACAGCTAAAAAACCCCCCGGAAGCAATTCGGGATTGATGTGGTAGATCAATACGGCTACGGTGCATAATATCCTGAGGATATCCAGACCGTAAGCATAGGATTTCTTAGTTGCTGTTTCGGCCATACAATACGTTTCTTTCTGCTTCGCTTAAAGGTTTGTCTTCAACAGTGAAATGAGAAGGGTCCTTCTTCATTGAATACTGCTGGGAGTAGAGGTGCTGACCCCGTAAAGAATTCTTGTCTTCCTGAGGTTTGTAATTATACACGGCTTCAATTTTGTTGAGATTGCCGATACGTGCCAGGATGACAAAACCCACAAAAATAAAGATTCCCGTGAATCGAGGAGCCAGAAAGGCAGTGACCACGGCAAATCCGACATATACCCCAAAAAGTATCCGGCGCCCTGCTGCTCTATTTCCCATAAAGCACGTTCTTCTCAGCTTCAGTCAGCGGAGCATCGTGAATTTCGGAGTCCTTGGTAGTGCTCTTGACAGAATAAGCGTGTGAATAGTCTACCTGCTGCTGATGAGAACCTTCGCCAGCTTTGGCAGGTGTTTTTGAAGGGATGGTATAACGAGGAGCAGAGTTTTTACTGTTAGATCTAGCCTTTCCGATATTAACCATCACTGAGATGAAGATGATCCAGAAGATGACTGGTATTACAAAAGACATAACCTCAAATAAATAATCCATTGATTTAAGCTCCTTTCTTAACTAATAATAATTATATATAAATATATCTCTGTTTTCCACAGAGTTATGTTACTGCAGGCAAATACTTTACGCTATCTGGTCGAACCATTCCTGAATGCGGTGATACAGTCTTCTGAGATGTTTTATAATCCTGCCCCAGAAGTTGTTTTCCCGGGGAACGGTGACCTTCTGCTGCCACTGTTCAATGATTCCGTCATCTGATGAAACGGTTATGGTGCCGGTTACTTCATATTCCTCAAGTTCAGATTCAACTTCATCAGGGAAGTCAACGGTAACAGTGGTGCTTACTGAATCAGGGAGTACTCTGGCAACATCTTTTTCACAGAGAACCACGACGTCTTCATCAGAGAAGCGGTGATGAACTGTGATCTTTTTCAGAAGATTATCCTGATGGATCAAATCTCTGTAATGCCAGCCGGTCAGGGCAGAGAGAATGGCACTGACATCCCGGTGTGCCGGATTTGTTGAACCTCCCAGACTGTGAGCGGTCACGATAATCAGTTCCATGTTGTTGATTTCAGCGTATACTGCCAGACAGTACAGGGCATCGTCGGTATATCCGGTTTTTCCACCAACTAATCCCGGTGCAGGGTATGAATGACGTTCAAAACCGCTCCATACGGAATTATTAATGCGTAAACCGAAAGGATAATAATAGGCAGGCGCAATCGTATAACTCGGGGTCTTGATGATGTCGATAAAGTCCTCATTCTGAATGCAGTACTGCAGCAATGTGGCAATGTCACGGCAGGTTGAATAGTGATTTTCGTCATGAAGACCGCTTGGAGTGACAAAATGGCTGTCAGTCATGCCGATTTCTTTGGCTTTTCTGTTCATGTGATCCACGAAGGCAGAAATGGAACCGTCCAGGGTAATGCCCAGGGCATGAACCGAGTCAGCGGCCGATGGCAGCATTACGCCATACAGCAGGTCTCTTACCGTGGCCACATCACCGGTCGTATAGCCTATTCTGGAAGCATCAGCTTCCCATAACCCGGCAATCATCGGCCAGGTTATTTCAATTTTCTGATCCCAGTCAGGATAGCTCTCCAGGGCAATTATCTCAGCTAGCATCTTGGTCATTGAGGCCGGATACATTCTGGCCTGACTGTTTTTATCCAGCAGGATGGTATCATGGGTTATGTCATATACATAAGCATAATCAGCTTTAAGTTCTACTTCCAGTTGATAATCCAGGGCAAAGACAACGCTGAAACAGCTGACAGAGACTGTCAGTACGGTAATTATGGATATGAATAATTGCCTGATTTTACGGTTAAACTGTTTCATGATTCCCTTCAAGATTATAACACAGTAAAGGAACTGTCAAAAGGAGTGTTGAAGGCCTTTCTTTGTGGTAAACTTTTGGTAAGAAGACTAAAAAAATGAACCGGAGGTTTCCCTTGGCCAGCGAAAACAGCTTATCCATAGATGACATCAACATCAATGACAGCGATGATCAGCTGTATCATCAGTTTTTGCGCGGAGATGTCTCTTCTTATGATCAGCTGATGATCCGTTATGGCGACAGTGTGACCTTTTACATTAACGGTTATACCAATAACCTGCGGGACGGGGAGGATCTGATGATCGAAGCCTTTGCCCGCATAATGATCAAGAAGCCGTTCGTTCAGAAAGGGGCCTTTAAGGCCTATCTGTATAAGACAGCCCGAAATCTGGCGCTGCGTTTCTGTGAAAAACGAAAGGGAGTAACAGTATTCGGACTGGATGAGCTTAACAGGGAGTTATCTGATTCCATTCTGTCGGATCAGGGGACCGGTGATGGTGAGAAAGAGGCCATATTACACATGTGCCTGGAAAGGATCGATCCGGAATTAAAGGAAGCCCTATGGCTGGTATACTGTGATGAGCTGACTTATGCGCAGGCAGCTGAGGTAATGCATGTATCAGTCAAGAGAATAGACCATCTTCTTTCCCGAGGGAAAGAACACATGCGCAGAGAACTTAGAAAGGAGGGTATCAGCAATGCGTACAAATGAAGAAAGAATCAGATTAATGCATCAGAAAGCATTGCTGCTGGAGCAGGAAAACAGAGAAAAGAAAATCAGATGGCTGCAGTACGGCAGTGTCGGTTTGGCTTTTGCCATGACGATCCTTCTGGCACTGATAATGCCGCGCTTTGCCCAGCTCAGCATTGAGGGTGCCGTTCCTGACAACATGATCGCCAGCATCTTTGCCCAGAATAAGACTCTGTCTTTCATCATAATTGCGATCCTGTCTTTCATACTGGGAATTTCCGTAACGGTATTCTGCTACTGTCTGAAGAAGAGCACGGAAGAGAGGCATATTGATGTTTCTGATTGAGCAGATCGAAAATGTCTTCCAGCTGGTTGCGCTGGGCATTCTGACTTTTCTGACGATTTACAGGTCCGTAACCACTCATAACAGGATCTGGGGTTTACTGTCCATGTTCTATGCTACGGTGACCCTGGGAAATCTGTACTGGTTTCTGTACATGATGTTCTATCAGGAAACCCCTTTTTATGATTTCATTCCTGATTTCTGCTGGATGTCTTCGGTTCTGTTTATGGTTGTACTGCTGCTGCAGATCAGAAAGACAGAATGGAACTGGAGGGAAAACAAAGCGTACCTGCTGATTCCGGTTTTTACTTTTGCGATGGCGCTGTTTTACATGCGCTGGGGTGAATATCTGTCAAACATAGCCTATGCCATTGCCATGACCATACTTTTATACTGTTCCCTGAAGGGGCTGTTTGAGGTTGAAAAAGAATCGCGCAAGAGCACATTGTATTTTGTGACCACGGCATACTGTGTGGTGGAATACTGTCTGTGGACAGCTTCCTGTTTTTCCTGGGAAGGGTTCATTGTAAATCCTTATCTTATTCTGGATATCATGCTGACACTGGTGTATATCGCCTTATATCCGGCAGCTGGAAGGGTGGTACGGGATGAATTACATTGAGAACATTTACATCTGTCTGGTGGCGCCTATCCTGATTTCGATCTTAAGTCTGCGCGGCAGGGGACGTCCGATGATGATCTTTGTCTTCAGTGGCATGACGGCCTGTCTGCTGTCCTCTTACATCAGTACTTTTGTGGCAGCGATGGCCGGCATGGATTATACGACGGCTTCAATAACCGTCACTCCGGTCGTGGAAGAACTGATGAAGCTGCTGCCGACGCTGTTCTATCTGCTGATATTTGAACCGAAGAGAAGAGACATTCCATTCTGCCCGATCATGATCGCGGTTGGCTTTGCAACGCTGGAAAATGTCTGCTATCTTGTTCAGAACGGTTCGGATCAGTTCTTCAATCTGCTGATCCGCGGTTTCGGTACCGGAACGATGCACATGTTCTGCGGCAGTCTGACTTTTGTCGGCATCGTCTTTTTCTGGGATAAGCTGTGGTTACGAATTGTCGGAACTTTCGGCTTACTGGCTACAGCCATTACCTACCATGGCATTTACAACATGCTGGTATTACAGCCGGGAACGGTTTCCTACATCGGTTATCTGATTCCGCTGGTATCCGTTACTCTGTGTGCGCTGTGGTATAACCGCGAGTCGTGAGATGAATTTAAGATAAATGTTAAAAATTAACCGGATTTTCCGGTTTTTTTGTTTTTTGCCGGGGAATTTTCGGTTCCCTACGTATCTATATAAGTGAAAGGACTTAATAGGTTTTTGGGATATGAGATCGGATGAAGAAAGAATTCTGCTGCTTCATCGGAAAGCACAGAAGCTACATTATCAGAAAATGACGAGAACCTTTGGTGCTGTAACAGCGTGTCTGCTGATTGCGCTGGTAACAGTGATCGTTAAGGTTGACATACCGCTTCAATCGCTTACCGGCAACGGTCTTGCTGCATCTTCCCTGCTGGGAGAAGAGGCGGGCGGTTACGTACTGGTTGCGGTGATCTCGTTTGTGGCAGCGGTATGCCTGACGGTGTATTGCATAAAAAGAAGGAACAGAAAAACCTGGGAGGATAAGGAGAATCTATGAAAAAAGGGAGTACATTCTTAAAGAGAGGCATCATTGCCATACTGATGCTGAGCATGATGTTTACAGGAGTATTTTCAGCTTTTACAGGATCGGTAGTCCATGCTGAAGAAGATGAAGATAATACCGGTAAGGCAATCTATGAGCAGGTTGAAGCCATGGGTAACAGAAACCCACGGGACTGGGGATCTGATAAGGATCCGTTTGGCTACGGCAAGGATGTGCCGTTCTATCTCAATCAGCAGCAGGAGCTTCTGATACTGAAGTCAAAGGGTGTATCAGGCGGTAACAATATGAAATCATATGATACCTTTAAGTCCGGTAACATTAACTACCCGTTCAATGGTGCTAAAAGTACCTGGGATAAGAACATTAATGGCAAGTATACCCTGAGCTTTATCCGTTCAGTGGCTTTTGACCCGAGCGGATCAGGCCGAAAGGACCACGTTGCCTATATTGGAATATACTCCAAGGAAAACAATGACCCTGATGATAACCCGCCACTTATTCAGATATGGGTAATGGATAAAAACGGCCGCACCAGTGACCGAATTGACATTACCGATGCCGTCTGGATGTGTGACAGCTACACTTATAACAACAGAAACATGTGGGACTTCAATGCCATGAACTTCATTGACATTACAGCCGGTGACTATGACAAGGATGGCAAGGATTCCCTGGTTGTATGGGCCTGTGGCACTAAGCCGACCTTAAGGGAAGTTGCCTGTACGGTTAAGTCCAGCGGAATATCATTAAGCATCCGCAGCGGTGACGGCTATCCTGATGATGACGGTTCACTGTTCCTTAAGCCTTACACTCATAAAACCGGTGATGAAATGGTTTATAACAGAATACATGGGGCTATTGATACCGGCGACCTTAACGGCGATGGAATCGACGACCTGGTTGTCTTAAGCTATGTAAACCGTGTAAAAGATGAATTAAGGAATAAGGTAACAGAATATTATCTGCCTAACCTGGCAGTCAGCTATGGTGTTGCCGGTTCCAGCACAGCCATTGTCAGAGGTGAGAATGCCGTAAGACATGTATATGCCTGCTGGTCAGATGGCTACGAGTGGCGTGAAGCTCCGGCTGCCGCCGGTCTGGCTGTTGGTGACATCAATGGTGATGGTATTGATGAAGCGGTTGTTGCCGGTTTCTTTCATGAAATCAAAGGTATCCTTGGCGAGGCGGTAAATAAACCTTATAATATCTTGGACCCGGAAAAACTGGTAGTAAGCATTCATGGCAAGGATCTCAGACAGTTATTGGTACAGAGGGATCTGCCTACCAATGAATGGACCCGCGGTGCAGCCGGATATGGCGGACTATTCCTGAAGGACAGCACTGAAGGTGACCACAGCTGGCAGCAGACCGGTGTGGAAACCGTAGCGATCAATGGTAAAGGCCGTCCGGAACACATTTTCATCAACGGTACTCTGTACACGGTTAACGGCTCCAAACTGTCAGCCGTATATACCGGTGATTACTTTAAGAAAGCAGATAAGGGCATGGATGGAATGCCAACTGAGGAAACCTATATCCGTTCGATGGCTGTCGGTAACTTTGACGGAAACGAGGAAGGTTATGAACAGATTGCCTATGTTATAGGCGGGGCTGATCACGACAATGTCGGCAATGCCAAATATACTCAGGGCATGATGGGCGGTATCTATAAGAAGGACGGTGCCGTCTCCCAGACAGCTGTGGATTACTACAGTACTGATCCGGATGTCATGGCGGATAACTATTATCCGAGTTCTTCCTCCAGCTGTGAACTAAAGGATGTACTCAGCTATGAACTGACAGCCTGGGATACTGACAGTGACGGCTTACGTGTCAAATACATTGGAAAGTCATTCAACTATACTGACCCTACTGTCATGGCGGTTCTGCAGGCTCCTCCTTATTTTGAGGAACTGAAAGGGGCCATGACCGGCTATGAAACGGCTTATACAATTACGACTTCCTATTCATACGCAACCGGTGAAGGAAAGAGTACTTCCTTCTCCATTGGCGCAGAGCTGGAAGTTGAAGCAGAAGTGGTCAAGCTTAATGCTGAATTAAGCTATGCGACTAGCTGGGAAAAGACCTTTACGGATGAATTAACGACAAGTGATGAATATACCTTCAAAGCAATCGGTGAGGACCAGGTAGTACTGTACCGTACTCCGGTAACAAGCTACACTTACCAGGTTGAAGTAAACGGAAATTTCAGTGATGCCAATACGACAACGCTTTCTTTCCCAGGTATTCCGTCAAAAGCATTAATGAGCCTGAAAGACTATAATGCCTTTGTGGAATACTACAATGCGGAAAACCAGAGAAGAGCAGAACGGGAAGGTCTGAGCGGTGAAGTTCCAAAGATGAAGAAGATCAATGATCAGTATCTGGGTAACGAAGGTGATCCTTTCGGATACATGCAGGATACTGATGATCACAGCAATGTGACGATCTTACAGACTACCCCTAACAGCTTTGAAGTAGGCTCAAGCTCTACCGGCTATGCCTGGTCACAGGAGCATTCCGCCAGTGAAGAAGAGACCATGGAACATGGCTTCAACTTCGGCTTCAGCATGATGTTCCAGCTGCGTTCACCGGTCGGGCATACCGGTGTCGGTCTGGCAGTCAAGACTTCGCTGGAATACATGGAGTCAACCAGCGTCAGTGAAACCAATGCCAAGGGCAAGGGTATCAGCTGCGAAGTCGGCAACATGGATCCGGAAAGTCTGGAAGAAATGAATGTTTCCAAGGTGACAGCCAATCAGTACGGTTTCAGCTATCAGCTGGTGACCTGGCCTTCCGGCATCAAGTCAATTGAGAATCTGGAAGACTGGGAACATGATGAAGATGAACCGTCCACCAAGACGGTAGATGTTCCTATCTACGGTTACCTGTTATCAGGCACCAAGGCCGGGGCTCCGATGGTTAATGACCTCTATGGTGAGTTTGTCAAGGATGACAGTAATGCCATTAACATAAAACTCAGCTGGAGCAATCCGTCAACTGAAAACAGAGAGGTAGGAGAATACACTCTTTACCTGGATGAAAGGGATGGCAGTCTGAAAGAAATTGCCATGTTAGCACCTTATACGACAGAATACATTTTCAAGGATCTTGATGGACGTGATGCATATTCCTTCATGATCAGAGCCAGAAAAGATGTCAATGACAGCTTAGGAGGCATTGATTCCAACAGAGCCTATCTGTATCTGGGTGCACCGGCAATCCATTCCATTGAGCTGATTTCATCTGATCAGTCAAAGGATACCTACAAGCTGATCCATACCGACGGTACGATCACTGAATTTGTGGTTCGTCACGGCATCGGCATCATTGGCATTGAAAAGATATCATCCAGTGCAGACGGACTTACTGATACATATAAGATCACCTTTACAGACGGAACCAGCATGGAATTCAATGTCACTAACGGCAGAAATGGTAAGGAAATCGAGTTAAGAGTCTTTACCGTTGAACTGTCAGGCAAGAAGATAATCCAGTGGCACTATGTCGGTGAAACAGAATGGAGAGACCTTGTTGAAGTAAGTGACGTTGCCTTCATCGAAGGCAGAAAAGTAGAACTGCGCATTTCTGACGGCTACATTCAGTGGCAGTACGAAGGTGATGACACCTGGACCAATTTACTGGCTCTCAGTGAACTGAAGGGCGATAAGGGTGATAAGGGCAATGGCATAGAATCAATAGTAAAGAAAGGCTCATCTGAAGATGGCCTGATTGATACCTACACAATCACATATTCTGACGGTACAACCAGTGAATTCACGGTAACTAACGGTAAGGATGGTAAAGACGGAAAAGACGGTTTATCTGCTTATGAACTTGCGATCAAGAACAATCTGTTTACAGGCAGTGAGGCCGAATGGATCGCCTCACTGGTCGGTAACGGCATCGGCATTGAGAAAATTGAAAAGACCGGTACTTCTGAAGACGGTCTGACAGATAATTACGTCATAGTCTTTACCGATGGCAGTTCATATCCGTTTACTGTTACCAACGGTGCCAAGGGTGATCAGGGCAATGGAATTGTCTCCATTGAAAAGTCATCCACTTCTGAAGATGGTCTGACTGATGTCTATACGATCACATATTCCGACGGAACAAAGACAACGTTTAATGTTGCCAATGGCAAAGACGGCAGTGACGGTGCTGACGGAAAGTCTGCTTATGAAATTGCCGTAGAGAATGGCTTTAAGGGAACGGTAGCAGAATGGATCGCCTCACTTAACGGTATCAGCGTAGTTAACACTCAGATAAATGATAAGGGCAATCTGATCGTGACCATGTCTGACGGATCAACCGTTGATGCCGGTAAGGTAAACGGTAATGACGGTGTCGGCATCAGAGAAACCAAACTCAATGAAAAGGGAGAACTCATCGTTACTCTCACTAACGGCGATTCCTTCAACCTGGGTGTCATCGTCGGTGCTGCCGGAAGAAACGGTACGAATGGCCAGAATGGCGTTAACGGCCAGGACGGTAAGGACGGTGTCGATGGCAAGGATGGCAAAGACGGAAAAGATGGAGCTGACGGTAAGGACGGAGCCGGAATAAGCGGTATTAAAATCGATGAAAACGGTAACCTGATCGTCAATCTGACAGACGGCACGGTAATCAATGCCGGCAGTGTCGTAAACAGTAATCCTGCACCTGCCAATTCTGTTCCTTGGTGGATGTTGGCCTGGAACGGTGCCTTAACGGCCGGTTTGGGAGGTGTCAGCTATGGATATATTTCCCAGAAAAAGGCTGCTAAAAAGAAAGAAGACTGAATATAATAACTCTAAATAATAAGAAAAGACCGGAAGATTACTTCCGGTCTTTGCATAGCTGAAAATTAACTATCTGAGAATTGAACTGATAAATGACTGCAGAATTGATAAGACAATACTCATCCAGATGGCAGTTGGGAAACTCTTGATCCTGGCCCCATCCGTCAGTTTGAAGGACAGATACAGGACAAACCCGTTAACCACGAAATAGAACAGTCCCAGAGTCACAATGGTAATAGGAATGGATAAGAACTGCAGTATTGGTCTGATGGTTCCGTTCAGCAGGGTAATCACTGCAGCCAGTACGGCAACACTCCCGTATCCGCTGAACTTAACTGACTTTGAGAAATAGTCGATTATTACAAGTGATAAAAATGTAACGATAACAGAAATAATAAAGCTTTTCATGTAAATCACCTCCGTCCAGATAATTGTAAGACAGCAATGTGAAATTATCAATAAATGTGGGTTAGGAGTTTTTACCACAGAAGAATGAACATTGTTAAGGCTCCATTGCGCCATTAAGATTTCGGGTTAGTTTACTGATAATTCAAAGAATAATATAATATCAGTAGGAGAAAATGACCTGTTTTTAATATGAGTTTAACTGACTATCTAAGAGATGATACTCTGATAATCTGCCCAGAGGAAGTAAAGATGGCAGCCCTGCAGTACATGAATGCCAAACGTATTCTGCGTACGGTCAAGTTCATGAGCATGGAGGAATACCGTCAGAATTACTTCTTTACCTATGACAGCCATGCTGTCCTTTATCTGCATCAGAAATACAGCTATAAAGTCCAGGTTGCCAAAATGATTTTAAGCAGTCTTTATCCACTGAGGGATGAACATTATGGCATACCTGAACTGGATAAGTGGGTCGATATAAAGAATGATCTGAAAAAGGAAGGATTACTGAAATACAATCCGCTGTTCCATAATTTCCTGAAGACAGTAAAGACGGTCGTTTACGGTTATGGAAAGCTGAGTGAATTTGACAGAAGCATTGTCAAAGGGGAAGTTGTTCCATTTGAAATGAAGAGTGTTCCAAGTAAGGTCTATGAATTCAACAATATGGAAGAAGAGATGGAATATCTCTACAACAGTATTGCGGATCTTGTGAATCAGGGTGTCGATATCAATGATATCGTCATCATGAACATGACTGATGAGAATGAGCCTTTCATCAAGCGCTTTGAACACTACCACAGTATTCCGATTGACTACAAAAAAGGTGATTCAATAATCGGCACTTCTCTGGGAAGAGAGTTTTTAAGGTGGATCGATGTATATGATCACCAGGAGATTTTTGAAAAACTTCAGGATTTCCAGAACAGTCCGATGTACGGCAAGCTGGTAGCGTTGCTGAATAAATACATTGAATATAATAAGAACAATGGGTTTAGCCTAAAAGATGTCAGGGATTTGATACATGAAGATTTGCTTAACAGTAAAACTGAGACACCATTACGAAACAATGTAGTTAAAAATATTGGCATGTTTACTCCATTGAGTGATCGCGTTCATGTCTTTCTGCTGAACTTCAATGACCAGTTCCCGGCCATGAAGAGAGATACTGACCTGATCAGTGATGCCCTGAAACCACTGGTTGGCTTACCATCCAGTGAAGAGGAAAATCTCCTGATCAAGGAAAATGTCCTGGCGTATCTGTCAGGTATAAAGAACCTGCATCTGAGTTACAGCAGGCGCTCTCCGTTTACGGAATACCGTCCAACCACTTTGATTGATGATCCGGTGTTTGAGAAATATGAACCGTCATTTAGATATACTGAGAAATACAATAAAGCCAGACTCTACTACAGCCTGGAAGAGTATAGGAAATACCGTAATGAGAATGATGATCTGAAGAAGCTCTATTCCAATTACGGTCCAGGTGATTACCTGAGATATGACAACCAGTTTACCGGGCTGTCTGCCGAGCAGTTAAGCCAAATGAAACCTCCGGTACTGTCCTACAGCACCATGGATTCATTCTATAAATGTGCTTTCAGATATTATCTTGACAATAAACTTAAACCGCAGGAAAACGATGGCAGTTTCTATTCCCGACTGGGCACTTTTTTCCATGACATCCTGCAGCAGGCTTTCCATCCTGGCTTTGATTTTGAGGAGGCCTGGAGCAGTTATTTAGCAAAAGAAACGGTTTATACCAGCAGTGAGGAGGAGTTTTTCTGCGGCAAGCTTAAGGAAGATCTTAAACTCATCATTCAGAACATCAGTGAACAGAAATCTCACTCCCGTCTGACCAGTGACCTGGCTGAACAGAAAGTTCTGTGGTTTGATAACCGCGAAGCAGCTTTTACAGGTATTATTGATAAAGTGGCCTATTATAAAGGTCCTAACAGTACCCTGGTAGCCATCATTGATTACAAGACCGGTAAGACAACTCTGGACCTTAACCTGGTTGATTATGGACTGTCGATGCAGCTGCCGTGTTATCTGTTCTTAATGAAACACATCAGCAGCAGTGTGATCGGGAATCCTTCACAGTTTGAATATGTCGGCTTCTATCTGCAGCATCTGATCTCTGATCCACCGAAAGCTGACGGGCATACTACTATCCGGGAACAGAAAAAGAATTTCATGAAACTGGATGGCTATTCCACTGACAATCTGGCCAGGTACAGTTATTTTGATGATACCCTGAACGAGCAGGGCAGCATGTTTGTCAAATCAGTAAAGCTGACCAAATCCGGTGATTTAGACAAGAGAAGCAGGACAATTAATGATCAGACCATCGATACTCTTACGGCTTTGACTGAGCAGAAGATCAGGGAAGCCAGGGAGAGCATCAGAAAAGGCGAATTCTTTATCAACCCTAAATGGATCGGATCAAAGAATGTCTCCTGCCGGTACTGTCCTTATACTGACATCTGTTACCGCCGCAACAGCAACTTCGTCAATCCTGGTAATCAGGAGATAACGGATACTGAAGGAGAGGAGGAAGAGTTATGAGCGTAAACTGGACCAAAGAACAGCATGATGCGATTTACCACAAAGGCCATAACATCCTGGTCTCTGCCGGAGCAGGTTCCGGAAAAACAGCTGTATTAACCGAAAGGGCTTTACAGTATGTTTTAAGCGGCAGGGACATTGACCATATGCTGATACTGACCTTCACCAATGCGGCAGCAGCCCAGATGAAGGAAAAAATCAGAAAGAAAATAAAGGAATGCACTGAACTTGATGGTGAGGCCAAAAAGAAGCAGCTTAACAAGATCGATTCATCCTACATCATGACCTTTGATGCCTATGCCTTATCGCTGGTTAAGAAGTATCACTATCTGCTGAATGTCTCCAAGAATGTCAATATCATCGAAGCCAATATGCTGGACATCAGATTCAGCGAATATCTTGATGAGATCATGGCAGAAAAGTATGAAAACCATGAAGCCAGATTTGAAAAACTGATTGGTGATTTCTGCTCCCGTGATGACCGTACTGTCCGCAAATGGGTGGAAACCATTTATAACAAGCTTCTGTTAAGAGATGACAGGGAAGAGTATCTAAACAATTATATTGAAAACTATTACAGTGAGGCTTATGCAGACAGTCTTTTCGACCGTTACTCTGAGAGTCTCATAGAAGAACTGAAGATCTTGGATGACATGTTCAGCCAGCTGTCCGCTCTGGATACCGGTAACTTTGATGAATACTTCCGGGCTTTTAGGCCGCTGTTGCGGGCAGCCAGCTATGAGGAGATAAGAAGTAAACTGGAATTTGATATTCCAACCAGAAAGAAATTCTCTGAGGCTGCCAAAAACCTCAGTGAAAGAATAAAGAAGAAAATCATATCTCTGCGTGATGAACTGATTTATACCGAAAAGGAAGTAAAGGAAAACTATCTTTCTACCAGAGACTACGCTGAAGAACTGATTGACATAGTCGGAAAACTGTATGAGAGACTGGATGAATATAAGAACTCCAATGATCTGTATGATTATTCAGATATTTTTGCGATGGCTTTGAAGATCGTTAAGGAGCACGAAGACATTCGTAAACAGATCAGTGAGTATTTCTTTGAGATAATGATCGATGAGTATCAGGATACCAATGATCTGCAGGACTACTTCATTTCCCTGATTGCACATGACAATGTCTATATGGTCGGGGACATCAAACAGTCCATCTACCGTTTCCGCAATGCCAATCCGGACATTTTTCAGCAGAAGTATGCTGAG
The DNA here is from genome assembly GCA_015058955.1 of Erysipelotrichaceae bacterium. Classification (GTDB taxonomy): domain Bacteria; phylum Bacillota_I; class Bacilli_A; order Erysipelotrichales; family Erysipelotrichaceae; genus RUG521. Next base: position 82,880 of record SVBJ01000004.1, read on the forward strand.
TACAAGACAGAAGCCAGCAGCAATGAAGTCATAGATCTGCTACAGAACTTCCGTTCCAGAACGGAAGTAGTGGATTCCATCAATAAGGTATTTGGCAGACTGATGGATAATGAAGTCGGCGGGGCTGACTACAGGAAAGAACATGAAATGCGATTCGGCCAAAAAGAGTATGTCAACGGTAAATCAGATTATGACATGGAAATACTGACTTATGCTTATGACAGAAAGAGCTATCCATTCAATACTGATCCCGCCTTCAATAAGGATGAGGTTGAAGCCTTTATCGTTGCTCAGGATATTAAGAAGAAAATAGCCAATGGCTTTGAAGTATATGACTTCGACCTGAAGAAACTCAGACCGGCGACCTACAGTGATTTCTGCATTCTGATGTCCAAGTCGAAGAACTTTGACCTGTTTAAAAAGATCCTGACTCATAACCGGATACCGGTCCGCATTGAACAGGACGAGGAGATAAAAGGCAGTGACCTTCTGACTGTCATCAAGAACATTTTCAGACTGCTTGACGGTTATCAGAAACAGGATAAAGATGTCATCAGATATAACTTCATTTCCGTAGCCCGTTCTTTCCTGATGGAAATGCCGGACAGTGAAATATATGATGTTGTGACCAATGGCAGGATTGATTCCACGGATCTGATGAAAAAAATCATGTTAATCAGTGAAAACATTGAAGGAAAGACCATAACCGATCTGCTGGATGAAATCATTGATCGATTTGAGGTATATGACCGGATGGCCCGTATCGGTGAGCTCAATGACAACCTGGTCAGAGTCAACTATCTCTATCAGTGGGCTCATAATCTCAACACGCTGGACTACAGTTACATGGAATTTGTAGAATATCTGGATCACATCTTTGATGATGAGAGAAAGCTGCAGGTAGGCCTGAATAAACCTGACATTGATGCGGTAAAGATCCTGACCATCCATAAGTCAAAAGGGCTGCAGTATCATATCTGTTATTTCCCGCAGCTGGATTCACGTTTCAATGACGATGATCTCAACAAGGCTGTAGTCTATGATCCGGAATTCGGTATCATATCACCATGTTTCATTACGGACAGAGGCAGCATGGATACCATAGCCAGAAAACTGTATAAAGCCAAATACTACAGCGAAAACAGATCGGAACAGATCCGCCTGTTTTACGTTGCCCTGACCAGAACCATGGAGAAGATCATTCTGGTAATGCTGGACAAAGACAATGATTATGGCGAAGAAGGCATCCTGCCGGCCTACATCAGAACCTCCTTCAGCAAGATGGCTGACATGATCAGCTATCAGTATGCTGACTATGCCAAAAACAGGAGCTGCATTGATCTGGAAAACTCTGATCTGGGCTTCACCAAGGAATACCGCAGCAACAGCCTTAATGATCTGGATGTACTGGCAGATAAGAACCGGGAAAAAATTGAACTTGTTCCTTATGAGATTCCTGAACCGGAAGTGGTAATGCGTTCGCATTATTCCAAGTCGACCGGTCTGATCACTCCGGAACTGAAGAATACCATGGAGTTTGGTACAGAAATGCACTATTATCTGGAAACTTTGGATTTCCGCAATCCTGATTACAGTCAGATGAACCGTAAGGCTGCGGACAGAGTCAGAAAGTTCATGGAAAGTGATCTGATGAAGAATGCTGCACAGGGCAAAGCATATAAAGAATATGAATTCATTTATATGGAGAACGGTGAAATGAAGCATGGCTTCATTGACCTGCTGATGGAGTATGATGATCACTTTGACATCATTGACTACAAGCTGAAACATATTGATGATGACAACTACTTCCTGCAGTTAAGCGGATACCGAACGTATCTGCAGTCAATCTCAGAGAAGCCGGTAAAGTGCTACCTGTACAGTCTGATTGAGGCAAGATTCAGGGAAGTTGAATGATAAACAGAAACAGGGACCGTGAGGTCCCTTTCTGGTGTCTGTACATAAAAAGAATTCTTTCACAATATAGGCTATGACTTTGTAAAGCGCTTACATGTGCTATATAATTAAAGTGTATGATAATAAAATCACAATTAAATAATAATATGAGGAGGATGATTTTATGGAAACCAGACCATATGTTCCATGGGAAATGATCGGCAATTTCATGACAGATGTCTTCAAGGCTTACGGTGTACCTGAAGAAGATGCCAAGATCTGCGCTGATGTTCTGATGGAATCTGACAGAAGAGGAATCGAATCTCACGGCTGCAACCGTTTCAAGCCAATCTACATTGACAGAATAGTCAAGGGAACTCTGCTTCCGGTTACCAAGCTGGAGATCGTTAAAGAAACACCTACTACTGTAGTCATGGATGCTCATGACGGCATGGGCATGGTCGCAGCTCACGCCATGATGGAAAAACTGATCAAGAAAGCCAAGGAATGCGGAATGGCCGGTGGCGCCATCAAAAACTCAACACACTATGGCATTGCCGGGTACTGGAGTGACATGGCGGCCAAGGAAGGTCTGATCGGTATTACCGGTACCAATGCCAGACCTTCAATCGCACCTACCTTCGGTGTGGAAAACATGCTGGGTACCAACCCGCTGACTTTCTCTTTGCCGACAGATGAGGAATTCCCGTTCACCCTGGACTGTGCAACATCAATTGTGCAGCGTGGCAAGATCGAATTCTATGCCCGTAGCGGTAAGGAGACCCCGGCTGGAATGGTCGTAACTCATGACGGCCAGTCAATCACAGATTCCCGGGCAATCCTCAAGATGCTCAGTAACGGCACAGCTGCCTTAGCTCCTTTAGGTGGGGGCCCTGGTGATGAAATGTGCGGCTATAAGGGATATGGCTATGCTACCGTAGTTGAAATACTGTCAGCTGCCTTAGCCGGCGGTGAGTTCATGAAATCCCTGAGCGGTGTTTCACCGGAAGGCAATCCTCAGATGTATCATCTTGGACACTTCTTCTTTGTGGTTGACCCTGAAGCCTTCATGGGCATTGAAACTTTCAGAAAGACTGCGGGTGAGATCTGCCGTCAGTTAAGAGCTTCCACAAAAGCTCCTGGCTATGACAGGATCTATACTGCCGGGGAAAAGGAATACCTGGTATGGCAGGAAAGAAAAGACAAGGGTGTTCCGGTAAACGAAGCCGTACAGAAGGAACTGGTTGGCTTAAGAGACAAGCTGGGCTTACCTTACGTATTCCCGTTTGAGGAGAAATAAACATGGATGTAATGCAGAAATCTCTACACCGGCACGAAGAGTGGAAGGGAAAGATTGAAGTTGTTTCCCGTGTGCCGGTTGGCTCCAAGGAAGACCTTACCGTAGCCTATACTCCAGGTGTTGCTCAGCCATGTCTGGAAATTCAGAAAGACATCGATAAGAGCTATGAACTGACCAGAAGACATAATCTGTGTGCCGTCATCACTGATGGAACGGCTGTGCTGGGACTTGGTGATATCGGTCCGGAAGCTGGCATGCCGGTAATGGAAGGCAAATGCGTGCTGTTCAAGTCATTCGGCAATGTTGATGCTTTCCCGATCTGCATCAAATCAAAGGATGTTGAGACCATCGTCAATACCGTATATCTGATCTCCGGATCATTCGGCGGAATTAACCTGGAAGACATCTCTTCACCGAGATGCTTTGAAATTGAAAGAAAGCTGAAGGAAAAGTGTGACATCCCTATTTTCCATGATGACCAACACGGTACTGCCATCATTACGTTAGCCGGCTTAACCAATGCCTTGAAGGTTGTTGGCAAGAAAAAGGAAGACGTCAAGATCGTTACCTCCGGTGCGGGAGCAGCCGGTATCTCCATTGTGAAGCTGTTATTATCAGCCGGATTTAAGAATATCGTCATGACCGACCGTAAGGGCGCAATTTATGAAGGAAGAGAAGGGCTGAACTGGATCAAGGAAGAGATGGCTCAGGTCACCAATCTGAATAAAGAAGCCGGACCTCTTAAGGAAGTCATCAAGGGTGCCGATGTCTTCATCGGTGTAAGTGCTCCTGGTACCATCAACGGTGAGATGGTTAAGACCATGAACCGTGATCCGATCATCTTTGCCTGTGCCAACCCAATGCCTGAGATCTCCTATGAAGAAGCCAAGGAAGCCGGTGCCAAGGTCGTAGCGACCGGACGCAGTGACTATCCTAACCAGGTCAATAACGTCCTGGCCTTCCCGGGAGTATTCCGCGGAACCTTCGACTGCCGCGCCAGTGACATTAACGAGGAAATGAAGATGGCTGCTGCCAAGGCATTGTCTTCACTGGTAAGTGATGAAGAGCTTAACGAAGACTACATCCTGCCAAAGGCCTTTGATCCAAGAGTCGGCAAGACTGTGGCGGCTGCGGTTGCTGAAGCTGCCCGTAAAAGCGGGGTTGCCCGTATCTGATAAACTACAGAAGCTGTCTTATGACAGCTTTTTCTTTCCCCACGGACTGTAGGGATACTTTTGGGGTCTGTTGTTTTATAATGAAAACGAAAGGAGAACAGATGCCATGGATAATAACAGAATAGGCAGATTCCTGTCTGAACTCCGTAAGGAAAATAACATGACCCAACAGGAACTGGCAGACAGGCTTAATGTCACTGACAGAGCTGTGGGAAACTGGGAAAACGGGCGCCGCATGCCAGACTACAGTGTATTATTGGAACTGTGCCGGCGGTTGAATGTTTCAGTTAATGAACTGCTGGCCGGGGAACGTATTACACCTGAAAAAAAGGAAGAAAAGTTTGAAGAAAACATCCGTGAGATCATAACGGTGAACCGCAACGAAAAGAAAAAACACCGTCTGATAGTAGGTGTTATGAGTGTGATAATACTGGTAATGTTCATCCTGACTGTAAGATTTGCGCTTATCAGAAACAGCATTATCATGGATCCGGATCTTAAATATGAAAGAAGGCTTTCCGAAGAAACACGTTACTTCCAATATGAACAGCTGGAAAAGATCAGTTTTGATTATGAAATGGGAGTAAATAAATTCGGAACTGTAGTATTCAGGTATCCCGATAAGGCATTGGAAAGACTCAAGGCGGACTGCAGTGAGGGAATTGAGGCTGTCAGAAAGGCATTTGATCTACCAGAACTGACAAACCGCAGTTTCAGGCTTTACAAAACCTATGGCTGGCAGCTGGTTGATGCCGATGCAGAAGCACCGCCGCAGCTGCTTGAACAGGGCAGACTGATTTCCAGGGTCCTGGACATATACGAAAACTCCTTTTATGATAACTTCCGGCTGCGTAACAGCTAAAAAAACATCAGAAACTGTCGTTAGAAATAATGCGACAGTTTTTATATTCGCAAAAGAAACAGGAAAGAAAAACAGCTGTTTTCAGATCAAACACCGGCCGGAGTGTTGAAAACAACAGTTTTCTGTCCTATAATGAAGTTTACTGTAAAAATGGAGGTATAGGGGGTACGTAAATGGCTATATACGAAATTTTACAAGACAAGGCCGACCAAAATGTTTCTTTTAAGGGATTTTTTAACGGTTCCCTGGATAATTACATTAACAGCAGCTTTAATAAGCATGAGGAATTCAATACTTTATTTGAAGAACTGTTAGGCATTGAACCTGAACTTCAGGTCTGTGCACAGTTACCTGTCAGAATCAGCGTCAAGGCTATTTCCAATCAGATCATCCGTTATAAGGATGCCTTCAAGCTGCCGGAAAATGCCATTGTGGTTCCGCTGATTTTATACTGGCATCAGAACGAACAGGACAAGGCCATCATGTTTGACACAAACAACTACATTGAGGCCAAGGGACTGTATTACTGTCTGACTGAACCTGATCTGGAATTCGGCCAGTGCCGTAATGAGATCCTGACCATGTGTCTGAAGGAAGAATTTACCGCAGACATAAAGAATGCCTTTGAGAATCTGCATTCAGGTCAGAAGGCAGCTGGTGCCATTCAGCGTTCATTAGACCGCAAATACATCAACAACGTTGATGACATGAAGGAAAAGGCCGTAGTCCTGGCTAAGGAGATCTTCGATAAGTCCAGTGAAGAATTACTGAATAGGGAAGACAGAGGACCGCTGATCAATGAAACGATCGCCCGCATATTCCTGATCAAGAAGGCACTGTATGTACAGTACATGATGTCCAAGGATCTGCTGACCAACCGTCATGAAGGCGATGTCAAGAAACAGAGACAGTTTGCCAAGGCTTACAGCGATGAAGTACCTATCGTATCACTGTCATCACTGTGGCGTCTGACCAGAGAGAATAAGGAAGAACAGAAAGAATCACTGTAAAACACAGTGATTTTTTCTTGTGGTGAGTGATATCGTGTTAAAATAAACTTGATAATATTTGAGGATGTGCCTATGAAAAAGGAAATCAGATACAGTAACGGAACATACTATAACGGTGAAGTGAACACGCAGGGAAATCCTGATGGATATGGAGACATCTCTTTTTCCAATGGGGACACCTATACCGGTGAATTTGTCAATAACACTCTGACCGGCAAGGGAGAATACAGGTATAATAACGGAAACATCTACAGGGGGGACATGAGAAATGCCAGCCGTCATGGCAAGGGAATCATGAAATGGGCAGATGGCACTTGGTTCGAAGGTGAATTCGTGAGTGATTACATTGACGGCTATGGAACCATGCATTTCAACGACGGTGTTGTCTTTGAGGGAACCATGTCACAGAAGGATGATAAGGAAAACGGAACCTATACTTATCCCGATGGCCGTACTGTTTCCGGTACATTTGCCAACGGTGAAAGAAACGGATACATTGTCTTAACCTGGCCGGATGGTTCTTCCTGTGAAGGTTACTGGTATGATGGAATTTTCAGCGGAACAGGAAAGATCATTTATCCGGATGGATTTGTGTATGAAGGACCATTTGATCCGGTTAATGGCTACAGCCGTGAGGGAAACGGAGTTCTGAAGGACCCTGAAGGAACCCGTTTTGAAGGTCCATTCAGAAATCATTTAAAGGAAGGAGTCTTTACGATCACCTATCTTGACGGGGTGGTTGAGATCCGGGAGTTCCATAATAATGAAAAAGTAAAGGTTTATTCCTGCAAAGATGCCTATGGCAATGATGTGAAGGAAAACGATGCCTATCAGCAGCTGAAGGAAAGCATTGTTCAGGAAGAGATCAAGGCTGATCCTGAAAAGTTCCTTACCGTTAATAATGAAGAAAATGAAGGTTATGCCGATGAACTGAAGCCGTATTTCAAAGGATTAATAGGCATGGACAGTGTCAAGCAGCAGCTTGACAGGATATATAAGAGATTCAAGATCGATGCCATGAGACGGAAACTGCTGTCAATGGATTCAGGAAAGCAGGGCTATTATTTCATCGTGACCGGTAATCCAGGAACAGGAAAGACTACCGTTGCCCGCATCATCGGAATGATGCTGCATGATGTCGGCATCCTGCCGAATGAAACATTCGTGGAAGTTGACCGTTCCGGTCTGGTTGGCGAATACATCGGCCAGACGGAAAAGAAGACGGCAGCAGTCATTGAATCAGCCCGCGGAGGAACACTGTTCATTGATGAGGCTTATACCTTATACCGTAAGGATTCAGCCAATGATTTCGGTAAGGAAGCAATCGATACCTTATTGAAGGACATGGAAGATCACCGTGGGGAATACTGTGTCATCATGGCCGGTTACAGTGATCAGATGAATGACATGATCAGAAATGCCAATCCGGGTCTGTCATCACGTTTTGACCACAAGATCAACATCCCTGACTACAGTGAAGATGAACTGGTTGACATTCTGGTTTCCATGGCTCTGAAGAAGAACTTCTTCATCCGCAAGGAGGCCCGTAATGTCATAGCTTCCAAGATTGAGAAGGAAAAGATCGATGATACCTTTGACAATGCCCGTTATGCCAGAAGACTGCTGGATGAAGCAGTTGAAAGACAGGCCTTAAGACTGGCTGAGAATTTTGACGGGGTTGATGTCAGTGAACTGCAGATCCTGGAAGCAGAAGACTTCGGCCAGCTGGAAACCGTGGGCTCTGATCTGGATAAGTGTCTGCAACAGCTCAACAGTCTGATCGGACTGTCAACGGTTAAAAAAGAGATCAGTAACATTACCGCCGGGGTAAGAATTCAGACGGAAAGCCGCAAGCGCGGTCTGGCCATTGCCGGTGACATACAGCCGGTAAACATGGTATTTACCGGCAATCCGGGAACAGGCAAGACCACGGTAGCCAGACTGGTCGGCAAAATCTATTATCATCTGGGCCTGTTAAAAAGACCGGATGTGTTTGTCGAATGTACCAGAGCTGATCTGGTGGGACGCTATCAGGGTGAAACGGCTCTGAAGGTCAAGGAAGTAGTCAGAAATGCCTTGGGCGGAGTACTGTTCATTGATGAAGCCTACTCACTGGTAATGAATGAGAATGACTCTTTCGGTCTGGAAGCCGTCAATACTCTGGTTTCCGAGATGGAAAACAACCGTGACAAACTGGCAGTGATACTGGCCGGTTATACCGAAGACATGCAGAAGTTCCTCGACAGTAATCCGGGATTAAGAAGCAGACTGTCCCGTGTCATTGAGTTTGAAGACTATACCGTTGAGGAAATGGTCCGCATCTTCCAGATGGACATGAAGAAGAGAGGATACAATCTGGCAGCAAGCAAAGAAAAACTCACCGATCTGATCAGCCGCAAATCCCTTGCCAGGGATTTCGGCAATGCCAGAGGGGTGAGAAATCTGTGTGACCGGGTTATCAGCCGTCATAATACTCTGCTGTTTGACAGGGATGTGTCAGAGCTGACCAATGAAGTCATAACCACTGTTACTGACAGTGATCTGGAAATATGAAAAAAGCCGGGATTGATTCCCGGCTTTCGCCTACTTTGTTGAATACTTTACGTTTGGATTTGCAACATTGAAGCCAATGCTGGCAAAGATGTTCCTGTAGTCATCAAGTTCAAAGTTATCGGATGTTGACAGTATTTCATAGTCCACGCCATAGGCTGTTACGATGTAGTTGGTGGACCTGAAGCCATTGCGGATGTAGAAACGTTCCCTGGCCAGGCGCTGTTCGTAATTTTCACTGTCAGGGTTGACAGGTTCCTCATCGATCAGCAGACTGTAATCCGGATATAAGCTTCTGATGTTATCAAGGATCATTGATCCGTAGTTCTGACCTCTCTTGGCCGGAACGACGGCTAAAAATGAAACATAGGCAACCTTGTTATGGGTGATCAGCAGGTAAAAGGCGATGAATTCATCATCATCGTAAACACTGCAGAGATCAGCATTGTCCTGATTGTTGATTTCCAGCATCAGATCAAAAGGCATCCTTTCAACAGGAGGGAAGGCCTCTTCGTATAATTCCATTACCTGCTGCTTATCAGCAGATTCGTTGGTGACTTTCTTGATTTTCAGCATATTTTTCACATCCTTATAGATATTATAAATCATAATATGTTGATAGGTGATATAATAATTAGTAGTTTTTGTAAGGAGATGAGGGAATGCTGAATAATATTTTTCTTTCGATCGGCTGGATAGTTGTAATGGTGATTGCGTTATGCGAGCTCATTCTGTTTTTCTGGCTCCTGAAAAGATATCTGTATTCCAAAAAACTGATTTGTGTGGACATGGTCGTTCTGACCCTTGGGCTTTTCTTCTATACTGCAGTTCTGAGTGTCGGGCGTTTCGTGGAAACAGGGCCGCTGTTACGGATGCTGTCAAAAGTCAGTGTGATTGTCAGGGCTCTGGTGTTACCGCTGATCCTGGTGATCTGTGCCTATGCCCTGGACCTCAGTGATTCGCTGAAGAGAACATTCTGGATCATCACCATAATATTCATGATAGTTGGTGTGACAGCAGCTGTGCTGACAAAACTGGAACCTGCCAAGGTAACGGGAGTCGTCTTCTACAGACCTGTCCGGGAAACCGCGAAATGGCTTAACATGATCAATACCTATCTGCCTCTGGGAATTCTGGCCATCGGTGCCATCTGTGCCCTGGTCATGATCTTCAAGGTAAGAAGCGGATGGTTCTTCTTAGGAATAGGAGGAAACCTGGGACTGCGTGTGGCAGGAATGATTTACGGTTTTGAAAATCAGATGATTCTGATTGGTCTGTTTGGAGAAGTATTAATGATTCTTTGTTTCTGGCTTTATTCCAGGAAACTGAAGAAGTCTTATTTATAGGGGTATTATGAAAAAAACAAGGATTTTAGCGATAATTGCCATCGTGCTGGCCATACTGACCGGATATTTGGCAACGATCGTGTTTGATTTATACACCATCAGGTTTGACATGAGGGGACAGCGGGAAGTCATCCGGGAGTATGGGGAACCGTACGAAGACCCTGAGGTAAAAGCCTATGCTCATCCTATGCTGATGCCTTTCCTCAGAAAGGAAATCTATGTAGACCGCTTTTTTCACGTTGATGTCAACAAGATGGGTGAGCAGGAAGTTGAATATCATGCCAAAACCGCCAAAAGAGAGGGAAAGGCTACCCGTAAGGTCATTGTCGAAGACCATACACCACCTGAGATAACTCTGGTGGCTGATCCTGATTACTATACATTACCTGGTCATGAATATGTGGAAGAAGGCTTCAGTGCCTTTGACCGCCTGGACGGGGACGTATCGGACAAGGTTGAAAGCCGCATTGAAAATGACAAGGTCATTTATACGGTAACAGATGCTCACGGTAATACCGGAACCACTGAAAGAGAAATCGTCTATGACGACCGCAAGGGACCGGTGATCAGCTTTGATGACGGTGATTATGTCAAGTGCATGGTCAATTCCACCTACAATGACAAGTACAAGGCTGTTGACGATCTTGACGGTGATGTCACTGACAAGGTCAAGGTTGAAGGCAAGGTCGATACCGGAACTCTGGGTGTCTACACTCTGAAGTATACGGTTTCCGATTCCTATGGCAATGAGACTACAGCTGAAAAGAAAGTTGAAGTCATTACCAATCAGGGTGTCATCTATCTGACCTTTGATGACGGCCCAAGTGCTTATACCAGCAGACTTCTGGATGTTCTGGACAAGTACAAGAATGTCAAGGTCACCTTCTTCGTAATAGGTGTCGTTCCAAGTGCCTACGGCAATATCAAGCGAGCCTTCAATGCCGGACACGCCATCGGCGTACACTCACTGACCCATGATTATTCCAAAATCTATTCCAGCGACCAGGCCTTCTGGGATGACTTTGAGGCAATGGAAAACATAATTGTTCAACAGACCGGACAGAGAACCAAGCTGTTCCGTTTCCCGGGCGGTTCATCAAATACCGTTTCCTGGAATTACAATACCGGCATCATGACCAGACTGGCTCAGCAGTCCAAGGACAAGGGACTTGTCTATTTTGACTGGAACGTGGAAAGCGGCGATGCCGGCAGAACCACAGATACCAATGAAGTCTACCGTAACATCATCAACGGTGTGCAGTATTATAAGACATCAGTTGTCCTGTGTCATGACTCCAAGAGTTATACTGTTGATGCGATCGAAGATGTCATCATCTGGGGATTAAATAACGGATATACTTTCCAGGCCCTGAATGAGAACAGTTTCACCGCACATCACGGCATTAACAATTAACAATTAGATAGGGAAGAATTAACTGCCTGATACAATGTCGGGCAGTTTTTCTGTATAATATTATCAGGGGGACACCTGTATGAATAATTTCGTTTATGACATTCCGACCAGGGTGTATTTCGGCACCGGTCAGCTGGTAAATCTGGGTAAGGAACTCAAGAGATTCGGTACAAGAGTATTGTTGGTATACGGAGGAGGTTCAATAAAGAGAACCGGTCTGTATGATACAATTGTCGGGGAAATCAGCAAGGCAGGTCTGGAACTGCATGAATTTTCAGGCATTGAACCTAATCCCCGCCATACTTCGGTAAATGCCGGAGCTGCCATCTGCAGGGAAAAGAACATTGATGTGGTACTGGCAGTAGGCGGCGGTTCAGTTATCGATGCCAGCAAGTTCATCTGCGCCGGCCGTTACTACAATGGAGACATCTGGGATTTCTTCAGGGACAAGACTACACCGATTGAAAGGGCCCTGCCATTGGTTACGATCCTGACACTGGCTGCAACCGGAAGTGAAATGGACCCGGGTGCCGTCATCAGCAACATGGACACTCATGAAAAGATCGGCCGTGCTGATCCAAAGCTTTTGCCGAAGGTATCATTTCTGGATCCGACCCTGACTTATACGGTTTCAAAATATCAGACAGCCTGCGGCAGTGCCGACATCTTCTCGCATATTTCCGAAACCTACTTTGCCCGTAAGGACAACGGTCTTTACATGCTGGACAAGTTTGCGGAAGGCATCATGAAGACGGTAATCAGGAATGCTCCGGTTGCCATGGAGGACCCGGAAAACTATGAAGCCAGAGCCAATCTGATGTGGGCCGGCAGCTGGGCTATCAATAACTTCATCAGAATTGATACGCCTAACAAGTGGAGCTGCCATCCGCTGGAACATGAGCTGTCAGCTTTCTATGACATTACTCATGGCCTGGGTCTGGCTATTGTAACACCGAGATGGATGAGACATGTGCTTAATGAGGAAACTCTGCCGATGTTTGTCAGATTCGGTGTTGAAGTCTGGGAGATCGACTATAATCTTCCTGACATGGAAATTGCTCTGGAAGGTATCAGAAGTCTGGAAGACTTCCTGTACAAGGATCTGGGTCTGACCAGCAATCTGACCGATCTGGGCATTACCGATGAACATTTTGAAGAAATGGCTGCCAGAATTACGAAAAACGGGCCATTAATGGGCTTTGCCCCGCTTACCAAGGAAGACTGCCTGGCTATTTATAAGGCATGTCTGTAAAAGTATTTGAAGAAAGGAAGTTAACATGAAAGACGGAAAAAGATACGTGCCTTACAATGAAAGAACCGGTAATGAATCAATCGTTTATTTTACCCGTGATCTTTCGCCTGAAGGATTAAAGAAAGCTTACGAAAAGGTTGAAGGCGCCATCTGCGATTGCGGCAAGGTAGCCATCAAGCTGCATACCGGCGAAAAGAACGGACCAAACATCATTCCAAGTGCCTGGGTAAAGGAACTGGTTGATGAATATCTGCCTGATGCCACCATCATTGAAACCAATACCTATTACAAGGGTGACAGAGATACTACTTCAAAGCACCGTGCCACTCTGAAGGTCAACGGCTGGGATTTCTGCCCGGTTGACATTACTGACGCTGACGGAACAGCCTTACTGCCGGTAGAAGACGGTAAGTGGTTCAAGGAAATGTCAGTCGGCAAGAACATGCTGAGATATGAAAATCTCGTTGTTCTGACTCATTTCAAGGGACATGTTCAGGGCGGTTTCGGCGGTTCCAACAAGAACATCGGCATTGGCTGTGCTGACGGTAAGATCGGCAAGAAGTGGATCCACTCCAACAATTCACAGTGGGATGTTGCCAGGGAAGAACTGATGGAAAAGATCTCTGAATCAACCAAGGCTACCATCGACTATTTCGGCAAACACGTCTGCTATGTCAATGTCATGAGAAACATGTCAGTTTCCTGTGACTGTGAAGGTCTGGCTGCTGAACCGGTAGTAACACCTAATGTCGGCATTCTGGCTTCTACGGACATTCTGGCCATTGATCAGGCCTGTGTAGACATCATCTATGCCATGAAGCCTGAGGAAAATGCTGCCCTTAAGGAAAGAATGGAATCCAGACATGGTCACAGACAGTTAAGCTACATGAAGGAACTGGGCATGGGCAATGACAGATATGTTCTGATTGACCTGGATAACGATGAAGTAAGAATCTATCCAAAGGACTGTGTCAAGGACCTCAAGCCTTTCGGAAAATAGGATCAGTTAAATGAACAGAACCAGGAAGATCACCTATCTGGGCATGGGCATTGCCTTATATGTCGTGCTGTCCATGACGGTCAAGATACCTCTGATCAATCAGATCAAGACCGATTTCGGTTATCTGGCTTTCGGTGCCTTTCTGAATCTTTTCGGCATGGAAGGAACCCTGGTTGGTGTATTGGGATGCATTATTGCCAATTCCTTTGTGGGAAGTGCCTTTCCCCCAGGCTGGGTAGCAGGGCAGCTGTTTATCGGTCTGTTCTGCGGATATCTGCTGAAAAAGACAGATAAACTCTGGCTGAAGGCCCTGATCTGTGTTGCCGGTGTATTCATTGGTATTGCGGTAATCAAAACGGTAATTGAAGTGGCGCTGTTTGCGATCCCATTCAACATCAAGATCATCCGCAACCTGGTAGCCTTTGTGGCTGACAGTGTTCCAATGGTTCTGGGAGTCATCATCAGCAATAAGATGAAAATAAGTTAACGAGAAAAAGGAGTGTAGCTCCTTTTTTCTTGTGGCCCGGGATAAATTCAATGAAGGAGATTTCCGGATATGGTAAAATTGACAGTGTATGGGGGAGGATGTGTCTTATGGAACCTAAGGAACTTCTGAAAGTAATGCATCTGGCTGAAAAGCTGAAGGATGCGACCCGCCACTGTTATACTTCAGGCGGAAGACATGAAAGCGTGGCTGATCACAGTTGGAGAATGACCCTGATGGCTTTTCTGGTCAGAGATGAATTTCCGGATGCTGACATGGATAAGGTCATCAGAATGTGTCTGATCCATGATCTGGGGGAAGCCTTTACCGGTGACATACCGTCATTCCTTAAGACGGACAAGGATTCCCAAAGGGAAGATGAGATCCTGTTTGAATGGGTGAAGACTCTGCCGGAACCGTATAAGACTGAAATGAAAGAGCTTTATGAGGAAATGATCCGGCTGGAAACATTGGAAGCCAGGATCTATAAATGCATGGATAAGCTGGAAGCAGTGATCCAACATAATGAATCGGACGTTGAGACCTGGAGTGGTCTGGAATACAGGCTGAATGTCAGTTATGCGGAAGAAAATGTTCAGTTTTCACCATACATGAAACGGTTAAGAGAAGAAATCAGAAAGGAAACCCTGGATAAGATCGATAATGCCAGAGTTAAGACGATCTATTTCGACATGGATGGTGTTCTGGCTGATTTTAACCGCGGAGTAATTGAATTACTGCACATGAAGCCGAAGGACCAGGAGAAATATGATCCGGAAGCTGATAACAGACTGTTTGAAGCCATCAGGAATCATAAGGATTTCTATGCATCACTTAAACCGGTGGAAGGTTCAATTGAACTGTTAAGAAAACTGTATGAAAAATATGATGTTCAGATCCTGACCGGCATTCCAAAGCCGGAAAGAGGTGTGGTGGAAGCCCGTGACAACAAGCTGGGCTGGGTGGAAAAGTACATCGGCAAGGACATACCGGTAATTACCTGCCTGCGTAAGGAGAAACAGAACTATGCCACCGGCAAGAACTGCATTCTGATCGATGACTTAAAAGCCAACCTGAAACAGTGGGAAAAAGCCGGGGGAACGGGCATATACTTCACCACTGCCCGGGAAACGGCGGAAAAACTGAAGGAAATGAGAATTCTTTAGGAGGATGTGATTATGAAGAGAACGGCATTGGTTGATCTGCATCTGCATCTGGATGGATCTCTGAATCTGGTATGGGCTTATGATCAGTCACTTAAGCTTGGTACCATTCCTGAGAATACTTCCTTTGAAGAATACTATGACATTGTCTATGCAACAAAGTATAAAAACAGGGAAGACGGATTCCGCAAGTTTGACCTGATGTGCGACATCCTGCAAACCAGGGATAATCTGTTTTATGCTGCCTATGATCTGACCAGAAGACTTAATGAAAAGGGCATGATCTATGCTGAGATCAGATTTGCTTCCCAGCAGCATTGCAAAGGGGGACTGACCCAGAAGCAGGCTCTGCAGGCAGTCATAGATGGGGCTAAGCAGGGTATGATTGACTTCCCGGACATTAAGATTGGCATAATCAACTGTTTGATGCACAAGGGACCGAATGCTGCCTTCAACTGGAAGGAAAATGAGGAAACAGTCCGTGTATCCGGTGAACTGCTGGGTCAGGGACTGGTAGGCATCGATCTGGCCGGCTATGAGAATAACGGTGATTTCCGTGATTACGGTCCGTTGTTTGAACTGGCGCGCAGCCTGAAGATCCCATATACGATCCACGCCGGGGAAATGGGCTTCGGGGAACACGTACTTTATGCCCTGGACATGAAACCGAACAGAATCGGGCATGGCATTAACTGTGTGCAGGATGAAAGGATCATCAGTGAAGTCATCAGAACACAGATACCTTTGGAAGTGTGCGTTACTTCCAACTGCCGCCATGATGTCAGTTATGCTGCTCACCCTATCAGGGAATTACTGGCCAGAGGGGCATATGTTACGGTAAACTGTGACAACATGACATTCTCCCGTACTGATGTAGCCAATGAGCATTCTCAGTTAAGACTGATCGGAGTAACAGTGGAACAGCTGCAGCAGTGTACCTTAAGAGCCATTGATGCTGCTTTCTGCAGTGAACAGTGGAAACAGGAATTAAGGAAAAAGGCAAAATCCATAATGGAAATTGAATGAGGTAATTTATGAGACTTGACGGTTTTGGCCTGCTTGTTAATGACATGGGCAGAATGATACGTTTCTACAGGGATGTTCTGGGCTTTGAAATAAGGGAAAATGAAGATGCCGAAAATGTTTATCTGGTCAAGGATGGAACGCTTTTTCTGCTGTATGGCAGGAAGGCCTTTGAAAAGCTGACCTCTCATGAATATGAATATGTTAAAGGACTGAACGGTCACTTTGAACTGGCACTTTATGTTGATACCTTTGATGAGGTGGATGAATCGTACAAGCGCATTGTGGAGAGCGGTGGTACAGGAGTGATGAAACCGACAACGGAACCATGGGGACAGAGAACCTGTTACATCCGGGATCCGGAAGGCAATCTCATTGAAATAGGTTCCTGGAACAGACCTTATGAGAAAAAGGATCAATAAATACATGCTGGAAATAAGAAGATTTGAAAAAGAAGACATTACCCGGGTAGTGGCATTTGAACAGGAATTGCGAAGACAGGAACCTGACACATATTTCTGGCGGGCTGATGAAACATATAGGAAACAGCTGGAATCAAGCTTTTCTGACTCCAGATTCAATACAGCCATCTCTTTCATTGCGCTTAAGGGCAATAAGGTCATCGGCAGAGCTGATGCCTCCATTATTGCCAGCCGCAGTGATGCAGCCTGCTATAGCCGGTATCTGGACTGGATCTGTGTTCTGAAGAGTGAAAGGCATAATCAGGTAGCTCAGAAGCTGTTGGAAGCAGTCAAGTCTGAATGCAAGCGACAGGGAGTCGGTCTGCTGATTGCCTTAATGGCTGAGAATGAAGAAGCCCAGAGATTCTACCGAAACATCAAAGATGCTTCGATCCATGATACCGCGATCTGGATGGATATCAAATAAGGGAAAAGATCATGTTGATACGTAAGGCAAGTGCTGAAGAAATGAGAAAACTGTGGGGTAATGATTATTCATTCACTTTCCATTTCTTTTATGATCGGATTGCCTCAGGTAATGCCGTTTTCTGGACAGTTGATGATGGTGATGAACTTATTGGGGAGCTATATGCTTTCCTGAATCTGGATGACAGGGACTTTGCGGATGGTAAGGACAGAGCATATCTGTGTGCTTTCCGCATCAGGAGGCAGTATCGAGGTCAGGGGCTGGGAACCCGGTTAATGGAACAGGCTCTGGCTGATCTGAAGGACAGAGGATTTAAAACTGTCACCATCGGTGTCAACAAGGATGAACCGGAAAACATCAGGCTTTATGAGCGCCTAGGTTTTTTTGAAAGAGTAAAAGAGTGTCATTATGACCCATGTGGCCTTGATGAAAAAGACCAGCCTGAATATGATGAGGAAGGCTGGTGGCTGCTGGCAAGACAGCTTTGAATAAGAGGATATTAAATATGGTAAAAGTACTGTTTGTCTGTCATGGCAATATCTGCCGCAGTGCCATGGCTGAAGCGATAATGAAGGAACTGGTAAAAAGAAAAGGAATTGCGGAAGATTATTATATTGATTCAGCCGCTACTTCCACGGAGGCAATAGGTTACTACATGTATTCCCCGGCAGTCAGAAAGCTTAAGCAGAAAGGTATTCCTGCCGGCAATCATGTTGCCAGAGCATTAAGAAAAAGAGACTATCAGGATTTTGATCTTCTGATTGGCATGGACCGTTACAATATCCGTGACATGATGAGAATGTACAATGACGATCCTGAAGGTAAGATCAGAAAGATGCTTGATTATGTCGGAATCGACAGAGATGTGGCAGATCCATGGTATACCGGGGACTTTGAAGCCACCTGGCAGGATCTGATTGTATCGATTGAAGAACTCATAAAGGTCACACAGTGATCTTTTTTTACGCATGGAAAAGATTCCTTACTAATAAGTATTGAGGTGATGTTCAGTGCAGTAGATGCGGTAATACGGACAGGACCTGGTTTCATTATGGCGCCAGGGGATGGTACTGCCGAAAATGTGTTCAGTTCGGGGAAGCAACCATCAGGGAAGATGAAAGTCACTATGTTGATGGGGAATACAATCTGCGCTTTGATCTGACACTTCAGCAGAAAAAGGTGTCGGATGAATTGTGCCGGTGTCTGGAAAAAGGACACAGTGTTCTTCTGGAAGCAGTATGCGGGGCCGGCAAGACGGAACTTGTTTATGAAGCAATTGCCAGAGAGTTAAGAAAGGGACACAGGGTAGGCTTTGCGATTGCTCGACGTCAGGTCGTTCTGGAAATTGCCCAAAGACTGCAGGAAGCCTTTGGCAGACTGAAGGTCGTGCCTGTCTGTCAGGGATATACCAGGGATGTGAAAGGTGACATTGTTGTCTGTACAACTCATCAGCTTTACCGTTTTACCGGATACTTTGATCTGCTGATAATAGATGAACCTGATGCCTTTCCCTTCAAGGGTAACGAGACTCTGAAAGGGATAGCCCTGCACAGCTGCAGGGGAAGTGTGGTTTATCTGACTGCTACCCCGGATGATCAGCTGAAAAACATGGCAATGGATGGACAGCTGGAACATCTGTTGTTGTCCCGACGTCCTCATGGACATGATCTCTGTGTCCCGGAAGTATATTATGGCAGTAAGCCTGAGCTGGCAGTTAAGGGTGTTTTATGGTTGTATAAACAGCTGAAACAGAAAAGAAAGGTCCTGCTGTTTGTCTCCAGTATGGCGAGAGGCAGAAAACTGCAGT
Source organism: Erysipelotrichaceae bacterium (assembly GCA_015058955.1). Lineage (GTDB taxonomy): Bacteria > Bacillota_I > Bacilli_A > Erysipelotrichales > Erysipelotrichaceae > RUG521. Next base: position 102,050 of record SVBJ01000004.1, read on the forward strand.
TTCTGCTGGGCAGGTTTGTGAAGTGCTGTTACATCAGCAGTAAGACTGACGGCAAGGATGAGATCATAAGTGACTTTAAAAGAGGGAAGTATGATGTCTGCATTGCCACGCTGATCCTGGAAAGAGGAATAACCATTGATGATGTCCAGGTACTGGTCTGGAAACGGGAAAGCAGAGTCTTTGATGAAGCTTCCCTGACACAGATATCCGGTCGTGTGGGCAGAAGCTTTCTGCATCCCCAGGGTGACTGTCTGTTTCTGTGTGAGGGACAAAGCGAAAGCATTGACGCCTGTATCAGGTCATTAAGGAGGGCTAATGAGAACTGACTGTGTCTGTCGGTGGTGCCATAAATCGATCCGCTATGAAGGAACATTCAGGGAAATGTTTCAGGTTGATGATGTACTGTGCCAGCATTGCCGCAGTCAGATGAACTGCCGTCAGGGCATCTATGGAAAAGAGGATATGCGCTTTGAAGGCATGTATGTCTATGAGGGACTGGTCAGGGACATGATCCTGCAATATAAGGAGAATTATGATGAGGCTCTTTTCAGCGTGTTTCTGTATCCTTATGTCAGAGAGTTGAAAAGAAAATACCGAAAATATACGATTGTACCGGTTCCCAGCAGTGTTGAAAGGATCAGGGAAAGAGGCTTCAGACATGTTGACCGGATGTTTTCCCTGCTTGATCTGCCGGTAGAAGATCTACTTATTAAGACCGACAATGTTGAACAGAAGTACAGTTATCACCGTGAACGGATCGCAGGTCACTTCCGGCTGGCAGATCATCAGATCGATTCACGCACCCCGATTTTACTGGTTGATGACATTGTGACAACTGGAGCGTCTATGTCTGCCTGTTATGCTCTTTTAAGGCAGAAATATGATTTTATAAGGTGTTTTTCGGTCTGTTTCAGCACAAAGTTTGTGAAGAACGCTTTAATATTTACAAACTACCCTTTTAAGCGTATAATTCGTGTATGAAAGGATTTTGGTTTTTCTCTTATGCAGGGCAAAGTAAAACTATTTAACAAGGAGAAAGGCTATGGCTTCATCACTGCCGAAGGGCAGCCGAAGGATATCTTTTTTCATTATTCTGAATTGGTAATGGAAGGCTTTAAGACCATTGAAACAGATGCAGTTGTTGAGTTTGAACTGGTAGAAACTGATCGTGGTCCGCAGGCAAAGCAAATTGTCAAAGTTCAGCAATAGTATTAAAAGAGCAGAAGTGCTCTTTTTTTGTAATGTTTTATTATGTTAGAATAGATGGGAACGGAGGTAAAACTCGTGGCAGGATTTTTTGAAAGACTATTTGACAGTAACGCCAGAGAATTAAAGGCGATAGAAAATAAGGTAACACTGGTAGAACGGCATGCCGATGAAATGGCTGCGCTCAGTGATGAAGAGCTTAAGGCCAAGACACCGTACTTCAGGGAAAAGCTGGCTGATGGCCGGACTCTGGATGACATTCTTCCGGAGGCTTTTGCGGTTGTCAGAGAAGCAGCTAAGAGAGTCATCGGTGAATATCCGTTCCATGTCCAGTTAATGGGCGGTGTTGTTCTGCATCAGGGCGACATTGCTGAAATGAAGACCGGTGAAGGTAAGACCCTTACCTCAATTCTTCCGGTTTATCTGAATGCTCTTGGCGGCAAGGGTGTTCATGTCATTACCGTAAACGAATATCTGGCTGAACGTGACTCCAAGTGGATGGGACAGATCCATAAGTTTCTGGGTCTGACGGTTGGCTTAAACAGACATGGCATGGGTAACCGTGAAAAAAGAGATGCCTATGCCTGTGACATCACATATACTACCAACGCGGAGTTGGGGTTTGACTATCTGAGAGATAACATGGTCACCAGAGTTGAAGACCGTGTCTTAAGAGGACTCAACATGGCTCTGGTCGACGAGGTCGACTCCATTTTAATCGATGAATCCAGAACACCACTGATCATTTCCGGCGGCAAGAAGGACACTGCCAACCTTTACATTCAGGCTGACAAGTTCGTCAAGAGACTGGTTGAAGATGAAGACTATAAGATCGACATTCAGTCCAAGAGCGTATCTCTGACTGAAGAAGGTGTTGCCAAGGCTGAAAAGTCCTTCAAGGTTGAAAACCTCTTTACTCCGGAATACACTCAGCTGGTTCACCATATCAACCAGGCCTTAAAGGCCAACTATACCATGAGCAATGAAGTGGAATATCTGGTCAGGGACAGACAGGTCTATATCGTAGACCAGTTCACCGGCCGTATCATGGAAGGCAGAGTCTTCTCTGACGGTCTCCATCAGGCTATTGAAGCCAAGGAAAATGTTCCAATCAAGGAAGAGACAACCACCCTGGCAACGATCACATACCAGAACTTCTTCCGTCTCTATAACAAGCTGGCTGGCATGACTGGTACGGCCAAGACTGAAGAGGAAGAATTCCTGGCCATTTATAACATGCGTGTTACTTCAATACCGACCAACAAGCCGGTAATCAGAGAGGACTATCCTGATGCCATTTTCGCAACCAGAAAGGCCAAGTTCAATGCTCTGACTCAGGAAGTCATGGAAAGACATGCCAAGGGTCAGCCGGTTCTGGTAGGTACCATTTCGGTTGATGTTTCTGAATTCCTCAGCAAGATCTTTTCTCAGAGAAAGATCAGACATGAAGTATTAAACGCCAAGAACCATAAGCGTGAAGCTGAAATCATTGCCAAGGCAGGATTGAAGAACGCTGTTACCATCGCCACCAACATGGCAGGCCGTGGTACCGACATCAAGCTGGGGCCTGGTGTCAGAGAACTGGGTGGTCTGGCAGTATTAGGTTCCGAAAGACATGAATCAAGACGTATCGACAATCAGTTAAGAGGACGTTCCGGACGTCAGGGTGACCCGGGCTGTTCAAGATTCTTCGTCTCAATGGAAGACGAACTGATGGTCAGATTCGGTTCCGAAAGGATCCAGGGCATGTTCACTCAGCTGGGTGATGCCCCAATCGAATCAAAGATGGTCAGCAAGGCCATTGAAAGTGCTCAGAAGAGAGTTGAAGGCATGAACTTCGATATCCGTAAGACTCTGCTGGAATACGATGACGTTCTGCGTCAGCAGCGTGAAACCATTTACCAGCAAAGAGATGAAATACTGGAGAATGATGATGTTCATTCCATCGTCAGAGACATGTTTGACCGTGTAGCCGCTGATCTGGTTGCCGGACACACTGACTACAGTGAAAGAAATCCAAGCGTCAATCTGGAAACCCTGAAGGACGCCTTATGGAAAATGAATGTTGATGAAGATGATGCCATGGAAAGACTTTCCAAAGGCAGAGGAATTGAAGAGATCAACAAGATCACGGCTGACATCCTCTGGGATGCTTATGAAGAAAAGATTGAAGGCTTCAAGCAGGACTTCTTGAGAATTGAGAAGACCATGGTATTGAGGATCATTGATGCCAAGTGGATCGACCACATTGACACCATGAGCAAGCTCAGAGAAGGAATTCACTTAAGATCATATGCCCAGGACAATCCACTGAAGGCCTATACTTCTGAAGGATATGAGATGTTTGAAACAATGATGGATTCAATAGCCAGAGAAGTTGTCAACTTCTGCATGAGCTGCCGTATTGAAATCAAGGAGAAAAGATAAGACATGGAAGTCTATGAAATAAGACAGGGAGCTTCGGATTACGAAGTCAGGCTGGTAAAGCTTGGTGATTCACTTTGACCTGCCGGTCAGAGAAGCCCGCATTAAGGAAATAGAAGAAATGATGGTGGCTGAAAACTTCTGGAATGACCAGAGAAAGGCTCAGTCACTTGTTCAGGAAATGAATACTCAGAAAAACCTGATAAAGGAATATCAGGCTCTTTTGAGTACCATCCAGGAAATCAATGAGAGTGTGGCAATGCTGAAGGATGACTACAGCGAGGAACTGCATCTGCTGATTGAAGATGAATACCTGGATTTTGAAAAGAATTTTGAGAAGTTTGAGATCAACGTTCTGTTATCTCATCCATACGACCAGCATAATGCGATCGTGGAACTGCATCCGGGAGCCGGGGGAACTGAGTCTCAGGACTGGGCCAGCATGCTGTACAGAATGTATACCCGCTATGCTGCCAGAAAGGGATACAATGTCCGCATCCTGGACCTGCTGGAAGGTGAAGAAGCCGGACTTAAGTCCGTATCCTTCCTGGTAGAGGGACCGTTAGCGTACGGTTATCTCAAGGGAGAAAGGGGAATTCACCGTCTGGTCAGGATCTCACCTTTCAACGCTGCCGGCAAGAGGATGACTTCCTTTGCTTCAGTGGAAGTGACCCCGGAATTCAATGATGACATTCAGATCGAGATCAGACCGGAAGACATTCAGATCGACACTCACCGTGCCTCAGGGGCCGGGGGACAGCACATCAACAAGACTGACTCAGCTGTCAGGATTACACACCTGCCAACCGGCATCGTAACATCATGTCAGTCGGAAAGAAGCCAGCTGCAGAACAAGGAGCAGGCTCTCAACATGCTCAAGAGCAAGCTCTATGCAAGATACATTCAGGAACAGGAATCCCGTCTGGCTTCCATCAAGGGTGTGCAGATGCGGAATGAATGGGGTTCCCAGATCCGCAACTACGTGTTCTGCCCTTACACTCTGGTAAAGGATGTCAGGACCGGGTATGAAGAAACAAACGTAGGCAGAGTAATGGACGGGGAAATAGATGAATTCATCTATGCCTACCTGAAGAGTCAGATATGAGACAGGTAAGTATAGGACGAAGACTGCTGGCTGCGGTCTTTGGATTTGCCTTGGCGATAGCCCTCAGTATTTACAATGCGGTCAACATGACCGATACTTTCATGACCCCGGAAATCACCCGTGCCATTTTCCGGGACCCTCAGCGGGCCAGCACATATGTTGATTCTGGTTCTTCCTTACTGTCGGCAGTAAAGACTGAAATAAGGGAGAAGCTGAAAGACACCGGCATTAGCGAACGGCAGTTTGTCCGGCTTGAAAACAGTCAGGGAGTCAGAAGCATTCTGGAAGAAGTAACGGTATCACTGGTAAGACAGCTGCGCGGTCAGGCCAGTGAATACGTTGATGATGAGGCAGTCATCCGTCTGTGCAACAGCAGGCTTTCAGACATTCAGAGTGAAGTTGAGGGTCTGGATGATGTTCAGCGGCAGGCGGTAAGGGAAGCCTATGGATCAACCGTCAGCAGGATTGTCGGTCTGATAGCCAGGGCGTTAGCTGCAAGAAAGGTACCTTTTAATGTCAGTTTCTTCACCTATACCCGTGGAATAGCCCTGCTGGTAGCGGTGGCAGCGATAGTGCTGATATGGCTGATCGTGAAAAAAGATCCTTCCTGGTTAAGAACAGCCGGTCTGGTAACGCTGATTGTAATGGTGCCGACACTGTACACAATCATCAGACTGATGAATCTGACCTCCAGCGTAACCTCTCAGGGTGGCACTGGCATCATTGAAGAAGCGATGCTGTCAGTAAATTACCTTCCACTGATGCTCAGAACCGCTGCAGGCGTCTTTGCAGGGGCAATAATGCTGATCATGGGTATTAAGCTGAAGCGTGCGGAAACCTCGCCAGGATACGCTACAGTGCCTGTGGTGCTGCAGGATTTTGAAAGGCATGAAGAAGAATTTTAACCAAAGGTACTTTACAACCCCCCAGGACGTGTTATAATGACCTCAGATGAGGGAGTAGCAGACACGTAAGTGTTGTGAAGCCGTCACCCGGTAGAAATACCCGGCGAACATTAAACTGTGAGACTCATGTAGCAGAACTGCTGTATGAGTTTTTATTTCAAATAACAAACCCAGGGATACAGCAGCTGCCGTATCCTTTTTTAGCGAAGGATACCGTTCTTTGAAAAGCTAAATATTGAAGGAGGTACAGATTATGGAAAAAATTATTCCTATCATCGCTGTGGCTGTCGGTATCATCGCAGTTGTAGCGGTCCTTATGTCAGGATATGTCAAGGCATCTCCTGATGTTGCAGTCATCATTTCAGGGCTGAAGAAAACTCCAAGAGTTCTGATTGGACGTGCAGGTATTAAGGTGCCTTTCTTTGAAAAGGTGGACCATCTGCATCTGGGTCAGATATCCGTGGACATCAAGACGGATTCCTACATCCCTACCAATGATTTCATCAATGTGAAGGTCGATGCCATTGCCAAGGTCCGTATTGATACTTCCCCGGAAGGCATGTTAAAGGCTGAAAGAAACTTCCTGAACAAGGAGCCTGGTGACATTGCCCTGGAACTGCAGGATTCCCTGCAGGGAAACATGAGAGAGATCATCGGTACCCTGGATCTCAAGACCATCAACACCGACAGAGATTCCTTCTCTGATCAGGTAATGGCCAAGGCCAGCAAAGACATGGAGAAGCTGGGTATTGAAATTCTGTCATGTAACATTCAGAATGTAACTGATGAGAATGGTCTGATCAATGATCTTGGCATGGATAATACTTCCAAGATCAAGAAGGATGCTCAGATTGCCAGAGCAGAAGCTGACAGGGATGTCGCCATTGCCAAGGCACTGGCTGACAAGGCTGCCAACGATGCCAGAGTAGAGGCTGAAACTGAAATAGCCAAGAGGAACAATGAACTGGCTATCAAGCAGGCAGAACTGAAACTGGAAAGCGACAGGAAGATTGCCATGGCTGATGCAGCCTATGAGATCCAGAAGCAGGAACAGGAAAAGACCATTCAGACCGCAACCGTAAATGCTCAGATTGCCAAGGCTGAAAGAGAAGCTGAACTGAAGCAGAAAGAGGTTGAGATCCGTCAGCAGGAGTTGACCGCAACCATTGAGAAGCAGGCAGACGCTGACAGATATGCCCTGGAGCAGAAGGCAGAAGCCAACATGATTCAGCTGAAGAAAGATGCCGAAGCCAGAAGATACATTGCTCAGATGGAAGCTGAGGCCATTGAGGCCAAAGGCAAGGCTGAAGCTGAAGCCATCAGACTGAAGGGTGTTGCGGAAGCCCAGGCCATGGAAAAGAAGGCAGAAGCTTATCAGAAGTACAACGGTGCTGCCATGGCTGAGATGATGATCAGGATCATGCCGCAGCTGGCTGCTGAGATAGCCAAGCCAATCAGCGCAATTGATAAGGTAACCATCTATGAAGGTTCAAATTCAGAAGGTGGAATTTCCCGGGTATCAGGCAACATGCCGGTAATCATGAAGCAGGTATTTGATACCATGAGCGAAGCAACCGGTGTGGATATCAGGGAAATCATGAAGGCCAATACATATGATGCCAAGGTCAACAGAAACATCACTGTAACAGGCCTGGATAACAACGATTAAGTAAAAGAATGAGGTCAGCCCCTTCGGGGGCTGGCCCCGACAAAAAGAAGGTAAAGACAATGAAATACTATTTTAGGGAAAACTTCCGCTTCCTCTATGCAGACGGAGCATTATATGATTCCAACAACAATCCGGTATATACATATGAGAACCAGACAATATTCTTTCCGCAGATAGATCTCTTCAGATACGGTGAGAAGGTAGGACATGTCAAGAAGAACTTTACCTTCTTCCTGCGTGAGTATGATATCTTCGTACAGGAAAGACTGGTCGATACCCTGAACCAGCAGTTTACTCTGTTCAGACAGGAACTGCAGCTGGATAAGCTGGGATGGACCGTAAAAGGTGACTTCCTGGCCCTGTCCTATCAAATCTATGACCGTAACGGCAATGTGATCTGCTATGTCGACCAGGAACTGTTCCATTTTACCAGACACTACTGTGTGAATGTTCTGGATGAAAGCCAGGAATTGCTTATAATATTAGTGGTACTTGCCATTAACCAGTATGACAAGGATGCTTCCGCAGCAGCCAGCTCAGGAAGCCATCACTCCAATAATCATTAGGAGGTGCAGTTATGTTCGATATTTTCAGAATCAGCCCGGTCTTCGGATTTTTCTGGGGCCTGATATTCTTTGGCGGAATCATCTTGTTCTTCTTCATTCTGGGCTCAGGCATTCGCAGAGCAAGAATCAACAGCAAACAGCCGGTAAAGGAAGCTGAAGCCAAGGTTGTTGCCAAAAGGATCAAGGTTTGGGGTGACCATTCTCATACAAATTATTATGTTACATTTGAATACTACAATTCCGAAAGAGCGGAATTTGAAGTTGAAGAGGGATTATATGGCCTTCTGGTAGAAGGCGATACAGGAATTCTGACCTATCAGGGTTACAGAGTCCTGGATTTCAGGAGATTTTAGATTTGGAGGAATTAAACATGAAGAAAAATGGATTTGTAATAGTTACAGTATTATTACTGCTGGTAAACGCTTTGGTGGTATATCTTACACTGCCAACAGTAAGCATTCATAACGTCGGATTATGGTTCATCATTCTGATGGACATCATAGTTCTGACATCCCGGTATCACGTATTTGCGGTAAAAGGATTAAAAGGCATCAAGACGACCGCCTGGCTTAACATTGGTCTGGCTCTGGCCATTGTGATTGGTTCACTGGTCAGTTCACAGATATTCAATGCTTCAGCCTATTCCAATCTGCTGGACATCAGCATTTCCGACAAGGCTGAACTGCCTGGTACCGATAAGCTCAATAAAATTCCTTTAATGGATACGGAAAGCTCCAAGGTACTGGGTAACCGCAAGATCGGAGCCTTAAATGAAATCGTCAGCCAGTTTGAAGTATCAGACGACTACATGACCATTGCCTATCGAAATGAACCGGTCAAGGTCTCTGCCTTAAGATATGCCGGCTTATGGAAGTGGAATGCCAACAGAAAGAACGGTATTCCGGGTTATGTCATGGTAAAGCCAAATGATCTGACTGCTGAGTACATTGAACTTAAGGAAGGCATGAAGTATGTGCCAAGTGCCTTCTTCGGACAGGATCTTAACCGTCACATCTACTTCAGCTATCCGACAGTGTTCTTCGACAACGTTCACTTCGAAATCACTGAAGACGGCAAGCCGGTATATGTAGCCAGCACTTATGACTACACCATCGGACTGTTCGGCGGCAAGAAGATCACCGGATGCATCGTTATCGATCCGGTCAGCGGTGAAATGAACAGATATGATCTCAACAACATTCCGCAGTGGGTCGACATTGTCTATAATGGAAACTACATTGCCAGATACTTCGATATCTACGGCAAACTGATCAACGGTTTCTGGAACAGCTGGTTCGGACAGAAGGGTCTGATCGAATCAACAACCACAACTATTTATAACAGTGAAGGCGAAGCTGTCAGAGAAAATGACTTCGGTTACATTGTCGACAGCAATGATGTCATCGTCTATACCGGTGTAACCGCCGTTACCAACGATGAAAGCAACATCGGTTATCTGATGGCCAACGAAAGAACCGGTGAAGTCAGAGTATCCTACTTTGAATCAACCGATGAAGACAGCGTCATGAGAGCCGCTGAAGGTGAGGTTCAGGAAAAAGGCTATCGTGCCAGCTTTCCAAGCCTGATCGATGTCAACGGCAAGCCGGCCTATGTCATGGTCCTCAAGGACAAGTTAGGCCTGGTCAAGATGTATGCCATCGTTGATGCTGCCCAGTATTCTCACATGATCGTCGCTGACAGCCTGGACAAGGCACTCTCTCAGTTCACCAACGGCAACATTACCGGTGCTGATCTGCAGGAAAAGGTGATCGTGATCAAGAAGGTTGCCATCATCGGCAGCGGTGAACCGGTTGTCTATGTTGTTGATACTGACAATAACATTTACACCTCATCATTCCAGCCTGAACATCTGCTGCTGGAAGAAGGTCAGGAAATAACCATTCTGACCGACGGTTCAGTATTCAAGTTAAAGGACTAAGTCAGGGAATTATCCCTGGCTTTTTCTTTGGTAAGGCTGAAGTATGGCGCTGTATAATAATGATTAATTAATTTATAATAAAAAATATGAAAACAGCATACTACAACGGAGTTATCTATACCGGTACAGTATTTGCAGAAGCCTTCATCGTGGAAGACGGTGTTTTTATCTGTACCGGGGATAATGAAACCGTCAGAAAACAGATTGAAAAAGACGATAAGACCGTTGATCTGCAGGGGCGTTTTGTCTGTGCAGGATTTAACGATTCACACATGCATCTGCTGGGTTATGGCAGTTATCTGCAGAGAGCCAGACTTGATGAGCATACTTCTTCCCTGAAAGACATGCTGGAGTATGTCCGAAAGTTCAGAGAAGACAATGATGTCAGCTGGCTGCAGGGACGCGGCTGGAACCAGGACTATTTTACCGATGTAAGAAGAATGCCGACCAGATGGGACATTGATGAAGCCGTAAATGACATTCCGGTCATTCTTACCAGGACCTGCGGGCACTGTCTGGTGGTTAACAGTAAGGCACTGGGAGTACTCGGCATTAACGATGATGTTGCCGCAGTTGAAGGCGGCAGCGTAGGCAGGGATGAAAATGGAAAGCTCAATGGCCTGTTCTTTGACAACGCCATGAACCTGGTATACGACCATATCCCGGTACCTGACAGTCAGATGATCAGAAAGATGATCCTGGCAGCGGCCGAAAAGCTGAACAGCTATGGCATTACAAGTGTTCAGACAGATGACTACTGTTATTCCCGTAAGGTACCTTATAAGGTGATCAAAGATGCTTATGTTCAGCTGGCTAAGGAGGGGAAACTGACGGTCAGAGTCAATGAACAGTGTAACTTTACCGAACTGTCTCAGTTAAGGGAATTCATTGAAGACGGCAATACGACGAGCAAGGGAGACAGCATGTTCATGACCGGTCCACTGAAATTACTGGGGGACGGTTCCTTAGGCGGCAGAACAGCCTGGCTGAGTGTTCCTTATGACGATGATCCTTCAACCTGCGGTTTCCCGTTATTTACTCAGCAGCAGATGGATGAACTGGTTGAATGCGCCAATGACCATGACATGCAGGTAGCTGTCCATGCCATTGGTGACAGATGTCTGGACCAGGTTCTCGATGCCATTGAAAAGGCAATGGAAAAACATCCTCGCAATGATCACCGCCATGGCATCGTTCATTGTCAGATCTCCCGTGAGGATCAGCTGGAAAGGATCCGGAGAATGAATCTGCATGTCTATGCTCAGTCAGTCTTCCTGGATTATGATAACCACATTGTTACGGAACGCGTGGGTAAGAAACTGGCTGATACCAGCTACAGCTGGAAGACATTGGTGGAAAAGGGAGTGAAGGTATCCAACGGATCTGATGCACCGGTTGAGCATCCTGATGTAATGAAGGGCATTGAATGTGCCGTTACCAGAACATCACTGGATGGATACGGACCGTATCTTCCTCGGCAGGCCTTCACTGTCAGGGAAGCAATTGACAGTTTCACGATCAATGGGGCTTACCGGAGTTTTGAAGAGAAGATAAAAGGGAAAATTGAAAAAGGATACCTGGCTGATTTTGTCATATTGGGCAGTAATCCTTTTGAAACTGATAAATCTGAATTACATAACATAAAAATAAAAGCCGTGTATCTTGGCGGTGAATGCGTATATGGAGGTATCTGATTATGAAATGGGCAGTCATATCTACCTGGAAAATGTCCTTTGCGGGAAATGTAAAAGCAGCAAAGATGTTGGCGGAAGGCGGTAATTGTGGTGATGCCATCATTGAAGGCGTCAGCATGGTTGAAGATGATCCGGGATACAGTTCCGTTGGCTATTCCGGTCTGCCTGACAGGGATGGCAGGGTAACGCTGGATGGCGGTTACATGGATGGTGATACGCTGAAAGTTGGCTCAGTCGGCTGCATTGAAGGGTTCCGTTCACCAGTCAGAATAGCCAGAAGCCTGGCCGATAAGGAATTCAATAACTTCCTGGTTGGAGCAGGCGCTGAAGAATACGCCGAAGCCAATGGATTTGAGAAGAGAAACAATCTTACGGAAGGCTCTTATCAGAGATATCTGCAGGAAAAGGATAAGATAAAGGAACTGAACAGTTATGACGGTCATGATACAGTCGTTTTCGTTGGCAGAGATGTCAGCGGTACCGTCTGTACCGCGGTAAGCACCAGCGGTCTGTTCATGAAGGAACATGGCCGTGTCGGTGATTCACCGATTCCAGGCTGCGGTTTCTACGCAGATTCACTTATTGGCGGGGCAGGGGCAACCGGTGTTGGTGAGGATGCCAACAGGGGTACGGTCAGTTACCGTGCCATAAACAAGCTTAAGGAAGGAAAGACTGCCATGCAGGCAGCCCAGGAAACCATTGACGAAATCATGGAAAGAATAGAGAATTGTCGCCACATGTCCATCATTGTACTGGATAAGGATGGTAACTATGGGGTCGCAACCAACTGTGCCTTCCCGTTTGTCTATGCCAGTGATGAATGCGAACCGACACTGTATCTGGCAACCCGGGAAAACGGGAAAACCAGCATCAGGCAGATCAGACCTGAAGAATGGTCTAAGGATTAAAAAATACTCTGCTGATACAGAGTATTTTTACTATTTACGCAGTGATGATACACAGTTTGGAAAGTCAAAGTAGGTATCAGGATAAGGTTCATCCTTTAAAACGAAATGCCACCATTCACATTCATACGGTTCAAAGCCATGTCGCATCATTACCTTTCTTAACAGCATGCGGTTGTCATACTGTTCAGGGGTAATGCCTTTGTAGTCAGGATGAGAGATCTCACTGAAGAAGTCAAAAGGTGAACCCATGTCTACTTCCTTGCCGGTCTTCATGTCCAGTAAGGTCAGGTCAACGGCACTGCCGCGGCTGTGTGAAGACTGCTTGGCAATGTATCCTTTGGAGAAGAGTTCATGTTTTTCCAGATCAGGATAGAAGAACGGTTTCATGCGCAGATCCTGATCTTCAATTCCCCACAGCACAAAGTGCCTTACGGCGGTGGCTGGGCGGTAGGCATCAAAGATCTTCAGCTGATAGCCCATGACAAAGAATTCGTTGCCGGCAGCCTTCAGGGCACGGGCAGCTTCCAGGGTTATCAGGGCACACGGTTCTTCGTAACCGTCGATGCGCTCCCCGATGAAGTTATAGGATGAGTGGTAGCGGATCTCCTGAATGGAATATCTGACATAGTCAGAGAGTACCACAAATCCGGATGAATCATGAATGTCAGTGATGTTGCTCATATGGTGTACCTATAAATAGATTATAACCCATTTGCCGGGGAAATAATCATAAAAACCCGCAGGCTCGGGCAAGTTGATAACACAGGGTAGTAAAATGTAATATAATGGGTAAAAGCATTAAGAGGTATGATTTATGAATAAGATCTGTTTTAACAATGACTACAGTGAAATTGCCTGTCCCGAGATCATCGAGAACATTTC
>SVBJ01000035.1 GCA_015058955.1 Erysipelotrichaceae bacterium
ACCCTTAGCAGGGGCGCCTCTTCGGCCTCTTGAGTATTTCTCCATGCCAATTTCGGATGCTTTATTATGTTAACATATCAGTTTTATTTATGCAAGGACAATTTATGAAAAAAAGTATATAATGAAATCAAGGATGTAATTATGTCGTTTTTCATCAGTCGATTGGCCTTAAGAGAATTTGATCTGGATGACGGAGAAATCAAGCTGGTATGTTATCATGTGACTTCAGACAATTATATTTATAAGATAACTCTGAAGAAGACCCGTGAGCACATCGGGTTCTGCGATCTTAGAACCGGACATACACCGACTCTGTACTATCTGGGAAACATCGGATACCGAGTCTTCCCGCAGTACCGCGGACACTGTTATGCCTACAAAGCCAGCTTACTGCTGTTTTCTCTGGCCAAAAAGCTGAAAATGGATTATGTTCTGATTACGGTATCGCCGGATAACACCCCGTCAATCAAGACGTGTGAAAAGCTGGGCGGTGAATACATTGAGACAGTTGATGTCCCACAATGGCATTCGCTGTATCAGAATAACGAAAGGGTGAAGCTGATCTACCGTTACGATCTGAAGGAGTTTTAGTCAATGTCAAGATTCAAACGCATTTTGGGCAGCCGACTACTGCTGGTAGCGGTGCTGTTTGCTGCACAGGTTGCCGTATTGATCCTGGGTGTATATCTTGTAACAAAATGGATACTGCCATTGTACATTGCTCTGTACGTTCTGGGAATCATTGTTGTCATATATGTAATTAATTCAAACGTCTCGCCAGGTTATCAGATAAGCTGGCTTATTATTGCGGCTGCTTTCCCACTGGTAACCGGTATTTTCTACCTGATGTTCGGAGCCAAGCGTGTTGCTCCGAAATTCCGTCAGGAACACCTTCAGAGCGTACTGAAGTTCAAGCCTCTGTTAATGAAGGAGGATGACCTCAACCTGCTTAAGAAAGAAAGCGATGCTGCCTACAAGGAAGCAAGGTATCTTAACGACTATTCCTTCTACCCGATATATAAGGGTTCCTATGCCCGCTATTTCAGTGTCGGGGAAGACATGTTTGAGGAGATCATTGCCCAGCTGAAGAAGGCCAGACATTTCATCTACATTGAAATGTTCATCATGGCTCAGGGCAAGCTGCTTGATACCGTTGTCTCCATTCTGGAGGAAAAGGTCAGGGAAGGGGTAGATGTCATAGTAATTTACGATGACATGGGCTGTGCCATGTATCTGCCGAGAAATTATGCCAAAACCCTGCAGAGCAAGGGTATCAAGTGTGAGGTCTTCAATCCGATGAGACCGATGTTGATGGTGACGATGAATAACCGTGACCACCGCAAGCTGGTCATCATTGACGGACGTGTGGCTTTTACCGGCGGCATCAACTTTGCGGATGAATACATCAATGAAGTTAACATTTACGGTCACTGGAAGGATGCCGGCATCATGGTCGAAGGTCCGGCTGTGACCAACATGGTGATCATGTTTCTGCAGTTCTGGCAGTCAGAGGCAGAATACTCTTTAAGACTGCCGATGAATGAAGACGTCGTCTATGAAAATGAGGGCCAGCAGGGCTACCTGCAGCGGTTTTCCGATTCTCCGACTGACAGTGAGGACATAGCCAAAAACGCGCATCTGAACATGATCTGGGAGGCTCAGAAGAGTGTATGGATCATGACACCTTATCTGGTCGTTGACAACGAGATCCTGACGGCTCTGAAGCAGGCAGCCAAGAATGGAGTTGACGTGCGTATCATCGTTCCACATGTTCCGGATAAATGGTATGTTCTGGAAACCACCAGAGCCAGCTACCGTGAACTGATAACGGCTGGCTGTCAGGTTTATGAGTATACTCCTGGCTTCATCCACTCCAAGGTAATAATTGCCGATGGGAAGATGGCCATTGTCGGTACCATCAACATGGACTACAGAAGCTATTATCTGGATTTTGAATGCGGAGTTTTCGTATATAATAATCCTGTGGTCAAGGACATTGTCAGAGACTTTGAGGATACCTTTGCGGTATCTCAGCTGATCGACATTGCCGATGTCAAAAAGATATCGATATTCAGAAGGATATTAAGAGCCTGTCTGAAACTGTTTGCACCACTGATGTAAGGAGGGGTATTACCATGAAGCTGAAGAAAACTGCACTGGTTCTGGAAGGCGGCGGCATGAGAGGATGCTATACCGCAGGAGCCATGACCTGGCTTTACGAACATGGATATGAGTTTCCATACTGTGTTTCCATTTCTGCGACGGCAGTACACTCACTCTATTATGCAGCCGGCAAGATGAAGGAACTTCATGACATTTCCGTTCTCTCCCCGGTAGATCCAAACTTCATCGGGGTCAGGGCACTCATCAATGAAGGGGCGCTGGTCGGCTATAACTACATGGCTGACAAGTACATCAGACCGACATATAAGGAAGTTCTGGAGATCCTGCGCAATAATAAGGATCTTGACCTGGAGATCGGGATGTACAACATGACCCAGCAGTGTCTGCAGTACAAGAACCAGTATGAACTTGATGATAATGCTGACATCCTCAAGGCTTCCTGCACGCTTCCTATTTCTGGTTTCATGACGGAAGTGGATGGGGAGAAATATCTGGATGGGGGAATTGATACGATGGTGTCAACGGCCCGTGCCAGAGCCAAGGGATACGACAAGATGCTGGTAATCGTTACCAAGGATAAAAACTATGTCAGAAAGCCAAACGGCTTCTTCCTGACACTGCTGCTGAAGCTGATCTATCACAGCTATCCTAAGATGCTGGAAACCCTTGATCACCGTACTGAGGCCTATTATGACCAGATGGACAGTGTCTATCAGCTGGAAGATCAGGGTAAGGCCATTCTAATCAGACCGTCACGCGACTGCGGTGTCAAGAGATTCTCCGGAACCGTGGAACAGATGGAAGAACTGTTTAAGCTGGGCTGGCAGGACATGGAAGACAGAAAGGCCGACCTGGAGAAATTTTTGAGTGAATAAAAACCCCGTTACCGGGTTTTTTTCATCTTTGCCAGGGCAAGGGCCAGAATCGTCTTGCCATCATTTATCTTGTTGTCGAGTATCATCTGCTCAATTTCCTTTTCCGGGATCTTCCTGACTTTCAGGAATTCATCTTCATCAAGGTGCTGGGAGGTTCTCTCAAGCTGACTGGCGGTATATAGATAGATCTTTTCGTTGACTACTCCCGGAGAAGTAAAGAAACTGCACAGGAAGTCTATTCTGTGGGCCTTATAGCCTGTCTCTTCTTCCAGCTCGCGTAAAGCTGCTTCAACCGGATCTTCGCCTTTTTCCAGCATGCCGGCCGGCAGTTCCAGCAGATTTTCCATTATGGCGTGACGGAACTGTTCCACAAAGAAGATGTTTCCTTCATCGTCCTTCGCCAGAACGGCTACGGCACCGGGCAGATGGAGAACATCACGGTATCCCGTTGAACCGTCTTCAAATGTTACTTCGTTATGAGTGAATCGGCAGATCCTTCCTCTATAGATCTCGTTTTCCTTAATAGTACTGTTATTCATAATATCCCTTTATGATTTTAACACATTAGTCAGGAATGTGTTTCTTTTTTAGCTAATAAAGTAAGTAGAAGGGTGCATTCTATGAACAAGAACAGAGAATTCAAGGATAATGAGAGACTGGTCAGATACTATTTCCGCTTAAGAAACCGCAAGACCTCGCTGGGAAGCTTTAACGATACCGCTGATGATCCGATTGCCGTCGTAGTGGACGGGATATTGAAAATGATGAACGAAGATGAAAGAAAGATCCTGGAAAACGAGTACATCCGCAATTATCCCCGCAACTGGTGGCAGAACTACTATTCCAAATCCCGGTATTACCGCATCAAGAGCCAGGCGCTGCGCAGCTTTGTCCGCTTAAGCAGATGGTAATCTTTAATTGAAATGAAAGCGCTTTGATGATAGTATTAAATAGTAAAAAGATACTTACGAATAATGAGGAAGGAGTTATCTACTATGTTAAAAGGAATTGCTGCTAGCAGTGGCGTTACTATTGCACCTGCTTACAAGTACGAAACACCGGAAATTACCATCGTCAAGAAGGAAGGTGTACCTGAAGAAGAAATCGCTAAGTTCGATGCAGCTGTCGTTACCAGTAAGAAGGACATTGAAATCATCAAGGAAAAGGCTGCCGGAAGACTTTCTGATGAAGAACTGGCTATCTTTGATGCCCACCTGATGGTTGTTGAAGACCCGGCCATGGCTGAAGAAGTCAAGAACATGATCACTAATGAAAAGGTCAATGCTGAATACGCTCTTGACTGCGTTGCCGGTAATTACATTGCCATTTTCGAATCCCTGGATGATGAATACATGAAGGCCAGAGCCGCTGACATCAGAGACGTTACCACCAGAATCAAATTCCATCTGCTGGGAATCAAGCCGGCTGACCTGTCACTGATCGACAGCGAATGCATCATCGTTGCTCATGACCTGACTCCAAGTGATACCGCTCAGCTTGACAAGAAGTTTGTCAAGGGTTTCGCAACTGAAATCGGCGGCAGAACTTCACACTCTGCCATCATGGCCAGAAGCCTGGAGATCCCGGCAATCGTCGGTGTCAAGGGCATCATGGAAACAGTAAAAGCCGGTGACGTACTGGCACTGGATGCTCTGAAGGGTGATGTCGTAATCAATCCTGATGAAGCTGCAATTGCAAAATACAAAGCCAAGGAACAGAAGTACAATGATGAAGTTGTTGCTCTGAAAGCATACAGAGACAAGGAAACCATTTCCGTTGACGGACACAAGATCACACTGGCTGCCAACATCGGTACTCCTGATGATGTCGAAGGTGCACTGGCCAACGGTGCTGAAGCCGTAGGTCTGTACCGTACGGAATTCCTCTACATGAACTCTCAGGCTCTTCCAACCGAAGAAGAACAGTTCGTTGCCTACAAGAAGGTTCTGGAAGCCATGAAGGGCAGACCGGTTGTCGTAAGAACACTGGATATCGGCGGTGACAAGAAGCTGCCTTATCTGCCAATTGATCCTGAAATGAACCCATTCTTAGGATACAGAGCAATCAGACTGTGTCTGGACCGCAAGGAAATTTTCAGAACTCAGTTAAGAGCCCTGTTAAGAGCATCCGTATACGGTGAATTATGCATCATGTTCCCAATGATCGCTACTCTTGACGAATTCAATGCTGCCAAGGCAATGGTTGAAGAAGAAAAGTCCAAGCTCATTGAGGAAGGTGTTGCCGTAAGTGATCATATCGAAGTCGGTCTGATGATCGAGATTCCGGCTGCTGCAGTTCTGGCAGACCAGTTTGCCAAGGTTGCTGACTTCTTCTCAATCGGTACCAATGACCTGATCCAGTATTCAATGGCTGCTGACAGAATGAGCGAAAAGGTTGCATACCTGTATCAGCCGTTCAACCCATCTCTGTTAAGACTTATCAAGATGACCATCGATGGTGCTCACAAGGAAGGCAAGTGGGTTGGCATGTGCGGTGAAATGGCTGGCGAACCGGATGCCATCAGCGTACTGATGGGCTTAGGCCTGGATGAATTCTCAATGAGCGCAACATCCATCTTAAGAGCCAGAAAGATTGCCAACAGCTTAAGCCATGCTGAAATGAAGGAACTGGCTGCCAAGGCTGTTGCCTGCTCAACAAGCTCTGAAGTTCTTGATCTGATCCACAGCACAGTTAAGTAAGTTACGAAAGAATGTATCCTGACGGATACGTTCTTTTTTTGTGACATAATGTGAAAATTCATCTAAAACTATACATGCCTGAAGAAAAGTGGTAAAATACTATGGCTAGCGGAGAGTTGGCCGAGCGGTTTAAGGCACCGTCTTGGAAAGGCGGCGTAGTTTAACAGCTACCGTGAGTTCGAATCTCATGCTCTCCGCCATTTTTTGTAGAGGATACCTGAGATAAATGACTACTACTAAGAAGACCGGAACCGAGATCAAGAAGAAAAGGCTCAGAGAGAAGCGGATAATCATCGCTCTGCTGGCCGTTTTCGTGGGAGTTGCCGGATTCAGCGGTTATAAGATCATCTCGATCATGAGCGACTACAATACTTCTGAAACCGAGTATGAAGGACTGAACAAGGATGTAGTTGAGAAAATCGAAACCATTGACCCGGTGACCAATGAGGAAAGCCCGTATCTGGACATCAATCATGAAGGACTGAAGAAAAAGAATCCTGATTATGTCGGCTGGCTTTACATACCGGGAACAAATATTTCCTACCCAATGGTACTGGGCGATACCAATGATGAATATCTCCACAAGACTTTTGAAGGAAAGTATGCCTATGCCGGAGCATTATTCCTGGATTACCGTAACAAGGCAGATTTCAGTGATACAAATACCGTGGTATATGGCCACCACATGAACAACAACTCCATGTTCACACAGCTGGACCTGTTCCAGAACTGGGAATTCGGTACGAAAAATAATGTATTCCATATCTACCGTGACAACAAGGTCTACATCTATCAGAACTACTGCTTCATTCTGACCAGTTCAACCGGTTATGCCTATACGTTCAATTTTGCCACTCAGCGGGATTACGCCAATCATCTGGCAACCCTCAAGACGGAACAGTATTATGAAACAGGTGTCCGGGCTGATGTGACCAAGCCGATCGTAACTCTGTCAACCTGTCAGGGAATCAATACCGGCAGACGTTATGTCCTGGTTGGCATCTTAAAAGAAGTCATTGACATGAATGACATCAGAAATCATTAATATGAAAACAGCAGTTCAGTGAACTGTTGTTTTTTTTTGGGTTTCACACCATACTGAAAGGGAAAATAGAGCAAGTTTATATTTTCTTCTTTCCTAATACGGGAGCTTGTGTTAAAATAATTGCACATGGCCTGTTGGTGAAGCGGTCTAACACATCGCCCTCTCAAGGCGACATTCACGGGTTCAAGTCCCGTACAGGCTACCATTGTTAATTAACCTGCCGAAAGGCAGGGTTTTTTATAGTTAACGAAGTGAAATAATTCAC
>SVBJ01000022.1 GCA_015058955.1 Erysipelotrichaceae bacterium
ATCTGTAATCCATAATGAAAAGCCGATCTTTATGAACCAGATCGTCCATAAAAATCGACTTTGTCAACAATCTGAGACAGTTCAAAACTGTCTTTTTGAATGGTTTTAAGGAAAACACCTTATTTATAACATAATTGCTTTTGTGCTATACTTTCATTGAGGTTTTTTTACTATGGACTTTAAGGTAACTATTGATCAGTTTGACGGGCCATTGGACCTGATGCTTCACCTGATAAAGGAGCAGCAGCTGGATCTTTTTCAGTTGGACATTGTCAAGCTGACTGATCAGTATCTCAATTACATCCGTGCCATGCAGCAGTTGCATCTGGATGTGGCCAGTGAATACATGGTTGAACTGGCTACCCTGATAGAGTACAAGAGCCGCAAGCTTCTGCCAAAGAATGAAGAGGAGCTTGAGGATGACTATCAGGATGAATCTGAGGAGCTGGTCAACAGACTGCTGGAATATCAGCGCTACAAGGAAGTTACCGAAAGCTTTGAAGACCTCTACCGTCAGCGTCTGCAGATGCATGACAAGCCGATCAGCGAGATCGCGAGCGACTGGATTAAGATAGATGAAAACTTCAGGGAGACTTCGCCATATGAGCTCATCAAGGCCATGGAGAAGTGTCTGAAAAGACTGCAGCTGTCCCAGCCGTATGAAGTGTCAATTACCACCAAGGAAATGACGGTTGATGACAGAATAAAGCAGATGAGAAAGAAGATAAAGGAATGGAACGGCAGCTTTACCATGAGCAAGTCCATGGAAGACTGCCACAGCATATACATGGTCGTGATCACCTTCCTGTCATTACTGGACATGGTGCACGACGGAACTCTGACTTTCAAGGTCAGAAAGGATGATGTTTATTTCGTGAAAGGGGCAGCTTATGAATAATCTGGAAGCAATTACAGAGGGGATCCTGTATGTAGTGGGAGATGATGGAATCACCCTGCATCAGCTCGCTGACACCCTGGAAACAAGCGAGGATGAGGTTCAGGAATTACTGGACAGAATGATGATGGGATATACCGAAAATCAGGACAGAGGCATTGAAATGGTCTGCTATGGCGGCCGTTACAAGCTGGTTTCCAAGGCCATTTCCCACCCATACTGCCAGAAACTGTTTGAACATTCCGAGACCAGACCGTTCTCCCAGGCAGCTCTGGAAACCCTGGCAATCATTGCCTATAAGCAGCCGATCACCCGCGTGGAGATCGAAGAGATCAGAGGGGTAGGCTGTGACATGATGATCAGAAAGCTGCTGGCCAGAAATCTGATCAGGGAAGCCGGCAGACTTGAAGTGGCCGGCAGACCGTTCACCTATGAAGTCACCGAACAGTTCATGGACACTTTCAAGCTGAAGAGTCTGGATGAACTGCCGCAGCTGCCGGAGTTTGGCAGCCCAATGGAAAACGAGGAGCTGTTCAAGTAATATGGAAAGACTGCAGAAAGTTATCGCAGCCTCAGGGCTGACCAGCCGCCGCAAGGCTGAAGAGCTGATTACCGAAGGAAGAGTAAAGGTCAACGGTGTCACCGTGACTGTTTTGGGTACTCAGGTAGAGAAGGGCGATGTTGTCACCGTTGATGATAAGCCGCTGCCTCATGAGGAACTGGAATATTACCTGTTAAATAAGCCGAGAAAGTATGTTTCCACAGCCAATGACGAGCATGGACGCAACAAGGTCACTGA
The DNA here is from genome assembly GCA_015058955.1 of Erysipelotrichaceae bacterium. Taxonomy (GTDB): domain Bacteria; phylum Bacillota_I; class Bacilli_A; order Erysipelotrichales; family Erysipelotrichaceae; genus RUG521. The sequence continues at coordinate 1,695 of SVBJ01000022.1, forward strand.
CCTCATTGACACCAATGTCAGGATCTTTCCGGTCGGACGACTGGACTATGATTCCACCGGTCTGATCATTCTGACCAATGACGGTGAGTTTGCCAACATGCTGATGCATCCAAGATATCATCTGCCTAAGACCTATCACGTAACCGTAAAGGGTTTGCTGGATAAGTCAGATGTAAACAGGCTGCAGAAGGGTGTTACCCTGGACGACGGGGTCAAGACCTTACCTGCTAAAGCCAACATTACAAACCAGGATCTGCCTAACGGCAAGACTTCCCTGGATATCACCATCTATGAAGGACGCAACCGCCAGATCAGAAGAATGATGGAAGCTTTAGGATATGAAGTAACCAGACTGCACCGCAGTCAGTATGGCTGTGTCCGTGACGATCAGATGCCGACAGGCTCCTACCGCCGCTTGAGACCGCATGAAATCAAGATCTTAAGGGAAATGGCTGAAAAGGGAAGCGGAGTAGAATGAGACAGTTCTTTGTTGAAGGAAAACTGCAGCTTAACGATACCGTAAGCTTTGACAGTGATCAGAGCCATCACATCAGAGACGTACTGCGCATGAAAAACGGCGATAAGGTCAGACTGGTGGACAGGGAAAACGGTGTCTATTTGAGTGGACTTGTCTTTGACAGCAGCAATGTCAGGGCTGTTGTTACTGAAGAATCACAGGCTGTGGAGGATGGAAACATCATCTGCGTGGCTGCGCTGATCAAGAAGGACAAATGGGAACTGATGATACAGAAAGCATGCGAACTAGGGGCATCCGTCATCGTTCCGTTAGTGACGAAAAGAACGATCATCAGACTTGATGATAAGGAAATAAATAAGAAACTGGAACGCTGGAATAAGATAGCTCTGGAAGCCTGCCAGCAATCCAACCGCACCAGAATCTGCCGTGTGGAAAGACCGATTTCCTTACAGGAGATCGAAAAATATCGCCAGGAAGTATCGCTGGTGGCTTATGAAAACGAGCAGAACCGAAACCTTAGAGAAACTCTAACCAGTGATGAAATCACCTTTGTGGTAGGTCCGGAAGGTGGTTTCAGCGAAGATGAAGCGGCATTTCTCAACGAAAAGGGGTTTGTTTCGGTTTCCTTAGGACGCAGGATACTGCGTGCAGAGACTGCGGTCATGTTCGTGTTAAGTGTGATAGAAGGATTGAAATAAATGAAGTTCAGTATCTGTAATCTGGGATGCAAGGTCAATAATTACGAGGCTAACTGGTACTCACAGCAGCTTTCTGAGAAGTACCGGGAAGTCCCTTTTGGTAATGAGCCGGCTGACATTTTCATCATCAACAGCTGTACCGTTACTAATACGGCCGGCAGCAAGACCAGACAGATGATGCATAAAGCCAGAAAGCTTAATCCTGAAGCAGTGATCTGCGTGGTCAGCTGCTATGTGCAGATGGAATATCAGCAGCCTGGCATCTTTGATGACTGTCAGATCCTGATCGGTTCAAACCATAAGAAAGAACTGCCGGATCTGATCGAACAGTATCTTGAAACCGGTGAAAGGATCGTCAGAGTTGACAGGTTCACCGTTACACCGTTTGAGGAAATGGCCATAAGAAAGTTCAATCAGACCAGAGCCTACCTGAAGATCCAGGATGGCTGCAATCAGTTCTGCAGCTACTGTGTCATTCCTTTTGCCAGGGGCAGGGAAAGATCTCTGGAAACAGATAAAGCTGTCGCAATTGCCTCACAGCTGGTTAAGGCCGGTCATAAGGAGATCGTGCTGACCGGTATTCATACCGGAAGATACAGATATGAAAACTGCGATCTTGCCGGTCTTATCAGAAGACTGTTAGGGGAAGTGGAAGGTCTGGAAAGACTGCGCATTTCCTCAATTGAAGGCACTGAAGTCAGCGATGAATTAATTGAATTAATGAAACAGGATGACAGAATCGCCCATCATCTTCACATACCGTTACAGGCGGGAAATGATGAAGTGCTTAGGGAAATGCACAGACCATATGACACCCGGCAATTTGCCGGATGGCTTGATAAGATAAAAAAGGAAATACCGGATATTTCCATTTCAACTGATGTCATTGTCGGTTTCCCGAATGAAAGTGATCAGCAGTTCCGGCAGGCTTATAACTTCATAGAGAATTCAGGCATGTCATTTCTGCATGTCTTCCCGTATGCCGCCAAGGATCATACCGTGGCAGCAGCCATGAAGGGGCAGGTCAGCGGTACCGTCAAGAAGGAAAGAGTCGGCGAATTGACCAAACTTTCCGCGCAATTATATAATAGATTTGTTGCCGGCTTTACCGGAAAAGAAGGCATGGTGCTGTTTGAGAGAATGACTGACGGATACTACGTTGGTCATAACAGCGAATACATTGAAGTGAAAGTGAAAAGTGACCATGACGTTACTTCCCTGATGCTGCCGGTACATTATGACCGGGCTGACGGGGAGTATCTGGAAGGTCACATCATCGGGGGATGATCACATGAATATCGGAGAAATCTTTGAGAATGCTCCAAAGCTGGAAGTAAAGACGATCATGACTGATTCACGTACCAAGTGTGAAGCAGGAATCTTTTTCTGCATCAGAGGAATGGTATATGACGGCCATGATTTTATTGATGAGGCAATCAGAAACGGAGCAGTCTGCATAGTCATTTCCCGAGAACTTGATAACTATGTCAATGGGGTGACCTACATAATGGTAGATGATACCATCGGGGCTCTGCATGACTTCGCCGATGTCTTCTATGGTCAGCCGACCAGAAATCTCAAGATATACGGTGTTGCCGGTTCCGACGGCAAAAGCACGGTTGCCATGATCGTACAGTGCCTCAGCAATCATTTCACCAAGACTGCCTATGTCGGATCCCGCGGGATCATCAGAGACAATGTCTCCGTGGAAGTGAGCCGTAATGAAGTCAATCAGATCTACTTCCAGAAGACCTGCCGGGCCATGAAGAAGGAAGGCTGTACGGCCGTAGCCATGGAAGTGGAGACCCGTTTCGTGGAAGCCCGTTTCATGGATAACGTCAACTTCGACATTCTCAGTTTCACCAACCTCAACAAGAGCAAGATGGACTTCATTGAGTCCGATGAAAAATATTTCTCCAGCAAGCAGAAACTGTTTGCGACTCTGACCAAAAAGCAGAAGGCCATTATCAACATTGACGATGAATATGGGGTCAGACTGGCTCAGCAGACCAGTGGCACTCTTGTGACCTATGGCTTTGATCCTCACGCTGACTACCGTGCCACGGCGGTCAGACTGGAACCTGACCGTACTGAATTCATTCTGCTGCATGACGGCAAGCGCTATGAAGTCAGAACCAATCTGCTGGCCAGATTCAACATCTATAATCTGGTGAATGCCTTAGCCATTCTGCATGAAGACGGCTATCCGCTGGAAGAACTGATACCTCTGTGCCGCAAGCTCAATGTCATTGACGGACGCATGGAAAGCATCAGGGAAGGCCAGCCATTTAACATCGTAATCGACTCTGCCCGTACTCTGGATTCCTTCAAAAAGGTCCTGGAGTATGCCGAGAAGATCAACCGTACCGATAACCGCATCATCTGCGTGTTCTCGCTGCCGGGGGGCAGGGAGACTTCCCGCCGAGGACAATACGGTACCCTGGCTGATGAAAAGTGTGACCTGCTGATTCTGACCGTATCTGATTCCCGCATGGAGAATCCGGCCGACATCGCCGAGGGAATCAGACAGGGTGTCAGTAATGCCAATGTCATATACATTGATGACCGTTACATGGCCATCCGTCAGGCACTGGAACTGGCAAATCCAAAGGATACGGTACTGATCCTGGGCAAGGGTGATGAAACCTACCTGGACATCAGAGGAGAAAAGACCTACTGGCCTTCAGATGCTGAAGTGGCCAGAGAGATAGTAAGAGAACTTTATGGGAGGAATGAAAATGAAGCTGAATAAATACATCGATCACACATTGTTAAAGGCAGATGCCACCAGAGAACAGATCGTCAAGCTGTGTCAGGAAGCTAAGGAATATGACTTTGCCTCAGTATGCGTCAACAGCTGCTGGGTAGCCACCTGCAAGAAGGAACTGGAAGGAACAGATGTCAAGGTATGTACGGTAATAGGTTTCCCATTAGGAGCCATGAATCCGGTAGCCAAGGCGTATGAAGTAAAGGAAGCTTTGGCAGATGGGGCTGATGAATTCGATACAGTTATCAATGTAGGAGCCTTAAAGGGCGGAAACATCGACTATGTAACCGATGACATCGCCGCAGTGGTAAAGGCAGCCAATGGCAAGACCGTGAAGGTGATCATTGAGACCTGCTTACTGACAGATGAAGAAAAGGTAGAAGCCTGCAGATGTTCTATCCATGCGGGAGCAACTTTCGTCAAGACTTCAACGGGATTCTCTACAGGAGGAGCAACACCTGAGGATGTCAAGCTGATGTATGATACGGTACACCAGGCAGGATTAAAGGTAAAGGCAGCAGGCGGAATCAGAAGCTTAGCTGATGCCCAGAAGATGATAGAGGCTGGTGCCGAGAGATTAGGCTGCAGTGCCGGCAAGAAGATAATGGAGGATTATGTCCGTGAAAAAGCGGCTTAATCTTTTTCTTATTGTCTTATTGTTACTGGTAAGTTACGGCTGTCAGAAGCCGGCTAAAAGTCCGGAAGAACAGCTGGCAGATTTCATCAGGAATCAGAGGAATTTTGAATACCGCAACTTTGAAGTAAGCGGTACGGGTAAATTACCTGAGCAGACGCTGCGAATTGTCGGTGATTCCAACGGTAACAGCGGTGACCTGTATATGAATCTTACTGCCGGAGATGAAAACGTGATTAAGCTGGATTACATGGGAGGGGAACTGTATCTGGAGAAAAACGACCGTGCCGTCACCGTTGATGATAACCAGACCGCTGCCCTGAAGGAGTGCCTGCGGGAGATTTATGGCGCTGCTGCAGACTTTGATCATCTCGCTGAAGGGATTTCCTCGTTCGGTGACATCAGTGTTATTGAAGAGGAAGAACGGATGATCTATGGCTTTACGGTACCATCAGGGGCTTTTCCGATTAAGATGAAGAGCCTGCTGGAACTGTTAATGAGTCTTTCCAGTGTGCAGGAATATCCTGAGGCTGTTAATTACCGTCTGGAGATCACTGCCGATAAAAGCGGTGTCATTAAGAAGCTGAAGATGGATGATGAAAATCAGTTCAGTGTTGACCTGACTGTTGACCGCTATGGCGGTACTACGGCGGTAAAGCATAACGTACTGGTTCCTCACAAATACGGAAAACTGACCATCTACAGCGGTCATGAATACCGCGAAACCCAGGTCAAGGGAGCCAATTATGCCCTGACCAATGACGAGACCTATCTGGAACTGATGCTTTATCCGCGCGCAGAAGTAGACAAGATGGGCTGGGCCGGTTACCTGAAGGAATATGGGGCCCGTTATTATGATGCTTCTGACGTGGAAAGCTATCAGCTGATCAAGGAAGAAAAGAACCGCGTCTATTATTCATATAAGAACACGGTGGGACACGGAATCATGCTGGGACTCTATGATACTCCGGAAGGATTCTATACTCTGATGTGCATTGCTGATTACAGTCATCTTGATCAGTATGAGTCCAGATTCACGCGATATCTGGAAAATGTAAGATGGTAAATATCGCGGTTGCATTTTGAATTTAAGTTGTATATAATTATAGCGTTGCAAGTAAATTGCTGGTTTCAGAAGGGAGGGTAGTTCATGCCAAAGGTAGTTCTTAAGGAAAACGAAATGCTTGATGATGCTTTACGTCGTTTCAAAAGACAGGTAAGCCGTAATGGTACTCTTGCTGAAGCTCGCAAAAGAGAATACTATGTAAAACCAGGCGTACGTCGCAAATTAAAACAGGAAGCGGCTCGCAAGGCAAGAAAGAAATAGTCAGTTAATACTGACTTTTTTTGTACCTTCATAGGTGCTATAATTTGATTATGAAAATACGAGACCTTATAAAAAATATCGATTATGAATACTTGCAGGGAAACCTCGATGACGAAGTAAAGGGACTGGCTCATGACAACCGTCTTTTGAAACCTCAGGAAGGTTTTATTTGTATAGCGGGAACCAGGTTTGACAGCCATGATCTGATTAATGACGTTGTAGCGAAAGGGGCAAGTCTGATCGTCGTGGAAAAGGATGTCGAACTGCCTGAAGGCGTCTGCGCCATCAGGGTGAAAAGCTCCCGTGAAGTCAGTCCGTTACTGGCTGAGGCTTTCTATGATTACCCGGCCCGTAAGCTGAAAACCGTGGCCATTACCGGTTCCAAGGGCAAGACCACTTCGACTCACATGATGGCTGACATCTTCAGAGCAGCCGGCTATAAGACCGGAACGATCGGTACCAACGGTGCCATCATGCCTGTCTTTGACGTTTCCAAAACCAAGGTCGTCAATGCTGACCTGTATCATCCGATCGACTGTGAGGAAACAGCCGGACATTATGTCTATGAACTGGCCAACACCACTCCGGATGCCATGGAAATGCAGATGTATCTGGCACTGATGGTGGAGTGTGGCTGTACGCATGTGGTAATAGAAGTATCCAGTCAGGCCATGAAGATGCACAGGGTCGACGGAATGGAATTTGACTACGGCATCTGGACCAATCTGGACTTTACCGATCACATCGGAGGCTTTGAGCATAAGGATGAGGATGATCTGATCTGCTGCAAGGCCAACATGATAAATCAGAGCCGCATCGGCTTCCTTAACAGAGATGACAGAAGCCTGCACCGCTTTGAAGCTTACCTCAATGAGGGAAAGAAACTGTATTACTATGGTGAAAGCGAAAACACTGACTACCGTGTCAGCAACATAACCAAGACTTTTGACGGCTATCCTGGCATCCGCTTTAATGTTTCGGGAAAGACGGAAGGTCAGGTCAGCATCAATCTTCCGGGTGAGTTCAACGCCCTTAATGCCGTACCGTGCGTAGCCATTGCCCAGATGGAAGGCATTGACTATGAAACCATCAACAGAGCCCTGACTCATCTTTTGATCAGAGGAAGATTTGAAATCGTCTTTGACAACGGCCACTTCAAGGTTTGCGTGGACTTTGCCCACAACGGCTACAGCACATTCAATCATCTGCGGGCCTTAAGGGAATACCGCCCAAAGAGAGTGGTCTGCGTCTTCGGTGCCGACGGCAACCGTTCACTGGACCGCCGCTATGGGATGGGTGAGGCCAGTGCCCGTCTGGCCGATCTCTCGATCATCACCTCGGGGCACTTAAGATGGGAAACATACGAGAAGATCACGGCTGATACCCTGACTTCCTTTGACAAGGTTGAAAAGGAAACAGGAAAGAGACCGGAATACGTTCTGATCAAAAACCGTGAGGAAGCAATAACATACGCAATAAAGAATGCTCAGGAAGGGGACATCATTACTATCATCGGCCTGGGACATGAAAGCTGGCAGGAGGAAAACGGCGTGAAGTATCCTCACAGCGACATAGATTTCGTCCGCAAGACCTGTAGGGAACTTGGACTGTAAAGGGGTGCATAAATTGGAGAAATATCAGGTAATCGACGTAAGTGATTTTGATCTTGATATCATTATGGCTGTCTGCGGTGAGTCGGACCGCAATCTGGAACTGATTGGCAGCAAGCTGGGCTGCAGGGTCTATCTGGAGGATGACTTCATCAAGACTTCCCGGGAAGATACCGTGGCCAGGATATCCGACATCATCAAGGCTTTTGTCAGTGTGTATCACGACAAGGGAACTCTTGACTATGAAGATGTAACGGCCATAGTCGTCAATCAGGCTGAAACAGGATTCTACAAGGAACCAATCATCAGTGCCGCCGGCAGCCGCAAGTTCTATCTGCGTACCAGAGGCCAGAAGGCTCTGTATGATGCCTTCAGGACTCATGACATCACCATTGTTACCGGACCGGCCGGTACCGGCAAGACTTTCCTGGCAGTTGTCTTTGCCTGCGACATGTTAAGAAAGGGCAAGGTCAGAAAGATAATCGTCACCAGACCGGTCGTGGAAGCTGGGGAATCGTTAGGGTTCTTACCGGGTGACTTAAAGGAAAAGGTAGACCCGTATCTCAGACCAATCTATGACTCCTTCGATGCCATTTTCGGCAACGGTTCAGTGGAAAGGCTGATGGAGAAGGGGGTCATTGAGATTGCACCGCTGGCCTACATGCGCGGACGAACGCTCAATGATGCCGTGGTAATCCTTGATGAGGCGCAGAATACCACCGGCATGCAGATGAAGATGTTTCTGACCAGAATGGGTTTCAATTCCCGCATGATCATCACTGGGGATGTGACCCAGATCGATTTGCCTTCCCACAAGACTTCCGGTCTTAAGAAAGCCATCCAGATCGTTCAGGGAATCGAAGAGATCGCCGTTGTGGAAATGCACAGGGACGATGTCGTCAGACATCCGGTCGTACAGAAGATAATTGAAGCCTACGAGGCTGAGGAATAAGCACAGAACACCGCAATTAAGTATCAGAGGACTCAGATATGAACTGCGGTGTTTTATGTGTGTGCGAATACCTTAAGCTTAACGGTCTTGACCCTGAGAAAATCAGAAGTCAGCTGCAGAAGAGAGTCTGCTCCAGAGGCCTGTCTGTTCAGGACATCATTGAGGTAATGAGGGACAACGGTTTTGACTGTGAAGCCTGGTATGACCGTAGGGTGTGTGAAAATTATCCCTATATAATGTATGATGCTCTTTACAGACACTATTATCTGGTGATATCATGTGACGGCACTTATGTTTACATGTATGATTCCCGACTGGGATACTTCAGGGTCAGACGCTGGTTTTTTCGTCTTTTTTGGCGTAAATATTATGTGTCTGTAAGAAACAGTGTGATATAATAGACACACAAGGAGTTTTTTTACTATGGCTTTGAATGTTTATAACCAGACTTCAGAAAGAGGATTCAGTAAATACCGCAGCTATTTCAGCCGGATTTTCCGCAATGCGAAAAAACATGTGGATCTTAAGAGGGGTACGGTTGTAAGTGTCATTTTTGTCAATGATGAACAGATCCATCAGATCAACAGGGATTACCGCAACGTGGACAGACCTACCGATGTCATTTCCTTTGCCTTAAGGGATGATGACAGCGAAGGTGACTACGTTGAAGAGGAGCTGGGCGACATCTTCATCAACATCGATGCAGCCAGACGTCAGGCTGTTGACTACGGTCATTCCGTGAAAAGGGAGATCTGTTTCCTGTTTACTCACGGGTTACTGCATCTGTGCGGATATGATCACATGACAAAGGAAGATGAAGCCGAGATGATTGCACTCCAGAAGAAGATTCTGGACGAACTGGTGAGTCAGGATGATAAAGAAGATTAAGAATAAATTCAAATTTGCCTGGCATGGGTTAATTCATGGCATCAAGTACGACTCCAGCATCAAGATACAGTTCATCTGTACCCTGATCGCCATCATCGTGAGTCTGCTGTTCAGATTTACCCCAGAAGAACTGGCAATCGTATTGCTGTTCTGCGGTCTGATCCTGGGACTGGAATATACCAACTCCAGCATTGAGAGGATCATGAATCTGGAAGAGCCGGAAATATCACGTGCTGTCAAGCACATCAAGGACATGGCAGCCGCCGGAGTGCTGATCGCTTCGGTATTTGCCCTGTTTGTGGGAATAATGTTTGTAATCAGACATATAGTGGGAGGTCTGTTGTAATGGAAGATAAGGAAATACTGGAACTGGCTTTCAAAGCCATGAAAAACGCTTATGCACCTTACTCCAATTTCCATGTTGGAGCCTGTGTTGCCTGCAAGGACGGCAATTACTTCTTGGGCGCCAACATTGAAAACGCATCTTACGGTGCCACCAACTGTGGGGAAAGAAGCGCTGTTTTTGCCGCTTATTCCAATGGCTACCGTAAGGATGACATCGAAAAGCTGGCAATTGTCTGCGACGGTCACAGAATCGCCGCACCATGCGGCATCTGCCGCCAGGTCTTAAGCGAACTGCTTAATCCTGATACACCGATCGTTCTTTCTGACGGCGAGGAGATCCTGATAACCAACATGAAGGAACTGCTTCCGCTGACATTCGGACCTGAGGATCTGGCATAATGGCATTCAAGGCAGGATTTGTAGCCCTGATAGGCAAGCCCAACACCGGCAAGAGCACCTTGCTGAATGCACTGCTTTCCCAGAAGGTCGCCATAACCACTCCGAAACCGCAGACTACCAGAGACAACATCAGAGGCATTCTGACCACTGATGATGCCCAGATCATCTTCGTAGATACTCCGGGCATCCACAAGTCCAAGGGCAAGCTGGATGCAGCCATGGTAAAAAGAGCCTACGATGCCGTCAGCGACGTTGATGTCATATTGCTGCTGGTTGATGTTTCCAAGCCATGGAACAAGGGTGATGAGATCATCTTTGATTCCATTAAGGACATTAAGAAGCCTAAGTTTCTGGTCATCAACAAGGTAGACAAGGTAACCAAGAAGGATCTGCTGGAATATCTGGAAAACCTCAATCAGGATGATTTTGATGAAATCGTTCCTTTGTCAGCGTTGAAAAACAAAAACACTGAGGAACTGGTTGAGACAATAAAGAAGTATTTGCCGGAAGACGTGCAGTACTATCCTGACGACATGGTCTCCGACTATCCGGAGAGCTTCCTGTTCTCGGAAATCGTCAGGGAGAAAATACTCCTTAACACCGATGAGGAGGTACCGCATTCCATTGCGGTACAGACGGAAGAGATCACCCGCAAGCCTAACGTGGTCTATGTCAGAGTAGCCATCGTGGTGGAAAAGCCTTCCCAGAAGGCCATCATCATCGGCAAGTCGGGATCAATGATCAAGAAGATCTCCACCAGTGCCCGCGAGGAGCTGGAAGAAAGACTGGGTTCCAAGGTCTATCTAGAGACCTTCGTAAGAGTAGAGCCAGACTGGCGCAACAGGGTAAGCCAGCTGCAGCAGTTCGGCTATCTGGACAGTAAGAAAGATGAATGAGATTTTAACGGGTTATGTCATTAAGACGACAGATGTAAAGGACAATGACGTGATTCTGAACATCTATACGAAGGAGTTCGGGATCATGGCCCTTTATGCCCGCGGAATAAAGAAATCCACCAGTAAGAATGCCTATGCCTGTCAGCTGTTTGACTACAGTGAATTCATGTGTGACGTCAATCAGATGAAGTCAATGCAGTTACTGAAGTCAGCGACCCTGAAGAAGGAATTCATGGGGATCCGCGGTGACTATGACCGACTGGCCCTGGCCTCCGTGGTGGTGGAACTGGCAGGTTCACTGCCTGACGACAACATCTATGATCTGCTGGAGGTGACCCTGGAAAACCTGGACCGTCATCCTCAGCCTTATCTGATCTTCAATCTGTTTGTGGTCAGATATCTGGATGTTCTGGGAATTGCTCCGGAAGTGGATGGCTGCGTGCTGTGCGGCAATACTACCGGCATTGAGACCATTTCAATTCTTGACGGGGGATTTCTGTGTCGAAACTGCAACAGAGGGCAGCATCTCAAACCTCTGGACGTGAACTTCCTGAAGAAGTTCAGATTGATAAACAAGGCATCCTTTGAGGTGCTGGATAAATTACAGGGCTTGGACCTGAATGATTATCAGCTGTCTGCCGTACTGATGGAGTTTCTGATCACTCACAGCGGTCTGAATGTCATCAGCTGGCGCAGTGTTGCCGGCAGTCACTGATTAGGGAGGGTATTATGAAAGAGTTTACTTTTGAACAGATCGTTACACATCTTAAGACATCCGGCTATGTTTTCCAGGGTTCGGAAATCTACGGCGGTCTGTCTAACACCTGGGATTTCGGTCCTCTGGGTGCCAGTCTTAAGAAGAACATAAAGCTTGCCTGGTGGAAGAAGTTCATCCAGGAAGATCTCAACAATGTCGGAATTCAGTCCGCCATTCTGATGAATCCGGAAGTATGGGTAGCTACCGGACACTTAGCCAATTTCTCCGACCCGCTGATCGACTGCAAGCACTGCAAAAGCAGATACCGTGCTGACCAGCTGATTGAACAGGTCACCAACGGTGAGGTCAATGTTGAGGAAATGAAGGATGAAGACATGGTCAGATACATCAGGGAACACAACGTTGCCTGTCCGAAGTGCGGAGCCCATGACTTTACCGACATCAGAAAGTTCAACCTGATGTTCAAGACTTTCCAGGGTGTCGTGGAAGACGCTACCAGCGCCGTTTACCTGCGTCCGGAAACTGCTCAGGGCATGTTCGTAAACTTCAAGAACGTGCAGAGATCAATGCGTAAGAAGCTGCCTTTCGGCATCGGCCAGATCGGTAAGAGCTTCCGTAACGAGATCACTCCGGGTAATTTCATTTTCCGTACCAGAGAGTTTGAACAGATGGAAATGGAATTCTTCTGCAAGCCGGGAGACGATGACTACTGGTATCCATACTGGCGCAAGTTCTGCATGGACTGGCTGCTGAAACTGGGCTTAAGAGAAGAAAAACTGAGATTGAGAGAGCACACCCCGCAGGAACTGGCTTTCTATTCCAAGGGTACTGCTGACATTGAATATAACTTTCCAACCATTTCCTGGGGCGAATTATGGGGCATTGCCGACAGAACCGACTATGACCTCAAGCGTCACATGGATCATTCCAAGCAGGATCTGCAGTATCTTGATCCGTATACCAACGAGAAATACGTACCGTACTGTGTTGAACCGGCAGTAGGTGTTGAAAGACTGTTCTTAGCCTTTGTCTGCGACGCCTATGACGAAGAGACACTGACCAGAGCAGACGGCAAGGAAGATACCAGAATCGTCATGCACCTGCATCCGGCTCTGGCACCGATCAAGGCAGCCGTACTGCCGTTAACCAAAAATGAAACCGAAAAGGCCAGGGAAGTCTATGCCCAGGTCGTTAAGTACTTTGATGCAACCTATGATGAATCAGGAAACATCGGTAAGAGATACCGCCGTCAGGATGCCATCGGAACACCGTTCTGCATCACCATTGACTCCGATACCGCCAACGATGGTTCCGTAACCGTCAGATACCGTGATTCCATGGCTCAGGAAAGAGTCAGAATCGAAGATCTGAAGGACTTCATCGGCCGTCAGATCGAATTCTAGGAGATTAAATGCCATCCATACCTGAAGAAGTAATTGATGAGATTAAGCGCAAGGCCAAGATCGAAGATGTCATAAGCCATTACATTGAGGTCCAGCAGAAGGGCCGCAACTATGTGGCTATATGTCCTTTTCATGACGACCATGATCCGTCCCTGCAGATATCCGTGGACAAGCAGCTGTTCAAGTGCTTTGTGTGCGGTACCGGCGGTGACGTCTTCAGCTTTGTCATGAACTTTGAAAAGATCAGCTATCCGGAAGCGGTACGCAAGGTCGCGGCGCTGATCGGCTACAATTATGACTTCGGCAGCTTTGAAAAGAGAGATACCTTTGTCGAGACCCAGGCTCATAAGGCTCTTAAGGAGGCAGTACTGTACTGCCGCAATGCCTTAAACAGTCAGGAAGGTCTCAAGGTCAAGGAATATCTGAAGAAAAGAAAACTGGGTCAGGACATGATCGACCGCTTTGAAATGGGATACAATCCTTCCGGAGATGCTCTGTTCCGCTATCTCAGCGCCAAGGGCTTCCGGGAAAAGGACATCATAGCCGCAGATCTGGCCCGTCTGACCACTTTGGGAATCAGGGATGTCTTCCGTGACCGCCTGATGATCCCGATTCACGACAATGACGGCCATCCGATCGGGTTTACTGCCCGTTCGCTGGATCCTCATGCCGAAAGCAAGTACATCAACAGCCGTGATTCACAGCTGTTCAGAAAGGGCAACATCATCTTCAGCTTCCACCGTGCCAAAGAGGCCATAAAGAACATGAAATATGTCATCATGGCTGAAGGGCCGATGGATGTCATGGCCTTCAACCGAGCAGGGATCGACAATGCCGTCTGTACCATGGGTACGGCCTGCACCAGAGATCAGCTCAATGTTCTCAAGAAGGTCACCAGTCAGATGATCCTGGCCTATGACGGGGATAACGCCGGACAGAATGCGATATTCAAGGCCGGCAAGCTGGCCCGTTCGCTGGGCTTTACTGTCAAGGTACTGGCCAATACGACACAGGATGACCCTGATGAAATAGTCACCAGATACGGGGCCGATGCCCTGAAGAAGATGATCAGGGATTCATATACCTGGATCGAATTCATCTTTGCCTACTATGAAAGAAAGTACGATCTTTCCAGCTACACCTCCCGCAAGGAATATACCACACGGGTAATGGAGGAGATCAATGCTCTGACGGATCAGTTTGACAAGCAGAATGCCATCAGGCAGCTGGAAGCCAAGACTGATCTGTCCGTCAGTTCCCTGGTAAAGGATGCTCCTGTTGTAATCACCACTCCAGTTGCGGAAAAGAAGAAGCCTTCGTCAAAGGTCAACTTTACAGGAGTCAGGATTGCGGAATGGACCATCATAAACGGGATGCTGTATTCCCGTGAAAGATGCCAGGAATTCAAGAACCGTCTTAACCGTCTGCCTCAGCAGGTGGAAAACCGTCTGGCCCGGGCCATGGTCAATTACTACATCGACCATGACACCATCGATCCTGAAGCGTTCTACGCTTCGGTGAGCGAGGAAGAAAAGCGGGTGCTTGACGGTATTGCGAAATACGATATCATCAACAAGGAAGCTTCTGATGAGGTCTACAGCGATGCCATCGACGAATTATGTCTGTATTACAGAAAAAGAGAAATTGATAAGGAAATCGCCGCTTTGGAACAGCAGAAGGCCTTCATGAGCGATCCGATAGTGTTGGTTGAAATATCTCAGAAAATCAGAGAGCTGAAACAGCAGCTCAGAAAGAAGGAGGATAACAATGGCAGCAAAATATAACTTTGAAGCTATTAAGGAGTTCTTTAAGAACATTCATCGGGAAGGACAATTAATCGATGAAAACGTGCTGTCAGCCGAATTGGGCAAATACAGCCTGAACAATGAACAGAATGCACAGGTCAGAGAGTACCTGGAGTCTTTGGAACTGAGCGATGAGGAACTTGATTCCATCATCAGCTGGTATGAGAACCTGGGACCTACCGAACTGGATGAAAAGGAAGCTGAGCTTCTGGAAGAGGAAGACATTGACATTGATGAAAACATCGACTATGGCGAAGATCTGGGAGATGAGGACATTGATGTTCTGAGTTCCGATGAATCAGACCTGGACCTGCAGGATCTGCAGGCCAACTATGCTGACTCACTGTCTGACAGAGTATCCGACCCGGTCAAGATGTATCTCAAGGAAATCGGCCAGGTACCGCTGCTCAAGGCTGAGGAGGAAAGGGAGATCGCCAAGGTTGCCAGAGAAGGCGACGAGACGATAAACCGGAAGATCGCTGAGCTGAAGAAGGCCAAGGGTGATCACAGTGCTGAAATTGCCGAACTGGAAGAACACAATGCCGAGCTGATCAAGCGTGCCAAGGACAAGATGATCACGGCTAACCTCAGACTGGTCGTAGCCTTAGCCAAGAAGTATACCAACAGAGGACTGCTTTTCCTGGATCTGATTCAGGAAGGAAACGTCGGTCTGGTCAAGGCTGTTGACAAGTTTGACTATGAAAAGGGCTTCAAGTTCTCAACTTATGCCACCTGGTGGATCAGACAGGCCATTACCAGAGCAATTGCCGACCAGGCCAGAACCATCAGAATTCCGGTTCACATGGTTGAGACCATCAACAAGATGACCAAGGTTCAGCGTCAGCTGGTTCAGGAACTGGGAAGAGAGCCTTCAGCTGAGGAGATCTCCGAGGTAATGGGCTCTGATCAGTTCCCGCCTGAAAAGATCAGAGAGATCCAGAAGATCGCTCTGGAACCTGTTTCCTTTGAAAAGCCAATCGGTGAGGAAGATGACAGCCAGGTCGGTGACTTTATTGAAGACAAGGAAAGCGATTCACCTGACGTATATGCCTCCAAGCAGCTGCTGAAGGATGAGATCAACAACGTGCTGCAGCTGTTAACGGAACGTGAAAGCAAGGTACTGCAGTTAAGATTCGGTCTGATCGACGGCAAGAACCGTACTCTGGAAGAAGTAGGCAAGGAATTCAACGTCACCAGAGAGCGTATCAGACAGATCGAAGCCAAGGCCTTAAGAAAGCTCAAGCATCCAACCAAGAGCAAGCGCCTGAAGGACTTCATCGACAAGGTGTAGTGTGATCAGTAAGCGCATTAAGACCATAGCCTCACTGATAGAACCTGATGAAAACGTTCTTGATGTAGGTACTGACCATGCCTTTCTGCCGGTCGTATTGAAGAAAAGCGGTCATCAGGGCAGGATACGGGCTTCCGAGTTAAGAAAGGGCCCGAGACTGAATGCCATCAGAAATCTGGCGGAAAGCGGCATTGACGATGTTGAAGTATATCTGACCGACGGGGTCAGCGGAATTGACTTTCCGGCTGATGTCGTGGTCATTGCCGGAATGGGATACGGGACGGTTACCGGGATCATTGCGGAGAACCGTGAGTATTTCCATAACTGCAGGATCATCATTCAGATCAACAGCGAGGTTGACAAGTTAAGAAGATGGCTGATGGGAAACGGCTTCATGATCGAAAATGAACTGATGATCAGGGACTATAAGTATTATGAGATCCTGGTTGTCAGGGAAGGCGAGATGACCCTTGACGAAATGGAGATCAGATTCGGACCGCTTCTGTTAAGAGAAAAGTCTGAGATCTTCCGCAGCTGTTACTCTCAGCGCATCGAAAAACTTGAAAGCATTATAAAAACTCTTCCGGAAAACCATGAAGACATCGGTAACCTGGAAGAGCAGATTCAGATCATAAGAAAAGCCCTGGCGGATTAACGCAGGGCTTTTTCAGTGTTCCTGTAGTCGGTCTTGCCGACTTTTTTTAGTTCCTCTTCACCATAACGGGAAACGAATTCCCTGATGAAGGCATCGACTTTTTCTCCTGCTCCCTTAGGGAAGATCATGCCGTATTTCTCACTCATCCTGTCCATTTCACTCAGGAAGGCATAGCGGGAAATGATGGCACCGCAGGCAACGGAAACGTATTTGTTTTCGGCCTTGGTTTCAAAGGTGATGTTTCTGACGATGTCCTTCTCATCAGAGATGTATTTATAATATGAGGCCGGGCTGCAGAACTGGTCGATGACGATCTGCCTTGGCAGCTTCAGGCCTTTATCCTTAAGATTGACATAGGCCTTGTTATGCATCAGGGCTTTTATCTTGTTGAGGTTGGATTCCCGGTGAACTGAATTGTATTTTTCCGGGGAGAGGATCAGCAGGCTGTGAGGAACGTATTTTAATAGCTGCGGTGCGATCTGCAGGATGGCGCCATCCGTCAGCTGCTTGGAATCGATCAGGTTGAGCTTTTCAACCTTTTTGTAAATGTTATTGTCCAGATAGCAGGCACATACGCAGATCGGTCCGAAGTAATCGCCGGTGCCCACTTCATCGCTGCCGGCCTGCGGGAAGACGGCAGGGGCAGCAGTGTGCTGTTCTTCCTGGGCTTCCACTGCCGGTAAGCCGAAGAAGGACGCGGCATAGATGCGGCTGTTTTCACCCTGGAACATCACCTTGCCGGAAGTGTAGACGGTGATGATGCATTCATCATAGTTTATGCGGTAATCGCTGTAAGCCACTGGCTGCACGAAATACTCCCTGTCAAAGGAGGAAATGATGCGTTCGATGGTGTCCTTATCAGCCTTGAATACGTAGTTCATACCTAAATGTTAGCACATCAGGACCGCTATTCGCAATTTGCGATTATTGTGATATAATACTTGAGTTATAAGTTAGGAGATAGATAACATGACAATACCTGAAAATGTCATACCACTGATAAATATCGGCTTAGTAGCCTGGCTGGTGATAGCCCTGGTTGTGGGCTATAAGAAGGGCTTCATCTGGGAAGTACTGTCCGTACTGGGCATACTTGTCTGTATTTTCGTAGCCTGGATCGTAGCTCCGGGCATGGCGGAGATCATCAAGATCTTCCCGGAAAACGTGGCACCGTTTAAGGGTACCAGTGTCGGTGCCCTGGTTTATACCAGACTGAACTACATCACCTGGTTTGTGATCATCGTCATACTGCTGCTGATCGTACTGGCAATAATGAAGCCGTTATTCAAGGCCATTACCGAACTGCCGGTGCTCAAGCAGGTCAACGGGGTGCTGGGAGCGCTGTTTTCCGGCATCAAGACCCTGGTGTTCTTTGTCCTGCTGGTTTACGTATTAAGCTCAGCCGTCATTTCCAACGGCAAGAATATCATTGAGAAGACGCTGTTACGCTATGTGCAGATGGGCTCACGGCAGACCATGTCCGTGATTTCCCGTTCTTTCTCCCAGAATGTTGCGATTCAGAAGATGCTGTCAGATCCGCTGTCATTAACGGAAGAAGATCTGACCAGCATCGTCAGCTGGCTGAACAATTCCAAGCTCAGCCGGGATACCATCAGAGAATTCCTGATCAAATACGGCATTGATCCGGCCAAGGTGAATGAACTGATCAATAACATCGGGCAGTAGAGATGACGGAAAGATTCAGCGGATTACAGTTTGCGGAAGTTAAACGGCAGATAACCAGATTCTGCAGTTTTTCTCTGGGAATAACCAACATCGAGGAAGCCCAGCCGTCATTCTATCGTCTGCCGGTGGTTACGGAACTGAAGCGTGTGGAACAGGCCATTCAGTGTACCTACAAGTACGGTTCCATGCCGTTTGGCGGCATAACCGACATCTCATATCCGGTCTCGCTGGCTCTCAAGGATTCCTCCCTGACGCCGCTGGACCTTTTAAGTGTGGCTGATCACAGCTATGCGGTAAAGAACATCAAGTCCTACATCAAGAACTGCGAAAACGAAAAGGATGCTCTGCTGGAGCTGACTGATACCCTGGAAACCATGGAAAGGACCGCGGATGAGATCACCCGCTGCATTTCCCGTTCCGGTGAGATCAACGACAATGCTTCAGCCGAACTCTCCCGCATCCGTAAGCAGATCGTCAGGACCCAGGCCATGATCACATCCAAGCTGGCTGAATTCATTCAGAAAAACGGCCAGTATCTGCAGGAGGACATCGTAGCGACCCGCAACGGCCGCAATGTGGTCCTGATCAAGAATACCTATAAGAATTCAGTTGCCGGCTTACAGTACGGTACCAGCGCTTCCGGCGCTGCCACCTACATTGAACCGGCCGTGATAGTAACTCTCAACAATGACCTTTCCATGATAAAGGAAGCGGAAGGCAGGGAAATTGCCCGCATTCTGTTCAATCTTTCCCAGCTGGTCAAAAGTGACGGACACCGTTATCTGGCCAACAATGAAACATTGGGTCTGCTGGATGCCGTCTTTGCCAAGGCCCAGTGGGCCAAGGCCAATGATGCCATCGTAGCCAATACTTCCGCCAACATGGACCTGATCA
Source organism: Erysipelotrichaceae bacterium (assembly GCA_015058955.1). Taxonomy (GTDB): domain Bacteria; phylum Bacillota_I; class Bacilli_A; order Erysipelotrichales; family Erysipelotrichaceae; genus RUG521. Next base: position 21,141 of record SVBJ01000022.1, read on the forward strand.
TCGAAAAGGGACGTCACCCGCTGATCGATCCGGCTAAAGTCGTGGAAAACAGCTATCACATCATCGATCCGATCAGAACCATCCTGATCACCGGTCCTAATACCGGAGGTAAGACAGTCTCCCTGAAACTGATCGGACTGTTCACCGTAATGCACTTGAGCGGCATGCCTCTGCCTTGCAGAGAAGCCAGCATACCTTTATATGACAATGTCTTCTATGACATCGGCGATAACCAGTCGATTCAGGAAGACCTTTCAACTTTCTCCGCCCACATCAAGAAACTGGCCTGGATCTGCCGCAAGGCAACCAATAAGTCCCTGGTCATCGTTGATGAATTAGGCAGCGGTACTGACCCGGTGGAAGGTCAGGCTCTGGCTTCAGCCGTTCTGGAATACTTCCGTAAGAAACAGGTCTATACCGTAGCCACCACTCACTATGCCAAGCTTAAGGCCTATGGCCAGCAGTATGATGACATCTTGATGGCATCAGTGGAATTTGACCATCACCGGATGAAGCCGACCTACCGTTATCTGGAAAATACCGTCGGCCAGTCCAACGCTCTGGACATTGCCCAGCGCTATGGCTTTAGCCAGGAGATCATCGATGATGCCTATCGCTTCAAACAGGCACAGCAGGCACCGGAGGACATCGTCCTGGAAAACCTCCAGAAACAGCTGGAAACGGCCGTACAGGAGCGTGAATATCTGGAAAGCCAGATCAATGCTCTGGAGAAGGACAGGGAAGAATTTGAAAAGGAAAAGGAAAAGTTTGCCCGCAGCAAGCAGGATGAACTGGACGAAGCCCGCCAGAAGGCTCATCAGATCATTGAGGAAGCCCGTGAGGATGCCGAGGAGATCATTGAGGAACTCAAGCGGCAGAACAGCTATGACCTCAACAAGGTAGCCCAGCTGAAGCATAAGCTTACTGAGCTGGCTGAAGAAGAGAAAGAAGAGTTCAACGACTACGACGACCGCAATTTTGCGGTGGGCGACTATGTCCGCATAACCATTACCAATCAGACCGGAGAAATCATTTCTCTGGACCGTAAGAATGCCACCATTCTGTGCAACGGCATCAGAATGAAGTCCTCGCTGGACAATCTGGTCAAGACGGAGAGACCGAAGAAGAAAAAGGAAGTCTCCGTCCGCAATCAGGCAGCCCGCAATGTCAGCTTCAAGGTGGAACTCAACCTCATCGGCATGACCGTTGAGGAAGCCATGCCGGTTCTTGACAAGTTCATGGACAATGCCCTATTAGCCAAGGCTCCGTTTGTCAGAGTCGTTCACGGCATGGGTACCGGAGCTTTACGCAAGGCTGTCTGGGACCGCCTGAAGAAATATAACTTCATTGCCAAGTACGAGTTTGCCCCGTCCGCCCAGGGCGGTTCAGGAGCAACGATCGTCACTTTGAAGGAGTAAGGCCATGCTGAAGAACAAATTACTGACGCTGCCGATGTCACCGGGCTGTTATCTGATGAAAAACAGTCATGGGGAAGTCATCTATGTCGGCAAGGCCAAGAAACTGAAAAACCGTGTATCCCAGTATTTTACCGGCTCCCATGACAACAAGACCACCAAGATGGTCTCCAATGTCGCTGACTTTGACTACATCGTAGCCGGCAGCGAAAAGGAAGCCTTCATTCTGGAATACAATCTGATAAAGCAGTACAGACCGCGCTACAACATCATGTTCATGGATGATGCCTCTTACCCGTATATCCGTCTGACCTCGGAGGACTATCCTACCATCAAGGTGGTCAGGGATGCCAAGAGGGTGAAGAATGCGCAGTACTTCGGACCGTATCCCAATGCGGGATATGCGCATGAACTGGTCAATCTGATCACGGAATTATATCCATTGAGAAGATGCCGCAACATGGGTAATAAGGTATGTCTTTATTACCATCTGGGCAAGTGTCTGGGACCGTGTGAATTCGACATTGATAAGGAAGTATACCGTCAGATGTCTGACAGCATTACCCGTTTCATCAAGGGTGATACCTCGGAAATGGTCAGCAAGCTTACATCTGAACGTGACCGGTTTGCCGAGGAACTGAAGTTTGAAGAAGCCGGACGCTGCCAGAAGTTACTGGAAGCAATAAGTCATGTAACGGCTGATTCCCAGGTTCAGAATGAAAGAGACCGCCGTGATGAGGACTTCTTTGCCTATTATGCCGACCGTGGCTTTATTTCCATCGTCGGACTGTTATACAGAGGTGGAAAGCTGCTGCACCGTCATCTGCTGCTCAAGCCGCTCTATGATGACCCGGATGAAGCCTTTGTTTCCTACCTGATGCAGTATTATCAAAAGAACCCGGAACCTAAGATCCTGTTTGTTCCAAAGGAATGCGACATTGAAGGCCTGGATGAAGTTCTGAGCTGCAAGATCCATCAGCCGGAAAGAGGGCAGAAGCGCAAGCAGGTAGCCCTGGCTAAGGAAAATGCTCGCATCAATCTGGATCAGAAGTTTGACATCGCCAACAAGGAAATAACGGATAATGAGGAGATCATGGCCCAGCTTAAGGAGCTTACCGGCTGTGATACCCATCGAATCGAGCTATACGATAACTCGCACATTTCAGGGGAATATGCGGTAGGAGCCATGGTTGTTTACATTGACGGACAGCCTTCAAAAAAGGATTACCGTCTCTACCGTGTCCATAACCGCAATAACGACTTTGCCAACATGCAGGAAGTGCTGTACCGCCGTTTCTTCAGAGCCCTGAAGGAAAGAACGGTACTGCCGGACATGATCATCGTCGATGGCGGTGAACCGCAGATCAGGGCTGCCGGTGAGATAATCTCCAAACTGGGATTACACAGCGTGGCCATCTTCGGACTGGTCAAAAACGACAGACACCAGACGGCATCACTGATGAATGACGAACTGGAACTGCTGGAGATCGACCGTGAAAGCAAACTGTTCTTCGAACTGACGAGAATGCAGGATGAAGTCCACCGCTTTGCGATCAGCTTCCATAAGAAGGTCAGGTCAAAGGAAATGACCCATTCCCAGCTGGATGATGTTCCGGGTGTGGGACCAAAGAGAAAGAAGGCTCTGTTAAGAACCTTCGGTACCTTGAAGAGAATCGAAGAAGCCTCGGTTGAGGAACTCTCGGAAGTTGTCGGACCTAAACAGGCCAGGGTAATAAGGGAGTATTTCAATCAGCAGGATAATGTGATATAATTAACATAATCTTATTTCAATGAAAGGATGATGGAAATGGCAGTAAAAGAAAGAAAATTCGTAAAGGCTAATGCCCGGCAGGAGACTAAGGTTGAAGTAACTCCTAGAACCAAGGAAGAAAGAAGACAGAAGGCTACCGGCAAGAGAATCGCCGCATTCGTATTCTGGATCCTGGCTCTGGCTTGTGAAGTTGCTTTCATTCTGACGCTCAACAAGACACTGTATATTGAAAAGAACATGCTGTACTGGCAGCTTGGCTTCCTGATCGTTGATGCGATTCTGGTAATCGTAGGCGCTCAGTTCTGGAAGAGAGCTAACGATGTTGACCCGGCCAGTGAAGAAAACAAGCTGAAATTCTTCCTGTGGAACCAGATGGGCTTAATAGCCGCCGCTGTATGTCTGGCACCGTTGGTAATCCTGTTAATCACCAATAAGGATCTTGACAAGAAGACCAAGAACATTCTGTTACCGGTCGCTGCAGCAGCTCTGGTAATCGCCGGACTGTTCTCCTGGGACTGGAACCCGATGAGTGAAGAAGAAATGACTCAGACGATCACTGAATATTCCGGTGATACCGTCTATTACACCAGATTCGGTAAGTCATATCACCTGAACCCTGACTGTCAGGCTCTGCAGAACTCCTCAATCGTCTTTGAAGGTACGATTCAGGAAGCTCTGGATGCCGGCAGACATGACCCATGTGACTTCTGCGTCAAACAGTAATCAGATTTGAATTTGAAGAAAATGAAGAACTGCGGTTCTTCTTTTTTTCTGTCAATCAGCACTTGCTCGACAAAAAAACTGCAGATTATATAATGTAATCAGATGGAGGTAACAGAAAATGCTTGATACCCGTAAGGTAGCCGGTAAACTGCGTGAATTAAGAGAAAACAGCGGAATGACGCAAAGCCGGCTGGCTGATGCTCTTTTTGTCACCCGTCAGGCTGTCAGCAGCTGGGAGCTTGGCAATACGATGCCTTCCATCGAATCATGCATCATGCTGCTGGACATCTATGATGTCTCTCTGGAAGAACTGCTGTGTCTGCAGAAGAAGGAGGTAGTGAAATGAGATTCAGAAAAATGCTGCCGTTCATGGATAAGGATGAACTCCGTCATGAAGCCGAAGAAATTATTAATGGAGATGGGAAAGTCAGCTCCGTTTCACTGATAAGCATGCTGCCGTTCATGGACGAAGATGACATCGATGATCTCATCGTGGATATCTATCACAAGACAGGCAAGTTTCAGGCAATACTGCCGTTTGCCAGTGAAGACGGGGTTGCCAAACTGGCCTGGGAACTGATTGAAAGGGAAAACCCGGCAAAAATAGTTGAAGTTCTGCCGTTCATGGATGAAGATGACGTTGACAAACTGTTTATAACCCTGGCTGAAAGGGGAATGGTCATAGAGGAAATGTATCCTTTTGTCTCTGAAGATGGCTTCCATGAGGTAGTGGAAGGATATCTGAAAGGCAGGTTTGATTTTGATTTCAGCAGTGCTCTTCCATTTATGGATGATGATGACATTGACGATCTGTTTGTGGCTCTGGCACAGAAGGGCGTGGCACCTGCGGAGATGTATCCGTTTGTCTCAGAGGATGGGTTCCACAAGGTGCTGAAAGGCTATCTGGCAGGGCAATACGATTTTGACTTTGATGAAGCATATCCGTACATGGATGAGGATGACATCCGAAAACTGTTCAAAAATGAAATAGGAAAACGCAGGAGCGGACATTAAGGTTCTGCTCCTTTTTTATTGAAAAAAAGCTTTTTTCTGTTATATATTATATGCATGAAAATAGTAGTTATGAGCGACTCACATGGCCGCAACAATCTGATCGATAAGGTACTGTTCCGGGAACAGGATGCGGATTTCTTCCTGCATTGCGGGGATCTGTGCTCAGATTCACGCAACTATCCGGATATTCTTTTTGTTGAGGGTAACTGTGACTGGGACCCGGAGATGCCGCAATACCGCGTTGTTGACTGCGGCAAGCTGCACATCTTCATGATCCATGGCGATCATCTGTGGAATCTCAAGAGCGAACTGGCCCGGATGGCCAAGAACAAGAACTGTTCCATCTGCGTCTTCGGTCACATTCACCGCTACTATGATCAGACGTATGATGGAATAAGGCTGCTGAATCCCGGTTCGCTGTCCCATAACAGGGATGAGAACGAAGAGGGATACATTGTTCTGGAAATCGATGAAAACGGTCTTTATACCGTAGAAAGAAAAGTGTTATAATACTAACGTTGTGTTTTTTGGAGAAGGTGATTTTATGAGCAAGCAGAAGATTATCAACATCGCAGTAATAGCTCACGTCGACGCCGGTAAGAGTACTCTGGTCGACGCTTTTCTGAACCAGTCCGGTGTTTTCAAGCCGAATGAGGAAGTGGGCGAACTGATCATGGATTCCAATGACCTGGAAAGGGAAAGAGGAATCACGATCTATTCCAAGAACTGCGCTGTTTTCTATAAGGATTACAAGATCAATATCGTAGATACCCCGGGGCATGCTGACTTCTCCAGTGAAGTTGAACGCATCATTCAGACAGTTGACACGGTCATACTGCTGGTTGACTCTTCAGAGGGACCGATGCCGCAGACCAGATTCGTTCTGCAGAAGTCTCTGGAACTGGGTTTAAGACCTATCGTACTGATCAACAAGATCGACAAGAAGGATGCCCGTGTGGAAGAAGTCATTGATCTGGTCTATGAACTGTTCTTTGACCTCAACGCTACTGACGAGCAGATAAACTTCCCGGTATTATACGGCATTGCCAAGGCCGGAATCGTCAAGAAGAACATTGATGATCCTGATGAGGGCATCAAGCCGCTGTTTGAAACCATCATCAGCTATGCCAGACCTTTTGAGGATCTGGATGAAGAACCGCTGCAGATGCAGGTATCCAACCTGGCTTATGATGAATACATTGGCAGACTGGGCATCGGACGTGTCTTCAGGGGAACATTAAGAACAGGCGAACAGGTCGTTCTCAGCAAGAATGACGGCAAGCAGGAAAAGTGTACGATCACCAAACTGTTTGTCTATGAGGGAATCAAGCGCAAGCCGGTCACGGAAGCCAGAAGCGGTGACATTGCGATCATTGCCGGCATTCCTGACATTTCCATCGGTGAGACCATCTGTGCCGTGGATGATGTTGATCCACTGCCGCCGATCCACATTGATGAGCCGACCCTGTCCATGAACTTCATGGTCAATACTTCACCGTTTGCCGGCCGTGTGGGACGTTTTGTCACCAGCCGCAACCTGAAGGAAAGACTGGAAAGGGAACTGGAAGTAAATGTCGGCTTAAGAGTTGAACCTACTGAGACCACTGATACCTTCAAGGTGTCCGGACGTGGTGAACTGGGTCTGACCATTCTGATCGAAAACATGAGAAGAGAGGGCTATGAACTGGCCATCTCCAAGCCTCAGGTAATATACAAGACCATCAACGGCAAGAGATACGAGCCGGTTGAAAGAGTAATATGCGAAGTGCCGCAGCAGTATGAGGGTGCCGTCATCTCCCGCCTTAACCAGCGTAATGGAGAGATGGTCAACATCACGGCCCGCAACAATTACTCCAATGTTGAATTCCTGGTATCGACCAGAGGCCTGATCGGTTTCCGCAGTGAATTCATCAACATGACCAGAGGAGAAGGCATTCTGATCCGCCACTTTGAAGACTACATGCCTTACATGGGCGAGATCAATACCAGAGGCAACGGGGTCATGATCTCCAATGCCGCCGGTACGGCCATGACCTATTCGATCTGGAACCTGCAGGAAAGAGGAAACTTCTTCATCGGGCCGCAGACCGAAGTATATGAAGGCATGATCGTCGGAGTATGTTCCAAGGACATGGACATGGAAGTCAATCCTACCAAGAACAAGAAGGCTACTGCTGTCAGATCAGAGGGCAGGGATGAAGCGATGAAGCTGGTTCCGCCTATTCAGCTGACGCTGGAATATGCGCTGGAATTCATCGATGATGATGAACTGGTTGAGGTAACTCCGGACGCCATCAGACTGCGCAAGAGATATCTGACTTCCTTAGACAGAAAGAACGCTTTCCGTGAAAAGAGAAAGCTGGAAGAAAACGCATAAACAGAAAGAAAACCGCTGAGGCGGTTTTCTTTGCGCTATAATGTAATTAAGAGGTGAGCTGAAATGAGTTTGGCTATTGAAAGAGTTAAGAGTGCACTGTATGACGTTGACCAGCAGACGGATATCGTATATCTGCCGGATCTGGACCGTTTTGTCTATAGGGAAGATGATGAGGACATTGATCTGGATAACTATGACGGAGAGATAATTCCGCTGCCGGATCATTATGACATAAACAATTACCGCATGATGCAGGATTTCATGGAAGAGGAGACCACCGGAGAGATTCAGAACTGGTTACGAAATTCTCTTATAGGTAAGGGGGCCTTCCGCCGTTTCCGTGCCACCTGTGAGCGTTTCGGCATCACCAATGACTGGTACCGTTATGAAGAAAAGTGCTATGAGAACATCGCAGTTTACTGGTGTGAACAGAATGGTCTGGAGTATTACTTTGAAGAGCAGGTAAAACGGGAACCTGAACCGGAAGAACCTGAGCTGCCGAAAAGCACCAGAGTCAGAGTCGTCAATATTGACGAAAAGAATGCCTATGGCATCTATTACATGAACATTGAATTCAGAAAGGAACTGGCAGCCTTACGCAATTATCAGTGTGACGCTGATCTGGAAAGTGCCCAATCCGAGATAGGATTCTATCTGTCCAGACGCTATCCGGTCTTTGCGGCCAGTGTCAACGGGGCCTTTGTCGGCTATGCGGTCTGCAGGATCGATGACGACGTGGTATGGCTGGAATCAGTCTACGTCAAGAAGGAATACCGCAACAAGGGCATTGCCACGATGTTATTGAAGAAGTGCGAGGAAGTGGCTGAAGAGTATGGAAATGAGACTCTGTACATCTACATAAATCCTGATAATGAACAGGTCATCGGACTGCTGAATAAAAACGGCTATGATGTTCTCAATCTTATCGAAGTGAGAAAGAAATACCGCGACGAGAAGACCAACAGGGAATATAAGATCGGCGATCATACCTATAAGTATTGATTTATCCAACGGAAAAAATAAAAATAGATGCTTGAAAAGGCATCCGTTTTTATATAGAATATATAGGCATACAGCAACTGCCCTCGTAGCTCAGCTGGATAGAGCATACGCCTTCTAAGCGTACGGTCGAGCGTTCGAGTCGCCCCGAGGGCGCC
>SVBJ01000023.1 GCA_015058955.1 Erysipelotrichaceae bacterium
AGTAGACGCCAGGAGGATACAGAGCCCTATTTTTATCACATACCATTAGAAGAACGTCTTAATGTTAAGTATCTTATCTGTGATATGTATAATCCCTACATTAACTACGTTACCCGCTATTTTCCTAATGCTCAGGCTATTGTCGATGGATTTCACGTTAAAAAATGGATCCTTGATCGCCTTAACACCTACTATCGTTCTGTATTGAAAAGATATAAGGATATTGAAAAGAACGACTTAAAGAGAAACAACTTCCTTTTTAACACTTCCTTCAAGTCCATCAAGCACTCACGTGAAGTTAATATTCTTCAGGATTTCAAATTCGTCCTTTTTGAAAATGTAGCCAATATAGATTATACCGCTGATCCATCTTACAACTTTCATCTTGGACAGTATCTTGATACTTTTCAGAAAGAAAGAATGTTCATGGAACTTGATCCGCACTTCCCTTCTTTGCGTGCTCTGAAAGAGCGTTTTAATACTTTTGACACTGCCGCAAAAAATGACGATCCTGATCTCAATCTTTTGTTTGATAATCTCATCAGAGAGTATCAAAACTGTGACGAATCTATCTTTAAAGACTTTTCCAGATTACTCATAAAATACAGGAAATACATCTTAGCCTCATACTCTACCGTTATCGTTAAAGATAGGCATGGTAACCATGTTTCCAGAAGGCTTTCTAATAGCCTAATAGAATCTTTCAATGTTTATCCTAAATCTCTTAAACGTGTTTCCAGAGGGCTGAATAACTTTGATTATGCCAGAAACAGAATTCTTCTGGCTACTCGCTCCAGCGAATCTATTTCCATACCTTCTTCTCAGGAAATACCTTATATCAAAAGAATCGGTAAGAAGCGTGGACATTACATTAAAAAATAGTTTTCTCCATGTTAAAAGGACCTTGATTTTACATCTTGGTCCTTTCTTTTTCTTTTCGTTGGTCCACCAATTTCTCCACCAACTTGAATTTCATTGGCCCACCAACTTGCCCACCAACTTCAGTGGAGTTCCCACCAACTATTTTAGAGAGCCATATCGCTTTTTCTACACTATAATGCTTTGCGTAATTATAATCATCGTGAAATGATCCGGTATCTGCCGTCAACGGAATTATCTATCTGACCTTTCATGGTAAGGTACTCTCTGATGGCATCATGGATCAGGATACTGCTGCTGGTCCAATTACGGCCATTGGCGATCTTTCTGGTATCATTACCGCCTGATGCCATGTATTCGCTGGTAGCTACCGTCAGGGCATCATCATCAGCGATTTCACTGCCATCTTCTCTGGTCAGTGAAACTACCTTTCCCTTTTCTACGGTAACCCTGATTCCTGAGAAATACAGGTTCATGTTCTTGGAATAGATCTTTGGATCAAGCACCGTTTCAAACAGTTCTCTTATTTCCTTTCCAGTGATGGTTGAAGTGCAGAACGGCTCATTGAAGTAGATGGCCTGCTGAATGATGTAGCGGGTTATATCTCCCTTGGGAATTCTTGGACCGCAGCTGGTCGTATTGAAGTAACTGAAATCAGTACCGGCCTTCCATCTTACCGCATCCGCAAACAGATTACCCTGGGCACTTTCCCCATTGTAGTCCATGATGATGTCTTCAGTAGCCTTGGCAAATACCTCATTGATTTCCCTGTCAAACGGTGCCAGCACCTTACTTACAAAGCCGTCAACTCTTTCATCAGGTATGTCATATCTCTCTTCAAGAGGATAGATTACTTCCGATTCATCCCGTACGACTTTTCCCCTGTTACGGTCATAATACAGTGCGGTATGGATCAGTGACTTCCCGGAAAAGCCGCCCTTATTGACCAGTATCCCGGAGTATCTTTCCGTGATGTCCCCATTGGTATGACCGCCTATAAGCAAGTCTACCGGCAGATCAGCGATCTTTTCCGCCAGTTCGATAAGTTCACCCTGCTGTTTGTTATCCTTCTTAAATGCGCCGATATGAGCCAGTACGATGATGATGTCAGCCTTGTCTTTAAGCAGGTCACAGTTTTCCTTTATTGCCTGACAGGCATCAGTAGTTTCATAATCCGCAAAGTTAGGATAGGTGACCATCTTTTCGGTATATTCAGTCGTTACCCCGATGATACCTATTCTTACGCCCTTTCTTTCCAGAATTACATGTGGTCTGACATTCTTAACCAGCTTACCGGTTTTCCTTTCCACGATGTTGGCGCACAATACCGGTATCTTATCGCAGATGTACTCGATGTTATCTTCCAGAGACTTTCTGCCCCGGTCAAATTCATGATTGCCTAATGTCCATGCATCTGTACCGATCAGTTCCATGCCATCCAGCACATCTTTTCCATACCATAGCAGACGGTTGATCTCATCCCCGGCATCCAGCAGTAAAGTAGCTTCCGGATTATTCTTTCTTACTGACTCTATGGCCTGATAGAACTTCCTTAATCCGGGAATGTAGCTGTCCTTTCGAAACTCACCGCAATAGTCAGCATGGTTGAGTATGTCGATTCTTACTATGTCTTCTACCATGGACTGTTGTCATTTTCCGGCTTGCCGATGAACAGATAACGGCCAAGCTGCGGCTTTCTTAAGGTCTTATGTCTGATGATGTATTCCTCAATCAGATCAAACATTCTGACTCCGGTTTCCTGCCACTTGACTGACTGGGCAATTGCCCTGGTACCGTTACCGCCGGAGCTCATGTATTCACTGGTAGTTACGGTATATTCCTTATTCAGATCAATGTCAGTTCCATCCGGTTTCTTAATATAGACTACCTTGTGTCCCTTAGGCTGGGTGTGGTCCATCTTGATGTTGAATCCGGCAAAGGAAATGTTGCCATTATTGCCGAAGACATCCGGATCGTGAACCAGTTCAAACAGATCCCAGATCTGCCTGCCGGTATAAACGGAATGATACAGCGGATCATTGAACCCGGTAATGTCCATCGCACTGCTTCTGTAAAGATCTCCCTGAGGCAGAATTCTGCCCAGGGAAGTATTGTTGAAATAGACAAAGTCACTTGGACACTTTTCCATGATCATGTCAGCCAGTAAGTCAGCCATCGGGCTTTCAAAGTCAAGACGGCTTGGAATGTCTTCATCGGCCTTGCCGATGACTTCAGAGAAGTAGTACTCCTTCGGTCCGACTACTCTTTCCACGAATTTGTCTACTTCAGGATCATAAGGGAAATCTCCTCCCTTGACATCGATTACTTCACCTTCTCTTTTTACAACCTTTCTGGTTTCAGTGTCGAAGTAGAGAATGGCATGAGGCAGTGAGACACCGCCAAAGCCGCCCTTAGTGACAATGCAGTCCTTATAGACTCTGGCATAGTCTCCAGGAATGTGGCCGCCGATCATGCAGTCAGGCTTGAGATCAGCAATCTGATCCAGTACTTCGATCAGTTCACCTGATTCATCAGTATCCGTAAAGTAGAATGGGAAGTGAGTCAGTACGATGATTACTTCAGCACCCTCTTCTCTCATCTGCGGAATGTACTTGCGGGCACATTCAACGGAATCAATTACGGTATACGGCTGGAAATAACGGTAGGTAACCATGTATGGAGTATATTCAGTGATCAGACCAAGCACCCCATACTTAATGCCGCCCTTTTCAAATACGACATATGGCTTTGCTCCTTTAACCAAATTGCCTGTTTCCTTTTCAATGACATTGCTGCAGACGATCGGTACGCCCAGATCAAGCAGTCTCCTGCTGGCGGCTTCAATGTTTTCCCTGCCCCAGTCAAAGTCATGGTTGCCATAGTTGTAAACATCAGTCTTCAGTATGGCAATGCCTTCCTGAACGTTTTCATGCCACAGCCAGCTTTTGAAGTTGTCGCCAGCGTCCAGTAACAGCGTATGTTCCGGATTTTTGCTTCTGACGGACTCAATGGCGCTGTAGAAGCGGGAAATGCCCGGCTGTTCAAAGTCTTCGCGGAAACTTGCTCCGTAATCCGCATGATTCAGTATGTCTATTTTTACGATGCTCATCCTTTCATTCCTCCTTTGCTGACACCGGTAACGATTTGCTTACGGCAGAACAGGAATAATATGATTACCGGAATTACTACGATTGAGCTTCCAGCCATTAATCTTTCAAATCTGACACCGGCCTGATCGGTAAAGGCAAACAGTCCAAACGGCAGTGTTCTGTTATCTACGGAACCAACTACCAGGATTGACCACATAAAGCTGTTCCAGCAGGCCAAGGCATCAAGAAGACCGATCGTTACCAGAGATGGCTTGGCGATAGGAACCATTACTTCCCAGAGATACTGCCAGTCACTTGCCCCGTCAACTCTGGCTGAATAGTACAGAGAATCCGGAATGCTTAGGAAGAAGTTACGCAGTATGTAGGTATAGAATATGCTGGAAGTAAACGGTATGATCAATGCCACTAAGGTATCATACAGTCCCATCTTTACAATGGTCGTATAGTTGGTAATTATCAGCATTTCATATGGGATCATCATTAATGAAACCATCAGGGAGAAGATGATGTCTCTTCCCGGGAACTTTAATCTGGAGAAAGTAAAGGCACACAGAATGGTATTGAACATTGTTGCGGCCGTACATACGATGGTAACGATGACACTGTTACGGAAATACTTAAGGAACGGTGCCGTCTTAAAAGCATATATGTAGTTCTCCAGAGTAGGATTATGCGGCCACCAGGTCGGAGGCATGCTGCCGCATTCTGCCCAGGTCTTAAGTGATGATATCAGCATCCAGATGAATGGAAAGACCATGATGAAGCCGCCAATTGCCAAAAGAACATAGGTAATGATGCGGCCGGCACTTATTTTTTTCATAGCTTCTCTCCTTTCTATTTATAGTAATTCGTCTTCTTCGATATGAGGTTCTGCAGCAGTGTGAATACGGCAATTATGACAAACAGTACCATTGCACTGGCCGCTGCATTGCCCAGCTTATTCTTGTTCCAGAACATGTCATACAGATAGTAGATTACCGTATACAGGTTGAAGGCCGGTCCCGGCTTTCCCCCATACAGTACAAACAGTGAGTCATACACCTTGAATGCTGACATCATGTTGACGATGGAAGTCAGTATTATCGTCGGCATCAATAACGGAATGGTTATGTTGAAGAATATGTCCCTGCTTTTGGCACCGTCAGCTCTGGCTGCGGTATAGTAGACCGGGTCAATGTTCTGCAAGCCTGCCAGTAACAGTATGATCGTAAATGGCAGCATGCTCCAGATGCCGTAGATGCAGATGCTGGCCATCGTGAATCTTACATCAGCCAGCCAGTGTATGCGGTCAATGCCGAATAAACCGATGAAATAGTTAAACAGACCGTAGTCGTAATCATAAAGCCAGCGGAAGATCATGCCTATGGCAGTTGAACTGGTTACTAACGGCAGGAAGTAAACGGTCTGAAACAGTCCCTGCAGTTTCTTGACGCTGTTTAACCCTACTGCGATCAGTAATGACAGTGCCATTGAGATCGGCACTACGATCAGCACGTACTTGGTCGTGCTCTTTAAGGCATTTATGAAGTTAGGATCCGCAATTATGGCCTGATAGTTGCCAAGCCCGTATCCGGTGAACTTTCCGGACAGGAAACGGTAGTTTTCCATGAAGCTCAGCAGTACCGCCTTAATGAACGGATATACGGTAAAGATGATCAGTCCGACCATAAACGGCAAGGAGAACAGAAACGGCTTGATCAGTGATTTGGCCGTGATCTTCTCATCCGTGTCCTTGTAGGTGCGGACTCTTTTTTTCTTTTCAGTCATCTTAGCAATACCTTTCCCCGCTCTTTTCATCAAACAGGAAAACACCCTTGTCCTTGAACTGGACCTTGATGATCTCATCAGGGATAAGTTCATAATCGGCATCGCAATAGCCACGCAGATTATTGTTTCCGATGTCAATGTTAAGCAGCCAGTCCTTGCCGGAAGAATACATGTCATTGACCTTGGCTGAGATGCCGTTTTCGCCCTTGTTGAAGGTTACTGATTCAGCTCTGGCAGCCAGTATCGTTCTGGTACCTTCTGCCACATCAGCCTTGATTGGAATGATCTCATCAGTTCCATCAGGCTTGAAGCCTGAAGAAGTATACTCGCCATGCAGCTGGTTAATGGTAGGATTACCGATGAAGTCAGCAACAAACAGATTGGCCGGGTTATTATAGATGTCCCTGGTAGCGCTGAACTGCTGCATTACACCAAGTTTCATTAAGACGATGTAGTCACTGATGGAAGTTGCTTCTTCCTGATCATGAGTGACAAATACGGTGGTAACCCCGCTTTCACGCTGAATTCTTCTGATTTCCTCACGCATCTCCAGACGCAGTTTGGCATCAAGATTGGATAACGGTTCATCCAGTAACAGTAACTTAGGATTCTTGACCAGGGCACGGGCAATGGCGACTCTCTGCTGCTGGCCGCCGGATAATTCCTTAGGCAGGCGGTTGAGATACTCGTCAATGTGAACCATTCTGGCTATTTTCTTAGCCCGGGCAATTCTTTCATCCTTAGGTACTTTCTTTATCTTTAACGGGAAGCAGATGTTCTGTAATACCGTCATGTGCGGGTATAAGGCGTAGTTCTGGAATACCAGTCCGACTTCCCTTTTATCAGGAGTCAGATCAGTAACGTCAGTATCGTCAAAATAGATCTTTCCGCTGGTGACCGGCAGTATGCCGCTGAGCATGTTCAGCATGGTACTTTTGCCGCACCCTGACGGTCCTAACAGAGCGATTAGCTTGCCGCTTTCAAACTCTGCAGTAAGATTGTTTACCGCGATGACCGGTTCCCCGTTTTTATCGCGGCTGGCGAATTTCTTGGTGAGATTTTTAATTGTAACTTTCATAAGTCCTCCCTTTTTACCAGCCTGCCGTCGATCAGGCAATATCTGATGTATCTTTCAGGTACCAGGTTGTACCCGTTATAAACTCTTATTCTTTCCGGATGGCGGCCATGATAGCCAATGACCACCTTCGGGTCAATCTGCTGTACAAAAAATTCTATCTGCGACGGGTAGCCGTGCTGATAGTACTGCGGGTCATCATAACTGGCAAATCTGAAGCCGGCCAGTTTGGCTTTTTCCTTTAGATTTCTTATTTCACCTGAGGTAAACGGATAACCGTCAGCGTGAATGTACAGTCCGTTTTCATTAGGAAACTGACTGATCAGTTCACGGTCTTCATACTTCAGGTGAAGGTAATATCTGTCCGGTTCTTTCTTAATGTCTTCAAGTGATACCACCGGACAGTTTTCCAATAATTCCTGATACCACTTTTCATCTTTCCATCTGTCATCTGGATAGACATTTGGTACTCCTGTTGCGGTCTTATAGATCAGGTAACCGGCATCAGGAGAAAACACGGCTTTTCTAGCATACTTCTCAGCCCACTTCATGATCCAGTCAGCGTCCTGAATCTCTCTTTCATAGTAATTGAAGATGATCAGTCCCTTCTTCTGACTATACAGCTGTTCAAGTTTTTCATAATGCTGCATGTAGTCAAGCATGCCTTCAGGAACCTTTTCATCTGGAACTATCGCATCAGGATCAACAGTACCGAAGAATCTGGTTAATACATCATCGGTGAAGTTGCAGCAGTCACAATACAGTACATCTACCTTCCTGTCCTTGAAGATCTGCATTTCTCTTTTCACCAGTTCAGGACACTCTCCTGCCAGAGACAGATCAGCCGTATAGCCAACCTTCAGATCATCCGTTTCCACCAGAAAGCCATACATCTGATGACCTAAGGTTCCGTTAATGATCGGGGTTACCCTGATGTCACCTTCCTTTATGCACTGATCTGGCTGAAAGATGTCATAGTCCCGGCCAACACTGTCAACACCCTGACCGATGTCTTCCAGCGCCATTTCAAGTGAACGGGCAGTTTCTGAAAGATAAACCTTTACACCTGGCGCAAGAGCACCGATGTTGGCCATGTGGTCAAGATGCAGGTGAGAAACAAATACCGAGGTATGAATTGGACTTTCTTCCGCCGGGATCAGATCACTGCCTTCAAGATACTTTTTCGGATAAAGCCCGTCAATTGCCGGCAGTAAGCCAAGGGCAATCTTATCCTTTATCCAGTTATCATCATGCACTGCATGGGGCTTCTGTTCAGGAATAAACGGTGCCCCGAAGTCCATGATGACGCGGTGATTGCTCCTGACTATAGAAAAAACGGCTCCCATTGATTCTCTGGTACCGATGTAAGTTGTAAGCTCAGTAAGATTGTTATTCATGACAAATACAGTAAAGCCATACGCTTATTGCTAAGCGCATGGCTTTCATCAGTTTTTAATTAATTGCCTTTTAAAGCAGCAGAAGTGTTGGCGTAGAAGGCTTCAACAGCCTGTTCAACAGATACGTTTTCACCATCTAATACAGCTGTACGGATCATCTTCTGGATTTCATCTCTGACAGCGTTACTTCCCGGGCAGGCTCTTAACCAACCCATGCAGTCTGCCTGTTCAGTCATGGCCTTGGCAGCCAGATCGTTAGCAGCGTATTCCTTGTATATGGCAGTGTCATAAGCAGCCTTGTAGCTAGGAATTGTGTTGAATCCTGCAGCCCAGGCAGCAGATACTTCTGCACTTGCATAGTAGTTCAGGAACTTGAAGCAGGCTTCCTGCTTTGCATCAGTAGTCTTGAAGATGACATATCCACCACCCCAGTTAGGAATGTACTTATGAGTTCCTTCCTGTGGGATTGGAGCGATACCAGCTTCAAACTTGCCATCGTTCATCAAGGCATATGAAGCACCGGCACTTGAACCGATGTATGCTGGTAATTCGCCGCTGGCGAATGGTACTGAACAGTAGGTGTTGGTTTCCTTCAGTGTGAAGTAACCAGCCTTGCAGTTGTCAACATACCACTGTAATAACTTGGTTGTTTCTTCCTTTGGCCAGCCGATCTCCTTCTTATCCATGTCGATGTAGGTGAAGCCTCTCTGAGTCATGATGTCCTGGAAGTCATCAAGTTCATCATCCATTGAGAAGCCAGCTTTGCCAGTGTGTTCGTAGCAGACCTTGGCGTTGTAGAGGAGTTCATCCCAGGTTGTAGGAGCCTTCAGGTTGAGCTCATCAAATAAAGTCTTGTTGTAGAAGTAAACCTGTGAGCTGGATGAGATTGGGAACAGATAAGCGCCGCCCAGCTGGGTGCATTCTTCATAAGTTTCACCGATCATGGAGTTCTTCCAGTTTTCCATTGAGCCATATTCTTTCTCGATGTAAGGGGTCATGTCAACGATCAGATCGTCAGCCAGATATTCTACTGCGTCAGTAGCGTATCTTGAAACGAAGTCAGGACCATTGCCGTTTCTCAAAGCCATAGCCAGATTGCTGTCATAGTCAGTATAAGGCTTCTGCTCTCCAACAACGATAATTTCACTCTGTGACTTATTGAAGCCGTCAATGATCTTATTGAGAGCTTCAAGATGCTGGTCAGTCAGAGTGTGCCAGAATGTGATTGTGATAGGACCAGTTGGTTCCTCTTCTTTCTTTCCGCCATTGCCACATGCAGTCATGGACAGAGTAAGAAGAGCAACAAGAACTAATGTGATAAGTTTTTTCATGCTAAAAATGCTCCTTTCCTTATCTTTTATGTCAACGGGCTCCCTAATTCCCAGTTAACAACCATTAAGCTCTTAGATTAGATTTCTTACATATCATCATAGCATTGTATATAATTATTTTCAATCAGTTCCTGAAATGGGCATTACTGATACCGGGAACTCAATGACCGCAGAATTACCAGTAAACATTCAAATACACCGAATGCCGGACGTATTTCAGCATTCCATCAACAGAAAGACATCTTAACGCAATTGATGATCACCCGGTGAAACTTCAGTATGAATATCAGCTTTTCGAAATCTCTCCATGCCGGATACTAAAGACTGCCAAAAAAGGGATCGCTTCAGCAATCCCTTTACCAAAAGTTTAAAGATCGTTTCCCTGTTATTCAGGTGGGTATCCTGTGAATAATTTTAGGATTCCTTTTTCAAGGCCTTCAACACCGTTATCCAACATCCGGATTCCCTTTAATCTCGTGTCGGAAATGCATGTACACTTCTGGCACTTTCATTATAACTCATTTCCTAGTCTTCAACAATCCTAATATGAAGTTCTTCAAGCTGTTTCTGATCAACTTTATCCGGTGCATCGCTCATCGGGTCCTTGGCATTGGCATTCTTAGGGAAGGCAATGACATCTCTGAGTGAATCGCTGCCGGTCAGGATCATGGCTACTCTGTCTAATCCCAGAGCTAAGCCGCCATGAGGAGGAGTGCCGTATTTCAGGGCATCGATGAAGAAACCGAAACGGTCCTTGATCTGCTCATCGGTCAGACTTAACAGTTCGAAGATCTTCTGCTGCATGTTGCAGTCGTAGATTCTTAATGAACCGCCGCCCAGCTCATAGCCGTTAAGAACGACGTCATAGGCATAGGAACGGACTCTTTCAGGATCGCTGTCGAGATACTCGAGGTCCTCGTCCATCGGTCTGGTGAACGGATGGTGTTCGGAATAGTATCTGCCATCCTCTTCACTCCATTCAAACATCGGGAACTCAGTGATCCATAAGAAGTCAAAGGTTTCCGGATCATACAGATGCAGAGTCTTGCCGAAGTGGCTTCTGAGAGCGCCCAGGGCACTGCAGGTCTTACGCCATTCACCGGAGACGATCATCACCAGATCGCCGTTCTTCAGATTCAGTCTGTCAGCCAGAGCCATCTTTTCCTCTTCACTGAAGAACTTTACGGCACTGCCTTCCAGCGTGTCGTTTTCATACTTCAGGATGACCAGACCCTTGGCCCCGTTTTTCTTGGCCAGTTCGGTCAGCTTGTCCTGTTCCTTGCGAGTATAGATTTCGCAATGATCGGTAGTGATGGCCTTGATGGCTCCCTTGGCTGCCAGTCCTTCCGCAAAGGCCTTGAACTCGGAATTGCGGAAGATGTCGGTGACATCCTGCAGCTTCATTTCAAAACGGGTATCAGGCTTGTCTGAACCGTACATGTTCATGGCATCAACATACTTGAAGCGTCTGAACGGTGTTTCGATGTCAATGTTCTTGACATCCTTCATGACCTTCTTCAGCAGTCCTTCCGTCAAAGTCAGAATCTCATCCTGGCTTAAGAAACTTGTTTCAATGTCGAGCTGGGTGAAGTCCAGCTGTCTGTCAGCTCTCAAGTCCTCGTCACGGAAGCATCTGGCTACCTGATAATATCTTTCAAAGCCGGCCACCATCAGTAACTGCTTGAACTGCTGCGGTGACTGTGGTAAGGCATAGAAGCAGCCCGGATGAACTCTTGACGGTACCAGATAGTCTCTGGCTCCTTCCGGAGTACTTTTGGCCAGTACCGGTGTCTCGACTTCAATGAAGTCATTGGCATCCAGATATTCATGCATGGCCTTGACGATTTTGGCTCTGGTAAACAGCTTCTTCTGTAAAACCGGTCTTCTTAAGTCCAGATAACGGTATTTCAGTCTGGTTTCCTCCAGGGCATCAGACTCATCGGCAATAATAAACGGCGGCAGCTCAGCCGTATTGATGATGACGACCTTTTCAGCCTTGACTTCGATCTCGCCTGTCTCCATCTTAGGGTTAGGATCCTGTCTCCGCACGACCGTTCCGGTAACTTCCAGAATGTATTCGCTTCTGACCGTTCTGACGGCTTCCGTCAGTTCGTCACCGCAGACGACCTGAGTAATGCCATATCTGTCTCTTAAGTCGATGAAGACCAGGGAACCCAGATTTCTTCTTCTGGCTACCCAGCCGATCAAAGTGACCTTTGTGCCGACATCTGCCAGTCTTAACTGGCCATTGGTATGTGTTCTGTTCATATTCTATTCCCCCGTAAATCCTTTTACTGTTTCCAGTAATTTATCAAACCCGACGGTAACCTGCTGTTTACTGACGGTATCCTTTATGACAACCTGACCGTTACTGTACTCATCTTCACCGATGATGACGATAACCTTCGCTTTCAGGCGGTCAGAAGCCTTGAACTGGGCTTTTAATGACCTGCCCTGATAATCGGTCTCAACTCTGAAACCTGCGTTACGCAGCGTTTCTGTGGCTTTCAGGGCATATGATCCGACATTGCCCATGGAAATGACATAGACATCCGCTTCATGTCCAACGGCGGTTAACCCCTGCTCCTGCACGGCCAGATCGATCATTCTCTCGATTCCCATGCCAAATCCGACACCCGGCAGATTTCCTCCGCCATAGTGTTCAACCAGACCGTCATACTGTCCTCCGGCAAATACCGCTGCCTGCTGGCCGCTGGCATCTTCCGGTATGGCTTCAAATACGGTGTTGGTATAGTAGTCCAGTCCTCTGACCAGACGGCTGTCGATCACATATGGAATCTCAAGATCATCAAGAGCCTGCAGAACCTGACTGAAGTACTTCTTTGAAGGTTCATTGAGGTAGTCCTGTACGGACGGTGCGCTCTTGAAACTCGGGTGTTCCCTGTCCACCTTGCAGTCCAGTATTCTTAACGGATTGAGTTCAAATCTTCTCTGGCAGTCCCCGCACAGTTCACCCAGATACGGTCTGAAGTGTTCTCTCAAGGCTGAACGGTAATTGCTGCGTGACTCATCATCGCCCAGTGAGTTGATCAGGATCTTGACCTTCTTAATGCCCATGGCTCTGGTGATGTTATAGCCTAACGCGATCGTTTCTGCATCCAGCAGCGGTGACTTGGCTCCGATGGCCTCGACACCGAACTGGTGGAACTGACGGTATCTGCCCTTCTGCGGTCTTTCATAGCGGAACATCGGTCCCATGTAGAACAGCTTGTAAGGCAGTTCTGCCTGATTACCGTACAGCTTGTGTTCAACGAAGGCTCTGATGACTCCCTTGGTTCCTTCCGGTCTCAAGGTAAGTGATCTTTCACCCGAATCCAGGAAGGTATACATTTCCTTGGTTACCATGTCAGAGGAATCATTCTGGAACTTGAAGACTTCCGTATGTTCGAAGATCGGAGTCCTGATCTCCTGATAACCGTATCTGGCGCACTGTTCCCTGATGATGCTTTCAACCTGCCGCCATAACGAGACATCATCACCCATGATGTCCTGCGTACCTCTCGGTACCTGATACTTATTGCTCATAAACGTACCTCCCTTAAATAAAAAACGTCCCCTATAAGGACGTAATAAACGTGGTGCCACCTTACTTTACATGATTTCTCATGCCTTGACGCCTTAACGCGGCAGACGTCCTGAACTACTCCGTTTCATCCAGGCTCCTCCAAAGTGTCTTACTGCCTTATGATCTGAAGACTTGCACCTACCGTCTTCTCTCTGCAAAATCCTTCTGGCAGTTTTCTTTTTCCACGGATTTGTTTATATATTAGCACAACACAGACTCTGTTTCAATCAGTAGAGCAGATGAAAACCGCTGATTACAGCGGCTTGTCTTTCATTTACTATATTCTGACGATCAGTTTTGTCACACCCTGGGAGTCTATGTAGACATCCGTTTCCTCACTGCTTTCCTCACTGTTGAAGAAGCGGATCTTCCAGATGTCCAGCATGTCGTCATGGAACACCTGCCGTAACAGATACTGCTCAGACAGTTCCTTCTTAGCCTGTTCCACCGGAATGTACTCGTCAGTCGGTTCCGTATTGACGAAACCCTCAGTGATTATGTTCCAGTTAAGTTCCTGCCGCATCCGCAGATCCTTTTCATAGCTGAATGATCCCCAGGCTAAGTGTCCCGGCAAAGTAGCATACTGTTCACCTTCAAAGACTTCATAATTCTCCCGGGCAGTTTCCTGTTCAGGTTTGGCAACAACGGCATCATATTCAGTTATTTCACTCAGAAGACTCTTTCTGATGTCTGTGATCTCCAGCCATCCCGCCATGTCACAGGTATATATTTCCGGGTTATTGGTCTGAATGATGTGCATGATCAGCTCGCTTCCTGAGATCTCGGTCTTGTCCAGCCGGTAGGTAAATGAACCGCTGGAAGCAATGTGATAGGCCATTAACAGTGAGTTATCCCGGAAAAAGGCTTCATCAAGTCCATTGGCAAATTCAACGAAGGAATCTCTGAAGTCGTCCAGCGAAAGGACTTCAGAGAACCGGTCAATGAATTCCTGCAGCTGTTCAGCAGTGTCGATCCTGTAGACAGGCAGAGTTCCGTTCTTATTATTTGAGCAGTTAAGTAGGCTTTCATAAAGCAGCGGATCCTCACTGTAATTGACCCAGATTGAAGCGTTTACCCCTACCGGATAGGTCAGGGTATCCTGGTTGCCTGTCAGAATCGGTTTCTCCCGTTTTTCCTCTTCCCGGTATCTGCAGCTGCATAAGACCAGCAGTCCAGCCATGGCTATTAACAATATCATTTTCTTCATAATTCGGATTCTCCTCACCCATAACAACAGCTAAACTGTCTTCATGGTAACAGAAATTCTGCCAAAACCGGCCAAAAGCCGGTTTTTACTTGATTATTCGCGATACATCAACGACGCTGTCCAGCTTTCTGATGTTGCTCATCAGCAGTCGCAACTGCTCGGTGTTGCTGACACGGACCTTGACGTCAACGGTAACATTGACCTTGTCCGGCAGTACTTCAGAGTTGATGCCCATTAGCTGAGCCTTGTACTGGGCAACTACGGTGACGATGTCGGAGATCAGATAGCTTCTGTCGGAAGCTTCGACCTTGATCCAGCAGTCATACTGCTTGGTGGTATCGTCCTCTTCCCAGTGGACCCGGATCAGACGGCTGTTCTGACCGCGGATGTTCGGGCAGTCGGAACGGTGAACCTTGACACCCTGTCCCTTGGTGATGTAGCCGACGATGTCGTCCCCGTATACCGGCATGCAGCAGCCAGCAATGGAGATCTTCATGTTGTCAATGCCCTCAACCTGTAATCCGGTCCTGCCGGCCGGCTTCGGGCGGTTCTTTATGTTGAACAGACGGGAAAGGTCAAAGCTTTCCAGTGCTGAACGCTTCTGGTTAGTCAGCTTTTCCATGATCTGCACCATGGATACCGACTTCATGCCGATGGCGTACATCAGGTCCTGATAGTCCTTGAAGTTGAACTGTCCGGCCACTTTTTCCAGTGTGGCACGGTCCATGTAGCTCTTTTCTTCCAGGCTTCTCTTCTTTAACTCATCGGCCAGGATCTTTTCACCCTTGACGATTATCTCCTTGCGCTTTTCTTCCTCTACCTTCTGCAGATAGCTCTTGATCTTGTTTTTGGCATGGGAAGTCTTGACGATCTTCAGCCAGTCTTCCGACGGCCCGGTAGCCTGCTTGGAAGTTTTGATCTGAACGACGTCACCGGTCTGCAGCTTGGTATTCAGAGGTACCAGGGCACCATTGACGATCGAGCCGATCGCATTGTGTCCCACCTCGGTATGAATGCGGTAGGCAAAATCCAATGGCGTCGCCCCGTTAGGCAGTTCAATTACCCTGCCCTTAGGAGTCATGACGTAAATGTTGGCCTCAAAGATGTCCTTCTGGATCGTATTGAGCATTTCATTGTGATCCAGATCGGCTTCATCCATCATTGAGATCATGTCATGATACCAGCTAAGCTTGTTTTCGATCTCCTTCTGTTCCTTTTCGGAGTTGTACAGACGGCCTTCTTTGTAGCTCCAGTGAGCGGCAATACCCTGTTCAGCAACTGAATCCATTTCCTCGGTACGGATCTGTACCTCAAAGATGTTACCTTCATTGTCCATGATGGTGGTATGAATGGACTGATACATGTTGACCTTAGGCATCGCAATGTAGTCCTTAAGCCTGCCTGGCATCGGACGGTATTTGGCATGGATGTAGCCCAGGATCTCATAGCAGTTGAGTTCAGTTCTGGTGACGACGCGGATGGCATAGAGGTCAAAGATCTCGTCAAACCTCTTGTTCTTGGTCGTCATCTTCTTATAGATGCTGTAAAGATGCTTTGAACGTCCGAAAATGCGGAATTCAAAGTTATGTTCATTGAGAAGTTCGGTTATCTCCTCGATCATGTGATTGACCTTGGCCTCACGTTCCCGCTTCTTGGCTTCAACCAGAGAAGCGACTTCATGATAGTGCTGAGGGTCCAGATAATAGAAGCACAGATCTTCCATTTCGTTCTTGATGTCTCCGAAACCAAGACGGTGCGCTATCGGACAGTATACCGCCAGCGTTTCGGAAGCCTTGCGGACCTGGGACTCCGGTGAGGTATATTCCAGGGTACGCATGTTGTGAAGTCTGTCGACCAGCTTGATGATGATGACACGGACGTCCTTGGCCATGGCAATGAAGATCTTGCGGTGGTTGGCAGCTTCATATTCCTTGTCATCGGCAAAGGCCAGACGGCCGATCTTGGTTACTCCTTCGACCAGGTTGGCAACGTCCTGGTCAAACTCCCTGACCAGTTCTTCCTTCGGCACATCGCAGTCTTCCATCGTATCGTGCAGCAAGCCTGCCGTAATGGTCTGAGGACCGGCATGCAGGGTAGCCAGGATATAGCCGACATTCATGAGATGGACAAAATAAGGTTCACCGCTTTTGCGCTTCTGATCCTTATGCTTGTCTTCGGCATATTCATAAGCCTTTTCGATCATGGCCAAAGAATCAGGTTCCGTTATGTAGGATTTCACCTGGTCAAAAAACATTTCCCTGGTCACGACAAGATTGTTCTTCATGAATATACCTCCCTTCTGAGAAAAAAATCGAAGATTGCTCTTCGATTAGTATTTGATAAGTGATGTGACTTTGTAGTCACCGATGTTTTCTCTGCCCTTGAGATCAACAAGTTCGATCAGGAAGGCACAGCCTACTACTTCACCGCCAAGCTGTTCAACCAGCTTGATGGCAGCCTTTATTGTTCCTCCGGTGGCCAGCAGATCGTCAACGATCATGACCTTCTGTCCCGGCTTAATGGCATCCCGATGCATTTCCAGCGTGTTTGTTCCATATTCGAGAGCATATTCATATGAAACGGTTTCACGTGGCAGCTTGTGTGGCTTACGGGCCGGAACAAAACCGATTCCCAGTTCATAAGCGACAGGACAGCCGAAAATAAAGCCTCTGGACTCTGGGCCGACCAGAACCTCTGCACCAACACCCTTGGCAAAGGCAATGATCTGCTTGCAGGCAGCATGGAAAGCTTCACCATCATTCAGTAATGGTGTAATGTCTCTGAACAGGACTCCTTCTACAGGATAGTCAGGGATTTCAGCAATGTAATCTTCTAATCTCATATCTCTTTCCTCCGGAAAATACTTTTTTATTATACACTAATCACGCTGTTTTTTACTATAATAATTCAACATTATCGCACCACAGAGTATAGGTCATCATGCGGTTGAAAACCCCGGATGACAGGGTCCCGTAGAACCGCAGATCCCTTCTGCCCCGGTAATAGCCGTAACCCTTGCTGTCACCCATCTTCATGATGGAGAAGCAGTTGCTGATGTTCCATTTCAGCTTATCAGGAGTACTGAGACTTCTTAACTCCCGGTAATCATCGAGCACTACCCTGAACACCGGCAGCCTTCGTCCCTGACCAAATGGGGCATAGCTGAACAGTTCTTCCAGGTTTTCCCTGGTGAAGTCCGAGGAATGAACTTCCACGCAGTCTTCTGCCGTCTCTTCCGGCACATAGTTTTCGTTTATGTACTTGCGGAACTCCTCCAGCCTGTCCCTTTTCAGGGAAATGCCGAAGGCCTTGGCATGGCCGCCGAAGGTCTCGTAGTAATCGTAGCCGCTTAACAGTTCCATCAGATTGAGCTCGGACTTGCTGCGGCCGGATCCCTTTAACAGATCACCGGATGCTGTCAGCATAACCGTCGGCTTATTGGTTTCATGCAGGATCCTGTTGGCGATCAGCCCGATCAGTCCTTCATGGAGTTTTTCGTTACAGTAGATGATAAACGGCTGAGAGAAGTTGCAGTTATTCTTAATGATCCGGTACTGTTCACTGACCAGATCCTTTCTCTTCTCGTTGAGATCGTTGATCTGACGGGCGAGAATGCGCATCTCGTTAGCATCATCGCTTAAGAGGTATCTTACGGTATTATTCCGGTTGGCCATATCAAACAGCCTGCCGGTCGTATTTATCTTAGGAGCAATGTTGAAGGAGATCTCCCTTTCCGTTATCGGGAACTTCAGGTCACGACCCAGGATGTCAATGTTCGGGTACTTATGGTCATTTACCACCTGCAGCCCCTGTTTGACCAGGAAGACATTGAAGAACTTCAGTTCCATGACATCCGAGATCGTTGCCAGCATGGCTAATGCTTTAATACTGTCATCGACAACTCCCAGATAATCCCGGATCAGATAGGCAACTCCTGCCCCGCACAGATAGCTGTGATCTTCATCAAACAGCGAAGGATGACACAGCACCTCGCAATCAGGCTGAGCCGTAATGACATGGTGATCCGTCACGATCCTGATCATGCCCAGCTGTTTAGCCAGAGCCAGGGCTTCATGAGCACTTACCCCATTGTCGACGGTCATGACGATGCCATAACCGCGCTCATGGGCCTGCTGAACTCTTTCACAGTTAAGCCCGTAGTTTTCCCTGGCACGGTTGGGAATGTAATATCCGTTTTCAATGCCAAGCTTATTGAGTACCTTGACCATTATCGTGGTCGCACAGATTCCGTCACAGTCATAGTCCCCGTAGATGAACACTTTCTGATGTTCACCTTTAGCCTTCAGCAGAATGTTTCTGATGGCTTCCAGGCTTTCGTGACGGTAGGTCCCGTACTGTTTTTCATGAAAAAAGGAAGCCAGTTCAGACGGGCTGTAATTGAATGAGCTGACAACCTTGGCGAGCAGCGAACCAGTGTGATACTGTTCTGCGATCTCTCTGTAATTGCCGGTATTCATTACCCTGTATTTCATGGTTTCCTCTTTCTATTGTCTTACTTTACTTCGTTAAGTCCGAAGATGACGGTTTCGGAACGTTCCTTGCTGCCCTTCTTCTTATTGGACTTCTTTGGTCTTCTTTCGATGAACTTGGTGATCTGTTCCATCCAGCCCTTGGAGGCCAGTAAGCTGGCACTTACGAAGGCACCGGCCCGAACCAGAACACAGGCTGTGAAGACCTGCATGTTCTTGGAAGTGATGGCTAAGGCCAGAACCAGAACCAGGAACATAACTGCAGCATGGCAGTAGTTCTCCGTAAATCTGCCCAGCAGTTCGTTGACGAACTTGCTGATCTTTTCATCGTTGAGCTTTTCTCTGGCAATGCTTCTGAATTCACTGCGGTAATTACCGATCAGAGTGAACAGTCCCAAAGCAGAGAGAGCTACAGCACATAATACCATGCCGGCAAACTTGCCTGTACCGGCAACGGCGGCGATGATACCAATCATGGCATCAAAGCACAGGAATAATGGCATCAGAGCATAACGGTCCTTGTAGGCAAACAGTACATATACCTCAGCAAGGGCAACGGTGATGGCTGCAACGCACAGAGACTTCCATAAGGCGGTCTTTTCAGCATTGCCTGATACCAGTAACAGAGCAGCCAGTGAAACGGCAAAGATGATATACGGCAGCTTGCCCTTTAACAGTGCGGCAAAGTTGACATTGACACTGCCGGCCTTTTCAACATAGGCTTCACCCTTTTCAACATCAGGTAACTTGGCTGGATCAACACGGAACAGCTTGAGACTGCCGCAGTATCCTGAAGCAACCAGATCCTTTAACATGAATCTGTTCCATAAGACGAACAGCAGAAGGTTGCAGATGCCTCCGATCAGCACACTGCCGGCTGCCTGTAACAGATCGTTTCTGAACAGCAGCATTCCCAGACCGCCTAACACGATCTGTACGACTGCCCCTTCCCAGACGGTTCTGCCATTGACATTCAGGGCATTGTCCAGGGCTGCCTGCATGTTACGTCCGCGTAACAGATTCAGCTTGAATTCCTTTAATACCGGAAGCATCATCAGGATTCCGCCTAAGGTTGATAAGGCATAGGCTGCCAGCTGATAGCCGTCAAATCTGCCGCCTAACAGAGCGGTAAAGGCAAAGTAGGCAATGGCATTGACCAGCATCATCAGCATGGTCGTGCATCCGGCAACACCGAACAGATATACCAGTCCGCCAGCTGCTGCCAGTGAACCGATGATGATACCCTTCCAGATGTTTTCAAAGCTGCCGAATCTGGCGGTTATTTCATTAAAGGCTGTCTCGCTTACTTCTGCCGGTAAGGCACCGGAGAAAGCCAGAACGACCTGCTGGAAAGCTTCTTCATGCTTGTGATGAGTATTGATGTAGCAGGATCCTTCAATTCCGGAAGATACCGTGGCTGCTGCCAGGTAAGCCGGATTGCTCTTGCTGCTTTCATCACTGTACTTCTGAGTTCCTTCTTCGAAGTCGACCCAGATGACCATGTATTTATTGGTAGCTGCTGCCTGAGCGGCGGTCTTCTGATAGAAAGTATCAGTATCCTGTACATTCAGGACGATGACCTCGTCGTCTCCGCTGGTGCTTAAGGCAATAGGAGCAGCTGGATTGAGAACTGATGCGTCCATGATCAGTTCGTCATCGCTGTTTCTCATGGTAAGTTCACCCTTCTTGGTGATGTTCTTTCTCATGGCTTCAACGTCTTCAATGCCTGTAAACCGGAGTGTGACGTCGGAACCGCTGATTATGTATTCACAATCCTTGGCACCGTAGGACAGTATTCTCTTTTCCAGTACCTCAGCTGCCTGCTTTACAACAGCTTCTTCACTGGAATTAACCTTGTATACCAGCTGGTATCCGCCGGCAAAATCCAGTCCGACATTCTGCTGTGCCTTGGCCTTAGGTCCATAGAAAATGCTGATAAACAGCGCCAGGACTACGCCTATAATTAAATAAATTAATCTCTGACCATTCTTTCTCATAATCATTCACCCTCTACAAAACTGTCAAAGTTCAAATTCTGCTGTGCACCATCTCTGGTGATATAGTCAACCACTTCCTGAATGCTTAAGGCGGCTATATCGGCTGCCACTTTGTTTAAATGGGCAGGTATCTCTCCCTGCCACTTTTCATTCATAAGTGTCTCTTCTACCTGTTGGTAGGTAACAGAGGAAAACTGTTCCCTCTGCAGCTTTCTGACCTTGGTTTCAATCAGAAATCTAACCTGTTCAGCGGTCGCATTTTTACTCATAATATCACCTGCACCCGATTATTATACTCTAATAACTTTTTTGTGTAAACGAAATGATTTTAAAAAAAGGTTCGGAACTGTTTCCGAACCTTGGTGATAGTTCTATTTGAGTTCGCTGCGGACAATCTGCTTGAACTCTCTTCCCCTTACCTCAAAATCAGGATACTGATCCCAGGAAGCGGATGCCGGTGACAGCAGTACTACCTCTCCCGGCTTGGCCTTTTTTGCGGCAGCCAGCAGGGCATCATGGAGATTGTCATACAGGACAGCCTTCACGCCCAGATCCAGCAGCTGGTATCTGGTATCGCCATAGGCATAGATCTGAACAACCTTTCCCATGTAATCCTTAAGTCCGGCGTAACCGGTCTTCTTGTCATATCCCCCGGCCAGCAGGTGTACCGGACAATTGAAGGCCTTCAGCGCCATGATGGTGGAATCAACGTTTGTTCCCTTGGAGTCATTGTAGTATCTTACCCCGTTGATCTCTTCGGTAAACTCGATGCGGTGTTCCACGCCGGCGAAGTTCTCAATGAATTCCCTGATCGTTTCAGCCGGCACTCCCATCAGATAGGCAATGCAGCCTGCTACCATGGCATTCTGCACATTGTGCATGCCCGGCAGACGGAAATGATCCAGATCAAACAGTTCAACATCCCTGTAGCAGACCTTTCTGCCCTTTATGCACAGATCAACGTCATCTCTTTCCAGGGAGAAATCTATGACTTGACATGGAACATCCTTTACATATTTCATGACATTTGCGTCATCTACGTTGCGTAAGAACCAGTCATTTTCATCCTGGTTTTCATAAACCATGATCTTGGAACGGTAATAGGCATCCTCGCTGCCGAAGTAGTCGACATGATCAACGGTCATGTTCATTATTACTGAAACATACGGATGGAAATACTTCAGCGCTGGCAGCATGAAGGCTCCCACCTCAATGGCCAGCTGCAGCTGATCGTTCTGGTGTCCCTCAATGACGTCTGCGACCGGAATGCCGATGTTTCCGCAATACCGGTTATCCGGATTCAGAGTCTTCAGCATTTCACCCAGCATCGTAGTCGTCGTGGTCTTGCCGTTGGTACCGGTAATGGCCCGGTAACGATGCTGCGGCTGATCATGCAGGCAGACATCCATTTCATTGAGCATCTGGTAGCCCCTGTCAGTGAAGTATTTGACGAAAGGCACGCTGTACTTGATGCCCGGATTCTTGACGATCAGATCGTAGTCGATCTCCTTCAGGCAGTCAGGATGACCGCCATCAAAAACAAGTATTCCTTCCCGCACCAGCTGATCCCTGACGGGAATCTGCTTGGCATCGGTCAGGTATACCTGGTAATTTCTTCTGTTAAGATATTTCGCAATGGCGATCCCGGAACGGGCCGCCCCGATAACTAAGGCCTTCATGTTACATCAGCACTCCAATCAGTATTCCCAACAGAGACAGGATGGCACCCCAGCTCCAGAACATGTAGACGACCTTGGTCTCCGGCATGCCGCCTAATTCAAAGTGGTGATGGATCGGAGACATTCTGAAGATCCTTTTGCCGTGAGTAGCCTTGAAGTAGGCAACCTGGATGATGACGCTTAAGGCTTCCAGAACGAAGACACCGCCAACCAGAACCAGAGCCAGTTCTTCCTTGGTTACCATGGCAACGGCAGCCAGCATTCCCCCTAAAGCCAGGGAACCGGTGTCGCCCATGAAGATCTTGGCCGGATGCAGGTTATAGCGCAGATAACCGAACAGTGAGCCGATCACGGCACACAGGAATACGGCAACATCACCGTTTCCGCTTCTGATGCAGAAATAGACAAACGGGATCGTGGCCAGAATGACCAGACCTGAAGACAGTCCATCCAGACCGTCAGACAGGTTTACGGCATTGGAAGTACCGGTAAACATGAAGAATACCAGAACCATGTACAGCCAGCCCAGATCAAGTGACTTGCCGATAAACGGAATGATGATGGTGCTGTCATTGACGTTCTTGTAGAAAAGATAGAAGACAACAGCCAGAACTGACTGCATGAAAAACTTGTATCTCGGCAGTAAGCCCTTGTTGTTCTTCTTGACGACGATCAGGAAGTCATCGATGAAACCGATGACGCTGTATCCCAGATAAGCCAGCACGACAACCAGCAGGTTGATGTTGCTGAAGGATTTGAAATTAACGACCAGAGTGGCCAGGATCGAAGCCAGGATAAAGACTACCCCACCCATTGTCGGGGTTCCGCTTTTGACCATGTGGCTCTGCGGTCCTTCCTCACGGATCGCCTGTCCGAATTTCAGTTTATGCAATAAAGGAATCGCGAACGGATATCCCACCAGACATAATGCCAGAGCTATTACAAAGGCCAGAATCATTTTTACTGCCATAATACACCTCATTTTTCACAACAGTAGGTATTATAGCATCATAATGCCCCTGTTGAAACAATTATTTGATTACTCTAATTTGACGGTTATCGGAGTGTTCTGATTGATGCTTTCTCCTACCGCCACGCTTTGTGATGTTACATAACCGGAACCATCCAGGGTCACCTGAATGCCGGTAAGCTCCCAGAAGGCCGTTACTTCCTTGCGAGACCAGCCCGACATGTTCGGCATCTTCATGTTATCCTTGTTGACCAGCAGCATGATCCTCTGTCCTGATACCAGGGTACTGTTTTCCGCCGGATACTGGGCAATTACGGTATTGCCGGTTCCTAACAGGATCATGTTGGCCTGGACATCAGCCAGTTTCTTATTGGCATACTGTAAGGTATGGTTGACCAGATTAGGCATGCCGTTGACGAATTCGCGGCGGGTATTTTCCGTCGTTTCTTCCGGTATGGCATCCTTGGCGATGCGGTACTGTTCAGAGATGACAGCTTCCAGATCCCTGACCCACTGGTGGTTACGGGCATAAGCATAACGGTCTCTGTAGCAGACATATAACAGGATCTCCGGATTTTCAGCCGGCAGAGTCAGAATGATGCTGTGAATATACTTGCCGCCATAGCGTCCGTTTTCAGCAACTTCACCGGTACCGGTCTTGCCGCCGCCGGAGAAGCGCTTGTCAACGTAGATGGTACCACCGGAGGTAACCGTGTATTCCATCATCTTCAGAATGGTTTCGGCGGTTTCCGGCTTGATCGGTTCACCCACGACTTCCCTTTGACCCTGATAGACAGTTTCGCCGGTATAGCTGTCGACAACTCTGTCGACGATGTATGGTCTTAACATCTTGCCTTCATTGCAGAAAGCGGTATAGGCCTGAATTACCTGCAGAGCAGTATAGCCGCAGCCCTGACCGAAGGTGCTGGTCGCAATGTCCAGCGGATGGTCCAGGTTGGCAATGCCTTCTGCTTCGTTTTCGATTCCGTATACGCCGGTAGGCTTATAGAAACCGAACTTGTAGAGGTAATCAGTATAGGTATCAATGGTAATGTATTTTTCCAGACAGGTCAGAACACCGGAGTTCATGGATGTACCATAAGCCTGCCAGAAGTTGATCGTGCCCGGATTGATGTCATCGTAGTTCTGAATGGTGCTTAACCAGCCCGGTGCTCCTTCATAGGATACTCTGGTCAGATGTCCGTTTTCCGGCCAGCCGACATAGTAGCGGTTGCCGTAGTACATGTCATCCGGAGAGAAGTTGGAAGCATCGATGGTAGCAGCATAGGTAAAGGTCTTCATGACGGAACCAGGTTCATAGGAAACCATTGAACAGTAGTCCAGATAGTCCTTGATATCCACGGTATTCTGGTCAAAGGTCGGACAGGTATCATAGCCTAAAATCCTGCCGGTCTGAGCTTCCAGGACAATGCCCCAGGCAATGTCACCGCTGAAACCGGAATCCATGCTCTTGGCCAGGCATTTCTGCAAGGCACTCTGAATACGGCTGTCCAGCGTCAGATAGACGTCCTTGCCGTTGATCGGAGCCACATAGTCGATCTGCTGACCGACGATCGGTGAACCGTTGGTGTCGCGGTAATAGGACTGGGAGCCTTCGGTTCCCACCATGTATTCATTAAGACTGGCTTCCAGGCCGGTCTGTCCTTCAATGACATTGCTGCCTCCGTCATCTTCCCTGACATAACGGGCAAAGCCGATCAGGTGGCTGGAGAACGGTGAAATCGGATAGTCACGGGCTGAAACCTTGATGAACTCAATGCCTTTAAGGTCCGCGGCCTCGATCCGTTCCTTCTGCTCACGGCTGATGCAGCGTCCCGCTGTTCCCAGATAGGTCATGAAGACGTCCTGATTCAGCAGTGCCAGGATCTCATCCCTGTTGCCATGCAGGATGTCAGCCAGTACCGTAGCCGTGTTTTCCTTGTCGTAGACATAGTAAACGTCCAGCTTGTTACCCGGTCTTTCCGGAGAAACATAGGCGATGACGTCCCAGGCATCCTTGTCCGAAGCAATCAGTACACCGTTACGGTCATAAAGGCGGCCTCTGGATGCCGGTATTCTTTCATCGGAAACATAGGAAATACCGTTATAGTCATTCAGATTGATGCCGCTGTGAATGTGATAACCCTTCACATCCAGCATCACTATATTGTATAAAAGGCCAACACTGAGGATGGCCATTACCAGACTTATGATGATGATCTTGACATTACACTTGTTCATATCGGGGACCTACTCTTCAATTACCCTGACATGAGTCTCGTTGACGCTCATGTTTTCGGCATTGATTATATTTGCTATTCTATCATAATTCCCCAGTTCGCGGATATCAAATTTAAGGATTTCATTTTCAGTTCTCAGCCGGGAGATCTGAGCTTCCAGCTGATACTTGGCATAGTTCATGGAGACGTTATAGGACTTTAAAAAGATGCTGGATCCCAAAAAGACAACAAAACTTACCATGAACATTACGAATATTACACCTGTCAGTTTCAGGGTTCTTCTCTTCTTAACTACCTTCTTCATAAAACTATCCTCTTTTTTCAATAATCCTTAACTTGGCACTGTGAGAGCGGTGATTTTCCTCCAGTTCCCTTTCACCGGCGGTAACCGGCTTGCGGGTGATAAGCTCAAATCCGGCCTTTTCCAGATCAGACTCCCTGACAGGAATGCGCTTATCGATATGTGGAGGTTGGCTGGCAATCTTGAATGTAGTTTTGACGATCTGATCTTCGAGGGAATGGAAACTTATGACGGCCAACCTGCCACATGGGTTTAATATATCCAGAGCGCTGTTAAGCCCCTTTTCGAGATTTTCCAGTTCACCGTTTACTTCAATGCGGATGGCCTGGAAGACCTTCTTGGCCGGATGCTTGTGCCTGCTGACAACTTTGGCAGGCAGGGCACTTCTGATGATATCCACCAGCTGTCCGGTCGTTTCAATCGGAGCCTTTGCTCTTTCGGCTTCTATTTTTCTGGCGATCTGCTTTGCATAGGTTTCCTCGCCATACTTGTAGAAGATTCTGACTAAATCTGAGTAATCGTATTCATTCACAACCTTACGGGCATCAAGAGACTGGCTGCGGTCCATGCGCATATCCAGTCTGGAGTCTTCAAAGCGGTAGGAAAAGCCTCTTTCGGCTTCGTCAAACTGAGGTGACGAAACACCGATATCCAGCAGGATCCCGTCCACGCCATATATGCCTCTGTTTTCAAGTTCTTCCTTCATGTCTGCGAAGTTAGCCTTGATCAGTGTGAATTTATCGCTGATCTGTGACAGTCGCTGACGGGAGTATTCAAAAGCCTCGTCGTCAATATCGAAACTGTAAAGATGACCTGTCGACAATCTTTTCAGTATTTCACTGCTATGGCCTCCCCTCCCCAGGGTTCCGTCGACATAAATACCCTCGGGTCTGATGTTCAGTCCTTCAATTGCTTCGTTGAGCAGGACACTGTAGTGTTCCATCAGTGGTTCTCTGTTATTCTTTCAATCTCTTCATCAGTCAATGAGGCATTAAGGCTGTCCCAGGCTTCTTCAGGCCACAGTTCCACATGGTCGCCTGCCCCGATGAAGACACAGTTCTTGCTGAGATTTACCACCTTGGCCAGTGATGCCGGTACCAAGATCCTTCCCTGTCCGTCAAACTGAGTTGTCTGAGCAGTGGAAGTGATGATTCTGGCCAGCATACGGTTATCCTTGTGGTTATCCGGCCGGGTAATTATGGAAGTGTATTTCTCCTTCCAGGCGTCTTCAGTGAAGATGGCCAGACATCCGTCGGTGTAGTAACGGTTGATGATGACGGTGTCACCGAGATCAGCACGAAAACGGGCCGGTACGGCAATTCTTCCTTTGGCATCCATTTTGTTTCTGAACTCACCTAAAAACATCTGAATTTTCCCCACTTTTAGACACTTTTCCCATCTATTCACCACCATTGTATAAAAACACCGTTTTTTTGTAAATATGGAAAAAGCAAATTAAAACAAGAAGATAATTCAAGTATCGGGTCAGAAGCATAGAAAAACCGGCTTTCGCCGGTCTGATTTCCCATATTATTATCTGTTTACCACCTGTCTGAATCAAACGGTTCATGAGGCAGTTCTCGGATAGCCTCGGTGTTTTCCTTTACTGCAGAGATCAGGAAATTAAAACCTACGGCTACCCCAGCCAGTATTCCCATTTCCGCATTCTGCATTACCATGGCAATGGCAAAGCCGATCACAAAGATCACTGTTCCTGGTATGAATCCCCTCGGTTCCATCTTATTCATATTCACACCTGGTATATATTAATTAGCTCACTTAACAAGAGCAGTTAGTCTATACCTTTCCTTTCTACTGATGTTTAGTGT
>SVBJ01000005.1 GCA_015058955.1 Erysipelotrichaceae bacterium
CACTCTTATCTTACACAAAACAGTGTTATCCTATAACTTAAATAAGAAGTTATAGGGTATAATTAAATCGTACTAATAAATATAAGTGCAGCACTATCAAGAATAGTGCATAAACTATGGGGAGGTAAGAATGAGAAACAGCAAATCTGTATTAAGAAAAACTGTTGTCCTTTTTTTGTCTGTCCTGATGCTGTTCGGTAACCTGACGGTGACCGTCAAGGCAGAAGGCGCATTGACGACAAACAAGGGAGAGTATCTGGTAAACGAACCAATACTGGTTACTGCAACAGAAGGTAAATGGGTTGGAGTCTACAAAAAAGACGATGTACCTAGTGACAGTGTCCTGTGTTTTTATCGTTTCGATGTAGACGGAGAGACACACAATATTTTTAACGAAACAAACGGTGGAAGAGTACCTTCTTCAATTCCATCTTCTTTAGGTTATGCCGATGTCATCCTTTTTGGAGATGAAGGGTATGATAGTGAAATCGAAAGAGTAACGATTCATATCAGTAAAAACATGGATCCTACAGTTCTTCAGGTAAATCCTGTCAATGTTGAAGGTGAGAGTATTTTTGTTACAGCCACCAGCAACTTAAGAGATGCCTGGGTTGGTATTTATGAAGGTACATATAATGCTGATACATTTACTGTAGATGAACCAGCAATTGAAACATTCTTCGTTGCCAATAACAATAATGAAGGAAAGACACTGGAAACAAGTCTGACACCGGGAAAGTATTACCGGGTTATGTTCAGCCGTAAGGGAACGGCGAATCCTCCAACATATAATGTGGTTCGGGATATGATCGTCAGTTTCCAGGTTATCTCTGCTGACTTCGACATGTTACTTGACAGAGATGAGTATTACCTGGATAACAGTGTCATGGTTACAACAACCGGTTATGTTGAAAACGGATGGGTAGGTCTCTATGAAAAGGGAGCTGAATTCGATCCTGAAAACGGTGGAGTTACTCCATTGTATCAGTATGCTCTTACAGCAGAGCAGCCTCAGGTTCAGGATATTCTGAAGGGAACTGCCAACAGACCGGAAGATTATAAAATCGGAGAATATACTGTTGTAGCATTCGGAGGTGCCGGCTACAGCAATGTTCTTGCTACTGCTGATTATAAGGTAATAGGCGAAGTTGAGCCTGCATTATCAGCTGATAAAGAGAGTTATAAGATGAATGAACCAATCATTGTATCTGCAAAAGGCGGAGCATGGGTAGGAATATATAAAAAGGGTGATGATCTCAGTGCTGTACAGTATTTTTACAGTTTTGAGGTTGATGGTGAAACTCACAATATCCTGAAAGAGACAAATGGAGGAAGAGTGCCTGCAACTGTTCCATCAACAATTAACTATGCTGATATCATTCTGTTCGGCAGTGAAGGAACTGATAACATTTTGAAGAAGATCACTGTAGCCATAAGTGGTGCAAAAGAACCTTCAGTTTTAACAGTGAATCCAGTATATGAATTTGGAGAAGAAGTCTTTGTAACTGCCACTAGCAATGAAAGAGATGCCTGGGTAGGATTATATAAAGGAACATATGATGCTGGAACATACAGTGTAAATGATGAGGCAATCGAAAAGTTCTTTGTTGCTAATTATGATAATGAGGGAAAGTCACTTGGTAATAGTCTTGAACCTGGATGCTATTATCTGGTCATGACAAAGCGCTCCGGTACAGCTAATCCTCCAAAATACCTCGTAGATAAGTATATAAACTTTGAAGTCAATTATGATGAGCCTACAAGGCTGTGGATCGACCATGGGGATCAGGAAGTTGTAGAATATAAGGCCAATGAACCTGTCATGGTAACTGCTACTTCCAAACATGTAACAGCCTGGGTCGGGTTATATGATTACCTGCAGCCTGATGGATCTGATGTTGATCTTATTAACGGATTATATTATTGGTTCCTGGTACATGATTTTGATGAACCGGTAAACATTTTTGAAACCACGAAAGGTCCAAATACTGCTGAAATCAAGGCAGGAAAGTACAAAGTCATTATCTTCGAAGCATCCAGTGGATATGATATTGATTTTGATGCAGCAAAAACAGAGAATTCCAGAGCCATTTTCGCATTTAACATTAATGAAATGTATGATGTTCCTGTATGGACATGGAATGAAAACGGAACAGCAACTGCAACATTTACTTCCATTAACTCCGATGGAATAAAGACACTTGATGCAGAGGTTACTGAAACGATTGTTACTCCTGCAGCATGTGGTAAAGCTGGTGAAAAGAAGCTGACTGCAACAGTTACAGTAGACTTTGATACCGTGGACGGTAAGACAGAGTATACAACTGAAACCACTCAGACAATCCCAGCATCTGAACACGACTGGAGTGAATGGAAAGTTATAAAAGCTCCAACTTGTACGGAAGCAGGAACTGAAGAAAGAGAATGCTCAGTTTGTGGCGAAAAGGAAACCAGAACAATTGATGCCTTAGGTCACACATGGAGTGAATGGAAACAGACAAAAGCTCCAACATGTACAGAACCTGGTGAAGAAACCAGAGAATGTTCAGTATGTCACGAAAAGGAAACCAGAACAGTTGAAGCTTTAGGCCATACACCTGGTGAACCTGTTAAGGAAAATGAAGTAGCTGCTACATGTGCAAAAGAAGGATCATATGATGAAGTTGTTTACTGCTTAGTATGTCATGAAGAATTAAGCAGAACTCATAAGACAGTAGAGGCCTTAGAACATACACCTGCAGCTCATGTAAGAGAGAATGAAGTAGCTGTTACCTGTACAACAGATGGATCATTCGATGATGTTGTCTATTGTTCAGTATGTGGAGCAGAGTTAAGCAGAATGCCTATAGTAGTAAAAGCCTTAGGCCATGACTACGGTGAATGGAAGTATGATGGTGAAGAGGCTAAGACCCATACTCATGTCTGTGCTAATGATAACAGCCATAAGGAAACAGAGCCTTGTACTTTCGATGAAGGTATAACTGTTGATGGTGTAACTATTTATACATGTAAGGTATGCGGCGGTACTTATACCGTTAAGGAAGAAGGACCGGTAAAGCCAGTAGTAAGCGGCATAACAAGAGTATATGGCAGTAACAGATTTGGAACATCGTTTGCCATAGCTGAAACAATAATGATGAATCGTAGTACAGATAAGCTTGATTCAGTAATCCTGGCTAACGGAGATAACTTCGCTGATGCTTTGGCAGGATCATACCTGGCAGCAGTAAAGAATGCACCGATCATCATAACCAGAGCAGCGAAGGTATCTGAAGTAAATGCCTATATCAAGAGCGTACTGAATAAGGGTGGAACGATCTATGTATTAGGTGGAACAGCAGCAGTACCTGAATCAAGCTTAAATGGATTAAGCGGATATAAGATAAAGAGATTAGCTGGTAATAACAGATATGGAACTAACCTTGAGATCCTTAAGGAAGCAGGAGTAGATGGAGATACGATTCTTATCGCAACAGGAATCAACTATGCCGACTCATTAAGTGCTTCTGCAACAGGATTACCTATGCTGTTAGTAAAGGGACAGGACAGTCTTAATGATGATCAGATAAAGTTCCTTAAGGCTAATCCAAATAAGAAGCTAATCATCCTTGGAGGAGAGAGTGCGGTATCTTCTAACTTTGAGAAAGAGTTAAGGAAGTATGGAGAGGTAAGCAGGATCGCTGGAGACAACAGATTCGCTACTTCGATCAAGATAGCAGAGTACTTCTTCAATGAAGCGACTACAGCAGTACTGGCATATGGATCAGATTTCCCTGATGGATTATGCGGTGGACCGTTAGCTTACCAGGTAGGAGCACCATTGATCCTGACAAGGAATGATAAGACAGATATCGCGAGACCTTACACTAAGGCAAGGAACATAACAGACGGCTATGCATTAGGAGGAACAAGCGTATTACCTGATGCGACAGTAAGAAGACTGTTTGGAGCTGCTGACAGTGTAGAGATCAATGAGATAAAGAAGTAAAGGAAAATCCTGATGAAAAGATTCTCACAATCATATGGGAATCTTTTTCTTTATGATTAGAATAATTATTTGCAGAGTGTTTCAGTGGGAAAGAAGTTTATAAAAGTGATATACTTCAAATAATATTATTTGGAGGAGAACAATATGATTATTAAGAATGGACTGATACATGATGCAGTTAACCGTGAACCTTATATCGGGGATATCCGCATTGTTGATGGAAAGATCACTGAAATTGGAATATCTCTGACAGTAGAAGGTGATGAACAGATCGTTGATGCTTCAGGGTTAAGCGTATATCCGGGTTTTGTTGAAGCACATTGCCACCTTGGTCTTGATGGCTGGGGTATTGGCTTTGAAGGAGCGGATTATAATGAACCTGGTGACATCTGTACACCTCATCTGCGTTCTGAAGACAGCTTTAATCCACTTGATCCAAGTGTGCATAATGCTGCTAAAGGAGGCATTACCAGCGTAGCTACCGGACAGGGAAGTGCCAATGCCATCGGCGGTACCTGGATCGCTGTAAAGACTGTCGGTAAGTGTGTTGATGACATGATAATAAAGACACCGGTTGCCATGAAATGTGCCCTGGGCGAAAACCCTAAGCGCTGTTACCGTGACAAGGGAAACTTTGCCAGAATGTCTACTGCTTCCGTGATCCGTAACATGATGTTCAAGGCAAGGGAATATCTGGCCAAGAAGGAAAAGGCCGGTGACGACATCTTTAAGCAGCCTGGATTTGATTTCAAGTGTGAGGCGATGATTCCGGTACTGAAGAAGGAAATACCGTTAAAGATACATGCCCATCAGGCTAATGATATTCTGACCGCCATCCGTCTGGCTAAGGAATTTGATGTTAATCTGACAATTGAACATGTAACGGAAGGTCATCTGATCGCTGATGAGCTGGCAAACTGTCCATATCCACTGGCTGTGGGACCAAGCCTGACTCATGCTACAAAGTTTGAACTGCAAAACAAGTCATGGGAGACTCCTGGTATTCTGGCAGCTAAGGGATGTCAGGTTTCCATCATCACGGACTCACCGGTAATTCCGCAGGAATATCTGCCGTTATGTGCCGGGTTAGCCGTAAAGGCAGGCATGGATCCGTTTGAAGCACTCAAGGCCATTACGATCAACCCTGCCAGACAGATCGGCATTGCGGATAGAGTAGGTTCAATTGAAGTCGGTAAGGATGGGGACATCGTCATTACCAACGGTGACCCGATGGTCAGCGATACGGCCATTGAAAAAGTCTTCATCAATGGTGTGGCTGTAGAATAGAAAGAAACACAGGACAGAACACTGCTGCAGTGTCCTGTCTTTTTTTGTATGGGGATAATATGCGGCAGGCTTTTATGTGTGCTAAAATACAAAGTGATTATTATAAATCAACAGTAATACTAATCAATATCAATAGTTTTTTTGTAGCCGATTGAAAGGAAAGAATTATGAAGATGCGATTTGAAAGTCTTTTGACTTACTGTTCGTTGGAAGATAAAAATTCAGCAGAACGCCTTAAAAAGGCGTTTTTATACCAGCAAATTAATCAATAAGCCCGTCCGAAATTTGATTTCCGAACGGGCTTTCTTTCATTAGTGATTAAATTATTCTTTTTGAATCTTACCAGGCTGTCAGTTCCAGATATAGATCCTTGTACTGCTTCGCTGAGTTATCCCAGGAAACATTCTTGGCCATATCGCGCTGAACCATTTCATCCCAGTAATAGCGGTTTTCAAAGTACAGTGTCTTGGCGCGGTTGATTGCATCGTATAACAGTCCTGACTCATATCTGTCAAACGTGAATCCATTGCCCCAGTCAGCATACATGTTGTAAGGTTCCACGGTGTCCTTAAGACCGCCGGTCTCTCTGACGATCGGAACCGTTCCGTAATGCATGGCGATCAGCTGGGTCAGGCCGCACGGTTCAAACCGTGAAGGTACTAACAGCACATCACATCCGGCATAGATGCGGTGGCTTCTCGCTTCATCATACTGGATACAGCCCGCAAACTGTCCCTTGTAATGATTCTCATAGTAGCGGAAGGAATTTTCATATTCGGCATCCCCTGTGCCCAGAACGACGACCTGTGTATGTGGATCCATGATCTGCGGAATACAGGTATTCACCAGATCCAGACCTTTCTGGTTTGTCAGTCGGGAAATCAATCCGATGACAAACTTATCTCCGTTTTCTTCCAGGCCGAGTTCCTTCTGCAGGGCAATCTTATTTTCTCTCTTTTTGGCGATTGCATCCTCGATGCTGTAGTTCGCAACGATGTCGCTGTCTTTTGACGGATCCCAGATATCATAGTCGATACCGTTGACGATGCCGCGCAGTTTTCCTGAGTGATAGCGCAGATGAGCTTCCAGTCCTTCACCATACTCGGAGGTCTGGATCTCTCCGGCATAGGTATTGGAGACTGTTGTGATCATGTTGGAATAGGTTAATCCACCCTTGAGCATATTGGCATCAAGCCAGTTCTGAGTCAAGGCATCCTTGTTGAAAACATAATCCGGCAGATTCGTCCAATACTTGATGGTCTTGATATTGTAAATACCCTGGAAGCGCAGGTTATGGATGGTGATCATGGTTTTTGCGTTACCGATGGAAGTATTCTGGAAGAACGTCCGCAGATATACCGGTACCAGAGCCGCCTGCCAGTCATGGCAGTGGATGATATTCGGTTGCCAGTTCATGTAGTTGAGCGCAGCCAGAGCTGCCTTGCTGAAATAGCAGTACTTCGGGATATCATCGATCAGATTGGTATATGGCTTATCTCCGCCAAAGAATTCTTCGTTATCGATGAAGTCATAGACAACTCCATCCCAAACATATTCCATGATGCCGACATAGTACTGTTTGCCGTCACTTGTCAGATCCATATAGAAGCTTCCCCGGTAAACCATTTTATCCTGATACTGCTGCGGGATGCATTTGTATCTTGGAAGGATGACCTTTACATCACAGTTTCTTCTGGTAAGCGCCTTGGGAAGAGCGTACATGACATCTCCAAGTCCGCCGGTCTTTACAAACGGATAACATTCCGATCCGATAAAGGCAATGCTTCGACGCGGTGATTCAGGTTCCTGGGTCATCACCTGCTGATCGACAGCAGCGATGATCTCATCAGCCGCAGCTTCCACAGTTTCCTTCTTAACAGTCTTTTTATCTGTAACAATTTTTGTTGTTTTAGTCGTTTTTTTCACGGCAGTCTTCTTTTCGGCCGTTTTCTTCACTGCCGTTTTCTTTTCCGCTGTTTTCTTTTCAGCAGTTTCTTCAGTTGCTTTTTTAGCAGCCATTTTAACTCCTCCTTCAGATTGCGTCGTCTGTGAATAATTTAATTATCACAGCAACTATCAATATAATCTTTAAAACCGCTTAATTCAAGTCTTATAGCTTTCCAGAACATGCTGATTCTCTGTTTCAGCACTTTCATTCCCTGTTTTTTACATAATAATTCCCGGTAATTTAATCATTACCAAACTGATCAGCGATGAACTGGGTGGCTTGAAGCCATTGCTGTTGAGGCGAAATTGAAGCGGTTCCATCGCCTTTCTGGAAACCGTAACTGCCAAACTGGTAGTGATTTACAGTTAAAACGAACAATGGAGAACTGAAAGGTTCTCCTTTTTTACGGCAAAAAGCGGGTACATTGCTTTAAAGATATTAAAGACAAGCGTAGAATAATGGCATGGATAAAGATAGAAATTCCCGCATAGGG
Source organism: Erysipelotrichaceae bacterium (assembly GCA_015058955.1). GTDB lineage: Bacteria > Bacillota_I > Bacilli_A > Erysipelotrichales > Erysipelotrichaceae > RUG521. Next base: position 7,717 of record SVBJ01000005.1, read on the forward strand.
CAGGATTTTTCCCTGGGGTCACTGCTTAAGTTTGCACTCCCGGGATTATTGACAAATCTATCATCACGTCTGTTTGAAACGCTGGATGACGCGCTTTTTGTTTCGCGCTTTGTCGGACAGAATGCCCTGGCAGGAATAAAGATCCTGATGCCGATAGACGGACTGGTGTTTGCCCTGACTCATATCTTCGGTCTGGGTGCCAGTACATATGCCGCTACCGAAATGGGAAGAGGGAACAAGGAAGAAGCAAGCCGTATCTTTACCAAGATGATCATCATGGGTCTGATATTCGGAAGCGTAATTGCCGCAATCATGATAACCTTTGATGATCAGATCCTGAGTTTCCTGGGGGCTGGAAGAGACATCATACAGTATACGGAAGTATATGTAGCGATAACTTTTGTGGCTCTGCCGTTTAAGCTGGCATCAATGTGCTTCGGTGCATTTTACTCTCCGGCAGGCAAACCTTCAATGGGCTTATTTAACAGTATTCTTTCCGGTGTGGTAAATGTCATTACTGACTACATTACCATCGTGGTATTAAGAAAGGGTGTAGCAGGAGCCGGCATTGCGACCTCATTGGGTTTCATTGCCAACTTCATTGTCGGCATAATATTCTATACCCGCGGCAAATATGACATTCATTTTGTCAGACCGGCAGGATCATACATTAGAACTCTGCTGGAATCATTCCATTATTCACTTTCACAGGTTACCAACAGCCTGACCATGAGCCTGACTTCCTTTGTGGTCAACAGAACGATTCTGTTCTACCTGGGATCTGACGGCATTGCAGCCCGTGCAATTGTCAATGACTTAAGACAGATCCTTAACTCGGCCTTCATAGGATATGCTTCAACGGTAGGACCGATACTGGCTTATAACTACGGTGCCAGAAGGCCTAAGATGCTTAAGAAGATCCTCACCTATAACCTTAAGGTCTGGTTCTTTGGCTGTACCGGCATGATGTTATTGGGACAGGCGCTGAAGAAGCCTCTGATAACGCTGTTCATGAATCCGGAAACCTTTACGCAGTCATTCTATGATCTGACTTATTTCGGCCTGACGGTTGAACTGTTTGCCCCGATATTTACGGCAGGGTGCATCATGATAAACCGCATGTTTGTAGCGTTGAGAGCACAGAAAGTGGCAACACTGCTTTCAGTACTAAGAAACTTTGTCTTCCGTCTGGGAATTACCCTGACCCTGCCAAGACTGTTTGGTGCCAATGCCATCTGGTTCTGCTTCCCGGTTTCCGAAGCACTGGGCTTCTCCTGTGCGGCCGGGGCGGTCATCATGAATGCAGATAACTATGGATATGGACGCAGCGGAGCAGCGTATCTCATTCCTGATCCGCAGGAATAAATAGATTGTTATTGAAAAAGAAGTTAATAAGGAACATTAACTTCTTTTTTCTAAGAGTGAAACATGAACACATTTTCCAAGATGTTTTATAATAAACTTAAAGACAGAGGAAAGCATTATGAAAGTTGTACTTAAGCACCTGACCAAGATCTTCCCGAACAGGACGAAGAATCTTCCTGACGTGATTGCGGTCAATGATTTTGATTTTGAGATACCTGACGGTAAGCTCGTCGGCTTATTAGGCCCAAGCGGCTGCGGCAAGAGCACGGCATTGAACCTGATCAGCGGCTTACTGGAGCCGACCAGCGGTCAGATTTTCTTTGGTGATAATGATGTTACCAAACTGCCGCCTGAAAACAGAGGAGTCGGCATGGTATTCCAGAACTATGCTCTGTATCCGCATCTGACGGTACTGGAGAACATCATCTTCCCGTTGCAGAACCTTAAAGGCGATAAGAAGATGACCAGGGAACAGATGAATGCCAAGGCTCTGGAAGTAGCCAAACTTGTTCAGATTGAGGGCTTAATGGAACGTAAGCCAAGTGAAATGAGCGGCGGACAGCAGCAGCGTGTTGCCATTGCCAGAGCGCTGGTCAAGACACCTAATGTTCTGCTACTGGATGAGCCTTTAAGCAACCTGGATGCCCGTCTGCGTTTACAGACCCGTGAGGAAATCAGAAGAATACAGACGGAAACAGGGGTAACGACCATCTTCGTTACTCATGACCAGGAAGAAGCCATGAGTATTTCAGACTTCATCATTGTCATGAAGGAAGGCGTTGTGCATCAGATCGGTAAACCGCAGGATGTTTATGATGATCCTGTCAATCTGTTTGTTGCCCAGTTTCTGGGAACCCCACAGATCAACACCTTTAAGGGCAGAGTGGAAAACGGCTGGCTGTACATAGGTGAGGATAAGGTCTTGAAGACCACCGGCATCAGCGATCAGGAAGTCTATGCAGGCATACGTCCGGAAGGCTTTATCCTGGATGAAAACGGACCGTTACACTGCCGACTGAGTGCAGTGGAAGTCATGGGCCGTGATACCAGCGTGGTTTCCTTCAATGACAACATGACCGGTGCTTCAATCCGCTCAATCATCAGTGCGGAAAACAGGGTTGACACTTCGAAAAAGGAAGTAAGATTCTCCCTGAAACCTTATAAAGTCCATCTCTTCAGTAGAGAAGATGAGAAACGTCTCTACTTTGAGGAAGGTGTTCTCAAATGAAAAGAAAGGAACTGAAAGGCTGGCTGTACCTTCTGCCTGCAATGATATTTCTGGGAATATTCATGGTCTATCCATTGATAGACGTCTTTGTCTATTCCTTTGAAGAAGGTTACAACTCAGCTTCCCAGACTTACTTCGGGGTAGGTCTGTACAACTTCAGTTATGTTCTTCATGATACCTATTTCCTGCAGGCAGTGAAGAATACCATCATACTGGTTCTGATAACCGTACCTCTGTCCACGGGGCTGGCCCTGTTGATTTCGCTGGCTCTTAATTCCATTGAAAAACTGAAGGATCTGTTCCAGACAATATACTTCCTGCCGTATGTTACCAATACTCTGGCAGTCGGTCTGGTCTTCATGATCCTGTTCAAGAAAACGGCCTATACCGAAGGCATGATAAATCTGCTGATCAACCGGTTCGGCGGGGAAAGCATTGACTTCATAGACGGTCCTTATTGGGCCAAGATGTTTGTGCTGTGCTTCTATACGATATGGGTAGTACTGCCGTTTAAGGTTTTGATCCTTACCAGTGCCTTAGCCAGTGTCGATCAGAACCTTTACAATGCCGCCAAGGTTGACGGAACTTCACCGTTCCGTATCTTTTACAAGATAACCATTCCGATGATCTCACCTATGATCTTCTATCTGGTAATCACCGGTTTCATTGGTGCCTTCAAGGCTTACAGCGATGCGGTAGCCCTGTTTGGTACGGACCTTAATGCTGCCGGCATGAATACCATTGTGGGATATGTCTATGACATGCTGTATGGAAACAGCGGCGGCTATCCGTCCTATGCTTCCGCCGCAGCCATCATACTGTTTGCGATCGTTCTGTCAATTACCTGCATCAACCTGCTGGTAAGCAAGAAGCACGTGCACTACTAGAGGTGATAACATGGATCAGAATTTCGATTATGAAAAGATAGAAAAGGCAGCCGTAAGGCGCCGTAAGATTAAGAACATCCTTGTTTATTCCGCTCTGGTGTTATGGGCTCTGATCGTTCTGTTCCCGTTCTACTGGATGGTACTCACTTCCATCAAGAGCTACGGTTCCTATAGTTCAGAATATATACCAAAGTTCTTTACTCTTGAACCAACGGTACAGAACTACATTGATGTTTTCACGGCTGTACCGTTACTGAAGTATCTGGGTAATACAGTCATCTTTACCCTGGCAACAACAGCCCTGATGCTGATTGTCATTACCTTTGCGGCCTTTGCCTTCAGCAAGCTTGAATTCAGGGGCAGGGATCTGGTATTTGCCGGTTTCCTGGCTCTGATGATGATACCTAACGAACTGGTAGTCATAACCAACTTCGTCACCATTACCAACTGGAACATGCGCAATACCTTCTGGGGTCTGATCCTGCCGTCAATTACCTCGGTATTCTATATCTATCTGCTGAAGGAGAACTTTGCTCAGGTTCCCGATGAGCTGTATAAGGCAGCCAAGGTTGACGGAACAAGTGACCTGAAGTTCCTGTTCAAGGTTCTCATCCCGATCTGCCGTCCAACCATTGTTACGGTCACGATTCTCAAGATCATCGAATGCTGGAACTCCTATGTCTGGCCTAGACTGATTACTGATGATGCAGCTCTGTTTTTGGTTTCCAACGGCATTCAGGAAATCAGAGAGAACGGCATGGGCAGGGAAAACATTCCGGCCATGATGGCAGCGGTAGTGGTCATTTCCATTCCGCTGATCATTCTGTTTCTGATATTCCATAAGAAAATCATGGAAGGTGTTTCCAGAGGAGGTACTAAGGGATGAAAAAGCTTATTACCGTCATCTTATGCGCAGTGTCCTTACTGGCAGTTCTAACCGGCTGTCACGGGTCCAAGGGTCTGGCAGCCTTTGAAATACCGGAAGAATTTGACACCTCAAGACAGTATGAGATTACTTTCTGGGCTAAGAACGATACCAACAAGACTCAGTCCCGGATATATGTCCAGGCCATCGATGAATTCCAGAAACTGTATCCTAACATTCATGTAAACATCCGTCTGTATACGGATTACGGACGTATATACAACGATGTCATAACCAACATCGCCACCAATACTACGCCTAATGTCTGCATTACCTATCCGGACCATATCGCCACCTATCTTACCGGCATCAACACGGTCGTTCCGCTGGATGATCTGCTGACGGAACCGGACTATGGATTAGGCGGACGCAAGCTCCTGTTTGATTCACCGAAAAAAGATGAAGTGATTGCCAGGTTCCTTAATGAAGGAATAATTGACGGCCATTACTATGCGATACCTTACATGCGTTCCACCGAAGCCTGTTACATCAACAAGACCTTTGTTGAGAAACTGGGCTTCAAACTCCCGGAAAAGCTGACCTGGGATTTCGTATGGGAAGTGGCAGATGCGGCTACGGCCAAGGATGAAGAAGGCAACTATCTGATCAACGGACAGAAGGTCATGATCCCGTTTATCTACAAGAGCACGGACAACATGATGATCCAGATGCTGAAACAGAAAAATGCCGGATACTCCACTGCTGAGGGAGAAATACAGATCTTCAATGACGTGACTGAACAGCTTCTCTATTCTCTGGTAGATCATGTAAAGCTGGGGGCTTTCTCCACCTTTAAGATTTCCAGCTATCCGGCCAATTTCCTTAATGCCGGCCAGTGCATCTTTGCGATAGACTCTACCGCCGGAAGCACCTGGATGGGCAGTGAAGCACCGCTGCTGGACATAAGCGAGGAAAATCTGGTGGACTTTGAAACGGCTGTCATGCCGGTGCCACAGTTTGATCCTGACCATCCGCAGATGATCTCCCAGGGTCCAAGCATCTGTGTCTTCAACAAGAGAGATCCGCAGGAAGTACTGGCTTCCTGGCTGTTTGCCCAATATCTGCTGACCAATGAAGTGCAGATAGCTTATGCGGAAACGGAAGGCTATGTTCCGGTAACGGAAAAGGCCAGACAGACTCCGGAGTATCAGCAGTACCTGGCTTTAAAAGGTGCAGATAATGAAGAGCATTACAGAGTAAAGATCGAAGCGACGGAGTTATTGATGAACAATACGGACAACACCTTCGTAACGCCGGTCTTCAACGGTTCGGCTTCATTGAGAGATGCCGCCGGACAGCTGATTGAAAACGTGACCAAGGGAGTCAGAAGAGGGCAGACGATTGATGATGCCTTCATGAAGAAACTCTACAGTGATGTCACATCACTCTACCGTCTCGACCAGCTCAACAACACTACAGCGGAAAAGACTGATCTGGGTCCTCTGCCAAGGACAGCAGTCATCCTGTTAAGTACTCTGGCAACCGTATGGGTATGTCTTGGTATTGTTGCAGGGTATGGCTGGCTTAAGGAAAGACGTGAAAAGGACTCATGATGAAGCCTGGCTGTTCTGTTGAGATTTAAAGGCGTAAAGTATATAATGATTATGTTTCCAAAGTGAAGGAGAGGGAAAATGAAAAAACTTTTAATCGCATTATTAGCACTGACAATGTTATTCAGCTTCGCTGGATGCAAGAAGGAAGATCCTAATAAAAAGAGCGAAGGCGTCATGACCTATGCTGAATTCGCTGCTGCCAAGGATGATACAGAAGTAACTGTTGAAACCTATGTACAGGCCAAGCAGAGCTGGTGGGACAACGCCGGTACTTTCTATACTCAGGATGGAGAAGGCGGATATTTCCTGTATGGAATGCCTTGTTCTGAGGAAGAGTACAATAAGCTGACACCTGGTACCAAGATCAGAGTAAAGGGTCAGAAGTCAACATGGGCCGGTGAAGTTGAAATCATCGATGCTACATATGAGATCCTGGATGGCAAGTATGTTGCCAAGCCATTGGATGTTACCAGTCTGTTAGGCACCGAAAAGCTGGAAGAAAAGATGAACCTGTTTATTTCCATGAAGGGACTGACAGTCAAGGATTACGGCAATGGCAAGGCATTCGAATACAAGAATGCTGAAAACAAGACCGATGACCTCTATGTCAAGTTCGATAAGGACGGCAAGGAATATGAATTCTGCGTTGAATTCTACCTCTGCAATAATGACACTGATGTATACAAGGCTGTAGAAGGCTTAAAGATCGGTGACGTTGTTGACATCGAAGGCTTCCTGTACTGGTACAACGTACCTAACGTCCACATGACAAAGGTTACACCTTCCAAGTAGAATAAGACGTTAAACAGAAAAGGACAGAAAACAAAGAAGTGATTGTGATGATCGCTTCTTTTTTACTGATTGCTGAAGAGATATTGTCTATGATATTGAATAAAATATATAATAAAAAAGGTAAAAAAAGGAGACTAATATATGAAACCAACATGCAGAAAACTGTTAAGCATTATACTGGCAGTATTAACATGCTGTACCTTGATTGCAGGCTGTACAAAACCTGTTGATCCACAGCCGACCCCAACCCCGGAACCGACTCCTGAGCCAACGCCTGAAGAAGTAGTCTATACCATTGACAACATCCGTAATTATGTTGTCGGTGTTGATGAGAATGTTGAACTGCCTGACGGAACCAAGCAGCCGCTGATCAACTTTGACAATGCTGCCACGACACCATCTCTGGTTCCTGTCATGGACAAGGTCGATACTGAAATGAAGATGTACGGTTCAATCGGACGCGGCTTCTCTCAGAAGTCAAACCACTCAACCGACATTTACAATGAAACCCGTGATACGGTCCTGAAGTTCCTCAATGCTGATCCGGATGTCTATACCTGTTTCTATGTAAACAGCACTACTGACGGTCTCAACAAGCTGGCCAGTGCCCTGGTTGAAAGTGAAGATGACCTGATTCTGGCAACCCGTATTGAACACCATGCCAATGACCTGTCATGGCGTGAACGCTGCAAGGTGATCTATGCAGAAGTTGATGAGCAGGGACGTGTCATTTACGAAGACATTGAAAGACTGTTAACGGAAAACGAAGGCAAGGTAAAGTATGTAACAATTACCGCAGCTTCCAACGTTACCGGCTATGTAACAGACGTACACAGAGTAGCCAAGATGGCCCATGCCCATGGTGCCAGAATCATTGTTGACGGTGCTCAGATCGTTGCTCACCGTGAATTCTCAATGAAAGGTGCAACACCTGATGAAGATATTGACTTCTTCGTCTTCTCTGCTCATAAGATGTATTCACCTTATGGTGGCGGTGCTGTTGTAGGTCGTTGGGAAGATCTGGTTCAGCACATGCCTGAATTCTATGGCGGCGGTATTGTCAAGCTGGTCAGAGACTATGACGTAGTTTACAAGAGTGCTCCTGAAGTCTACGAAGCCGGTTCACCGAATTATGCCGGTGTAGTAGGCATGGCTGAAGCCATGAGAGTTCTGAAGGAAGTTGGCTTTGATGCCATTTCCGAACATGAAAAGGTCCTCAACCGCAGACTTATCGAAGGTCTGAAGAAGTTTGACAATGTCATCATCTATGGTGACTGTGAAAACATTGATGACCGTGTTGGTGTGGTAACCTTCAACTTTGAAGACATCAACTCCTATGTTCTGGCACAGCAGCTGTCCAATACCGGAGCAGTAGCTACCCGCCGCGGTGCCTTCTGCGCTCATCCATATGTATGGCGCATGATGGGTATTTCTGACGAAGAAGCAGCCAACTTTGAAAACTGCATGGACAGAAATACTCCGGGCATGATCCGTGTCAGCTTCGGCATTTACAACAACGAAGCAGAAGTAGACAAGTTCCTGGAGATCCTGGGAGGCATTCTTGAAGAATCCAGACAGGCAACTCTGCTGGATGCTGAGGCAATTCCTGAATATTAGAAAATTAGCGGAGCAATCCGCTTTTTTTGTACATTAAAGGCAAAAATAGTACAATTTAGGTAACTAAACAAATTGGTTAGTGAAAAAACAACCGACAAGTTAGTAATTCAACGTTCAGACGCTTCATTTTTATGGTTAGAAAGGAGAAAATGGCAGTGAAAAAAGCAGGAGGTACTAACATGGAAAGCTTTGGAACAAGACTTGCAGACTTAAGAAGGGAACACAATCTTACGCAGAATGACATAGCGGACAGACTTAACATCTCAGCTCAGGCTGTCAGTAAATGGGAAAATGATCTGACTTCTCCTGACATTGATACACTGTTAAAACTGTCTGACATCTTCAACATTACTGTTGATGAGCTGCTGGGAAAGAAGAGACAGGAACCTGTATATGTGCCGGTGGAAGCCAGAAAAGACGTCAACAAGATGGTCTTACGGATAACCGTAGACAGTAATGACGGAGACAGGGTCAGAGTCAATCTCCCAATGGCCGCTGTCAGAATCTTCCTTAATAACGATTCCGTAAAGGTCTTCAGCGGAAACAAGGCTCTGGAAGGCATTGACTTCAATCAGATTTATGCACTGGTAGAACAGGGTGTCATCGGAGAACTGGTATCAGTAGACAGCGCAGACGGTGATCATGTCAGAATAACGGTAGAATAAATGAAAATTGAAGTATCCACACCGGAACTGCACTTCCCGATCAAACTGATATTTCCGACAGCTGCCCTGCGTTCCAGGTGGTTATGGCAGATAGCCTTGAAATACACTGAAAGCCGGCAGAAAGATACCGTAATGTACTACAGAGATCTAATTACTGAAAGCGTCAGCCATCTGGAAGAATTCGTCAGAAACTACGGTCACTTTAATCTGATGGAAATAGAAGAAAGAGACGGAACCAGAGTCATTATAAGAATATGATCAATAAGGGCTCAGAAAGCAGAGCCCTTTTCAGATGTGTCAGAGTATTAGTGGCTTACTGAAAATGATATAATCTAGATATGAAAACAGGATTAATAATGGAAGGCGGAGCCATGCGCGGCCTGTTCACCTGCGGAGTAATTGATGTCTTCATGGAGAATGGCATTGATTTTAACGGTGCAGCCGGCATATCGGCAGGTGCGGTGTTTGGCTGTAACATCAAGTCTAAACAGATTGGCAGACCACTGAGATACAACACTACCTACTGTAATGATCCAAGATACTGTTCAGTAAGGTCACTGATCAAAACCGGAGACATGTACGGTGCAGATTTCTGTTACCGTCAGATCATGCACTTACTTGATCCTTTTGATACGGAAACATTCAGAGATAATCCAATGGAATTCTATGTGGGGGCAACGGACATTGAAAGCGGCAAATGCGTCTATCACAAATGCCATGACGGTCTGGATGAGGACACTCTGTGGTTCAGGGCATCAGCTTCCATGCCCCTGGTATCAAGACCGGTGAAAATAGGAGGGCACTTATATCTTGACGGAGGCATGACTGATTCAATTCCATATGAGATCATGCTGAAAAACGGCTATGACCGCAATGTTGTCATCCTGACACAGCCTGAAGGATTCATTAAGCCTAAAAACAAACTGATTCCTTTGTTTAAGCTGAGATACAGAAAGTATCCGAAAATAGCGAAGGTAATGAGTGAAAGACACACACGTTACAATCAGCAGGTTCAGAAAGTAGAACATGACGTGAAGAAAGGAAAGGCCTTCATAATCAGACCGGCTGAAAGTCTGAACATCGGCAGAGTGGAAAAGGATCCGGAAGAACTCAGACGAGTTTACGAAATTGGCAGACAGACAGCCCTGAAGCAGCTGGATGCCATAAGGGAATTTCTGACTGAAAAGGAATGAATATGAAACGAGAACTGGGTATTGGAAGATGCGGACTTGCCTGTTGCCTGTGCAGTGAAAACCGGCATTGTGGCGGCTGTAATTCCGGGGACTGTCCGGATAAGGACTGGTGTCAGAACAGAAAATGTACGATTGAAAAGAATATCGGGTACTGTTACCAGTGTGATCAGCAGTGCCGAAAAGGCCTGCTGGAGAAAATCAAACCTTATGGTTTTACACTGTTTGCCAGAAGATATGGGGAAGAAGAACTTCTTGACTGTCTGGAAAGAAACGAGGCGAAAGGCGTGGTTTATCACCGTGATGGGATAATCGGTGATTACGATGACTTCGATGATGTTGAAGAACTGATAAGGTTCATTAAGACAGGAGAAAAATAAAGAGGGAAAAGGACTTTACATGAAAAGTCCTTTTTTATGCAATAAACAGTATATAACAGTTGACAACAGTTATATACTGTTATACACTGTTTGTGAGGTTGATAAATATGCGCATTATTATAAACAACAACTCAATGATACCAATCTATGAACAGGTGGTATCGCAGATCAAAAGCAATATCATAAACGGTGAACTTAAGGAAGGGGACATTCTGCCTTCAGTCAGAGCTCTTTCTTCAGAGCTGAAGATCAGTGCTCTGACGGTCAAGAAAGCCTATGACTTTATGGAAACGGAAGGATTTGTTACCACGGTTCACGGCAAGGGAACGTTTGTCAATGCTGCGGACAGGCAGCTGGCTTTTGAAGCCAGAAGAAAAGCTGTGGAAGATGATCTTTATAAGGCCATCCAGCAGGGTTATTCTGCCGGATTGAGTAAAGAAGAAATAAAAGAGATCATCGACATACTGATGGAGGAATGAATATGATTTCTATTGAGAATCTGGTTAAGAAATATGACGGATTTGAACTGAACATTTCGATGGAGATCCCATCCGGCAAGGTCAGCGGACTTGTAGGCAAAAACGGCGCCGGCAAGAGCACCACGATCAAATCCATTCTCGGACTGGTCAAACCGAATTCCGGAAAAGTTGTTCTAATGGGCAAGGATGTAGCCGACATTACAGCCCGGGACAAGCAGAAGCTGGGTGTAGCACTGTCTGAATCAGGATTCAGCGGCTATCTGACGGTTAAGGATGTCACTGACATCATGAAAAACATGTATGAGGATTTCAATGCTGACAGTTTCAGAAAACTGTGCCGGGAATTTGATCTTCCAATGGATAAAAGAATAAAGGATTTCTCAACCGGCATGAAGGCCAAGCTGAGAGTGCTGACGGCCTTAAGCCATAAGGCCAGACTGCTGATCATGGATGAACCGACAAGCGGACTGGACGTTGAAGCCAGAAACGAGCTCCTGGACATGTTAAGGGATTACCTGGTGGAAAACGAAGACTGTTCAATTCTTATTTCATCACACATCTCCTCAGATCTGGAAGGATTGTGTGATGACATCTACCTGATCCATAAGGGCAGGATCATTCTGCATGAGGATACCGATAAGATCCTTTCGAATTACGGCATTCTCAAGATGGATGGGGAAACCTATGAAAAGATGGACAGAAGTCATATCCTGGAAGCCAAAAAGGAAAACTATGGCTACCGCTGTCTCAGCGATGAAAAACAGTACTACGTGGAGAACTATCCTGGTATTGTTGTGGAAAACAGCGGCATCGATGATCTGATCCTGATGCTGACAGGAGGTAAGTAAGATGAAAGGTTTGGTTATCAAGGATCTGCGCCTGGCAATACAGCGCAGGCAGACACTGCTAATATATCTGATACTTTCAGTCATAATGGGCATGTCACTGGATGCAGGCTTCGTCATTGCGTACATGACCATGTTAATGGGAATAATTGCCAGCGGAACCATCAGCTATGATGAGTATGACAATGGCTTCCCATTCCTGTTCTCTCTGCCGGTTGACTGTAAGACTTATGTAGCGGAAAAGTTCATATTTACTCTGCTAATGGAAGTGTTCGGCCGGATATACGGTACAGCGGTAATGTTCATTCTGGGCTTAGTTACCGGAAAACCGGTTGAAACCGAAGGGCTGGCAGCAGTGCTGTTAATGACAGTATGCATAATATCAATAATGTGTTTCGCCATGATCTTCATTCAGCTGAAGTATGGATCTGAAAAGGCCAGGACGGTAATGTTCATCATATACGGTGTTGTAGCAGCCATTGCACTGGCTGTTAAGGGATTTGCCGAAAAGCTGGGACCGCGGATTTCTGGGTTCATGGCTGCCCTGGATAAGATCAATCCATGGGTCATTGCAGGCTGCTTGGCAGCGATAACGGCAGTGATCTGCTATGTTATTTACCTGGCAACGATAAAGATGATGGATAAGAAGGAATTTTAAAACAATGACCGGAGATGAGTGTTCTCCGGTTTTCTTGTGCGTCATAGCGCTGGAAATAACCTGATGAATGATGTACAATGGACATACATCTTTCAAGGAAGGTATTTGAATGATTGAATTTTGGAACCTGCTGAAAGATGATGCTGCCGTTAAGGCAGTCAATGACCGCATTAAGGGCCTGTCATCTTTGGCACCTAACACTGAGGCACTGGTAATTGCGACGGCTTTCAGACAGCAGCCCCGCAACCTGGTGATCGTCAAGAATAACTTATACACAGCACAGCAGCTTTTCAGGAAGCTGACCCCCCTGCTTCAGGAGGATGTGCTGATTTTCAACGTGGAAGAATCGTTAAGAGTGGAGGCAATTGCTTCCACCCCGACAATGTATGCCCGTCAGATGGAAACGCTGGCTGACATTGTCCTAAATAATAAACCAAGAGTAATAATCACGCATCCTACGGCACTGGTAAGATATCTGCCGTCCGTGGAAACCTTCAGAAGACACATTATTGAACTGAGGAATGATCAGGTCATCCGCATGGATCAGCTTAAAAAACTATTGATAGAAAGCGGATACCGTCAGGCCAGCAGAGTTGATCAGCCTCTGACCTTCTCCATGAGAGGTGACGTGGTTGATGTCTTTACCATTCAGGAAAACTATCCGGTCAGGATCGAGTTCTTTGACGATGTCATTGACTCAATCCGTTTCTTTGACATGTCCAGTCAGCGTACGATCCAGCCGGTAAAGCAGATCAGGATCGTCCCGGCCAGCACATTGATCTATGATGAGGACTTTGAACCGGTCAAGCAGAGAATAATGAAACAGTTTGACAGAGACAAAGGCAAGACTGATTTCAGTATCGAACTGCAGGGCGAAGTAGAAAGAGACATCAGCTATCTGGAGAATCATCTGTTTGAACACTATCTGTACAGATACAGATGCTTCTTTGGAGATAATGCCGGAATACTGGATTACATTGATGATCCGGACATTGTTCTGTCAACGGAAGAGGAAATCGAAACAAATGTCCGCCGGACGTTAAATGAAACATCGGAATACATAACGGAGATGTTCAGAGCCGGAAGAAGCCTGGCTTATTTCAGCGTATATGATGATTATCACCGCCTGATGGCTCGCCATAACCCTTATGTGATGACTCTGTACCCTGATTTTGATCATGCCATTACCAGCAGCATTTCGCAGGTATTTTTCCCGCAGCTGCCTCTGGATAAGGCTATGATACAGATAGGAAAACTGGCTGAGAACAAGAAGGTCATTCTGGCTTTAGGTCGAACCAACAGAAGACTGCTGGAGGAAGAACTTAAGAAGAACAGGCTTGATGATAAGATCGAGTTCATGGACGAGATCTTTGAAGAAGGCTTCAGTTATCAGGAATATACGGTATTAACGGCCAAGGAGCTGTTTGGAACCGTCATCAAGAAGGGCAGATATTCCCGCAAGTTCCGGGAAGCGGAACGGCTTGATGACTATCAGGACTTAAATGAAGGCGACTATGTCGTTCATAATCACTATGGCATAGGTATTTATCAGGGAATCGTTACCAGAGAGATCAGGGGTAATCACCGTGACTATCTGCGAATACTATATAAGAATGATGATGAATTACTGGTACCGCTGGAACAGTTCAGACTGGTCAGAAAGTTTGTCGGTTCGGAAGGTGTCGGTATCCGTGTCAGCAAGCTGGGCGGGGAAACCTGGAAAAAGACCAGGGAAAAGGTTGAGAAGGATGTCAATGACATTGCAGCCAGACTGCTGCAGCTTTACGCTGACCGTGAACAGAACATCGGTTATGCCTTTTTGCCTGATGATGATCAGATGAGGGAATTTGAAGCCAATTTTGAATATGAACTGACGGATGATCAGAAAAGAGCCATTGCCGAAGTAAAGCGGGACATGGAAAAGCCTAAGCCGATGGACAGATTACTGTGCGGTGATGTCGGCTTCGGCAAGACCGAGGTGGCCATGATTGCGGCCTTCAAGGCTGTCAGCAATCTCAAGCAGGTTGCCTATCTGTGCCCAACCACCATTCTTTCCCGTCAGCACTACAATACCTTTAAGGAAAGATTCAAGGGTTTTGGAGTCAACATTGAGATCATTAACCGTTTCGTCATGGAAAGCGAACAGAAAAGGATCATTAAGGAAGTAAAGGAAGGTAAGGTCGACATTCTGATCGGAACTCACCGTCTTTTAAGCAAGGACATTGAATTCAAGGATCTTGGTCTGCTGATCGTGGATGAGGAACAGCGCTTCGGTGTTGAGGCCAAGGGCAAGATCAAGGAACTTAAGAGAACCATTGACGTTCTTTCGCTGTCGGCTACGCCTATCCCGCGTACCCTGCAGCTGTCATTGATTGGAATAATGTCCCTGTCACAGCTGGATACACCGCCTTTAAACAGAATGCCGATTCAGACCTATGTCGTGGAAAAGAATCAGGGATTCATCAAAGAAGTCATCCAGAGGGAACTGGCCCGCGGGGGACAGGTATTCTATCTGCACAATAATGTTTCCACGATCTATCAGGTAGCGGCCAAGCTGGAAATTGAACTGCCGGAAGCCCGCATAGCGGTAGCTCACGGTAAGATGAACCGTGAGGAAATAGAAGATGTCATGTACCGCTTTGTCATGGGTGACTATGACATTCTGGTATGTACGACCATCATTGAGACCGGCATTGACATTTCCAATGCCAATACGGTGATCATAGACAAGGCAGATAACTTCGGGCTGTCACAGCTTTATCAGATCAGAGGAAGAGTAGGCCGCAGCGACCGCATTGCCTATGCCTATCTGATGTATGACGGCCGCAAGCAGCTTTCCGAAGTAGCCTCCAAGAGACTGCAGTCGATCAAGGAATTTACTGAACTGGGTTCAGGATATAAGATTGCGATGCGAGATCTGACGATAAGAGGTGCCGGAGATCTTCTGGGTGAGAAACAGGCCGGCTTCATCAATACTGTCGGCATGGATCTGTATCTGGACATGCTGCAGGAAGCCATTGAACAGCAGAAGGGCATTGTGAAGAAGAAGGAAGAAACCGGACCTAAGATCGGCAATGTCGATGGATACATTCCGGAAAGATTTGCACCGGAGGATTATGAAAAGATCACCCTGTACCAGAGAATCGATAAGATGAAGACCCGTAAGGAACTTAATGCTCTGCTGGAAGAGATCAATGACCGTTACGGGCGTCTGCCTAATTCAGTAAGACTGCTGTTTGAAAAGAAGAGGGCTGAGATCATGCTCGGTTCACGAAAGTTTGAAGCGCTGGAGGAACTGGAGAAGGAATGCCGCCTGATCCTGTCACCGCGGTTTTCCCAGAAGGTTGACGGTGTCAGACTGTTTGAAAAGGTCATGGAACTGTCGGCCGGCATCAGATTAAGATATACTAAGAACAGGATCACCTTCCTGATTCCGAAAAGAAAGAACTGGATCGTTACCGTAAATGAAGTAATGAACATAGCCGAAAAGGCAGAAAGGCAGAAAAATGAGGCTTGATAAGTTTTTAAAGGTTGCCAGAATACTGAAGAGAAGAACCGTTTCCAAGGAACTGGCAGCCAATCAGAGAGTCATAGTTAACGGAAGAGTAGCCAAACCTTCCACTGACATAAAGGCCGGAGACATCATTGAAGTCGTCTTTGGGCAGCGTTCTCTGACAGTCAGAGTACTGGAAGTTAAGGACATTGTCAGAAAGAATGAAGCCAGTGATCTCTATGAAGTCGTTGAGGAGAAGTACCTGGAAGAAGAGAGCGATACTTGAAATTTCACAATTAAATATGTATGATAGTAAGGCGTAAGAGGTAAAAGGATGACAGAACTGAAGAAAAAGAAGAAATCACCTTTAGCGACAGTGTTCACGGTAGTGCTGAGTCTGCTTATGCTGGCAGGTACCGGCTATTTCCTGTGGCAGATTTCGCGTGAAGTTGAGACGACCTTTACTCTTCTTACTGATATCAACGACGCCAAGAAAGAGCTGGCTGATCTCAAGGCTGAACAGGAACACCTGATGCAGCAGAAGGAACAGCTGCTTGATGAAAACTATGTCAAGATCTGGGCCAGAGGTGAATATCTGATCACTCAGGAGGGTGAAGAGATATACAAGCTTCCGGCTATCAGTAACCAGGATTAAGGATGAAGTCTGTTTAATGCAGACTTTTTATTTTTGCCATAATGAAGATTTGCCGTTATAATATCTATTGCGCGGAGGATTTGAGCATGACTGTTAAGATTATTGTTGACTCTGCCTGTGACATACCACAGCGGCAGGGAGAAGAACTGGGAATAAAGATTCTGCCTTTGAGATATCTGCTGGGTGAGGAGGAATATCTTGATGGTGTTACCATTTCCAATACGGAATTCTATGAAAAGCTGGAAGGAAGCGACCTGTTTCCCAAGACCAGTCAGATAACTCCTTATCAGTATGAAAAGGCTTTTGAAGAAGCTCTGGAAGAATATGATGAAGTATTATGCATGACAATGTCTTCCGGTGTTTCAGGCTGTTATCAGAGTGCCCGCATGGGTCGGGAAGACTTTGATGACAAGGTACTGGTCTTTGACAGCAGACATTTCTGCTTCAGCTATACCGTTCTGGTCAAGTATGCCGTAATGCTGCGTGATCAGGGACTAAACGCCAGCGAGATCTATGCCAAACTGACGGCAGCCCTGGAAAAGGTCAGAATCATTGCCGCCTTTGATACTCTTGAATATCTCAAGAAGGGCGGACGTATCTCCGGAACAGCCAGTGCCATTGGTACGATGCTGGGCATCAAGCCAATCATTACGATTACCGATGGCAAGGTTGATGTCCTGAAATTGGTCAGAGGAACTAAGAAGAGCTACATCGAAGTTGACCGGTACATGGCCAAGGGCGGCGAGATCGATCTCGACATGCCGTTTGTCTGCGGGTATACCGGAACCTCATCCCTGCGGACGGATAACTTCATGGAGGAATACGGAAACAGGTATTTCAATAAGGAAGTTGAAGAACTGGTAGTAGGTACGACCGTAGGTTCCTATGCGGGACCTAAGGCCTTCGCTCTGG
Source organism: Erysipelotrichaceae bacterium (assembly GCA_015058955.1). Lineage (GTDB taxonomy): Bacteria > Bacillota_I > Bacilli_A > Erysipelotrichales > Erysipelotrichaceae > RUG521. The sequence goes on from SVBJ01000005.1 coordinate 25,361, forward strand.
CTTACTTTGTAAAATAACTAAAAGAATGAAAAAAACCTGAAGGATGATTCCCTTCAGGTTTTACTTTTTTCTTTTGAAGATAGAGGTTATTGATGACAGACCGGAATTTACCTTTTCACCCCGGTAATTGAGCTGTCTGACACGGGATTCCTTATCAGGCATCAGGTCACGCAATGTGTTATAGCATTTTACCAGCTGGAAGGTATTCCGGGTTATTCTTTCCCCATAGTTCATGGTGAAGATGGCGCAGGAAGCGTTCTGATTGCTGTCACGGATGGTCCATTCATAGATGTCTTCCAATAACAGTTTTCTAGCCAGTTCCGGATCATTTTCGTCATAAATGACCAGACAGTCATCATACATGTCCACTACCCTGCGGTCTTTGACCTTGGTCAGGGCAAAGAAGACGGCTGCCAGTATGACAAGACCGGTTATGATTGTCAGCACATGTCTGATAAGTATCAGTCCCAGGGCAATTGGAATTGCCAGATTGACGGCTGTGTTGTTCTTGTACATGATGGTTTTAATTTAGTTTCCGCTGACGGTTATCTGACTTACCGGTACATAACCGCTGATTGAACTGCTGGTATTCTCTTCCATGAACAGGTCCTCTTTTCAGTAATAATATATAGTCTGATCCTGAGAAAATGAAGTAAAACAGGCTGCTTTTTGGGTTTCGAAGACTGTATTTGTACAAATGAGCATTATTAATGATTGTTTCTTTTTGCATATGCGAAAAAGATTGTGCGCGGTTTTTTCTCTATTTATACTACAAGTATAAAAAATAAGAAAGCGGTTCCATATGATTTTTACAGTTACACTGAATCCATCCATAGACTACTTCCTGAAGTTTGATAAGACTGTTCTTGATGATGTCAACAGAATCAATGAGAGCAGATTTGTTGCAGCCGGAAAGGGAATAAACTGTTCAAAGATGCTTGATGTTCTCGAAATCCCTTCAGAGACAGTTTACTTTGCAGGAGGAAGAACGGGAGACTTCATCAATGAATCGCTTAAACCATATCAGTATTTAACTGCCCACCCAATCGCAATTGAGGGACTGACCAGAATTAACGTAAAGGTTTACGGCAGTGTGGATTACGCTTTCAATCCGACCGGACCGCTGATTGAAGAAAAACGGAAACAGGAACTGCTGGATTACCTGGGTAAACTGAACAGTAAAGATGTGGTAATCATTTCCGGAAGTCTTCCTAGAGGTGTTGACAGGGAATATGTCAAGATCATGTGCCGTCTGATTTCTGAAAGAGACGCAAAAAGTGTTCTGGATGTTCCTAACTTCAAGGTTAAGGATTTTGAAGGATTGGATGTCTATCTGATCAAACCTAATGAAGATGAACTTAAATACATGGTTGATGAGGAAAACATCAGCGAAGATAACTACAAAGATTATCTGAAGAAAATCAGAGGAGCAGGAGTAAGAAACATCCTGCTGTCAATGGGTAAACACGGTGCGTTATATTGCGGTGATCACGGAATATACCACGTTGATACCCCTAAGGTAACATTGGTCAAGAGCATTGGAGCCGGTGACTCGATGCTTGGAACATTTGTCGCAACGATCCTGCGGACAAATGACATAGAAAACAGCTTACGTCTGGCCTCTGCAGCCAGTACCTCAATGGTCTGCTGTGATGGAATGCCAAGTGCAGACATGATCAGTGAAATGACTAAGAGAATTGCAGTGACCAGGATTGAATGATGGGGCATCAAGGCAGCATCGAAGAAACCACACTGCATTCTGTGGGGTTATGTCGGTGCCTGTGACCTGGGATACATGGTTGATGAAGAGGCGTATCAGCTGGAATGCCAGGAAACCAATACCACGATATACCCTTGCGGAGTGCCGGAAGAATACCGAGACTTCATCATTTCAAATCTATAGAAGAAAGAAGAGCGGTTACAACTGCTCTTTTCTGTGCATGAAAAAACAGCTGCAGGGCAGCTGTCTGTCTTATAATTCTACGTGGCTTGTTATGGATGTAATGGTGCTGCCGTCCAGGACAACATCAATGTCCGGTTCATAGTGGTGATTCATTACGGTTATCACGTTTCGTCTGTCCGATGTTTCGTAATGAGTAACGGCCTCGCTGTCACTGGATCCGCCCATTTTCTTGCGGTTGATCAGACGCTCAGCGAGCTTGGATACATCGTTGTGGATAAACAGACTCAGATCACAGTAATTGTGAATATCCTTCCAGTTTCCCTGGTTGTAGAGAAGATAATTACCTTCGATCAGGACAATGTCACGGTCAATGGTTATCACATCATCAACGGAATCATGGATCTGACGGCTGTAGAGCGGCCAGGTAATGTTTCCGGATCTGATTATCCTAAGCTTGTTGCGCAGAGCATCAACATTGAAACTTTCCGGACAGCCTTTGTAAATGGCTAAAGGCTGTGTCTTGCCGTCAATCTCTATGGTCATGTCATTTATGACGTTCTTCTTGTACATGAAGCCGTCAATGCCGGCAGCCTGAAGCGGAATCAGCTCTTCGCTGTTTTCGGAAAGATACTGCAGGAAATAGGACAGGGTAGTCTTGCCGCATCCCGGAGGAGCAGCCAGAAAGACGATAAGCTTGTCCTTTCTGTTTTCCTTAATTCTGGTAAGCAGTCGCAGTAAAGGAAGATAGAAGCCTTCTATGTCCTGTTCTTCAAATGTTGCGGCTACTTCAAGCCCGTTAACGGATAAGTTGTACTCCATTATTCGTCATCCTCAGAAGTGTTGGCGCTCTGATAAGAGTTGACGTAGATGATGCTGGAAGAACATTCGGCAATGCAGCTGTGAATGTCTTCTTCCGTGAGGTAATTATCCTGAGGTTTCAGCAGAACAGCCAGGCCTTCAGCCAGATCGCTGTGAGTTACTATGAGAACTTTTCTTTTCATTTTTATACTTCCCGTTAGCTTTATAAGTAAATGAAAACACTTATTGCGCAAAATATCAATGCAATAAGCGTTTCGACAGAATATCGGTCAGCGTTTTTTGACAAATGAGCATTATTGATGAACAAATGCTACAGAATTGTCATTTTGTCAGTTTCAATTATTGAAGGAATCGGTTTCCCCACATAGTTGGAATATGAATCGGTAATGATGGTAACTTCATCAAGACTGGCATAACTGCATGGGTAGGTTACGTTGAACTTGGTATTATCGGAAAGCACGTAGGCTTTCTTACTGTGAGTGATGACAGCTCGTTTTACTTCAGCTTCATATTCGTTGGTAGTGGTAACACCCATCTGTTCATGGATGCCGTTGGAGCCGATGAAGCAGACATCAAAATAATACTGTGAGATCCGCTGGGCTGTCTTGATTCCGGTAATGGCCATGGTGCTTGGTCTGACATGTCCTCCCGGAACAATGGTATTTATGCCCAGAGAAACCAATTTGTTTATGTGAGGAATGCCTACGGTACAGACGGTTATGTTCTTGGCAGTAATGTAGCTCAGCATTTCATAGGTGGCGCTGCCGGCATCAATGTAGACAAGCTGGTTGTCCCTGATCAGGGAAGCAGCATAACGGCCTACCATCTGCTTGGCACGGGCATTGGTCTCTGACTTAAGCATCATAGGAGGTTCTGACAGTCTGGTGGTGTTATATCTGGCACCGCCATGGAAACGGGTGATTATGGAGTTTTCCTCCATTTCCAGAAGGTCTCTTCTGATGGTTGCCAGAGAAGTATTGAACTCTTCAGCCAGTTCTTCAACTGTGACTTCCCTTTTGATCTTGATTATGTTGAGTATTTCGTTCCATCTGTCCTGTTTTTTCATGTGGTATACCTCTTGATATCATTATATCATTTATCATTGATTCATTATGCTACATTCATGAAGCGGTGGATTCACGCTGAACCAGACTGCAGCTCAGAACGGTTGTTTTCTCAGCAGGCTTGTTTCTGATCAGGTTCATCAGCACTTCTGAAGATATTTTTCCTAATGATGAAGGACTTCTTTCGACAGTTGACAGAGTCGGGGTGGAGATCCTTGACTGGAACTGATTGTCGAAACCGTAAACCTTGATGTCTTCCGGAACACGCAGTCCCCGGCGCCTGACGCCTTCCATGGCACCGATAGCCTGATTGTCACTGGTACAGACGATGCCGTCAACCTTATTTCCCCGGGAGATGTAGTTGTAGATAGACGTTTCGCTGTGGACAATTGATGGCCCGCTTTCCAGCTGGATAATGCTTTTACGGGAAGCCGGCAGTCCGTGGTCGTGCATGGCTTCCAGATAGCCTTCGGAACGGTTGGTTGAAACATAGGTTGCCAGGAAGGATGAAATGAATATTATGTTACGGCATCCTTTTTCGATCAGAGATGTGGTAGCCTGATAAATGCCGTTTTTGGAATCTGAGGTTACGACAGGAAGGTCCATGTCGTTTTCAGGAATTCTGTCGAGCAGGACGATCGGAATGTTTCGGGAAATTACATCCTTTTCAATCCTTTTCTGGCAGGAAATGACGATGATGCCGTCTACTCTCATGGAATCAAGACGGCGGAAATATCTTCTTTCCTTCTGAGGATCATTATCGGTATTGCAGATGAACAGGGAATAATCGTAGTAATCAAAGAACTGTTCAATGGTTACGGCAATTGATGAAAAGAAGTCATTGTTGATGTTTGGTATGATCAGTCCAACCGTGTGGGATGCCGAGGATTTCAGTGATCTGGCATTGTTGTTGGACACATAACCGTACTGTTCTATGACTTTCATGACCTTTTCTTCGGTTTCCTTAGAAAAGCGTCCGCTCTTGTTTATGACATGTGAAACAGTTGCCGTGGAGACTCCGGCAAGTCTGGCAACATCAATAATTGACAACATTTTTCTGTTTTCCATGCCTGTATTATAGCATAAAAATGGTTAAATGAATGGTTAAATGATTAAACGTTTAACTTTTTTGTAATAATCTATTGAATGGGAATTATTGAAATGATATATTCAAGGTGGGTTAAACGTATAACCAACAAGGAGGATAAAAAATGGATTACAAGAAAACTGCTTCTAAAATCGTTGAAAAAATCGGCGGTAAGGAAAACATTGCATCATTAACTCATTGCATTACACGCGTACGTTTTAAATTAAAAGACAATTCAAAGGCATCAGCTGAAGCTGTCAAGAAGATTGACGGTGTCATCAATGTCATCGAACAGGGCGGACAGTTCCAGGTCGTTATCGGTAACGAAGTAGAAGATGTCTTCAACGCTGTTCAGGATGTAACCGGCATTGTCGGTTCAGCCATCGACGTTGTTGAAAAGGATGATCTCAAGGTAAAGGGTAAATTCATGGATCAGGTCATCGATCTGGTTACCAACATCTTTACTCCAATTCTTCCGGCTTTGATCGGTGCCGGTATGATCCGCTCATTATTAATGATCTTAACCAAGTTTGCCGGACTGGCAACTGACAGCGGCGTATATATCGTAATCAACGAAATCTACAACGCCATCTTCAACTTCCTGCCTGTATATCTGGCATATGCTGCAGCTGTAAAGTGGAGATGCAATCCATACATCGCAGTTGCGGTAGCTCTGACCATGGTATCTCCTACGATCCAGAGTCTGGTATTAGGCGAAAACGGACTGAAGTTCTTAGGAATCCCAATGTCAATGCAGAGACAGGGTTATGGTTCTTCCGTAATTCCAATCATCGTTACGATCTGGTTCATGTCAGTTGTTGAAAAGACATGCAACAAGTTAGTTCCTAAATACGCAAGATACGTTCTGGTACCATTACTGACATTAGTCATCACTGTACCGGTAATGTTCTTAGTCATCGGACCTATCACTGCAACATTACAGGGCTGGATGGGTGCTGCATACACTGCATTATACAATCTGAATCCAACCGTCTGCGGTGTCGTCCTTGGTGCTGCATGGCAGGTACTGGTTGTCTTCGGTCTGCACTGGGGTATTGTCCCTCTGGGAACTCTCAACATTGCTCAGTATGGACGTAACACCATCAACGCTGTTACAGGACCTTCCAACTGGACACAGGCCGGCGCTGCTCTGGGTGTTGCCTTAAGAACAAAGAATCAGCGCTTAAGAGAAACAGCCTTATCTGCAGGAATCACTGGTGTATTTGCCATCACTGAACCATCAATCTATGGTGTCAACCTGCCTTTGAAGAAGCCTTTCTACATCGCTGTTGCCGTTGCTGCAGTAGCAGGTGGAATCGCCGGTTTCGGTAACGCTGCTGCCCTGGCTGGCGGTCCGGTCGGAATCCTTTCATTCCCATTATTTATCGGTGAAGGTTTCGGTTACTTCGTAGTCGCCATGCTGGTAGCTCTGTTTGGAACAGCTGCTCTGGTATATCTGTTCGGATACGACAAGAAGTTCGACGAAGAATAATCACAGTTGAAATTAAAGCCGGTAGTACAAAAGAGTATTTACCGGCTTTAAACTGTTATAATTAAAACGGAGGTATATAGTATGTCAAACGTCATTCGCCTTATCAGTGCAACAAAATCTGATTTTCAGAAAATGAGTGCGATGGAACTCAAGGAATCCATATATAAATCTGAATCCAGAACGATCATGGGTCAGCATCTGCTTTTTGCCGGTCCGGGTGTCGTCAGAGGAGTAACAAATTCGGAGCTTATGTTTGCCTGGGGTGCAGACATGGTCATGCTGAATACCATTGACCTTGATAACCTTGATAATAATCCTGGATTATGCGGATTATCCTTAAAAGAGCTCAAGGAAAGATGCAACCGTCCTATCGGTATTTATCTTGGCTGTCCTAAGGCCGGTTCAGAAGACGGCGGCAAGAAAGCCCTGTACAGAAGAGAAGGCATGGTTGCAACCAGAGAACATATTCTTAAATGTAAGGAGATTGGCGCTGATTTCATAGTATTGGGCGGCAATCCGGGTTCAGGAACGTCATTAACAGATGTTATTGAAGCTACCAGGCTGGCTAAATCACTGCTGGGCGATGACATGATCATCATGGCCGGCAAGTGGGAGGATGGCATAACTGAAAAAGTACTGGGTGATCCAACTGCTGATTATGATACAAAGGACATAGTCCGTCAGCTGATTGATGCCGGGGCAGACTGCATTGACCTGCCTTGTCCTGGTTCAAGAGGCGGCATAACAGTTGAAGACATCCGTACTCTGGTACAGTTTGTACATCAGTATAAGCCTGGTACCCTGACGATGTGTTTTCTGGATTCATCAGTGGAATGCGCTGATGAAGAAACCATCAGACAGATCGCCATTCTGATGAAGCAGACCGGAGCTGACATTCACGCTATCGGTGACGGCGGCTTTGGCGGCTGCACCTGGCCAAAGAACATCTATCAGCTTTCTGTATCAATCAAAGGCGAACATTATACCTGGTTCAGAATGGCCAGTGTAAATAAGTAAAACTACTGGAAAGGAACAGATAAACATGAAACTGGCAATCGGAAATGACCACGTAGCAGTGGAAATGAAAAAGGAAATCAAGGAGTATCTCGAAGAAAAGGGATATGAAGTAATAAATGTCGGAACGGATTCAAACGAAAGATTCAACTATCCGGTTTCCGGTTACAAGGTAGCCAGAATGGTAGCTGACGGTGAAGTTGACGGCGGTATCCTGATCTGCGGAACAGGTGTAGGCATCTCTCTGTCAGCCAATAAGGTACATGGCATCAGAGCCTGTGTATGTTCTGATCCATATACTGCCAAACTGTCAAAGCAACATAACAACACCAACATCATCGCCTTCGGGGCCAGAGTGATCGGCATTGAAACAGCGAAGATGATCGTTGATGAATGGCTGAATGCCAGATATGAAGGCGGCAGACACCAGATCAGAATTGATCAGATAAGGGAAATTGAAGAAACACAGCACTTAAAGGCTGCGGAGGAATAATTATGAATGAACGACTGTTATGTCCGTCAATGATGTGTGCTAACTATGGGCATCTGGCTGATGAAGTCAGAGCGCTGGATGATGCCGGTGCAGACATCTTCCATTGCGACATCATGGACGGTACATTCGTACCAAACTTTACCATGGGCGTCATGGACGTTGAAACCATCAGAAGATATACCGATAAGCTGGTAGACTGCCATCTGATGATCGAGAACCCGGCCAATAAGGTCGACTGGTTCATCAAGGCCGGAGCAAACATCATCTACATTCACCCTGAAAGTGAAAGATATGTTGTCAAGACACTGGCTCACATCAAGGAAATGGGAGCTTATGCAGGAATCGCGGTAAATCCTGATACCAGCGTATCTAGCATCAGTGAGATACTGAATCTGTGTGACTATGTAATGGTCATGACTGTCAACCCTGGCTTTGCCGGGCAGGCCTTCATTGACTTTACCAAGAAGAAGATCAAGCAGCTGGTGGAACTGAAGGAAGAATACGGCTTCAAGATCATGATCGACGGTCACTGCACACCGCAGGTAATTGAAGATCTCAGTAATCTGGGAGCTGACGGCTTCATCCTTGGTTCTTCCGCCCTGTTCCGCAAGGGCAGGACCTATAAGGAAATCATCAGGGAATTAAGAGGTGAGTAAGATGAAGAAGATAGGCATGATCATACCGACTACCGATAATTCATTCTTCTCATTTCTGGGACATCAGGTCCAGAAGCAGTTAAGGGAAGATGAACAGCTGTTTCTGTGTGATTCCAGTAACTCTTCAGAAAAGGAGAAGGAATATCTTAAATCTCTTTCTGCCTTCTGTGATGGAATAATCGATGTATCAGGACTTTCGGAGTTAGGAGAAGACCTTATTGAGGAGAACTATCCGCTGGTACTGGCTGACAGAAAGCCGGTTACCGCAAGAGAAATTCCGTGGGTAGGTAATGACGACAGCTCAGCGATGGAAGAAGCTACTGAATATCTTATCCATAAGGGCTGTAAGAACATTCTGTTGATGCCTGGATACATCGCTGAGAAGCAGGAAAACCCTAGAATTTCAGGATACAGAAAAGCCCTGGAGAATAATGGGCTTCAGTATGACGAATCATTCGTACTTAACAGAAAAGGTGTAAAGAGTTCTGAAGAAGAAACCGCTGAACTGGTCATGGGATATTTCCGCAAGGGAATAAAGATCGATGGCATCATCACATCTTCAGACAGAGCAGCCTTCGGTGCCGTAAAGGCTCTGGGAAGATTAGGATATTATGTTCCTGAAGACGTCAGGCTGATCTCGTTTGACAACAGTCCGTATTCATTAATGGCCTCTCCGTCAATCACATCAATTGACCGTAATGGAGCCCTGATTGCCCGGAAGGCCTTGGAGACCTTAAGATGTCTTCTGGAAGGAAACAGACCTGAAGCTGAAACAGTCATACCTGTTTCACTGGTTAAAAATGACAGTACAAGATAGAGCTGTTTGAAAAACAGCTTTTTCTTTTTAGAAGATTATTAAGAATTACAGTTATCAATACAGGTATAATGTAATTGAGGAAAAATGTTATGAAGAAAAAACATACGGTTTTAAAGATAATACTAGGTGCATTTGCCCTGGCCATCCGGTATGGCGGGTTCAGGATCTGGAAGATGTACAGTGACCATGAGAAATACATGGGTCATGGCTTTGATTACATGCATGGCTATTCAACGACGGATTTCACCGGATATCATGTCTATGACGGGCAGAAGCTGGTAACCCTTGATCACAGAGCTTCACTGATTATTGAAAATGAAGAAGACATGCCGGTACTTGATGGGGCTGAAGCCTGTTATCCGGTTTACAGTGCCCTGGCAAAGGCTGTCTATAAGGACATCGGCAGCATTGAAGGTAAGTATCATGATGAAGCGGAAAAGGCCTGGGGTTCAAAAGGCGGAATCAAGAGTGTAGACTACGTTGTCAGAAATACTTATTTTTACAACGGAAGGATCGTCACCTTTACCAATACGGTGGAAGGATATGACCGACTGGTGTCCGGAGACGTGGATATTGTTCTGGCTGCCAGACCTTCACGGAATCAGAAGGAAAGAGCCATGCATCAGCTTGAACAGATCATGACCATTCCTGTCGGCAAGGAAGCCTTCATCTTCTTTGTGGAAGAAGACAATCCGGTTGATAATCTGACCAGTGAACAGATAAGAGGAATCTACCATGGTGACATAACCAACTGGAAACAGTTGGGTGGCAAGAACCAGAAGATCATTGCCTTCCAGAGGCCGGAAGACTCTGGGTCACAGGTCATGATGAAATGGTTCATGGGGGATGTCAGCCTCAAGGAACCTAAGAAAGTCGAATATGTCGGAGGCATGGGCGACGTTTTAAGCAAGGTTGCGGAATACAACAACGAAAAGGGAGCCATGGGCTATACCTTCAGATATTTCCTGACAGGTCTTAATCAGGAGACTCATGTCAAGATACTGTCAGTCGACGGTGTTGAACCTACCATGGAAAACATCAAGAACGGCAGCTATCCGGCAACTGTTGATCTGGTGTGCGCCTATATGGCTTCCAATGATAAGGAAAGCGTCAGGCAGATGATCAACTTCATGTTATCGGATGACGGACAGTACATCATTGAACAGACCGGGTACCGGGGTTTACCTGACCGTAATGTCACGGCCAGAGCGGAAAATGAAGTGGAACAGGTTGAACCTGATGAATATGTTTCGCAAGACGGCAGCTGGACGCTGAACCGCTATTATTCCAGTCTGGATGACTTTGTTGTTCTGGAATTCAGAAGCCGGAAGACCAGATTGAAGGGGAACCTGTGGTATTACGGCATTGAAGAGGACAAGAACTGGCCTTATCAGTTTGAGAGGTTTGGATCATACATGATCATCGGCATGAACTATGACGATGAAAAAGACCGGTACATGGTTGGAAAGGCGGATGGAGAAATAACAACGGAACTTCCGCCTGAAGGCACGGTATTTGTCAGAAAAAACAATTAAGAAAAAGCCCAGAAAAGGGAATGTTTCTTCACAGAGACATTCCCTGTTTTTTATTTATATAAGGGACAAAATAGTTTATAATGATAAACGGGAGAGTATTATATGGATAACAAAGAACTGCAGTCATTTTATGACGGATATTCATTACACGCCTATAATGTTTTTGGCGCTCACTTCACCAAGAATGGTGTCTGTTTCCGCTTATATGCACCAAACGCCCGCAGCGTCAGGCTGGTTGGCGATTTCAATAACTGGAACAGTGATGCAACTCTTTTAAAGAAAGTCAATAAAGAGGTCTGGGAAGTAACCGTTCCTAACCTTCCGGAATATGCACAGTATAAATATGTCATTGAACAGGCAGACGGTAAGTTTGTTACCAAGACCGACCCGTTTGCCTTTTATAACGAGATGCGTCCTGGCTGGGTCTGCAAGGTAGTCAACATTGACGAATACAAGTGGACTGACCGGGAATGGGTCAAAAACAGAAACAATGACATTAACGGACCAATGAGCATCTATGAAGTACATCTGGGTGGTTTCAAGCATCACGGTGCCGGCAGATGGTTCAGCTATTATGAAATGATCGACGAGCTGATTCCTTATGTTAAGGAAATGGGATATACCCACATTGAACTGATGCCTCTGAACGAATACCCGTTTGACGGGTCCTGGGGTTATCAGCAGTACGGCTATTTCTCTGTTACCAGCCGTTATGGCAACTGTTATCAGCTGCAGATGTTCATTGATGCCTGCCACAGAAATGGCATCGGTGTCATCATGGACATAGTCATGGCTCACTTTGTCAAGGACGAGTTCGGTCTGATAAGATTTGACGGAACCTGTGTGTATGAAAGCAATGATCCGGGCAAGAGTGAAAGCCAGTGGGATACCCTGTATTTCGATTTCTCCAAGAATACGGTTGTCAGCTTCCTAATGAGCTCAGCTGCATTATGGATCGATAAGTATCACTGTGACGGTCTGCGTGTTGATGCCGTCAGCAACCTGATCTATCACAACGGTGACTCTACAAAGGGCGAAAACCGGGGAGCGATCAGCTTCATCAAGAGATTCAACTACCATCTGCATAAGGAATATCCTAATGTGATGATCATTGCGGAAGATTCAACCAGTTATCCTCTGGTTACTGCACCGACGGAAAACAACGGTCTGGGCTTTGACTACAAGTGGGATCTGGGCTGGATGAATGATACTCTGAAATACTACAAGATGGACCCTGAGTACCGTCACTATCACCACAATCTGATCAACTTCTCCATGGCTTATTTCTACTCTGAGAGATTCATTCTCCCGTTCTCCCATGACGAAGTAGTACACTCAAAAGGTACGATTATTGACAAAATGTGGGGAAATTATGAACAGAAATTTGCACAATGCCGTAATTTAATGGTATATATGTATACGCACCCGGGAAAGAAACTGAACTTCATGGGCAATGAATTCGCAGTGTTCAGGGAATTTGACGAACAGAAGGAGCTTGACTGGTTCCTGCTGCAGTACCCTGCACATGACTCATTCAAGAGGTTCACCAGAGACCTTAATCTCATTTACAAGGCACATCCGGCTTTCTGGGAGCACGACTACAGCTGGGATGGATTCCAGTGGATTGATGCCGATAACAGCGAGCAGAGAATCTACAGCTATATCAGATATGGCGGCGGATACTGCTATGTTGTCATTCTCAACATGGCCCCGGTAGGCTATGAAGAGTTTGAGATTGGCGTACCGACTTATGGGTTCTTTACGGAAGTAATGAACTCAGAAAAAGATATTTACAGCGGATGCAACATGTGCAACTTCCATAAGGTAAGAGCTGTCAAAGGCGCCAAGCACGGTTTCAGATATCACATGACCGTCAGAGTGGCTCCGTTTGCCGGCATCATCCTGGAGGGGAAAATGCACTAGGAGGTTTTGATGTTTACTAACAAAGAAGAATTCAAGCGGGAATTCTCAGAAAGATTCAGCCACACTTACGGAAGAAGCGTGGCATCATCGGATCCTACTGAAAGATTCCTTACTCTTGGAGAGATGATCCGTGACTACGCCAGCATGAACTGGATGGACACCAAGGATGAAATCGCCAAGCACAGCGATAAGCAGTTATTCTATTTCTCAATGGAATTCCTGATTGGCCGTCTGTTAACCAATAACCTGATGAACATGGGTATCTATGACATCGTCAAGGAAGGACTGGCTGATCTGAACATAGATCTCAATGAACTGGAAGATCTGGAAACCGATGCCGGTCTGGGAAACGGCGGTCTGGGAAGACTGGCTGCCTGCTTCCTTGATTCCCTGGCAACTCTGGGTTATGCCGGACATGGCAATACCATCAGATATGAATACGGTCTGTTCAAGCAGAAGATTGAAAACAACAAGCAGGTCGAAGTACCTGACATCTGGCTGAAGATCGGCAACCCATGGGAAATCAGAAAGCCTAAGCATGCTGTAGATGTCAAGTTCTACGGTCAGATCGAGACCAACTGGAACGAAAGAGGCAAGATGGAAGTCAGACACATCAACGCTGAAACCATCAGAGCCGTACCATATGACATGCCGGTTGTCGGCAGAGGCAACAAGGTCGTTAACTCCTTAAGACTCTGGAAGCCGGAAGCCAGTGAAGATAACCCGGTAGGCAGAGATTTCATCAGATATCTGAATGATGTCAACAGAATCTGCCAGAACGTTTATCCTGATGACAGTACTGAGGTCGGAAGAGAACTGAGACTGAAGCAGGAGTATTTCTTCGTGTCCGCCGGTACACAGACAATCATAAAGTCCCATCTGGAACACTATCATACTCTGGATAATCTGCATGAAAAGGTCGTCATTCAGCTTAATGACACTCACCCGATCATGATCATCCCTGAACTGATGAGGATCCTGATGGATGAATACAACTACGGCTGGGATCAGGCCTGGTACATTGTTACCCATACAGTTGCCTATACCAACCACACCATCATGCATGAAGCTCTGGAAAAATGGCCGGTAAGCGTCATGGTCAAGCTGCTTCCTAGAATCTACATCCTGATTCAGGAAATTGACCGCCGCTTCAGAAATGAAGTCATCAACAGAACCAATGACTACAACCTGTGTGAAAGAGTAGCCATTATCAGAGATAATCAGGTCCATATGGCTCATATGGGTGCTGCCTGCTGCTTCTCTGTTAACGGTGTTGCCAGAATTCATACCGAGATTCTGAAGAACGATGTCATGAGAGACTTCTATCAGATCTTCCCGGAAAAGTTCAACAGCAAGACCAATGGCGTTACTCACCGCCGCTGGCTGGTATATTCCAACCCTCAGCTCACCAAGGTCATTACCGATACGATCGGTGACGGATTCATCGATAATCTGAATGAACTGGAAAAGCTGAAGGCTCACATCGATGATCCGATTCTGCAGGTCAGATTTGCCGAGGCCAAGATGGCCCGCAAGAAGATCCTGGCCAAGTATGTTTACGACACGCTGGGCATTGAGGTAAATGTCAATTCCATCTTTGATGTCCAGGCCAAGAGACTGCACGCCTATAAGAGACAGATGCTTAACTGCATGCATCTGATCAGTCTGTATTTCAAGATAAAGAGCGACCCTAACTTTACAATGGTTCCGCGTACTTTCTTCTTCGCTGCCAAGGCAGCTCCGGCTTATGTATACGCCAAGCAGGTCATTCAGCTGATCAACCGCATTGCGGAAGTGGTCAACAGAGATCCTCAGGTCAACAAGTTCTTCAAGGTAGTATTCATTCCTAACTACTGTGTATCCATTGCGGAAATACTGATGAACGCTGCCGATGTATCTGAACAGATCTCAACCGCCGGCAAGGAAGCCAGCGGTACCGGCAACATGAAGTTCATGATGAACGGTGCCATCACCATCGGTACGATGGACGGTGCCAACGTTGAGATATATGAACGTGTCGGAGACGAAAACATTGTCATCTTCGGCAGAACCGTAGAAGAATTAAGAGAACTGAGAGTCAGAGGCTACAGTTCAATGAGATTATATGAACAGAATCCGGAAATCAGAAAGATCCTTGATTCACTGATCGACGGAACCTGGAATGTCGGACCGGATGACTTCAAGGCCATCTACGACGATCTGCTGTACCATAACGATGAATACTTCCTGCTGGAAGACTACCAGGCATACTGCCAGGCTCAGGAAAAGATTTCCAACATGTACAAGGACCAGGAAAACTGGAACAAGATCTGCTTACGAAACATCGCCAGCAGCGGATTCTTCAGTTCAGACAGAACCATCGAAGATTACAACAGAGATATCTGGCATCTTAACAAGGTAGGTATCTAAATGGACGACGGTCTGGTCAGAGCGTATCTTGATGACTACCGGGAAATAGAAGTAATTATAGACAAGAAATTCTGTGAAGGTAAAAGTAATGTCTTCTACCTCATGGACGGTAAACTGTCTCTTCCTCTGGAACTGATCAGTTCCAAAGAGCACATTACCTACTATTCCTATAAACTGAAATACAGCGGGGACATAGACGTTGGCACGGAATACCAGATAATGGTAGCCAACGCCTTTAAGTGTGTCCTGCAGTACCGTTTCATCGTCAAGACGGAACGCTTTGATCAGCAGTTCGGCTATGACGGTGATGATCTGGGTTCGACCCTGACAGACAAGTACACCAAATTCGCTCTGTGGGCGCCAACAGCTTCCAGAGTAAAGATAGAAATAGAGTACGGTGACAAACGGAAGACCGTTGACATGCACCGTACGGAAAAAGGCGTATTCCGCCTTACCATAGCTCCAAGATGCATTGGAGCTGTTTATCGTTATCTGGTCAGAGTCAATGGCCAGTGGCATCAGGTCAATGACCCTTATGGCAAGGCTTCCCTGGCCAACAGCGAGCGAAGCGTGGTAGTTGATCCTGAAAGCTACAGAGTGGAAAGACTCCATCTGCCGGAACTGTGGCGTTACAGTGATGCGGTCATCTATGAGACCAGCGTCAGAGACTACAGTGAAGAAGGCACCTTCAGGGGAATGATCAGCAGACTTCCTTATCTCAAGGATCTGGGCATAACCAGTCTGCAGCTGATGCCGGTAAATGACTTCGGCAGTGTTGATGAAAACAATCCGGAACTGTTCTATAACTGGGGCTATGACCCGGTACAGTACTTTGCTCTGGAAGGAAGCTATTCTTCCAATGTCAGTGAACCGCTGCAGATCCTTACTGATTTCAGGGATCTGGTTCTGGAAGCACATCGCCAGTGCATCAGGATCAATCTGGATGTGGTCTTCAATCATGTCTATTATCTGAAGACATCCATTTTCAACCAGACCGTTCCTTATTATTTCTTCCGCTATGACAGTGAAGGAAGACTTTGTGACGGTACCTATTGCGGCAATGACGTTGACAGCAACAGATACATGGTCAGGAAGTACATCATTGACGTGCTGAAATACTTTGTCAGCCAGTTTGACGTTGACGGCTTCCGCTTTGACCTGATGGGCATTCTGGATGTCGAAACCATGAATCAGGCTTATGAGACCTTAAGAGCACTCAAGTCCGATGTCATGTTATATGGCGAAGGCTGGAAGATGAATACGGCTCTGAAGGAAGAGGAGATGGCCTGCAGCAGCAACAGTTCATTAATGAAGCAGATCGCCTTCTTCAATGATTCCTTCCGTGACACCATCAAGGGAAGTACCTTTGATGCTGCTTTGAAAGGCTACGCTACCGGTAAGAAGAATCTGACGGAAGAAGCCTGTGACCTGATGAAGGGAGCTACCTACAGCAGGGCTGAGCAGTCAGTCAACTATGTGGAATGCCATGATGACATGACGGCATATGACAAGCTGGCGGTTTGCTGCCGGGAAGAAGACGAAGACAGGATCAATGACCGTGTGAAGCTGTTACTGGGCATGGTGATACTGGCTCAGGGAATACCGTTCATTCACAGCGGACAGGAATTCTGCCGCAGTAAATACGGCATGTCAAATACCTATAACCAGCCTGATTCCGTTAATAAGCTGAAGGAAGAAGACAGGGAAAAACACAGGGATATCATTTCCTATGTCAAGACCCTGATCAACATCAGAAGAAAATACCGCATCAACAAGAATGCGGATCATATCGAAACAGACGTGGAAACTGAAGCTGTCAGAGGCGTTATCATTTACAAGGTCGCCAGCTGCAGCGGCAATACCGATCTGACCATCATCATCAATCCGACAGACGCGACTTTTGACTATCGCTTTGACGGTTATCAGAAGCTGTTGTTTGACGGTCAGCGTAATCCGGGGATCGTTGGCTCCATTGTCTGTGTCAGACCGGTTTCCATAACCATTCTCGGGAGCAACATCGATGATTAACGCTACCTGGGACAAGTTCCTCAATGAGGAATTTCGGAAACCTTACTTTAAGGAACTGTCAGAGTTTTTAAAGCGGGAATACCGGACCAAGACCATCTATCCGCCAAAGAAGGAAGTATTTTCTTCCTTTTACTTTACGGATATGGATAAGGTCAAGGTCGTCATTCTGGGACAGGACCCTTATCATGAACCTGGTCAGGCCTGCGGCATGTGCTTTGCGGTCAAACCGGGTGTTCAATTGCCACCATCATTACAGAACATCTACAAGGAGATCCAGGATGACCTGGGTATTCCGATGAACTATAACAACGGCTATCTGGTCAAGTGGGCCAGACAGGGAGTTCTGCTTATCAACTCCGTAATGACGGTGGAAAAGGGCAGAGCCAATTCCCATGCCGGACATGGCTGGGAAACCTTTACCAACAATGTCATTGAAAAGATCAATACCCTGGATCAGCCGGTCGTCTATCTGTTATGGGGCAACAATGCCCGTCAGAAAAAACAGCTGATAACCAATCCGAAACATCTGATCCTGGAAACCGTACACCCTTCACCGTTAAGTGTGTATCGCGGTTTCTTCGGCTGCCGTCACTTTTCCAAGGCCAATGAGTTTCTGGTAAAAAACGGAGCAGAACCGATCGACTGGAGAATGTAACTGAATCATGTCCCTCTGACATGATTTTTTATTATTGTTTTTTGATTGTTTGTGTTTCTTTTCGGGTTGAGGAAACAGTTTGATAATTTTATAATAAAGAAGGACTGAGGAGAATTATAATCATATGTCAAACAAGGAAAAAGAATTAAAGGAAATTGCCCGACTGGAAAAGGACAGTATTTTTCATGGTCACGAGCATTATTTCGCCATCCTGGTCGTAGTACTGACAATTGTCTACATCGTCGATGAACTGGCATCCAACGTCAGAGGAGCCGTTGACTCATTCACGATCTGCGACCTGTTCAACACCACTTTCGGAACACCTGAATTCGACAAGGCATCAGGTACGCTGGGCCTGGTCACCACAGGATGTTATCTTATCTATCTGGTAGCTCCGTTCTACAAGTCACTGGCTGACAAGTACGGACGCCGCATTTTCTTAATCATCAATACTCTGGGCATGGGTGTCGGCATGCTGGTAGCCATCATCTCCCGCAATGTGGGTTTATATCTGGTTGGCGTTGTCATCATGACCTTCTTTACACCTAACGACATGCAGGTCATCTACATCATGGAATGTGCACCGAAGGAACACCGTGCCAAACTGTGTTCAATCACCAAGGGTATCGCCCTGATCTCTGTTTCCTTACTGGGATTATTTGTCAAGCTGTTCGTTGACAGAAACAATCCGGGAACCTGGAGACTTGTCTATGTTGTACCAATCGTTCTGGCCTTTGTCATCGGAATTGCCGCCATTTACTTTGTCAGGGAAACTCCGGTTTACACTCAGAAGAGATTACGGTATCTGAGGTCTTCCGAAGAGGAAAGACGGGCAGCTGCCGAAGCAGAGAAAAAGGCCGAAGAAGCCGAAAAGAAGAAGAACGTATCAGTAGGCGGTGCCTTCAAGTACATCTTTACTCATAAGCAGACAACAGCCATTGCCTTTGTTGCCCTGCTGTTTGCGATCGCTACCGGTTATACCGGCAAGTATCAGAACATGATTGAATCAGGTGTTGCCAGAAATGTCATCACTGCTGAAGGCGCTGACATCATCCTGATGTTCTATCCTCTGATCAACGGTATCTTCACACTGTTTGGCGGATTCCTTACCGATGCCTTAGGCAGAAAGAAATCTGCACTGATCTTAGGCTTATGGGCTGCAGTTGGCTTAGGCGTCTTTGCCTGGGGCTGTGCCAATAACATCAATCCTTACATTACAGGTTTTGCCTATGGATTCTCCATTGCCGGCCTGTGGTCAATATCCGACATGCTGTATTTCATCATTACGGCAGAATCGACTCCTACGGAGATAAGAGCTTCCGTAGTAGGTACAATGCAGTTACTGGGCATGGTCGGCACCGGTCTCAACATGGTCTTCAATAACGTTGTAACCATGGTTGCCGGTTCAATGAATCTGCCTCTGGTTTTGACTGCCGCATATCTGCCGTTAATGGCCATTGCCCTGATCATCATGATGCTGAAAGTCAGAGAAACCAAAGACGTTGACCTTGACAACGTTCAGGTAGACTAGGCATGAAGTACGTAATAATAGCTGTAATAATTCTGGTAGTAGCCGCCCTGTTTTATGGCGGCTATTACATGTTCAGGTCAGTATTTGACAGCCAGGTCAAGGGGGAGGCCAATACTGATCCGTCATTTGTAGATTCAGAGAAGGACATGATGAGACCGACTTCCGGAAGGCTTCAGGCATTCCAGGCTCCGCTGATGGAGGCTTTCCATAAGCTGCCTTTTAAGGAACTGGAAATAAAATCCTTTGACGGACTTAAGCTGAAAGGCTATCTGCTGGAAGGAAATCCAAAGGAAGTCGTCATCTGTGTTCACGGCTATAAAAGCGGCATGGACTGGGATTTCTGCGATAAATATAAAATCTATAAGGACCGCGGTTCAACGATCCTGTTTACCAATGACCGTGCCCATGGCAATTCGGAAGGTCGTTACATCGGTTTCTCCGATCTGGACCGCTTTGACGTGGCCGGCTGGGTAGATAAGGTCAATGAAATGTATGATTCACCGAAGATCTATCTGCATGGTGTATCCATGGGCGGGGCAACGGTAATACACTGTGCCGACATGAAACTGAAGAATGTCTGCGGCATCGTTGATGACTGCGGCTTCAATTCCATTCTGGGAATCTCCAGAGCCCTGTGTCAGGATGTCTACCATCTTCCTTATTTCCCGTTAGGATACATGTCAATGTTCTGGTCGCTGCTTATCAACAAGGTCAGTTATACCGGTGTGGTTGGTGAGAAGTGCGTCCGGAATACGGATATTCCAATCATCTTCATTCACGGTAAGGATGATCACTATGTGCCTTGCTGGATGAGTGAAAGCATGTACAAGGCGTGCCGTTCACCGAAGGAACTGCACCTGATCGATGACTGCGGACATGCGGCAGCCTACATGAGGGCACCGGAAGAATATACGGCAGCAGTCAACCGCTTACTGGATGGTGAAGTAAAATGAAATACCTCGGTGTAGACTACTACCCTGAACAGTGGGGACTGCAGCTGGCCGATGAAGATCTGGACAATATCGTTGAACTGGGAGCCAATCTGATCAGGATCGGCGATTTTGCCTGGGATCGTTTTGAACCGGAAGAAGGAAAGTATGACTTCTCCTTCTTTGACGAGTTCATTGAAAAGGCCAAAAAGAGAGATCTGAAGATCATGATGTGCGTACCGACAGCCACGATGCCAAGCTGGCTTTATGAAAAATATCCGCAGATCATGAACGAAAATGAGTATGGATACCGTCAGCCGTATGGCGCCAGAAGAGGCTATTGCGTCAACAGTGACGTGTATCTTGAAAAGGGAATTGCCCTGGCCAAAGCCATGGCCCAGCACTATAAAAATGAAAAATCCATTGTTGCCTGGCAGGTTGACAATGAGATCGGACATGAGGGATCAGACATGTGTTACTGCCCTGAATGCCACAGGAAGTTCATTGAATATCTGCAGGGCAGATATGCTGATATAAGCGATTTAAACGCCAGGTGGGGCACTTCTTTCTGGACTCAGACATACAGTTCGTTTAAACAGATTCCGCTTCCCAGGCCTTCCTTTACGCCTCACAATCCATCGTTAAGACTGGAGTGGGAAAGGTTCAGAAGTCATAGCAATACCAACTTCATAAAGGCTTTGGTGGGAGCCATCAAGAGCGTTGATGAAACCCTGGTCGTTACCCATGACTTTGAGGGCGGTACCATCAACAAGCACTTCTCACCATTTGAAGTGGCCAAGTGTCTGGACTTTGTTTCCTATAATAACTATCCGGTCTGGGGCGGTCAGAAAGCTCCGATGTCAGAAAGCGACCTGGCCTTCAGCGTGGACTTTGCCAGAGGCTTTAAGAGAGAAAAGATCTGGGTCACTGAATCCATCATGGGACAGCAGGGACATAATGACATCGGCTATGCTCCAAAGCCTGATGAAGCGAAAAAGTGGGCTTTACAGTCTCTGGATCATGGGGTTGAGACAGTCATCTTCTTCCGTTATCGCGGGTTTATCAAAGGAGCGGAACAGTTCTGTTTCGGTATCCTGGACAGTGATAACGAAAAGAGAAGAAAGTATTATGAGACCCAGGCTTTCATGAAGGAAGCCAGGGAAAGAGAGATTGAATATCCTAAAGCTGATGTCTGCATTGTATATGATTATGATTCCAAGTCATCAATGGCTATTCAGCGCCAGTCAGATGTCTTCTCCTATGAAGGCGAATGTCAGAAACTGTATAAACAGCTCTACAAACGTCACATTAACTGTGACATCATCGATTCATCTGTTGATTTCAGCAGTTACAAAACAGTCATTCTGCCTTACATGATCATCATGGATGAGCAGTTCAAAGCCAGATTAAAGAAATATGTAAATGATGGTGGTACCGTAGTAATGACAGCCAGATGCGGCTGGAAAGACAAAGACAATAATCTGATCTTCGGTGAAAGACTGCCAGCAGGATTAAGTGATCTGACCGGATGTGTGATCGAAGAACATGAGACCCTGTTATCAGGCCAGAGTTCACCTTGTCTGTATAACCGTAAGGAAGGTCATGGCCTGGTGTTTGAGGAACTGCTCACATTAAAAGGAGCACAGCAACTGGTCAGCTGGAAGGATAATCCTTATGGCAAGTACAGTGCTGCTGCCGTAAACTGTTATGGTAAGGGCAGATGTTTCTATCTGGGATCATCCTTTGATGAGGAAACCCTGACAGCTCTGTTTAATGAAATACTCAGGCAATAATATGAATAAGAAGAAACGGTTTATCATTCTTTTACTTGCGGCGGGACTGTTTTACATATTCAGGCTTTCAGCTGATCCCTGGATATATGATTATGATGATGCCATCAGAGTGATCAATCAGAAGTATCCTCTGCCGGAAGGACAGATCGTTTCCTATGAGTATGACCATAGTGGCGGTGATCAGTCCGGAAACGGATACATATGTTTCAATGTTATATTTGAAAACGGAATCAGCGGAAAAATCAGAGTAGAAGTTAAGTGGCACCGACATCTTTTCCAGGAAGGTCCTGACTTCAGGATCAGATACTGCCGGCTGGCAGAGTAATCATGAGATTTTTGAAAAAGCAGAAATTGAATTCTGCTTTTTTGTTATTGCTGAGTAGCATAATGGACAGAATAACAGAGTCCATAGGATAATTAATTAAACAGGGAGGACTTCATAATGAAAGTATTGCTGATCAATGGCAGCCCGAATCTGGACGGCTGTACTAACTGCGCTCTTGATGAAATGATCAAGGTATTTGAAAGTGAAGGAATTGAATATGAAAAAATACAGGTGGGCAGACTGATGATACATGGCTGCATTGCCTGCAAGCAATGCAAACACCTGAAACGCTGTGTCATGGATAATGACATTGTCAATGAAGTGGCCGGAAAGTTTGCTGAAGCAGACGGTCTGGTTATCGGCTCACCGGTTTATAACGGATCAGCTGCCGGAACCATGGTTTGTTTCCTGGACAGACTGTTTTACAGTACCCGCTATGCCTTTGACAGACGCTATAAGGTCGGAGCCAGTGTGGTAAGTGCCAGAAGAGCCGGAAATACCTTTACCTTTGAACAGCTTAATCAGTATTTTCTGGTTTCCGAAATGCCGATTGCGGCCGGAAACTACTGGAATAACGTATTCGGGTATACTAAGGAAGACGTCATGAAGGATCAGGAGGGACTGCAGTCGATGAGAGTGCTGGCCAGAAACATGATCCATCTGATGCGCTCCTTGAAACGGGGCGAGGAGAAATACGGTCTGCCTGAAAAGGAACAGCGCATCATCACCAACTTCAGCGATGGCTTATAAAAAAGGGGATGAGTTTATGAAGTGAACCATAAAAATGGGACACTTATAAAAAAAGGCGTGATGAAAGGTATGATAACCTGAATTGAGTAGGAGTCATGCCTTTTAATTTGCGTTGAGGTCTTCGATTGTTGTAGAAATCAATATATTCACCAACCATATTAATTAGTTGATCGTTAGTTTCAGGAACATCACCTAATTCCAGACATTCAGATTTAAGATGTCCGAAGAAATTCTCACAGCACGCATTATCATAACAGTTAGCTTTACGAGAATGAGAAACAGTAACACTGTGGTCATCAAGATATCTAATATAAGTTATGTTAGTATATTGGAATCCCTGGTCAGAATGAAGGCAGCAGAAAAGAGACTGATCCCATTTGTCGTTGATTACCTGTACAACATTATCCATAACTAACTTCAAATCGTTAAACTTGGATATCTGATAGGCTATAATGGAATTGTCATAAAGGTCCTTGATCACGCTAAGATACATTCGGCCTTGTTGACTGTAAATGTAACTTACATCTGTCACTAACTTTTCCAGGGGTCGTGAAGCTGTGAAGTTACGGGCGAGATAGTTTTCGCAGACTATTCTCGCTTTTTCATTTGGTTCTTCTTTAGTGCAGCACTGGAATCGTTTTTTCCTTATGGGGGAAGATAATCCCAGTATTTTCATGTATTTATAGATGGTTTTATCGTTAAATACCGTTCCATACTGCCTGAACAGCTCATCTCTGATAAATCTGTAACCTTTATGTGTCCGATAGAAGATCTTTTCTATTTCATCTGCCAGCCATTCATCCCATCTGTATCTTATTGGTCTTCCCATCTTCAGCCAGCGATAATAGCCGCTGGTAGATACCTTAAGATAATTGCACAGTTTCTTTATCCTATATTCTTCCTTAAGATCGTACACGACCATATACTTTAGTGCTCTCCGTAGTTTTTGCGGAGAGCCTTCACTTTTTTTAATACTGCATTCTCCATCTTCAAATGCTCAATCAGCTCATCTTTCGACAATTCATCAAGCTTTACTTTCTTTGGTCTTCCTTTTTGAATCCCATCTTTCTTTCCCAAATGTCTTCCATCTTGTTTCAAAAGTTCCGGATCCTGTTGGTACAACTTAACCCAATTCCACAATTGCGTATCAGATCTTAATCCCAATCTTCTTGTGGCCATTATTAGCCCTCCTATTTCCCCGCGAAGATACTTCTCTACTGCTTCTTTCTTGAATTCCGCTGAATACTTCTTATTTGGTTTTCCTGCCATATTAAAACCCTCCTGTACTTTTATTGTACAAGAGGGTATTCCTTTTTATTTACTGTCCATTTTCACTGGGGCAGTTCATTATTCATTCCCTTTTACATAGCGGTAAATGTCGTACCAGCTGTAGACTCTGGTAACGTTTTCTCTGGTGTAATCCTGATTGTATGGATTGTCAAATAGCAGGACGGGAATCTCCAGAGACATGGTGTCGATGGTGAAAGGAGCGTCCTCTACAAACAGATCACAGTGCTTTGGTCTGACGTAGTCGATCTTTGGAAACCCGGTAAACATCAGTTCGTCGTAATAAATTCCGTTTTTCCTAAGCCAGTTCTCGGTTGCTTCTCGGATTTTCCGGCCTCTTTCATCATCTCTCATTGAACCGGTCCTTCCGGTACATACGATCAGATAATGACCGTCTTCGTGCAGTTTCTGCATAACTTCTGCCACAAAGAATCTCGGCGGTACATTCTCGATATACTCAAACTGAAAGCTCTGCATGATATCGCGGTTTGACCAGCGGTCCATATAGCCGATTTTCCATTCATAACCGTACGGTTTGTCCATGACCGGAAGGCCATGCTCAAAAGTATACTTGCCCCACTGTTCCAGACGGAAGGCGTGATCGTCACACATGCAGCCGTCAATGTCAAAACCAATAATCATATGCATTCTCCTGTATAAATCTCATATAAATATTACTATGTAACATGAATTTGGAAAACAGAAGCGCCCAGAAACAGGTAATGAAAAAAATTTAAAAAATTAGCACTCACCTATTGACAGTGCTAAAAAAGAGGACTATAACATAGGTGTAAAAGGAATTAGAGGATTCCAAAAAGGTAATGATATAGATTCAGAACCCTCCAATCCCCTTACTGGAAAACATAGTTCATTCGTTAGAAAGAACAATGAAAAGAAAGTAAAGGAGGTAAATGTACTATGTTAACACCTAGAATTTATACTGAAAACTTATTTGATGACTGGTTTGATGACTTCCCATTCAGAAGTCTGGAAAATGTAGACCGTAAGCTGTACGGCAAGCATGCTGCCAGAGAAATGCTGACAGATGTCAAGGAACATGAGAACAACTATGAAGTTCTGATGGATCTGCCTGGCTTCAAGAAGGAAGATATTAACATTGAACTTAATGACGGTTATCTGACCATCACTGCTTCCAAGGGCTTGAATGAGGAAGAGAAGAATAACAAGGGTAAGATCGTCCGTCAGGAAAGATATTCCGGAATGATGCAGAGAACCTTCTATGTCGGTGAACAGCTGACTGATGAAGACATCAAGGCTAAATACGAAGATGGTGTATTGAGTCTGGATATTCCTAAGAAGGAAGAAAAGAAACTTCCGGAAAAGCATACCATCATGATTGAAGGATAGTCTGTCGGATAGTCAATTCAGAACAATAAGTCTGTAAAGCCGGACACTGTATGTGGACCGGCTTTTACTGTGACAAAAATGTCCCTGTTTTTGACAATTCTGTCACGATATTGATTCCAATATATAACTAAAATGAAAATATAAAAAGTCTTGCAAAAGGAGGTAAATATGAAAAGACTGATCTATTCTTTATTAGCTGTTATCGTTTGCTTTTGCTGCCTATCAGTAAAATTATCTGCCCTTGAAGTTGATAGTCCGGAAAAACCAATTGATGTTAGCGAATATGCAGTTCTGGTTTTAGATGAAACAATTCATCCGCAATTCACACTTAATGGTTGTACAATTACCCCAACAATTACAATTCAGGGAAATTACACTTTAGAAGGAACAACATATACTGGTGTAAATGCAACCGCAACACAGACCTCTGTTTCGTACACATATACCAGTGGAGGAGCACATACTTCCAGCTGTACTATGACTAATTACTATACGTATATAAGCAATAATCATGTCGTAATATATATGTTTTTTGACTTGACTGTTGACGGAGTCTACCAGCATACGTATATGCCATACATATTGGTATAGAAATGTTTGCTTTTCCAGTTCTTAAAGTAAAAAGAGAAATAAAAAGGCACATAATAGTAACGTTTTGCATAATGGTACTGTTATGTGTGCCTTTTTGTATCAGCATGTTATGTAATGCAGCAGAACAATTGAATAATGTCCTGATTAAAGACACTGATTTATACGTTCTGGTATATGGTGATACTCAGGTCATACAAAATAGTATAAAAGAAAGCCTTACAGAAAAAGATTTCTTTGAAAAATCTGTCAGATTTCTCCGCTTTGTTTCTGATATGATTAACAAAAATAATATTGAAGAACATTATGTCAGGATATCTGACAGAGGTGTTCTGTTTTTGACAGTCAATGATGACAGGGAACAATCTATAAATACAAAAAACTATTATGATATGAGATTTGAAGAATTTCAGGAGGCATATGCTGATTTTTTTCAGCACTATGAAACCGAAACTTTAGAAACAATTGCATCACGACAGAAGTTTTATTTTGACATCTACGGTTTAAACATTGGTTGTTATTCTTCAAATGCAGCTAATGACGGCTTAAACATCATAGAGGGAGAAACTTTTTCAGACAATGTTAACGACATGGTATGTTTGATCTCCGATGAAAGTATATATCTGGTGAATAAGGATAGTGAAAAGCCTTTGAGTATAGGAGACAGTATCAGTGTAAAATTGAGAGCAGAAACTGATGAGGGTATCGTTTGTGGAGACATTTACGATTTTCAAATTATAGGAAAATACAGAGCAGAAAAAAAGGCAGACACTCAGATATGGCCAAATACTGATTACGACATGATTATTTCAACCGGCGCTTTCACAAAGATGATCAGCGAGGCGGACAGGTTGTTTTGCAATAACAGTGTAGAAGAAACCAGAATGTACTTTCCATACTATATTTTCCCTGCAGTTTTTAAGGTTAACAGTCTTGAACAGTTGAGAGGTACTGTTCGCACTATTCAACAGGAATATCCGGAATATGAGTTCTATTCAAACACAGAAGATTATGCTGTAATGCTCAGCATAACAGAATCATTAATGAACACATTTACCTTAGTAAAGATGCTTTTCTACGGTGTTATAACAGCAGGGTTACTTACTATTGTTTTTCTTAATGTTCACAGAGAAGCAAAAAGCATTGCGATAAGGTCAGCTCTTGGTCAGAAGAATGAAATAACAATAATACAGACAGCTTCAGTAACTTTAACAACGTTTGTAATTTCAGGATTAGTGAGTTATCAATTGGCAAAACTGCTCATATCGAAAACTATAAATGAGATATTTGCGCTTTCCTTGAGACATAGTGAGACAGTTATCAGCAACATTGTAAATATCGATGCACAGAATATGACTTATCATCTGAGCATAAGATCAAACGATCTGATTATCCTGCTTGTGTTGATGGTTATTTCAATTGTCTTTGAGATAATTCTTATAAGACATACATTGGAAAAAAGAAATGTAAGAGAAATACTTCAGGAAGGGGCTGAATGATCATGAAAAGAATTGTTTCTTTTGTGCGCATGAAAACCAGGAGGCAGAAAAAGAGTGTTCTTTCCATTTGCATTTTGGTTTTTACACTGTCATTCATGTCAACTGTTGTATTAAGTCTTCTGTTAGGCACTGATATGGAGAATATGCTGGTCAACCAGGTACCAGTAAAAATGGAGCTCGAGAATGATCATTTCTTCACACAGCAATACTCCCGCATGATTGAAAAAAATGATTTGTTTTACAGAAACAGAACCAAATATCTTGAATATTATGAATATGTCATTTCCGGTTTAAAAGAGTTTACGTCTAAGCAAATTCTGACCTTTTCCAATTATAATACGTGCTTTCATGTTGCCAATAATATTACGGGTAAGGGTCTTTTGCTGTTTTATGGTGTAAACAGCAGTGATTTCTTTGACAGGTTTTCTCTGACAATGACAGACGGAGAAGCATTTTCGAAATCAGATCTCAGCAAAGACATATACAAAGTGATTGTTAATGAAACAACTGAAATAAATGATGGAGGAACAAATCGCAAAATTACAATAGGGGACAGAATATCTCTGTTTGATGGCATACAGCTGACGGTGAGTGGATTATATGAAGAAAACCCAGTATATGATATATACCAAGGTCACAGAAATTCTTTTATAAACATGTCTGCATGCTTTATCCCTGAACAGTTAGCAGAAAAAATAGTGGAACTATATGGGGAAAGTCCTGATAACATTTTCAGCCTTGGTATTGATGGTATATCATTTGAAACAGATAATTATGAGCAGTATGAGAAGCTAGTAACGGATTATAACTCCATGGTTGAAAACTTGAACCAGTATACCAGAAAGCAGGGATTTCCTGATTTGGGTTTTTCTGTTGTTGAAAGTAATGCTGAACGCATACTTGTAACAATCGGAAGAATCAAAGTATTCTACATAGCTGTTTTCAGTGTTCTGGTGATAATGCTCATCTGTGTTTTTGTCAGCGGATTAAGATATAACCTGGAAGGAATTGCAGATGAATTGCTTTTGTTCTGCAGATTGGGAGACTGCATCAATTACATACTTAAACAATATATGGCGTTTTATCTCTCCCATGCTCTTCTGACTGTATTTGCCGGAATATTGACTGGTACAGTTGCCAGTAAAATGATATGTAATGGAATACTAAGCAACATTACCCGTGTTTCAGCAGAACTATTAAGTTACAGTAACAGCGCCGGGAATATGTTACCGCCATTTAGCGGCGATACTGTCAGAATCAGTTTGAGTGTAGTAGTTAAAACATCAGTGATCATAACATGTTATGTCATAGTAATTATCTGTGTTGAGCTGGTTTCTTTTACGCTTTCCACACTGAAAGACAAAATCAGACACTAAACAACAGGAAAGGAGAATTGATGTGGAAATAAGTATTGAGAATCTATCCTTCGTATATAATAAAAGTAATCAGGAGATATTCAGAAATATAAATTTAAAGTTCCAAACCGGGAAGCTGTATGTCATTTTCGGACCAAGTGGATCGGGCAAGACAACATTTTTGAATATTATGGGTGGAATGGAGTATGGATACACTGGAAGAATACTGTTTGATAATAAAGACATCAGAGAAATTGATCGGGCAGAATTTAAAAGAAAAATGGTAAGTACAGTATTTCAAAACTATAATTTATTTGACAGTTTCAGTGCGCTGGAAAACCTGAAAATAGCAGTTTCCATATATGGGAAAGAACAGTATGCCAACAGTAAAAAATTGCGGGTTTTATTGGAAAGACTTGGCCTGTCGCCTGATAAACACAACAGGAAAGTATCAATGCTTTCAGGAGGAGAGCAGCAGAGAATCGCAATTGCCAGAAGTATTGTTTCTGATGCTCCTGTAATACTTGCTGATGAACCAACAGGAAACCTGGATTATTATAATTCCGAGGTCATTAAAAAAGTGCTGAAAAGCATGGCTGAAAAAATGAACCGATGCGTAATTGTGGTAACCCACAATGAGTCTTTTAAAGAGCTAGCTGACTGTGTTCTGCATCTTGATTCAAGGAATCATACACTCTTATTGCAGGTTTCCTGATTTTCAGACAAGTTTCTGCAAAACGGATTTAATTAAAATGAATTTAGGATGTGTGAATCATAATGAATAAAGAGAACTGCTAATAAGCAGATGGTATGGTGAGATTATGGAACGCTTAGATAAGAAAAGAATAATCGAATTGATAACTGAACAGAGAAGATCAAGAGATCTGTCATTTGATGATATGGGGAATATTCTTCACGTATCAGGAAGAACTGTCCGAAGATGGGAACGGGGAGAGCAGACACCGACAATCGACGATGTCATAAATCTCTGCAATGAATTTGGCATTTCATTTGACGAGATATTTAATGAGAAAACAGATGGCAGCCTGAATGATGATAAAACGATTAATACAGATATGGAATCAATAAGCCGGATCGTCAGTTCCACTGACCGGAGAGTCAGGGAGCTGAGCCGGGAAGTAAATGCTCTAAAGGAACAGGTAAGAACCATGGGCAGCATGTACCGACAGTCTGATTCTGAAGGTGATCTGACATGGTTATGGCTGTTTATTATACATCTGGCGGCTACCGTTATCGGCTTTCTGTGCTATGCTCGAGGAAAAGTTGGTTATCAGCTTTCCTTTGTTTCAACACTGGTTTATGCTGTGGCAGTCAGCTTTCTGATCTGGCATACCAGAAACAGCCGCAGGATTCAGAAAATGTTCATGCTGTATTCGCTGGTTCTTGCCGTCAATATGCTGTTCTATGTTCTGCTTGAGACGGAATTGTTTGGAAAAGCTGAACGGGCGGGAGAGATCAATCTGAATAATGTTGAACTGATTCTGGTAAACGGAGCCTTGTATGGCCTGCGACGTCTGGGGCTGTATAACACCAGGAGATTTCTGTTTCTGTGTTTTCTGTGTTATGGAGTATGGATCATCTGGAGCGGGTATAATCTGCTGAAAGACAGAAGTGGAATCGTATCAGACGATAAAAGTGCCAGGAAATAAACAGAAGACAATTACATATTGATGATAAACAGATGAGGCTGCCTGATGGCAGTCTTTTTGGTGTTTTAAACAGGTAAACCGATAGACAGTAAAAAAGGATGGGGTAAAATATAATCAGGAGACAGATAAATATGATCAAATATCTGAAAAACAGCCATAAGGCGCTTTTTACGGAATATCCGATAACAACGGATGTTTTTGAGCCTTACCGGTTTCATCAGACTCTGCCGGCCTATAAACAGACACCACTGGTACCGCTGAATAACTATGCCCGGAAGAACGGCATAGGAGAACTGTATGTTAAGGACGAGTCCAACCGTTTCGGTCTTAATTCATTCAAGGCATTAGGTGCCAGTTTTGCGGTAAGCAGACTGCCGCAGAAACCTGAACTGCTGGTCAGCTGTACTGATGGCAATCATGGCCAGGGTCTGGCCTGGTATGGCAGTACCATAAATGTTCCGGTAAGGATCTTCATGCCTAAGGGCTCAGACGAAAGAAGAGTGGCCAAGATCCGGAAATATGGTGCTGAGGTTGTTGTCAGCGATTTCAACTACGATGATACGGTACGCTACGCAGCCAGATGGGCAAAGGAACATGGCGGTACTCTTGTACAGGATACGGCCTTTGATGATTACCGTGAGATACCGTCATATATTCAGACAGGCTATTCAACGCTGATCATTGAAGCGGTAAAGCAGCTGGGCAAGGATCCTACCCACGTTTTCCTGCAGGCAGGGGTTGGAACCTTTGCGGGCGGAGCCATCCGTGCGCTTTCCGAAATATGCCGTAAAATGCCTTACATCGGCATAATTGAAGCAGAAACCTGTGACTGTTTCTATCAGTCATTTCTGAAGGAAGAGACAGTAAAGATCGGAGGAAGTCCCTATACCATCATGGCGGGATTAAACTGCGGGGAACCGAGCATTCTGGTGCTGCCGGTATTTCAGAAATATGCCGACTGGTTCATCAGCGTATCTGATGATGTTTCCCTGAGGGGAATGCGGCTGTCACGTGATCCGGTGGAAGGAGATCCGGTTTTCAACGGAGGAGAATCGGGAGCCGTAGGATTGGGTGTTGTTGATGAAATAATTGAAAAGGGACTGAAGGAAGAGTTCATGATGAATGACGATTCAGTCATCCTGGTCATCAACACCGAAGGAAAACTTGTATAAAAATGGGAGGAAACCATGATAATAAAAAACGCCAAAGTATTCATTGACGGAGAGTTCAGGAATACTGATGTCAGATTTGACGAACAGACAATTACGGAAATCGGAAGTAATCTTACAGGAGATCAGATCATTGATGCCGGGGGTAATGACCTTTATGCCGGCATCATCGACTGCCACATTCACGGCGGTTTCCTGCGAAGCTTCCAGGCCAATGTCAAGAAGGAAACCTGGAAGGACTATGGTGAACCGGAAGAGCAGGCCAGATACATATGTAAAAAGGTAGTAGAGAACGGGGTCACCAGCATCATGCCTACCCTGGGCGACCTGACGGTTGAAGAGTATCAGGAAGCCATCAGACTGATCAGAAGGATCAGAAAGGATGTTGATGGGGCTGATCCGTTCATGTTCCATCTGGAAGGAACGTATCAGAATCCCAATCATCATTCTTCCTTCAATCATAACCACGATACTCTGCCATCCAGGGAACATACTTTAGCCATTACGGACAATGATCTCAGTGATGTATGCCTGATCGGCATTGCACCGGAACTGGAAGGGTCAATGGAATGGCTGAAGTGGCTGTGCAGTGAGACCAGAGTACATGCTGAGATAGGATATACCAAGGCCAGTGCTCAGACGGTAACTCAGGCTGCCGACCTGGGACTGGACCAGACAACCCACATGTTCAACGGCTTTGAACCGATGCATCACAGAATTGACGGACCGGATGTCGGCATCATGATCGACGACAGGATAAAATGCCAGCTTACCCTTGATTCCTATCATGTTTCACCATACTGGTGCAGGTTCCTGATCAAGGTAAAGGGACTGGACAAGGTGTATGGACTGACTGATCTGTCTTCGCATTCCGGACTTCCTGACGGTGTCTATCACTTTGAGGGCGGAAGGACCATCATTGCGGGTGACGGGTTCATCAAGGATGAAAAGGGAACCATTCAGAGCGGTAATCATACTATGAATCAGATCATGTACAAGGCCCGCCACAATGTGGGCTTAACCAAAGAGGAAGTCGGTTCGATCTATACGGAAAACGTGGCAAAATGCCTTGATGTTACCGACAGGGGAAAGATAGAAGTCGGACGCAGAAGTGATTTCGTCATCATGGATGACGACTATAACGTAATCAGAACGATAATCAGAGGAAAGACAGTATACGAAGGAGAAAAAGCATGATAATCAGAAACGCTAAGGTATTCATTGACGGGCAGTTCAGAGATACTGATGTCAGATATGACAGCAGTGGGATCCTGGAAATCGGTAAGGATCTTGCGGGTGATGAAGTAATTGATGCTAAAGGCAATTATCTTTATGCAGGCATGGTGGATGCGCATTGCCATGGTGGGTTCAAGAGAGCTTTCAACTTTACCAATGCCTTTGGAGACATAGGTAACCACGAGGAACAGGTACGTTACCTGCTGAAGAAACTGCCTTCTACCGGTGTAACCACGGTATATCCGACACTGGCAATCAAGAATCATCCGATTAATGAAATATATGAAGACATGAGAGATTCAGTCAGAACAATACGTAAGGTTCATAAGGATTATGAAGGTGCGGAACCTCTTAAATTCCATTTTGAGCATCCATTCCCGACATTGGACCGTTATCTGCATGAATACATCCGCCCGGCTACCCCGGAAAGAGCCGACATGATTGTTGACCGTGATTATTCCGATGTTGGCATCTTCGGCATTGCTCCTGACTATGAGAATGCCATTGAGTTCATTGACTATCTTGTCAGCAAGAGAGTTGATCCGGAAGACGGCTACACCAAGGCTACGGTAGCCCAGACCAGGGAAGCTGCCGATCACGGCATGAACCAGGCTTCACATTTGTTTAACGGTTATCAGCCAATGCATCACCGCATCAGCGGACCAGCTGAAGGTGTTCTATTGGAAGACCGCATCTTTGCTCAGCTGACCATGGACGGCTATCATGTCAATCCGGACTGGATAAAGCTGACATTACGCATCAAGGGAATGGACAGATGCTATGGCATTACTGACCTTTCTGAATTCAGCGGTCTGCCGGAAGGCAGAAATGTTCTGGATGATGGAACGGTAATTGAAACCCATGACGGCTATAACTGGCGCCCTGACGGACATCTGCTGTCCGGTAACATGGTTGCGAATGAAATCATGAAATGCGCCAGAGACATAGTAGGACTGAGCATGGAAGAAGTCGGATCACTGTATTTTGAAAATCCGGCTAAATGTCTCAGACTGAACGACCGCGGTAAGATCGAGGTAGGACGCAAGAGTGACCTGGTAATCATGGATCAAGACTACAAGGTGCTTAAGACGATCATCAATGGGGAAGTTTATTATGAAGCTGACTAATGTGCTTGTTGACGGAGAAAAGAGACTGGCCCAGATAGCTGACGGTGAGGTTTATCTGCTGGATACCGATTTAACAATGGAAGATGTCATTAACCAGGGAAACTGTACTGAACTGGAAAAAGCCGAAAGAAAAAAGATAAGCGATCCGGCATATGCCAATCTGGTGGAATCGGAAAAGATAATCTGCGTTGGCCTGAACTATCCGAAACATACCGCGGGCATCAGGATGAAGGATCCTGATTATCCGGTACTGTTCTCCAAGTTCCGCGATTCCCTGGTCCCTCACAACCGGGACATCATAATCCGCGAAGGAGAAGACACCTATGACTATGAAGGTGAACTTGTCGTAGTCATGGGGAAAAGATGCTACCGAGTCAGTAAGGAAGAAGCCATGGACTATGTTTTCGGCTATTCCATCGGCAATGATGTCACCTGCCGTGATGTTCAGTTGAGAACCGGACAGTGGCTGGCTGGCAAAGCCATGCCTACCTTTGGCCCATTGGGACCGTGCATTGTCACCAGGGATGAATATCAGCCGGGCAATAAGGTCATCAGATCATATGTCAATGGCATTCTGAAGCAGGAAGGCAATACTGACGAAATGATCTTCAGCATTGCGGACATCATTGAATATACGGCCAGATACATTCCTCTTAACCCGGGAGATCTCATCTATACCGGTACTCCATCAGGGGTAGCCTATGAATTTGACAGCGGATATCTGAAGGAAGGGGATGTCATTGACATCGAAATAGAAGGCATTGGAACTCTGACAAATACCGTTCACCTTAAAACATAAAGAAAAGCCCATCATGTTAAGTGATGGGTTTTAATGTGTCAGTGAACATGTCACTTTGCTGGAATGAACCTGTCTCCGTCTTCAGCTTTTACATGGATGAACTGGCTGGAATCTTCAGCCATGAAGACAAGATCACCGTCATGTAAGTAAAAATGAAAGACAAAGTCATATCCTGTTGATTCATTTAAGGTAATTATGCCGTTTTTTACGGACCAGTTACCCATGCCGATATAGCTGCTAAGAACACCTTCATAATAATCATAGGTTCCGTCAGCATTAAGAGTAATGCCGAAATCTGACGGGAAACCACCTTTCTCCCACTTATAGGTTTTGCCGGCAGCCCGATTGAAGATGTTTCTGTCCTGCTTTCCAAATTCTCTGATCCAGAGTTCATCTATGCTTTTAAGATTGTCTGGAAACCAGTAGACGGATGTCTTATGATAGATACCGTTTTCAATCAGCCTGTTCCAGATGACCAGCTTATATGCCATGGCACTGTAGGTTCTGGTGCCGCCATCTCTGAAGACACCTGTTGGTATCGGTATAAACGGTACTGCCAGTAAAATGCCAATAAGCAAAAGAGCCGTTTTTTTCTTCATGCTTTTTCTCCTGAAGGGATATTGTCAACAAACCATTTAAGCATAAGTGAACCGTCAACGGTATCGTCACGTCTTTTTTCAAAGCACATTCTTTCCGGGTGCCACTGGACGCTGTAAACAGGAAGGGTGGTGTGATACATGGCTTCCGGGATCCCGTCATCGGAATACCGGCAGATGTGCAGTCCCTTACCAAGCTGTTTAACCGCCTGGTGATGAGCACTGTTGGTGGAAAAACTGTTTCCATAGAGCTCATATATGAATGAGCCCTCTTCGGCAGTATTCATGTGGACTCTGTCAGCCTGCTTTACCCGGTCGTATCTGTGGCGATATGCCAGGGGGTGGTCCTGGTAAAGAGAACCACCAAAGTAGACATTGATAAGCTGATGGCCGCGGCAGATGCCGAATACCGGTTTGTTACATCTGACGAACTGATCAAGAGTACTGAACTGCAGTTCATCAAGTGCCGGAGTCATTCTCTCGCTTCCGTTGATTTCCTCACCGTATCTGTGCGGGTCGATGTCTTCACCGCCGGGCAATAACAGCCGGTCAAATG
This sequence comes from Erysipelotrichaceae bacterium, assembly GCA_015058955.1. Lineage (GTDB taxonomy): Bacteria > Bacillota_I > Bacilli_A > Erysipelotrichales > Erysipelotrichaceae > RUG521. The sequence continues at coordinate 61,834 of SVBJ01000005.1, forward strand.
ATGAAATGTCGATGATTTCATCTGTAACAAAAACCTCACAGCCAAGCTGCTGCAGGGCGTTGATGTAATTGGGTACTTCGGCAAAAACCGGTATCAGAATGCGTTTCTTTTTCATTGTCATAACCACGATTTATTAATGATATTCTAGCATAATCAGCTATGAAAATCCCGGTTGGAGAACGGTAAAACTGCCTTGAAAAAATATTATAAAAATATTTAAAAAAGTACTTGCAATGCCGATTATTATCGTGTAATATATACTGTTCGGTTGAAATAACCGATTCACATACACATCAGACCGCTGTGAAAAGCAGCGTTAACATATACAGCCAATCGTCCGGCAGAAAGGACGTTAACATACATCGATAACGTTTCATAAAAGAAGCGAGAATAGAAACAGGCAGCTGAATGGCTGCTTTTTTTTCTTGACAGCAGCAGATAGTGATTCTCCTGATGTACTGCATGAAGAAAAACGATAAAATTTATCTTTTTCATCACCATAGTTTTAGCATTTCTTCATGCAGTATTCATACATCATCTATAACATGAATGCATATCAGGAGGAATGATTATGATGAAACAGACAATTGATATTGAAAGAATATTCCAGATAATAAGCATCTTTTTTCTATTACTTCTGGTAATTATCTATTCGTCCAGAATACTGTATTACGTCTTGGTGAAAGGGTGAGAAAATGAAAAGAACAGTAAGTAAGATCCTGCTGGTTCTGGATGTCATGGCCCTGGTTATCCTTGCACTGGCATATGGACCATGGCAGGGGTTTCAGAACTGGTATGTGACAACAGCCATGACTACCGGATCACATCAGTACCTGGCAAATATTCTTTACAGTGAGGAAATGATTGAAGAAATCATGGACAGAAATAAGGTAATTGCCATTGAACGGGACAGTGATTCATCCCTGATTGATTTTGACAGTTCAGTCATGTATGCCGTAAACAGTGAATACGAACAGCAGATCATTGAACATGATCCTGATCAGGATTATAAAGTCTTTGAGATCTCAGGTAGTGGTTACAATGGATGGGTAACTGTGATTTATGATCCTACCCGCCTTCACCTGGTGTCCTCTTCAAGTTCTTCGGGGGCCAAGGTATCAACACTGGCTGACAGATACGATGCCATCGTAGCTGTAAATGGTGGCGGTTACAGTCTGGGCAGTAAGGTAAATACCAGTGTCGGCGGTCTACTTGTGGACGGTAAGGTGGAATTTGAAAGTGATGAAACCGAGAGCCTTATCACAATGACCACCGATGGAAAACTGCTGTTAACATATGACAGTGTGGAAAACCTTGAAGATGAAGGAAACACGGAATGGGCAGTATACTTTGAACCGTTTCTGATAGTAAACGGTGAACAAAGCACATTTATCGGTAATGCCGGGGGCCAGCAACCCCGTACGGCCATAGGACAGCGACCTGACGGAATTATCATACTGTTGACGATAAACGGCCGAGGAGCAGATGGCTCTCTGGGAATCAACTTCCGGGACATGGCTGAAATATTTGAACGCTATGGATGCATAAATGCCGCAAATCTCGATGGCGGGGGTTCAACAGCTTTAGTTGTCAATAATGAACTTATGAACACACCGGTAGGATTCAATAAGACAGGAGAGAGAAAAGTTTATGATGCTCTGGTATTCTACTAAGAGAGTATTTTCGATAATGCTCTCTTTTTTTTGAGCAAAATACTTGGAATCTAAAATATATATGATAAAATATAATTGTGTCAAATAGAAAGGAGGCGGAGAAATGGAACGTCAGTACAGAGAGAAGATGAAACTCAGCAATCAGATGTGTTTTCCGCTGTATGCGGCAGCCAGAAGCGTGACCAATCTGTATACACCGTATTTAAGTGAACTGGGCCTGACATATACGCAGTACATTGTCCTGCTGGTTCTCTGGGAAAAGGACGGGGTTACAGTAGGTGAGATATGTGAAAGGCTGATGCTGGATAACGGAACGGTTTCTCCGTTATTAAAGAAACTCCGGACTGCCGGTTACATCGAAAAGAGGAGAAATCAGGATGATGACCGTGTGGTAAACATCTATCTGACGGAAGAAGGAAAAGCGCTGCAGGAAAAAGCCAGCGAGGTACCGGAAAAGGTTGCCGACTGCCTGAATCTGTCACAGGAAAAGGCAGAACTGCTATACAGTCTGCTGTATGAAGTGTTAGGAAATAATAAAGAAAGGAATACATTATGACAACAGTTTACGATTTCACAGTTAAGGAAAAATCAGGAAACATGAAGAGCCTGAACGATTACAGAGGAAAATTACTTCTGATCGTCAACACAGCCACAGGCTGCGGATTTACTCCACATTATGATCCTCTGGAAGCCATGTATAAGGAATTCAGAGATCAGGGATTTGAGATCCTTGATTTCCCATGCAACCAGTTTGCCAATCAGGCACCTGGCAGTGATGAAGAGATTCACGAGTTCTGCACACTGAAGTTCGGAACAGAGTTCCCTCAGTTTGCCAAGATCGATGTCAACGGCGAGAGTGCAGATCCTCTGTTTGCCTGGCTGGCTACTGAAAAGCCATTCGAAGGTTTCGGCAAGGGTCTGAAGTTCAAGGCATTAGATGCCTTTGCCAAGGCCAATAACAAGGCTTTTGGCGACAAGGCATACATCAAGTGGAATTTCACCAAGTTCCTCGTTGACCGTGAAGGTAACGTTGTTGCCCGTTACGAACCGACAGTTGACATGGATGTTGTCAGAGAGGCAGTAAAGGCAGCTCTGTAAGATTCAGAGCTAATACTGGGGTATCAATATGAAAAGTGAAGTTACCAAGACAGTCAGCCCTGCTGAAAGCAGGGAAAAGACGATCATCAGAACCAGCATCATCGGCATAGCGACCAATGTTCTGCTGGCCGGCTTCAAGGCGGCAGTAGGTCTGATCTCACATTCCATTGCCATAGTGCTGGATGCCGTCAACAACATTTCTGATGCCGGCAGCTCTCTTATAACCATTGTCGGAACAAAACTGGCCGGAAAGGAACCTGACAAGAAGCATCCTTTCGGATATGGCCGCATTGAGTATCTCAGTGCGATGATCATTGCCGTGCTCATTCTTTATGCCGGCATAACCTCCTTCGTTGAATCCGCCAAACAGATAGCTGCTCCGGAAACACCTGATTACAGTCCGGTTTCCCTGATCGTTGTGGCTGTGGCGGTAGCGGTAAAGATCATTCTGGGAAGATATGTCAAGAGTGTGGGTCTGAAGGTCAACTCTGATTCTCTGGTCAACTCCGGGGAAGACGCAACGCTTGACTCAGTCATCTCAGCTTCAACGCTGGTGGCTGCAGGAGTATTCCTGATCTTCCATGTCTCACTGGAAGCCTGGCTGGGTCTGATCATTTCAGCAGTTATCATCAAGTCAGGAATTGAGATGCTGGGATCAACCATCTCTCAGATCCTGGGTGAAAGGAATGATACTGAGCTGGCAAAGGAAATCAGGCAGACGGTTCTGAGCTTTCCTGATGTACAGGGAGCCTATGACCTGGTGTTGAACAACTACGGACCTGATTCCTGGAACGGATCGATCCACATTGAGGTTCCGGATACTTATTCCGCTGATAAGCTTGATAAGCTGCTCCGTGAGATCACCATCAAGGTCTTCCATGAGCACAATGTCATTCTGACGGCTATCGGTGTCTATTCAGTCAATACGACTGATGAAGAGATCATTGAAGCCAAGAAGAAAGTTCAGGAGATTGTAATGTCTGTGGAACATGTTCTGCAGATGCATGGATTCTATCTGGTCAAGGAGTCAAAGACGATCCGCTTTGACATTGTTGTCAGCTTTGACGCACCTGACAGAAAAGCAGTATATACCCGTGTTCTGGAGGCTGTCGGAAAACGGTATCCTGATTACCGGCTTCAGGTAACCATGGATACGGACTTTGCGGAAGAATGATTCATTAAAACAGAAGAAGTCGGATGTTACTCATCCGACTTTTTCTTCGGATAAGTGAATCTTGAAACAACAGGGTACTTTTTTTGTATTGCTGATGTTTGGGGCACCTTATAATGAAATAGAACGAATCATAAGGAGGATCGACTATGTCATACATGTTTGTTAAATTCTTTTCAATGGGTTTAGTCCGCAATGCTGAATTCCATATGTATCTGCCGCCTAAGAAGGCCGGTTTCTTCATGAAGGATAATCCGAATTATCAGCGTCCGACCAAGACTTTGATCCTGTTACACGGCTTTAACGGTGACTGTGATGACTGGCAGCAGCACACTCCTGTAGCTGAATGGTCAATGAAGTATAACCTGGCCATCGTCATGCCTACCGGCGGTGTCAGCTTCTGGCTGGACAGGGAAGCAACCGGACATAAGTATGCAACCTTCATCGGTGTTGACCTGATCAACTTCCTGCGTGAAACCTATGGCCTTGCCATGAATAGGGAAGATACCTTCATCGGCGGTAACTCCATGGGCGGTTTCGGAGCCATGCATGCGGCGTTAATGTTCCCGGAAACCTTCAGCGCAGCCATGGGCTTATCTTCAGCGGCCATTGCCAAGCAATTACCGGAAATGAAGAAGAACTTCCAGCCTAACCGCATGGCTAACCTGGAATTCTATCTGGAACAGTTCGGTGATCTGGATAAGGCAGTGGAAAGCGACATCAATGCCGAATGGCAGTATAAGCAGAATGTTAAAAAGGGCATTGAGAATCCAAGGATCTTCATGGCCTGCGGAACGGAAGACTTCGGCATTGCGAATAACCGCGATCTTGCGAAGTTCTTCAAGGAACAGGGTGCTGACATTGAATTCTATGAAGCACCGGGTATTCATAACTGGTCATTCTGGATCCCGGCTGCGGAAAAGGGCATTGAATTCCTGCTGAAATAATGATTATTAAAGATCCGGTTAAATTCTCTGACCGGATCTTTAATTATATTGACACAGTCAATGTCACGGACAACAATATTAATAACAGCCATGAATGTAGTGAAAAGGAGCAGAAGTGGAAGAAGGAATCAGGGAAGTGATCCAGGCATTGGGACCGGCGGTTCTGATCATCTGGATCCGGACAATATTATCTGCAGTATTATGGCCGCAGAAATACTTCAACAGTATTCTTTTGATGGTGCGGCTGATGGTGACTGTGATATTCGCATCAGGTTTCTTCGGAGACAACGGCGGATACTTCCTTCTCGGGTGTTTTCTGCTGGTATCGCTGGCTTTGTTCATGGTGCCGATACTGCTGATAATCAACGGCATACAGATGATCCGACGTGAATCACTGTGTCTGTCCAATGTGCTGTCCCTGTTATTGGGCATCGTGGTGGGCATCGGTGAGATAGCCACGGTCGTTTATGTATTGGGACTGGCGGATTTTATGGATATCGGAGAACTGAACTACCTGGTATTGTTACTGGCCTTTACGGTGTTCTATTTCAGTGCCCTGGTACTGAGTTTTGTGATATATTCCATCTTTATTACCATCATGCCGCACAGGAGGAATTTCAACTACATCATCATCCACGGATGCGGCCTGAAAGGCGATGGAACGCCAACCAAGCTTCTTTCTGACAGGGTTGATAAAGCGATCGAGATCTATGAAAAGTGCAAGGAAAAGCCTTACGTGATCCCCAGCGGGGGTCAGGGAGCGGACGAGGTGATCAGTGAAGCTCAGTCGATGAAGAATTATCTTATGCAGCATGGCATACCGGAAGAAAGAATCCTGCCGGAGGATAAGTCAACTACTACCAGAGAGAATCTGATCAACTCCAAGAAGATAATTGATGATTACGGCGGCAAAAAGAAAACAGCCCTGGTTTCCAGCAACTATCACATCTACAGATGTTTGAGAATAGCTAAGGAAACCGGTCTGCATTGTACCGGGATTGGAGCTCATACGGCTTTCTATTACTGGCCAAGTGCCCTGATCAGAGAATTCATGGCCGTATTCCTCACTAAAAGATTCATTGTCTGGGCACTTATCGGATACCTGTTTTTCGTCGGTCCGATACTGTACATTCTGATAAATGCTTAAAGGGACCTGCAAAGTCCCTTTTATAGTGTTCATTTTTCAGTGATAACTAATTCTTTGTATCCAGTGGATTCATCAAACTCTCTGGTAAAAATGTATTCTTCATCAAGAGAGAGAAGGATGATCTCAGCCGTGGTATTGACTGTACATCCATGTACCAGGTGACCGCCATAAGCCTTTCCGTTTTCATCAGAGATGGTGATATGAAGATGAACGCCGTCAGCAGAAACGGTTCCGGTCAGAGAAGTTATTTCATAGTGATCATTGAAATCCTTTATGACATCTCCCCTGGCCATGCGCATTTTAGCCGGATAAAGGGAACCGACCGCCGTAACAATGCAGCCGGAAATTATTCCGTGTTTCCGGCAGTATTCTTCAATTCCTTTTCTTAAGTCCTTTCCGTTAGTCAGTCTGAATGCCTGAGGTTTCATGATTTTTCCTCCTGAGAAATATCCATAAATCAATTCTATCACGGTTAAGGATATTGTATAATTGATACAGCAGGTTTTTTAATATGAAGAAGTACCGTATTTTTGTGATCAATCCCGGATCAACCTCTACCAAGCTGTCGCTTCATGAAAATGAAGAGATGGTCTTTTCCACTGATGTCTTTCATGACTCTTCATTTCTGAAGACCTTTGAAACCATTAACGATCAGCTTGACTACCGCATGGAAGTAATTGAACAGTTCCTGAAGGAAAACAGCATTGATCTGACGGGAATAGATGCCATAGTCGGCAGAGGCGGAGGCTGCTACTCCGTTGAATCAGGGGTCTATGAGATAAACGAAGCGCTTATCAGAGATACCAGGGAAGCCAGGGGTTCTCTTTATCATTCTTCCATGCTGGGAGTTCAGATGGCGGACAGATTAAGAAGGAAATACGGGGGACTGGCATTAATGATGGATCCGCCGGTAGTTGATGAACTGGATGAAATAGCCAGAATTACCGGAGTAAAGGGCATTTACCGCAAGGCCATCTGTCATGCGCTTAATCTCAAGGCAACAGCCAGAAGACATGCCCGGGCAATGGGTAAAAGATACGAAGACTGCCGACTGATCGTCTGTCACATTGACGGAGGGATCTCCATTACGGCTCACAAAAACGGCAGAATGATCGACGGCAATGATGCCGGTGGTGGGGAAGGACCGTTTACCCCGACCAGAATGGGAACCATGGCCATTACGGACTTCAATAACCTGATGAGGGACAAGTCCTTTGAAGAGATCAGGTCTCTGTGTTCCCAGACCGGAGGTTTATCTTCCCATTTCGGGACTTCCAATTCCGATGTCATTCATAAGAGAATTGAAGAGGGTGACAGGGAGGCAGCCAGAGTATGGCAGGCGATGATCTATCAGACTGCCAAGTACATCGGTGCCATGGCGGCAGTATTGGAAGGAAAGGTCGATGCAATCGTTCTGACCGGAGGCTTATGCCGCTTTGACGATGTCATTGAGATGATCAGGGATAAATGCGGCTGGATCGCTCCAATTGCGGTTTATCCGGGTGAATCGGAACATCTGGCCATGGCTGAAGGTGCTCTGAGAGTGCTGAAAGGACAGGAAAAGGTCAGGGAATATCCGGGCAGACCGGTATGGAGTCCTGAAGATCTGAATAAATAATATTGGTTGCAACATTGCAGCCATTTTGTGATAATTAGAAAAACAAGGTGATTAACATGATGAAAGAATTACTGACATTACTGGAAAACAATGCCCGCTACCAGGTCAAGGATCTGGCAGCTCTGTTAAATGAAGACGAACAGCTGGTTGAAAACACAATCAGAGATCTGGAAGAGAACAACATCATTGCCGGATACCATACCATCATCAACTGGGATAAGGCTGATACTGAAATATCAAAGGCCATCATTTTCGTAAACTGTGTTCCGGAAAGGGAAGCAGGCTATGACAAGGTTGCCGCCAAAATCGCCAAGTATCCGGAAGTTGATTCGCTGTATCTGATCTCCGGCAAGGCAGAGTTTATGCTGCAGGTCAACGGCAAGAGCATGCGCGAGGTCAGCAACTTCGTGGCTCACAAGCTGGCGCCAACTGAAGGTGTTACCGGTACGGAAACGATGTTCATACTTAAGGAATACAAGCTCAACGGCCGTGAACTGGTCGGTGAAAGAGAAGACGGTGAAAGGTTGCTGGTTACTCCATGATATTTGATGAAGAGATAAACCAGATAATCAGAAACATCAAGCCAAGCGGCATCAGAAAGTTTTTTGACATTGCCGCCACGCGTAAGAACGTGGTCTCCCTGGGTGTAGGTGAGCCTGATTTCATCACGCCATGGCACATCAGGGAAGCAGCCATTTATGCCATTGAAAAGGGCAGGACTTTCTATACGGGTAATAAGGGTCTTCCTGCTTTGAGAAAAGGGATCTGTGATTACTACAGACGCCGCTTCAATGTCAGCTATGAACCTGAAGACAACGTCATCGTAACGGTTGGTGGATCGGAAGCCATAGACATAGTCTTAAGAACGATACTGAAACCGGGTGATGAGGTCATCCTGCCGACACCTGCCTATGTTGCCTATCGGGCAATAATTGAAATGGCCGGTGGAAAAGTCGTGGAAGTTGAACTTAAGGAAGAGGACCGCTTCAAGCTGACAGCCCGGGACTTTGAGAAGGCTGTGACGGATAAAACCAAGGCTGTCATCCTGAACTTCCCGGGAAATCCTACGGGCGGGGTAATGAGCAGAGAAGACTATGCCCGGATCGTTCCGATCATTAAGAAACACAACATCTTTGCGATTACTGACGAGATATATGCCGAGCTGACCTATGAAGGAACTCACTGCAGCATTGCTGAGTATGAAGAGATAAAGGATCAGACCATTGTCATCAACGGCTTCTCCAAGGCTTATTCCATGACCGGTTACCGTGTGGGCTACATTCTGGCACATAAGGATCTCATTGACATGATCGTCAAGATCCACCAGTATACCATCATGTGTGCCACTACCAGTTCCCAATACGCAGCCATTGAGGCTGTCAATAACGGGGACGCAGACATCGAAAGAATGGCGGAAAGCTTCCGTCAGAGAAGAAACTTCATTGTGAAGGAGCTCAACCGCATCGGTCTGAAGACCCACATGCCGGAAGGAGCCTTCTATGTATTCCCGTCAATCAAGATAAGCGGTTTAGGCAGTGAAGAGTTCTGCGAAAAGCTGCTGGATCAGGAAAATCTGGCTCTGGTACCGGGCAATGCCTTTGGACAGGCCGGGGAAGGTTATGTCAGAATATCCTATGCCTATTCGCTTGATGAGATCAAAACAGCCATTGAAAAGCTGGAACATTTCCTCAATAACGGAATCAGATGAGATCAGTTATTATTTACTGATCTTTTTATACTAAAGAGTTTCAAAAAAAGTGAAAAATGGACTAAAATTAAGGTGAAAGAAAAAGAAGGAGAAACAATATGAAATTATCACCTCTTCAGATTGCCAGATATGAGTATAAGCCTAAACTTCCTGGCATGTTAAGAAACGGTATCGCTGAGATCAGTGTAAAGGTCGGAGAAAAGACCAGCAGCGTAGCTGATCAGGAAAAGATTGCTGCCCTGTTCCCAAACACCTACGGTAAGGAAGAGATCACTTTTGAAAAAGGTGAAAACACATCCGTTGCCAAGGTACGCAAGGTCGGTGTCATTCTTTCCGGCGGACAGGCTCCTGGCGGACACAACGTAATCTGCGGATTATATGATGCCCTGAAAGCTACCAATAAGGAAAACGAACTGTACGGTTTCAAGGGCGGTCCAAGCGGACTGATCAATGATGACTATGTGGTATTTGATGATGAATTCATCAATCAGTACAGAAACACCGGCGGATTTGATATTATCGGATCCGGCAGAACCAAACTGGAAAAGGAAGAACAGTTTGAAGTTGTCGTTGAAGTATGCAAAAAGCATGGCATTACAGCCATCGTTATCATCGGCGGTGACGACTCCAATACCAACGCAGCTGTTCTGGCTGAATACTGTGCCGCTCATAATACCGGCATCCAGGTAATCGGCTGTCCTAAGACAATCGACGGTGACCTGAAGAACGAAGACATCGAATGTTCATTCGGCTTCGATACAGCTACCAAGACATACAGTGAACTGATCGGCAACATTGAAAGAGATGCCAACAGTGCCAAGAAGTACTGGCACTTCATCAAGGTCATGGGCCGTTCCGCTTCTCATGTAGCCCTGGAGTGTGCCTTAAAGACTCAGCCTAACATCTGTCTGGTAGGCGAAGAAGTAGCCGACAAGAAGATGTCTCTGTCACGGATCGCTGACTACATTGCTGATTCAGTAAATGCCAGAGCAGACAAGGGTGACAACTTCGGTGTTGCCATCATTCCTGAAGGCATCGTTGAATTCGTTCCTGAATTTTCCGTACTGATCGCTGAGATCAACGAGTTACTGGCCGGCAAGAAGACTGATGAATTCAATGCCTTACCAAGCTGGGAAGAAAAGTATGCATTCATTGAAAAGGGTCTGACTCCTGAATCAATGAAGGTATTCGCCATCCTGCCTGTAGGCATTCAGCAGCAGCTGTTTTTGGAAAGAGACCCTCACGGCAACGTTCAGGTATCACTGATCGAATCCGAAAAGCTGTTCTCTGCACTGGTAAAGGACAAGCTGGCTGCCAGAAAGAAAGCCGGAACATACAAGGGCAAGTTCTCTCCGTTACATCACTTCTTCGGTTATGAAGGAAGATGTGCCTTTCCGTCAAACTTCGATGCTGACTACTGCTATTCATTAGGTTACAATGCCTGCATGCTGATCCAGTACGGTTACACCGGATATCTGTCAAAGGTTTCCAATCTGTCAAAGCCTGCTGAACAGTGGGTTGCCGGCGGCATGCCTATCACCAAGATGATGAACATCGAAAGAAGAAACGGCGAAGACAAGCCAGTCATCAGAAAAGCCTTAGTTGAACTTGACGGCAATCCGTTCAAGTACTTCTGCGCTCACAGAGAATCCTGGGCTGTAAATACTGAATTCACTTATCCGGGTGCCATCCAGTATTACGGACCGGCCGAAGTATGTGACATCACCACAGTTACTCTGGCTCTGGAAAAAGAATAAGTCTGAACTGCTAAACAATAAAGGAACTGAACCGGATTCAGTTCCTTTTTGTGTGCGGCAATGCATCTGAACGTAAACGATTAAGAGTGTTTCAGGCATAATTCATCCATTCTGCTGTTTTTTTGTGAAAAAGTGACTTTTGTAAAAGAAAAAGGTGTATATTTATAACATTTTATATATAAAAGATGATACAATGAAGGCGATTTTCGAATTTTTGGAAACCACTGGAAAGAGGTGTGAATATTATGTTAAATCTTGAAAAAAACAACATTACGGGAACTAAGGAAATCGTCTATAATCCATCCTATGATGAGCTTTATCAGGAAGAATTATCCGATAAGCTGGAAGGATATGAAAAGGGACAGTTAACCGAACTGGGTGCCGTCAATGTTATGACCGGCATCTTTACCGGACGTTCTCCTAAGGACAAGTATCTGGTAGTTGATGAGAATTCAAAGGATACCGTATGGTGGACAACTCCTGAGTATCCAAACGATAACCATCCAATGAGTGAGGAAGTATGGCGGCAGGTCAAGGATCTGGCTGTTAAGGAACTCAGCAACAAGCGTCTGTTTGTCGTTGATGCCTTCTGCGGTGCCAACAAGGACACCAGAATGGCTGTCAGATTCGTCATGGAAGTAGCCTGGCAGGCACACTTCGTCAGAAACATGTTCATCAAGCCAAGCGAAGAGGAAGAAAAGAACTTTGAACCTGACTTCATCGTTTACTGCGCTTCCAAGGCCAAGGTAGACAACTATAAGGAATTAGGTCTTAATTCTGAAACCTGCGTTGCCTTCAACATTACCTCAAAGGAACAGGTCATCATCAATACCTGGTATGGCGGTGAAATGAAGAAGGGCATGTTCTCAATGATGAACTACTATCTGCCTTTAAAGGGTATCGCCAGCATGCACTGCTCAGCCAATACCGACATGAATAAGGAAAACACTGCCATCTTCTTCGGCTTATCAGGAACAGGCAAGACAACATTATCTACTGACCCGAAGAGACTGCTGATCGGCGACGATGAGCACGGCTGGGATGACAACGGTGTCTTCAACCTGGAAGGCGGCTGCTATGCCAAGGTCATCAACCTGGATAAGGAATCCGAACCTGATATCTACAACGCCATCAGAAGAGATGCTCTGCTGGAAAACGTCACTGTAGATGAAAACGGCAAGATCGACTTCGCTGATAAGAGCGTTACGGAAAATACCCGTGTATCATATCCGATCAATCACATTGAAAAGATCGTTACTCCGGTATCAAGTGCACCTGCTGCCGAGAATGTAATCTTCCTGTCAGCTGACGCCTTCGGAGTACTGCCTCCGGTTTCAATTCTGACACCTGAGCAGACTCAGTACTATTTCCTGTCAGGCTTTACTGCCAAGCTGGCCGGCACGGAAAGAGGAATTACCGAACCTACACCGACATTCTCTGCCTGCTTCGGCCAGGCATTCCTGGAACTGCATCCTACCAAGTATGCAGAGGAACTGGTCAGAAAGATGGAAATGTCCGGTGCCAAGGCTTATCTGGTCAACACCGGATGGAACGGTACCGGCAAGCGTATCTCCATCAAGGATACCAGAGGCATCATCGATGCCATCTTAAACGGTGCCATCAACAAGTCCGAAACCAAGAAGATCCCTTACTTTGATTTCGAAGTACCTACCGAGCTGGAAGGCGTAGATACCGGCATTCTGGATCCAAGAGATACTTACAGCGATCCATCTGTATGGGATGAAAAGGCCAAGGATCTGGCATCAAGATTCATTAAGAATTTCAAGAAGTACACTACCAACAGTCACGGTAAGGCACTGGTAGAAGCAGGACCTCACCTGGACTAAGGAGTGTCTATGGTTAAAATAGTTGAAACATCAGTTCGTGACGGCCATCAGTCGCTGTTTGCGACCAGAATGACCACTGAAGAAGTAGTCAGACTGTGCAGGATATATGACAGGGCCGGCTTCCACGCAATTGAAGTATGGGGCGGTGCGACTTTTGACTCCTGCATGCGTTTCCTTAATGAAGATCCATGGGAACGTCTCAGACAGGTAAGAGCCGTCTGCAAAAACACCAAGCTGCAGATGCTGTTCAGAGGACAGAACATCCTGGGTTACCGTCATTATTCCGATGATGTCGTTGACATGTTCTGCAGGAAGTCCATTGAAAACGGCATAGACATCATCAGAGTATTTGATGCGCTCAATGATGTCCGCAATCTGGAAATGGCAGTCAAGGCTACCAAGAAGTACGGCGGCGAATGTCAGATCGCCATGTCATATACCACTTCACCGGTTCATACCGTTGAGTATTATGTACAGCTGGCTAAGGAAATTGAGAAGATGGGAGCTGATTCCATCTGCATCAAGGACATGGCCGGTGTTCTGACTCCTGAAGATGCCACCAAGCTGGTTACCGCACTGAAGAAGGAAATAAAGCTTCCGCTGGAACTGCATTCCCACTGCACAGCCGGTCTTTGTGAAATGACCTACATGGCAGCCATCAAGGCCGGTGTTGATATTGTTGACACTTCAATGTCACCGTTGTCAAACGGCACGGCGCAGCCTTCAACACAGGCTCTCAATACTTCGTTAAAAGGAACAAAGTATGATCCTAAGCTGAATCTGGAAGCCATTCACGAAGCAGAACCGATCGTAACGGAGATCGTTGACAAGTATTTAAAGAACGGCTTACTGAATCCTAAGTCATTCCAGATCAACCCGAACATCCTGAAATATCAGGTTCCGGGCGGCATGTTGTCAAATCTGATCAAGCAGCTTACCGATCAGGATGCCATGGACAAGTATGAAGAAGTACTAAAGGAGATCCCGGTTGTCAGAAAGGACCTGGGTTATCCGCCATTAGTCACCCCGATGTCTCAGATGGTCGGCACTCAGGCAGTGCTTAACATCCTCAACGGGGAAAGATATATGATCGTTGCCAGGGAAGTAAAGGATTACCTCCATGGCCGTTACGGCAAGACTCCGGCACCGGTCAACGAAGACGTCAGAAAGAAGATCATCGGCGATGATGAAGTCATTACCTGCCGTCCGGCTGACCTGCTGGAACCTGAGTTTGAAAAGCTCAAGGCCCAATATCGGAACATTGCCAGAAGTGATGAAGACGTTCTCTCATTAGCACTGTTTGAACAGGTTGCCACTCAATTCCTCACTAAGAAGTACAATCCGGCACCGGAAGTTGAAACGGAAGAATTTGAGATGTTCATATAGGAGGGCAGCATGTTGGAATTATTAGCTAAGTATTCAGGCATCACTGCCATAATCGTCTATTCACTGATCCTGTTTCTCATTCTGAAGTTCAGAAAGCCTGAACAGGCCCCGGAGGAAGAACGGGAGGAAGAAAGAGAACCTTCTTATGTAAGTGAAAGCGTTTCTCCTCTGGATCCAAACGATGAGGATGCCGTTGTGGCTTCCCTGATCGCATCAATTGAATGTCATAATGAAACAAAGAAGAATGTCAGAGTCGTATCTGTCAGAGAGGTTAGATAGTATGAAAGTATATAAGGTAAAAGTTAACGGCAAGGTTTATGAAGTAGAAGTTGAAGCCGTTGACGAAGTAAACGGCAGCATTCAGACCCAGCAGCCTGTTGCCGCTGTAAAGAAGGAAAACGGTCCTGTCTCTGAAGGAAGCAAGGTCATTGCTGCTCCGATTACCGGCAAGGTACTGGAAGTAAAGGTCAAGGTTGGAGACATGGTTAAGAAGGGCCAGGTCGTGGCAATCATTGAAGCCATGAAGCTGGAAAACGAAATTCAGTCCGGATTTGACGGAAAAGTAGTGGAAATCAGAGCCGGTAAGGGCGACGACATCAAGAACAAGGAAGCCCTGATCGTTCTGGAATAGTAAATGCAGAGAATCGATTTTGATACCGTTGATTCAACCAATACGTATCTTAAGAACAACTACGGTGAGCTGAAGGACATGACCTTTGTCAGCGCCTTACTGCAGACAGCAGGAAGAGGACGCAACAACCGTAAATGGCTCTCTGAAAAGGGAGACAGCCTGATGTTCTCGATCCTGTTAAAGGATGAGGTGTTTCTGGCAAACTACCGCCCTCTGTCAGTACTGGCAGCCTATAGTGTCATAAAGGCACTGGAGCAATACGGGATCAGTGATCTTTCCATAAAATGGCCCAACGATGTATATGCGGGCGATGAAAAGATCTGCGGGATCCTTTTGGAAGGGGTAGCCAGGGAAAAGATGGAATGCCTGATCATCGGAACAGGCATCAACGTCAATCAGGAAAGCTTTGAAGGTGAATACCTGCGCAGGCCGACATCCGTTTATCTGCAGACTGGAAAGCACGTGGAGCTGGAAGAACTTAAGAATACGGTATATGCTCAGTTCAGTGAGAATCTTGAACTGCTGAAAAAAGGCCATGATTTCTATCCGGAAATAGCCCGTTATGATTATCTGAAAGGCAGAAATGCCGTTGCGGAAATAAACGGGCAGAGGGAAGAAGTCATGATCAGAGGTATCAATGACAATTATTCATTAAGGATCTGTTACCGCGGTAACGAATCCGATATTGAATCAGGTGAGATCACATTTCACCTGTAAGGGAGGATAAACTATGAGTTTTTTATATGAAAATCTGCTGGCTCTGACCTGGCAGCAGGTGACGATGTGGGTAATAGGAGGCATCCTGATCTATCTGGCAATCAAGAAAGACATGGAGCCTACGCTGTTACTGCCAATTGGCTTTGGTGCCATTCTTGTCAACCTGCCTTTCTCCGGGGCAGTCAACCAGTACATCAACGGCATTTTCCAGGAAGGTCCGCTTTCCACTCTGTATGAAATGGGTATTTCCAACGAGCTGTTCCCATTGCTTCTGTTCATCGGCATCGGAGCCATGTGTGACTTCGGCCCGTTGCTGGCTCAGCCGGCACTGATGCTGTTTGGCGCAGCTGCCCAGTTTGGTATTTTCATTACTTTCTGTCTGGGTTCAATGTTTTTCGCTACAAATGATGCCGCTTCAATCGCAACCATCGGAGCAGCTGATGGTCCGACGGCGATAGTCGTAGCACTTAAGCTTCATTCAACTTACCTGAGTCCTATCATGGTAGCAGCTTATTCCTACATGGCTCTGGTACCTATCATTCAGCCTCCGGTAATAAAGTTGCTGACAACAAAGAAGGAAAGAATGATCCGCATGGATTATGAACCTAAGCAGGTTTCCCAGCTGACCCGTATTCTGTTCCCGATCATCATTACCGTAATTGCCGGATTCGTATCACCGGGTGCCGTATCACTGGTAGGCTTCCTGATGTTTGGTAACCTGTTAAAGGAATGCGGTGTCTTAAAGGGCTTATCTGATACTGCTCAGGGAGCATTAGCCAACCTGATCACTCTGGTACTGGGAATCACAATTGCTTCCCAGATGCAGGCTGAACAGTTTTTACAGGTTGATACCCTGATGATCATGGGACTGGGTCTGTTTGCGTTTATCTTTGATACCGCAGGCGGTGTTCTGTTTGCCAAGTTTGTCAATCTGTTCTTAAAGAAGAAAGTCAATCCGATGATCGGGGCAGCCGGTATCTCAGCTTTCCCGATGTCCGGAAGAATCATCCATAAGATGGGATTACGGGAAGACCCTGAGAACTTCCTGTTAATGTATTCAATGGGTGTTAACGTATCAGGTCAGATCGCTTCCGTAATTGCGGGCGGCATGATGCTGAACTTCTTCATGTAGGAGGTATTATCATGGAATTTACACCTATGAACTTTATCTATAATCTGATTTACATCGTAAAAGGTGAACTGGGAACATTTGTTGCCCTGGGTACCATTGCCTTATCAACCATGATTCTTAATAAGATAATGGAGAAGAAAGTTAACAAAGAAGAGTAGTATATAAAAATGAAAACCTGTCGGCTGAAAAAAGTTTCCCGACAGGTTTTTCTGTGACATAATGGGTTTATGGAAAAAAGCATAAGAGTGGTGGGAGCCATAATTGAAAAAGACGGAAAGATACTGATCGCCCGCAGACTATACGGCAATCAGGCGGGTAAATGGGAATTCCCCGGAGGCAAATATGAAGAAGGGGAAGACGGTATTACCGCTATAAAAAGGGAGATCAGAGAGGAGTTTGAAACGGATATAGAAGTTAGTGGTTTTCTGTGTACTGTCAGACACCGCTACCCGGAGTTTTCAATTGTAATGGACTGTTATATATGCAGGCTGACTGGTGATGAGCTTAAGCTGCATGATCACTCAGAAGTGCTGTGGATCGATCCTGACAAAAGAGGAGTTGACTGGGCTCGGGCTGACCGAAAGGTCATCAGGGCGTACAGGGAACGAATGTGTTAATATTTTTACAAATGTAATAAATAAAAAATATGGATATTATAAAAAAATTGGCATAAAATATAGTATAAGGGGATTTTGGGTAGTATGGCAAACGACATTAGAGAAGATTTACTTGAACAATTAAAGAATTTATTAGAAAGCGACAACGCACCGGAGGCTTTTGTCAAGGCAAAGGCTCTGGCGAAGAGATGGCCAAGAATTCATGAGGAAGAAGAATCATTCTTAGACATCGAACTGTCTGAGAAGTTCAATAGCATGCTGAACGAACTTTCTAAGAAAGCCGGTGAAGTAGCAGTTAACACCGAAGAAAGAAAAAACGCTATCATCGAAGAAGCAAAGGCTCTGCTGGAAAGCGGAAGCATTGAAAAGGCTTCAAGAAAGATGAAGGATCTGATGGACAGCTGGAAGGCTGCCGGAAGAACTCAGAGCAAGGAAAAGGATGATGAACTGTGGGAACAGTTCTCAGCAGTCAGAAAGGAATTCTTTGACAAGAGAAAGGAATTCTATGACAACCTGCATGAAACCTTTGCTCAGAACAAAGCTGCCAAGGAAGAACTGATCGCCAAGGCAAAGGAAATCGCTGAAATCAAGGACATGAAAAAGGCTTCCAACGCTGTTAACGAACTGTTTGAACAGTGGAGAAAGACCGGAAGTGCCGGCAGAGAAAACGATGAACCATTATGGAAGGAGTTCTCTGCGTTAAGGAAGGAATTCTTCAAGAGAAGAGAACAGTATTATGACAATCTGAAGGAAACCTTCGCCAAGAATACTGAAGCCAAGAAGGAAATCATCAACAAGGCAAAAGTATATCTGGCCAGAAGCGAATTCACTGAAGAAGAGATCAGTGCTGTCAAGGAACTGAGAAAGGCCTGGAAGGAAGTTGGAAACGCCGGCAGAGAAAACGAACAGTCTCTGTGGGAAGAATTCAATGGTCTTATCAATAAGTACTTCGACAACATGAAGTTCTATAAATAATCTATAGACAGCAATTAATGGCCAGCCTTAACGGGCTGGCTTTATGTTTCTTAAGGAGAGGAAATATGATCTGGATCGCAATTATACTCTTGGTGCTTTCAGCGGGACTGCTGCGGTTTGGCTTCCGTATGGCTTCTTTTTCAATGAGCATTAAGCCTCAGACTCTGGAAGAAGCGGAAAAGTGGCAGCAGGAACACGGGGACATATCCTGGTATTACGGATTGGAAAAGACCGATTACACTGTTGAAGGATACCAGGGATATCTGCTGCATGTACAGCTGGTCAGAAATCCCGGGAAAACGGATAAGTATGTCATCATTTCCCATGGTTATACTGACAACCGTTTCGGAGCTCTGAAATATGCGGATTTCTACATCAATATGGGATATAACGTCATTGTCTATGACTTAAGGGGACACGGCATCAACAAGCCGGATTTCTGTTCCTATTCAATCAGGGAATCTCTGGATCTGATTGCCCTGATAAAAGATACCAGGGAAAGATATCCTGATGTCAGGATACTGGGCATTCATGGTGAATCATTGGGTGCGGCTACTTCGATAATGTGTCTGAAGTATAAGCCTGAAATAGATTTCGTAGTCGCTGACTGTCCTTTCAGCAATATTACTGATGTGCTGAAAGTCGGGCTTAAGGGAATGCATCTGCCACAGGCAACGGTATATGTTGCATCATTGTGCGCCAGACTGAAATACGGTTATTCGTATGGGGAAATGAGACCAATCGATTCCCTGAAGGATAATGAGGTTCCGGTTCTGTTTATTCACGGTGCCCGGGACAGTTTCATTCTGCCTTATCACAGCGAAAGAATGAACGAGGTCTGCCCACGGTATTCGGAAGTACATCTGATGCCCAATGCCGAACATGCGGCTTCGGTGTTTGCCGATCATGACAGATACGGTGTATTCCTGGCAGAATTTCTCAAGAATGCCGGCATAGAATGAGATATTGTTTTATTGCGTACACAAACATCATACAAATGATGTTATAATAACAATGAAGAAAAGGGAGAATAATATTGTGAAAAATGAAATGCTCGCAATGATACTCGCAGGCGGAAGAGGAACACGATTACTTGACCTGACTAATAAGGTAGCCAAGCCGGCTGTTTATTATGGCGGAAAGTACCGTATCGTCGACTTCCCACTGAGTAATGCTGCTAATTCCGGTATTGACGTTATCGGCGTTTTAACTCAATACGAATCAATCCAGCTAAACGCTTATGTTTCCCAGGGCTCCAGATGGGGTCTGGAAGGCAGAGGTAAGGGAGTATTTGTCTTACCTCCTAGAGAAAAAGACAATACCACCTTTGGAGTTTACAAGGGAACTGCTGATGCCATCTACCAGAACATCGACTTCATGGACATGTATGAACCTGAATATGTACTGATACTGTCAGGTGACCACATTTACAAGATGAACTACGCAAAAATGTTGGCTTTCCATAAGGAACAGAACGCTGATGTTACAATTGCCGGTCTGGAAGTAACTTATGAAGAAGCCAAGAGATTCGGTATCATGAATACCGATGCCAATGACCGCATTGTGGAATTTGAAGAAAAACCTGCTCATCCAAAGAACAACCTGGCCAGCATGGGTATCTATATTTTCACATATAAGGCTCTTAAGAAGGCTCTCAATCTTGATGCAAACGATGAAAAGTCTGCTCATGACTTCGGCAAGAACATCATTCCTTACATGCTCAATAATAATAAGAAGCTGATGGCTTACAGATTCAAAGGTTATTGGAAGGATGTAGGAACAATCGATTCACTATGGGAAGCAAACATGGATCTTCTTGACAGTGACAACGGCCTCAATCTTTCTGATGAAACATGGAAGATTTACACGGAAGATGCTCCGGCAACTCCGCAGGTAATCGGACCAAAGGCCAAGATCAAAAGATCATACATCAACCAGGGCTGCGTCATTGACGGTACAGTTGAAAACTCCGTTCTGTTTACTGACTGCAAGATCAGCAAGGGAGCCAAGATCATTGATTCCGTTCTGATGCCTAAGGTAGTTGTCGAGGAAGGTGCCGTAGTCAAGAACTGCATTGTCGCTGAAGGCCTTGTCATTCCAAAGGATGCTGAAATAGGTGACAGAAGCGAGATCAGGTTAATTGCCAGGAAAGGACAGGTAGAGAAGAATGATTAATGCATTAGGTATAGTTAATTTCCCTAATAACGCTGTTAAGATCAAGGGAATGTCCGAATACAGAACCATCGCCGCAATGTCCTTCTTAGGAAGATACCGCATCATTGACTTTGTCTTATCCAACATGGTCAATTCCGGCATTAACAACATTGAGGTCATGGTCAGAGAAAAACCAAGATCACTGGTTGAACATCTGGGCAGCGGTACACAGTACAACATCAACCCTAAACACGGCGGTATCCAGATGCTTTATCCTGACCACCAGGCTGTCAGTGATGCCTATTATCATGACATGTACCTGATGAACGAAAACCTGGAAGTCTTCAGAGGTTCAAAGCGCAAATACGTCGTCATCGCTCAGAGCTACATGATCTGTTCAATCAACTTTGCGGATGTCATCAAGGCTCATGAGGAAAGCGGTGCCGATATTACCTGTGTCTATGGCGAGACAAAGAAGGGCAAAACCAGCTTCATCGGCTGCAAGATGCCTAAGCTCGACAGGTACGGACGCATTCATGAAATCAATAACAATGTCGGCTATGACAACAAGGCCAACATCCTGACTGAGACATACGTAATGAAGAGAGAACTGTTCCTGGATCTTATTGAAAAGTCATATGAAATCAGCCCTCTGTTCAACTTCATTGACATCATCAAGCATCATCTGGGAACTCTGAATGTCAGAGGATACAAGTATGACGGCTATCTGGCCTGCGTTAATACGCTGGAAGAATACTACAGGATCAACATGGAATTCCTGAACCCTGAAACATTCGCACAGCTGTTCAAGGAAGGCTGGCCAATCTACACCAAGACCAACGATTCACCTCCGGCTTTCTATTCAAGCACCGGACATGCCAAGAATTGTCTGATCGCCAATGGCTGTGTCATTGAAGGTGATCTGCAGAACTGCATCCTGGGCAGAGGTGTTCATGTTGAAAAGGGCTGTGTCATCAAGAATGCACTGTTGCTGCCTAACACCTACGTCGGACCTTATTCACACATTGAATACACTATTCTGGATAAGCACGCCCGTGTGGAAAACCAGAAGGAAATCATCGGTACCAAGGACAAGGTAGTCTACATCAAGAGAAGAGACAGAGTATAGTTATGAAAAACATATTGTTCGTATCAGGCGAAGGATTGCCGTTCATCAAGAGCGGCGGTCTGGCTGATGTCATCGGTTCACTGCCAGAAGCCCTGACCAAACAGGGTCTGGGTGCTGCCGTCGTATTGCCGATGTATAAGAAGATCATTGAGAAGTATCCTGATCTGAAGGAAGAATGCACGATACGCGTAAAGTCCGGTATCATTGACAAGCAGAGTGTTGTTTACAGCGGAAAAGTGGAGAATGTTGACTTCTATTTCATCCGTCAGGACGATTACTTCTACCGTGACGGGCTGTATGGCTATGCAGATGACGGAGAAAGATTTGCCTTCTTCTGCCATGCCGTACTGGACATGCTGCCGCACATCAAATTCAAGCCTGACGTAATCCATACCAATGACTGGCATACCGGCATGGTTCCAATTCTCTGCAAGCAGGAATACACCGATGCCAGCTACAAGAAGTACAAACATGTCTATACCATTCACAATCTGCTGTTCCAGGGTAACTTCCCTAAGGAAACAATGAGATGCTTCAACCTGTCTGACCATTATTACAATAACGGCGACATCAAGTTTGACAACGGCATTTCCTTCATGAAGGCCGGCATCATCTATGCGGATAAGGTTACAACCGTATCCCAGACATATGCCAAGGAGATCCTGACCAGCGAATACGGTGAAAGAATGGAAAAGGTTCTGGCTGAAAAGGGTAATAACCTGGTCGGCATCGTCAACGGTATTGACGTTGTTAACTGGAACCCGGCTACAGACCCGGCTCTGTATAAGAACTACACAACAACCGACATCAGAAACAAGAAAGCCTGCAAGCGTTCCTTACAGTATCAGCTGGGCTTAAGAGTAGCTGATGATGTATTGCTGATAGGCATCGTTACCAGACTGACCTGGCAGAAGGGCATGCACCTGATCCTGGACAAGTTGAGCAACATCATGAATCAGGACGTTCAGCTGGTCATCCTGGGATCAGGAGACAACTACATTGAGAACGAACTGAAGAAGATCGAATCAACATATCCGCACCGTGCCGTATTCTATTGCGGTTACAATGAAGAACTGTCACACAGAATATATGCCGGATGCGACCTGTTCTTAATGCCGTCACTGTTTGAACCATGCGGTATTTCCCAACTGATCTCCATGAGATACGGTACAATACCTCTGGTAAGAGAAACCGGCGGTCTGAAGGATACCGTCAAGCCATTCAACGAATATGACGGAACCGGTACGGGATTCTCCTTCAGATACTTCAAGGGTGATGAAATGATGCACATTCTGGCTTATGCCATCAAGGTTTACTACTACAATAAACCGGGCTGGCGCAAGCTTATCAGACAGGCCATGACACTTGATGTTAGCTGGGATAACTCAGCACGTGAGTATAAGAACCTGTACGAAAGCATGTAATTGCAGAAATACTAAAAAGGGCTGATCCTGAAGAGGATCAGTCCTTTTCTGTGATTATTGAATGTATCTGTTTTTGTTCTGCAGAATGAACATTATCGTAAAGCCGAAGGTAAGAGCTTCACTGGCCGCAAAGGCAAACCATACGCCCTTAAGTCCAAACAGCAAAGGTAAACCTATTATGGTCAGATTGGAGAATATGAAGTTCTCCAATGCCGTCAGTATCGTTGAAGTTCGGCTGTTATTCAAGGCTACAAAGGTATCAATGGTCAGAACGTTGAAACCGAAGAACAGGAAGGCCAGTGGAGCGACCATCAGACCGTAATCAGCCATGGTACGGACATTCTCTGTAGCATCGGATTTAAGATAGATGCCCAGGATCAGATTCTTGGCCAGCAGGTAAGTCAGGATGATTATTACTGTCAGGCCGGCTGTAAGCTTGAGAACCTGAGTGATGATGCGGCGGATCTTCTGCTTGTTCTGCTCACCGAAGGCATAACTGATCAGCGGGCAGACAGCTCCGCTTAAGCCGAACAGACTGCTGGTAAACATGAACTGAATGTTGGAAACGATCGTATAGGCTGAAACGCCTTCTTCACCACCGTATTTCAGCAATACCTGATTGCCGATGAAACCGTTGACGGCGATTGCCAGGCAGGTGAAGAACTGCGGGAAGCCCAGCTTGAAGCATCTCTTCATTAACGGAAGGACCTTGCCCTGCGGTCTGGTAAAACCAACTTCACAGGTCTTGCCGCTGTAGAAGACCAGTCCGAAGATAATAAGAGCTACATGCCCAACCAGGTTGGCATAAGCAGCTCCAACCATTCCCAGCTGCAGTCTGGCAATGAACAGCCAGTCAAAGAAGAAGTTGCTGAAGGCTGTTATCAGCATTGTTATCATGGCAAACTGCGGTTTTCCGGCTGTTACATAGAAACGGCTGAAAAGACCTTCGACGATGATCATCGGCAGATACCACCCGGCAACGCTGAGGAATTTCTTGATGTAAGGGAATAAGAGGTCAGTAGCTCCCAGAGCTCTGATGAAGAAGTTTTCTCCCAGTTTGAGGACAATGGTTATGAACAGACCCGTAATGACTGCAGATATCACCATGATGGTAAAGCTGCGGTTGGCTTCTTCGCTTTTTCCTGCTCCCATTTTGGTGGCACAGTAGACATTTACGCCGCAGAACAGTTCGCTTAAAGCGTTAATGACCATGAAGATAGGGAAGACGATGCTGAAGGCAGCCAGAGCATTCCGGCCGACATAGCGCGACAAAAACAGGCCGTCATCGAGGGTCTGCAGTAATGACAGAGCAAACTGAGTAAGTACCGGTGATGATACAAACCGGATCAGTTCCCATGTCGTATAATCCTTACCAATGGTCTTTGTTTCGCTCATCGTTTTTCCTTTCCTGTATCACACACAGATAGCATTATACAATACTGATACATATAGTCAACTTCAGAGCAAAGAAAAACCATGGATGACCATGGTTGCTCTGTTACTACTTATTATTGCTGTTGAGTCCGTATTTCTTATTGAATCTTTCAATACGGCCAGCTGCTGCCTGGAAACGCTGTCTGCCAGTATAGAATGGATGGCAGTTTGAGCAGGTGTCAACACGGATTTCCTTCTTGGTTGAATGAGTTGTGAACTCAGCTCCACATGAAGTGCATGTTACCTTTGTTTCGTACATTGCTGGATGAATACCCTTTTTCATAAAACATCTCTCCTTCCGCCTTGGATATCTGATCAATCCAAAGTAAGTGCTCCTATATTTTAACAGTTATATATAATGATTGCAAGGTCTATTTTTCTAATGTTTCAAACGTTTTCTGCAGTTTTTCATCACCTGAGGTAATAAGCTTTTCAGTGCATCTCTGCAGTTCTGTCAGGTCCCGAACAAACTGTTTGAGCCAGTTGTAGCCGCAGGTAGGGGATTCGTTTACCAGTTCATCTGCCAGTAATTTCCTTTCCTCTTCATCAGGTTCATATGACCTGAATTCTGCGAGGAAACGGTCAGCATAATCTTCCTGATCTTCCTTGGCTTCTCTTATCATGGCCAGGATACGCGACAGCGGTCTGCCTTCGTTATAGGCTTTTTCAATCAGTTCCCTGCGCCACTGTTCGGTTATCTCGCTGAAGATGTAGGCGTCCTGGAACCGTGAATAGGCATCATGGTCCTTTTGCCACATTTCCAGCAGAATGCCATCGTACTGTTCGAAGATCTTTCTGGCTTCTTCCAGGGTCATTCTTCTACCTTCTCACGCCAGATCCTGGCGCCGATGTTCTTCAGCTTGAGGTCAAGGTTTTCGTAGCCTCTGTCGATGTGATAAATGTCATCAATGGTTGTAATGCCTTCTGCCAGTAATCCGGCAACGACCAGACCGGCCCCACAGCGTAAGTCGGTAGCGGTAACTTCAGCGCCCTTTAACTTCTGACCGCCGATGATGGTGGCCTTAGGAGGGGTAACGCTGATGTTGGCACCCATCTTATTGAGCTGTGCACCCAGCTTGAATCTTTCCGGGTAAATGGTTTCGGTAATGTGGGATTCACCGGCTGCCTGTGTCAGCAGGCTCATGAACGGAGACTGCAGGTCAGTGGCAAAGCCCGGATAAGGAGAAGTCTTGATGTCGACAGGCTTGAGTTCAGGTGAACGGTAGATGTCGACATAGTCGATCTTGGAGTCAATGTAGACACCGGCTTCCTTCAGCTTGCTCATCAGGGATTCCACGTGATATGGAATGACGTTTTCCAGTCTGACATGGTCAGCCATGGCGGCAGCGAGGATCATGAAGGTTCCGGCCTCAATGCGGTCAGGAATGATTTCATGGAAGCATCCGGTCAGCTTATCGACACCGTCAATGGTAACGGTACTGGTACCGGCACCTCTGATCCTGGCCCCCATCTTGTTGAGCAGGGTGATGACGTCGATGATCTCAGGCTCTCTGGCAGCGTTCTCTATAATGGTACGGCCTTCGGCATAAGCAGCGGCCATGATGATGTTAATGGTGGCACCGACTGAAGCAAAGTCCAGGTTAATTCTGGCACCGACCAGTCGGTCAGCTTTCATGTGAATGTATTCGCCATTGTCCTCAATGTCAGCGCCTAAGGCTTCAAATCCCTTAAGGTGCAGGTTGATCGGTCTGGGACCCAGATTACAGCCTCCAGGCATGCGAATCTTTACTTCTTTATATTTACCCAGCAAAGCTCCCATGAAGTAGTAGGAGGCTCTTAAACGGCTCACGGCCTCAATGTCGAGGATCTTGTTGGTCATGTGTGACGGGTCAATATAGATCTCATCCTCGTTGTCGGAACGGACATCCACATCTAGATATTCCAGCAGTTCCTTAAGGGAACCGACGTCGGATATGTTAGGTATACCTACCAGTTTTACCGGTTCTGTTGCTAGAACGGAAGCAGGTATCAAAGCTACCGTGGCATTCTTGGCCCCGGAAACGCGGATGGTTCCGTTAAGACGGTGTCCGCCTTCTATTTTTATTACTTCTTTCATAAGGGTGTTCTCCTTGTAAAGTCTTCTTCAAGCATTAGTATAACACAACAGAGCCTCATAATGATAGAATAGAGTCATGAAGATAACCAGGCAGATCGTATTGTTTTTCATCTATTACTTCATGCAGTTCTTTGCACAGGCCTTTTCCTATGCCCTGCTGATAACGTTTCTGGCTAACCTTGGTTATACTGCAACCCAGAGAAGTCTGTTCTTCGTTGTTGATGCAATTCTGGGAATGGTTCTGCAGATCATCCTGGGATATCTGTGTGACAAACATCAGAAAATCAAGCCGTATCTGTATGTATGCATAGTGTTCTACATGATTGGTACTTTCTTCCTTTACAGAACAACGCAGATGAATTTCATGCTTCACATGCTGCTGGTACCGATCGTCGGAACCATGCTGAAGCTGGTCATGTCACTGTCTGACTCTCTGACCATTGAAACCAGTGAGGAAGTCAAGAACAACTACGGTGTCATCCGTCTGTTTGGATCAATTGGCTGGGCAATCGGTTCACCGATCACCGCCTGGGTCGTGGAGAAGTTCGGCTACAGTTTCATAGGACCGGCATTTGTTGTTTCCATGGGAATCGGCTGGCTAACCATTGCCGGAATAAAGGATGTCAATAAGGTCCATACCAGTGAACCGCTGAATTTCAGCGATGTCAGACAGCTGCTGAAAAACAAAGCGTATGTGATCGTAGTGGTTATTCTGTTTCTGTTCTTCATTGTAGACATGGTTCAGAGCTACAGCGTGGTAGATAAAGTCTGGTATCTTGGCGGAAGCGAAAGGGATATCGGTAACTACTGGCTGCTGGCAGCCATGATGGAGCTTCCGGTCTTCTTTTTTGGAGGGAAGCTGATACATAGATTCGGAGCAGCCAAGCTGATGATCGCATCGGGATTCTTCTATGCCGTCAGATATGCCATTTTCGGAATGGCCACCAGCGTTACCCATGTCTTCATCGGAGGGGCTCTGCAGGGGGTAACATATCCGCTGCTGATGATCTCCAGCAAGATCATGGTAGACGAGCAGAGTCCGGACAACATGAAGACCAGCGGTCAGCAGGTAGCAGGATCCATCTATAACTGTGGTGGTGCACTGATAACACCGGTCATGGTTGGCTTACTGGAAGACGGACTGGGCATTAACCCGTCACTGTATGCCATTGCCGCTCTGGCAATGATCCCTACGATTCTGCTGGTGTTTATAAACAGATCAGGGAAAAGTGCATAAAGATAATAAACTAAAAAACAAGGCAACCATGAAGGTTGCCTTTAATGTGCAACAGCTGTTCTACAGCAGGTTTTTCATCTTGATAATGCCGATGATCAGCATTAATATTGCCACCAGATATAAAGCTATGGCTGTTCTGTCTGATAAAGGTCTGATGAATCTCTTTGTGATCAGTGTTGAAACCAGAATGAGCATTCCAATAAAATGAAAGATGTTCATGTTACTGATCCTTTCTTCCCAGCAGCCTCATCTTGAAAGCATGCATCTTTTCCATTGCACCGGTAGTATACATCAGTCCAAACAGCAGTGCCGTAAAGGTAAAGCCAAGCGTACAGCCCTTTACAAAATCGGTCCGGAAATTATCCTTAATGTCCATTAAATATAGAGCATTATTGACTATCAGTGCCACGATGCCGATTATGAAGTATACCTGTGTGACTTTCAGACTGCGCCTTTTTTCCTCGTTGCTGTATTCGGCAACCTTTAATACCGTTTCCTTTAATTCCTTATCCATTTTTTCTTCTGTCCTTTCTCCATCAAGTAATTCACGGAGATCGACATCATAGAAATCAGACATTTCGATAAGTATGTTCAGATCAGGCATGTTGCTGCCGGTTTCCCAGCGGGATACCGTGCGGCGGGCAACGTTGAAATGTTCAGCCAGCTGTTCCTGAGTCATTCCTTTTTCCCTGCGTAATTCCCGAAGATTCTTTCCGATTGCGATCATATCCATGGTATGTCAACCTCCTTTACACCCTCAGCATACTGCCGGGGACTGATTAAGAACAGGACACAGAATGAGCATTGGCCTGTTTTACATAAATGAGACAGTACATGTCCCACAATTATATTAACTGATAAGGGGCTTTCTTAAAAATGTTGTTGCCTATGATGAATTTCTTAGGATCAACTCTGCTGGCGAGTTCACTGGAAGTTATGAAGTCCTTTGATACCCTTACCAGTATCTGCCTGCCGTCTTTCTCAACCAGATAGTAGCCATCCGTATTGTTTGCATAGTCAGCCAGCTGGCTTGCACCCCAGGATGTAATTAAGTCAAGCAGATATTCCTTACCACTGAGTTTCTTTGAACGGATCAGCGGATAAATTGCGTCAGCATCCCTGTATTTCCAATAGGCAGCTGCGTCTTTTTTATCTCTGCACTTACCGGTCTTTTCAAATGATTCCAGTTCAATTGGATCTCTTGTTTCATTGAAGGTGATCTTTTCATCTTCATCAAGCAGATAGTCAATGCTGGTATTGAGAAGGGAAGCCATTGCCTTCAGATTATTAACATCAGGCATGCCATTGTCCGTTTCCCACTTCGCGATGGCTGATCTTGATACACTAAGCTTTTCAGCCAGCTGTTCCTGTGATAAACCGGCTTCCTTTCTGGCGTTTTTCAGTTTTTCTCCAAATGTCATGATTAAGTCCTCCTTTGCCACTGACGTGGCCATCCTTACGACTTCATCTTAAGAGTACCTGACGGTAACAGACAAGGGATGGTCTGTAACATTACTGTTACTCTTCGTAACATGATGTTATCTGATTATAATGAAACCATTGACTTGCCCAGCTGATATGCCTTCCGGCATTCAGCAGGGAATACTGTTTCATGTCGCTTGATTTTGGCCTGCGGGTCAAACATTGACCATGGCCAGTCTGTCTTGCTGTAGTCTTTCAGCTGCAGGGTATTCCCGCAGACAAAGACCTCAGTTGGCCCGACAAAGCGGTTAAGAGTAGCACAGTAGTTCTGCAGCAGATTCTGATATCCTGTATCAGGAGAATTACAGGTCATTACCAGCAATACCGGAATCATGCGTTCGTTGCAGCATGGAGTTTCCCTGTTATAAGTAAGATTCTGGAAAACAAGTCTTTCATAAAGAGCACGGAATGAAGCTGTCATTTCACCAAGATAGTTAGGTGAACCGATAATAAGACCATCCGCTTCCCTGATGGCATCAAGGACCGGTGTCAGTCCGTCCCTGCAGATGCAATGTCCCTTATTTGCTTCTTTCTTGCAGCCGAAACAGGATACACATCCGGTATACTTTTCAAGATTGAACAGATCAAATCTGATGATCTGTGCTCCGGCTTCTTCAGCTCCTCTGGCTGCTTCAGTAATAATGGTATCGGTGTTCCATCCTTTTCTTGGTCCTGCATTTACTACAACTATTTTTTTGTTCATAAAGTTATCCTTTCATATAGTGTTAGATCTTCTGTTTAATTCGATTTCAACTTTATTCAATGTATCAAAGAAGCGATAGGTTGCGATAGCAGGTCCCATCAGCAGTAAGCCAAACACATTCCAGTTAAACATGTGTTTAAAGGATGTGTATGGTCCGGGAATGCCAAGTTCAATTGCCTTGTTTTTTAGTTCTTCCGATATTCTGGCCATCCAGACCAGTGTATAAATGAAAAAGTCGGGTATACCTTTGAGATAGGCAATATGATATTTCTCTGTCTTGTGACCGAGAACTTCATCTATTTCATCCTGCAGTCCGCGGGACATGTAAAAAAGCAGAAAGATTCCGGCAGTGAAGAAATCTATGAATCCTATCCAGAATCCCTTACGGTCTGTATGCTTAAATCTCATTTTCTGATTACTCATATAGTTTAAATATAACATAAATAACAGCCTTCAGCCTTTTCAGGAAGTAAAGCCTTCTTTTTTTTGATTATTTAACATAAAACCGGAAGCAGCGAACTGATGTTTAGTCAGAAAGAAGTGTTTTGAGAAAATGCCTTTATAAACAGTAAAAACAGAATAAGTGTTATTTTAAATGATTGCTATACTTTATAAAAAGGAGAACAGCATGAAAATATGAAATACAGAATTCTTGCAGGTAAGACAATATCAAGACCATTCCATGATGGTCAGAAGATTACCGATGTAGTCATAAAATACAATGTCTCCGTAAAAGGTGCATGTCTGAGCGATGATTGTTTTGAGGTTGAAGGAAGAACAGTTACGGAAGTTTTCTGTGTAAGAGATTTTACCGGAAACACCAGGACAGAAGAAAGTGAATATGTCAGGCTGAAACTGAACATAAAGGATAAGAATGCCTGTACATCACCGGAAAATCCAGTGCCGGATGAACAAGAAAGAAAAGCATATAAGGGAAAAGACCGCCTCTGGTTTGTAGGCAGAACCCGTGAGTATGCCTGCTATAAAGTAACACAGTTGAAAAAACTGTTAACCGGCAGTGGAGAAGCCATACCGGAAGGCTTATCAGTCAAGACTTCAATTGAAGAAAACATAGCGGTTGACCGTTTCAGACAGTTTCATTATGGAAAGTATGAATACAATCTGTTTGTTCCCGACAGTTATGATGGAAACAGAAAGTATCCTCTGGTATTGTTCATTGGCGACGCTACCAGCAAGGGAGATGATTATCACGTATCACTGGAACTTGGACTTGGTCCTGTCTGCTGGCTTGATGAAGGAATTCAGCGTGATGATCCTTGTTTCGTACTGGTTCCGGTTTTCCCACAGGCAGGAAGAAATGCCAATGGCTCCTATGTTCAGTTTCCTATGACAGATGTTTATTATCAGATGTGCAAAGAGGTTGAGAAAAACTACTCAATTGATCAGGAAAGAATATATACTACCGGGCAGTCAATGGGATGCATGAACAGCTATGAACTGATGTTCCGCTATCCGCATTACTTTGCGGCAGCACTCTGCGTTTCCGGCCATTGGGACAGATGGAAGATAGCTACCTGTGCTTTAAGAAAACAGAACATCTGGAGCATTGCCTGTGAACAGGATCATGGGGCAGGACCTTCCTTCAATGAATCGAGAGAACTGCTTGATGAGCGCGGTATTTCATATCAGTGGGATATGCTGGATGGCAGTTTGCCGATAGACGAACTTAACAGACAGTTTGTTGAATTAAGTAAAAATGATAATTGTTTTAAATATACGATGTATGAAGGCAGTTCTTCACTAAGAAAAGGACAGGAAGATGAATGCAACAGTACCCATTATTCAGGATGGTGGCTGACTTATCGTATTGAAGCAGTGCTGAGATGGCTTTTAGCTCAGCACAGGAAGGAGGTATCAGATGAGCTCTATTGATGGCAGGTTATTGGAAAGAAACAATGTAACGACAGAAGATTTATATCAGGGTGCCTTCTGGATAAAAATGAAAGCAGAACAGCTTCTGAGAGAAGGAAAAAATGCAGATTTCCTTTATCAGAGTGAATATCGCATTGTATCTGCTCTTACGGAAATGGGGGATCCTGCCAGCATGATTCTTTTAGGCGAAATGCTGCAGGGAGGCAGAACGCCGGAAAAGGACATGGTGACCGCTGTGAGAATGGCCATGGACATCTGGCAGAAAGCCGGAGAAAAAGGCCAGGCCAGAGGCTATACCAATATTGGTCTTGTTTATCTTCACAGAAGTGTTCCCGGAGGAGGGAATGAATCTGGCGATGTGGAATATGACCCTGAAAAGGCCCTTGAGTATTTCATGAAGGGTTATGAAAAAGGTGACAGTAAAGCTGGAAGACATATAGGCCTGTGTTACCGTGACGGCCTGGGTACAGAGAAAAATGCGGAAATGGCATATCATTATTTTTCTCTGGCAGCTGATAGAAAAGACAGTACAGCCAGATATCTTATGGCAGAGGCTCTGTACAATGGCTTTGGTACACAACAGGATAGGGATGCTGCAAAAGAAATCATGAAAAAGCTTGTAGAGGATAAGGCACATGATGCTGATAAGGCTGCTGAATTCCTTAAAAATCATTACGAGTAATGTCTGTAATCAGTAAAAGACTGAAAAAACGATCCGTCTCTCGATGGATCGTTTTGAAATGGTATTAAACTTATTATCCGGCAATACCTGAGCAGATATTGTGAAAAGTGTTTGGGTAAGTCCATGATCTTAAAGGTTTTCCCAGTCGATCTTCTCGTCTTTATAGAAGAATATTCTGTCACGCTCTGAGATTTCTCTTCTGACTCGGCAGGGGTTACCGAATGCAACCACATTTTCCGGAATGTCTCTGGTCACGATGCTGCCGGCACCAATTACACTGTTTTTACCGATGTGGATGCCGGGCATTATGATCACCCCAGCTCCGATCCAGACATTATCATCGATCCAGACATCCTCGTTATACTGCAGATTGCGGCTTCGCAGTTCCGGATCAATGGGATGGCTGGCGGTGGTGATCGTAACGTTTGGACCGAACATTACCCTGTCACCAATGTAAATGTGTCCGTCATCGACCAGGGTCGTGTTGAAGTTCATGTAGACATTGTTTCCCAGATGCAGATGGTGGCCGCCCCAGTTGGCGTGCAGCGGTATTTCAATGTAGCAGTTATCTCCGCAGCTGGCGAATACCTCATGCATGTATTGCTGCTTTTCTTCCTGCTGATCAGGTTTCAGACTGTTGAATTCACTCAGTTTCTTCAGAAAAGGAACCTGTTCATTCATGATTTCCGGATCACCGGGATCATAGAGCAGTCCTTTTATCATGCGTTCATACTGTGTCATGTTTTTGTCTCCTAAAGTGATTTTAACTGGCCGTTTTCCAGAAGGTACTCTCTGCCTTCTTCAGGGAAGAACTGCGTGCTGTTGACAGGATCAAGGTTTTCCGGCTTGCTGGAGTGAACCGCAATGACACTGACAGCATCTATCTTTTCGATGAACTTCCTAAGATGCTCAGGGTAAGTATGGGAGAAGGAGTACAGATTGGTATAGGATCTGAACTGCCAGCCCAGTTTGGCAACGACATTGCCCAGTATCTGGTATTCCTTGGTACCCTTTACCAGAGGTTCACCAAACAGATGGAAGTGTTTTCCCGGCAGCTGATCAAGGTCACTGAGAGACAGGATATTGGAATAGCTGTTCTGAAGCAGATACTGCTCAGGATGTTTTCTGATCTGTTCAACCGGAATTATCTCCCGGGTTTCCCTCATCTTTTTCCGGAATTCAGGAATATGCTGATTATCCAGCCACCATACAGGAACTTTAATTCCATACAGTGACTGCAGAATAAAGGCAAAGGAAGGTTCAAATACGGCAGTTCTGCCCAGTTTATCAGCCAGATTTACTATCTGTTTCATCATCGCAACATCACGATTATACATGTTTACAATGCCAAGTCCGGTGAAATCTTTCAGTGATGAGAAAATGTCATCATAGATGTCCTGCTCGAAAATGAGTTCACCGGTAAATTCGGCAGGGGAGGTAGTCGTGGCGTCCACAATCAACAGGTCAACCTTGTGTTTTGAGAACAGATCAAGTTCTTTCCAGGCTTTTTCATTGTTAACACTATGGAATCTGATGTCGCCGCTGTAGTATATCGTGCTGTCCGGTGTTTCAACCAGGAAACCGGAGGAACCAGGACATGGATGGTCAGAGAAATATGGCGTAACTTTTATTTCTCCTACTGTTACCGTCTGATGATAGAAGAACGGGGTAAATTCACGGCGAGGTTCCTTTTCGTTGACAACGTTCAGGGCATTTTGCAGCCTGATCCCATCTTCATGAATATATACAGGAATATGAGCATCTATTTTATCAGCTTCACTCATGTGATCAAGATGAAGATGACTGATGAATACGGCGGTATTTGCTGCTGAATCTTCATAAGACTGTAATGGTAAATCCTGCAGGTCCTTCCCGGAGAATACACCGGGAACTTGTGGTATTCTTTCCAGTAACAGGGCATCCTTTACCCGGTTTGCCTGTCTTGCTCTGACTTCACCGTCATAGACCTGTGAAAGAGGAGTAAATGGAGCACCGAAATCGAGAATGACACGGTCCTTGTTGAAGGAAATGGCAATGACGACACCTATGCCATTGGTACCGCGGTAAATGTTTACTGTAGTCTTATTCATGGTCAGTTTCCTCCATGGTATTGTTTTCACGATCATACACATAGGTTTTCTTTTCCTCTGCATAGAAATACGGTCTGTTGAGATTGGCGATCATGCCTTTGCGATTGGAAGTGTGGCATGGGATCGTGAGGCTGGCATTGACCATGTCGATGTAAGCCAGGATCTGACAGTTCTCGGCATGAGGAGAGAAGTAGCCGTCTTCACCGAAATAGGATTTCCAGTAATCAAGATGGGCCAGATCAACAATTCTCCTGAGGTTTTTCAGCTTAGGGTCAAAGTCTCCTAAAGGCGGTCCTGAGTGATGCAGGAATAATGTGTTGGTATTACGGTAATCCAGTACTTCCAGAATGTTGGCGTAGGTTATCTGTACCATGTATTTCTCAGGATCCTTCAGTACGGTTTCCTTGGATATTACATTATTGAACTGTATTATTTCTTCAAGATATTCAGGTTCTTTCTCATAGATGTCCGGAATCATGATGTTGACCGAATAGCCGAAGAATCTGTTGATCAGATGGGCGCTTTCCGGTTCATAGACCAGGATGCGGTTGTTTTTCCGGGCAATTTCGGTGAATAACATTACATCGCTCATTTCTCTTTCGTAGTAATCAAACAGTACCAGACCGTGACAGTTTCGGACTCTTTCACTGATCCTTTCCTTCAGCCTGTCAAAGGTGATCATGCCCTCTGGGGGATCAAAGGTCGGCGTGAGTTTTTTCTCCGGGTCCAGGGAGGCAAAGAAACGGGTTCCTTCGCAGACCAGAATGTCAGGCTTCCGTCTGTTGAGGTATTCGATTTCCTTCAGAATGTTGCCTCTGTATTTACCGTAGACAAAGACGTCTCCGGTATGGTGGATCTTGAGATCCGGGGTTTCAATGTAGAAGGAATAATCCTGATAGGAGTCATCGTTGAGAATGAATCGGGTGACATGGATGTCTCCGACATCACTCTCATCCGGTATGTCATCATAGACAAAGCCGCGGATGGATTCAACACCCATGTTGACTTCTTCCAGAGCCTTTTCCAGTTTCTGGGCAGGCCGAGAGAGGTATATCTTTACTTTCGGGGAAATCATTCCCATCATGCGCATGTGATCAAGGTGC
This sequence comes from Erysipelotrichaceae bacterium, assembly GCA_015058955.1. GTDB lineage: Bacteria > Bacillota_I > Bacilli_A > Erysipelotrichales > Erysipelotrichaceae > RUG521. The sequence goes on from SVBJ01000005.1 coordinate 97,666, forward strand.
ATGTGAGTAATATAGAAGGCCTGATCTGTGATGTCGAAATCTTCAGCGGCAATCAAGTCAGGATATCTGTCCTGAATGTCTTCCTTACGGTAGATGCCGTTGATCTTTGGTATTTCATTTATCCACAGATAGTCGGAGACGAAATTTCTGCGCAGGTTCACTGAGCCGTTGAACATGTCAAAAGCAGGATTATAGGCCGTACCGGCTTCAAAGAAGGCACGGCAGTCATTATATCTGACTTCCATGATCACGCCGCCGATGGTGTCCAACCCGCTATGAAAAGTTATAGTGGTTCGGTTCTTCATTATGAGTACCTCCTGAACAATTAATTATATCATAAACCGGATACCGATTCCTGATGAAAAGGTTTTTGCCAATAAACCGGGTGAAATGCAGGTTTGAGGTTTTATCGTAACGCATTTTGTGGTAAAATTTACAGGAGTAAAGAGGCAGACAATGACTAGAGTTTTATTTAAGAAAGATCTTGAAGAAACCGTGGAGCTTTTGAAATCAGGAGCTGTTGTTGCATTTCCCACCGATACCGTTTTTGGTATCGGTGTTATTTATAATGATGCCGCAGCCATTGACAGGATGAAGAAAGCCAAGGGCAGGGATGCCTCCAAGCCTTTTCCCCTGATGGTCGCTGACCTGAAACAGCTTGAAGAAGTGGCTTATGTCACTGACAGGGAGAGAAGAATTGCTCAGAAATATACGCCGGGAGCCCTTACCCTGGTACTGAAGCGTAAGGATACCGTCGCCAGGGAATCTGTTAACGGATTTGATACCATCGCCATCAGGATACCTGATGACCGCTTCGTTCTGAAACTGCTGAAAAAAGCCGGTCCGATGTTTGTGACCAGTGCGAATATTTCGGGAGAGCCTGCTGCCTGCAATGAAAAGGAAGTTCTGCAGCAGCTTGACGGCAGAATTGAAGCCGTAGTAAGGGGAAAAGCCGGAACCGGTGTTGCCAGTACGATTATTGACTGTACCGGTGAAGAATTGAAATGCTTAAGAGAAGGAACCATCAGTTATAAAGAGATAGAGGAATATGCTGGATAAGGAAACACAGAGAGCGATAGAGCGGGAATTAAGAAGACAGAGAAACAATATTGAACTTATTGCTTCAGAGAACTATGCTTCCGCTGAAGTCATGGAAGCCAACGGTTCGGTTCTTACCAACAAATATGCCGAAGGATATCCGGGAAGAAGATATTATGGAGGCTGCGTCAACGTTGATGAGGTCGAAGAGCTGGCCAGGGAAAGAATGAAGAAACTGTTCCATGCTGAACATGCCAATGTTCAGCCTCATTCCGGAAGCCAGGCCAACATGGCAGTATACTTTACGATCCTGCAGCCGGGCGATAAGGTACTGGGCATGGATCTGTCAGCCGGCGGACATCTTACTCACGGACATCCGTTAAGCTTTTCCGGCAAGCTGTTCCATTTTGAAGGATACGGTGTGGACAGAGAAACTGAAACAATTGACTACGACGCCCTGGAACAAAAGGCAATTGAGTTCCAGCCAAAGCTGATCGTAGCCGGTGCTTCAGCCTACTCTCGAATCATTGACTTTAAGAGGATCAGAGAGATCTGTGATAAGGTTGGAGCATACATGATGGTTGACATGGCTCACATAGCCGGTCTGGTAGCTGCCGGACTGCATCCTAATCCGGTTGAATATGCTGACTTTGTAACGACGACTACCCACAAGACCTTAAGAGGTCCAAGAGGCGGTGCCATTCTGTGTAAGGCAGAATATGCCAAGGCTCTGGACAGAACGGTGTTCCCGGGAATTCAGGGTGGTCCGTTAATGAATACGATAGCCGGTAAGGCGGTATGTTTCTGGGAAGCTTTGCAGCCTGAGTTTGTGGAGTATCAGAAACAGGTCATTGCCAACTGCAAGGCCATGGAGCAGCAGTTTAAGGAAGACGGCTTCAGACTGGTATCAGGAGGAAGCGACAATCATCTGCTGCTGGTAGATGTCAAGAGTTCCTGCGGACTGACCGGAAAGAAGGCTGAGAGTCTGCTTGACGGTGTTAACATCACCTGTAACAAGAACTCGATACCATTTGACCAGGAAAAGCCGGCATACTGCTCCGGCATCAGAGTAGGTACCCCGGCGATGACGACCAGAGGATGCAATGAAGAGGACTTCCGAAAGATCGCACACTGGATCGCATTGATATTAAAGAACCCGGACGATGAGGAAATTGCCCGGAAAGTACGAGATGAAGTGGCACGGTTAACTGCCGGCAAGCCGCTTTATGAATAGAAGAACACATTGAGGAGGATTTTACCATGTTACATTTATTGAATCACCCGCTGATCAAGACCAAGCTGACCCTGATGCGCAAGATTGAAACAGGCACCAAGGATTTCCGCCAGAATCTGGATGAAATAGCCGGTTTAATGGCCTATGAAATCACCAAGGATCTGCCGACCAGACCTATCGACATCGTTACACCGATGGGTGACTGTGTTGGACAGGAACTGGATTGCCGCATCGTTCTGGTACCGGTATTAAGAGCCGGATTGGGAATGGTCAATGGCATTCAGAATATGATTCCTACCTGCAAGATAGGTCATATTGGCTTATACCGCAATGAGGAAACCCTGGAACCGGTAGAATACTATGCCAAGTTCCCTAAGCACATGGATGAATCAATCGTCCTGATCCTTGACCCGATGCTGGCTACAGGCGGCAGTGCCAAGGCAGCCATTGACATCGTCAAGAAGGCCGGTGCCAAGCAGATCAAGCTTGTCAACCTGGTAGGTGTTCAGGAAGGTATCGATGTTATTGAAAAGGCTCATCCGGATGTAGATATCTATCTGGCTGCCAAGGATGAAAAGCTCAATGAAATCGGCTATATCGTTCCTGGTCTGGGCGATGCCGGTGACAGAATCTTCGGCACGAAGTAATTAATGGAAAAAAGAATATTAAGAATAACGGAAATCTGTGGCTTGGGATTAGCTGCACTTTTCTGTTTCTTCAACTGGAGGATATCGCGGGGGATAGTTCTCGGCATGGTATTCTTTCATGTTTATTTCTATCTTCTATCCAGCACTTTGAACCATGCCATCGGTTCAGGGAAGCGGAACATCGGACTGACAATGCTGTCGGCCATTGGCAGAATGGCGGCAATGGCCTTGCCGTTACTGATCGGCATTCTGCTGCCGCAGTACTTCAATGTCTTCGGATGTCTGGCTGGATTCGTCTTATTCAAGGTGGCAGCACTGGCAACAGCCATGATTAAAAAATGAAAGGGGATGACGATGTGTCATCCCTTTAACTGTTCTGATGTTTTTTATGAACGTTCAGTATGTAGATGCTTAATAACAGTGCGATTACC
>SVBJ01000024.1 GCA_015058955.1 Erysipelotrichaceae bacterium
TCGTCTGCGGTGCTCCAAATGTGGCAGCCGGACAGAAGGTCATCGTCGCCTTACCGGGCTGCGTTCTTCCGGGCGGTGAAATCAAGTCAGGCGTCATCAGAGGTCAGAAGTCTGACGGCATGATCTGTGCCTTATTTGAACTTGGCGTTGACAGAAAACAGCTTACCGAACAGCAACTCGCAGGAATTGAAGTACTGCCTGAGGATGCTGAAGTAGGCAACAGGAAAGTGCTTGAATATCTCAATCTTGACGACATAATTTTTGACGTAAGTCTGACTCCTAACAGAGCTGACTGTCTGTCAATGTGGGCTTTGGCCAAGGAAGTCGGTGCCTTACTGCACAAGAAGGTCACACTGCCTGATTACAGTTATAAGGCTGACACGATTCCGGCCACCTTCAAGCTGGCTTCTGAAACAGAGAAATGTCCGTTATTTGAAGGCAAGATCATCAATCACGTAACGATCAAGCCATCACCTAAGTGGCTGCAGGATCTGCTGCACAGCGCCGGTGTCAAGGCCATCAACAACGTCGTTGACATTTCCAACTTCGTCATGCTGGAAACCGGCCAGCCGTTACATTTCTATGATCTGGCCAAGATCCCTTTAAGAGAGATCACGGTCAGGACCGGCTTGCAGGAAACCTATACGGCACTGGATGGCATTGACTATCAGATCAAGCCGGAAGACATCATGATCACTACCGGAGGTAAGGCTATCGGCATTGCCGGCATCATGGGTGGTGACGACTCCAAGATTGATGATGAAACTAAGGGAATCATCATTGAGGCTGCAACCTTCAACAGTGTTTCCATCAGAAATACCGCCAGAAGACTGGGCCTGGATACCGAAGCCAGCCAGCACTTCAGCAAGGGCATTGACCCGGCGGGTGGACACAAGGCTGTTGAAAGATCCGTACAGCTGCTGATTGAACTGGCTGACGCTGACGGCATTGAAGAAACCGTATTATGCGGTGATCCGACTGTAGAACCAACCGTCATCAATGCATCAGTCAACAGCATCAATAAACTGCTGGCTACTCATTTCTCTGAGGAGCAGATGGAATCAGTATTTGCCAGACTGGATTTCCAGCCTGAAAAGATCGATGCCGATACCATCAGAGTAACAATTCCATCCTATCGCCGTGACATTAAGGTATGGCAGGATCTCTCTGAAGAAGTAGTCAGAATACTGGGCTATGAAAACATCGGTTCAACCTTGCCGTTAATACCGACCGTACAGGGCGGTCTCTCTGAAAGACTGAAGAACAAGAGAGTTCTGCAGCAGATGTTAATGGGCATGGGCATGAATGAAATCGTCTCATATTCACTGGTATCAAAGGCCAAGATCGATGAAGGCATCCTGGCAGCAGGGCAGCCGGTGGAAATTGCCAATCCGTTAAGTGATGAAAGAAGATACTTCCGTACCTCATTACTGCCAAGCATGCTGGAGACCGCAAGCTACAACGTAGCCCGCAGCAATCTGGAATACGGACTGTTTGAAATCGCCAATGTCTATAATAATGACAACGAGGAACAGCAGCATCTCTGCATAGCCTTAAGTGAAACCAAGACAGTATCCAGATGGCAGAAGAAAGAACAGAAAAATGACTTCTATACCGTCAAGGGAATCGTTCTGGCCATCCTGGATAAGCTGGGATACGAAGCAAAACGCGTAAATTTCACGGTTGAGAGCGACTCTAAGGCTTTATTACACCCTAATAAGAGTGCTTCTGTATACATTGACAGAACCCTTATCGGCAAGATCGGCGTCATTCATCCGGCCTGCCGGAACAAATACGGCATTGATGAATGCGTGCTGGCTGAACTGAACATGACAGCCGTCTATGGAATCCGCGGATCAAAGATAAAGTTCACACCGGTTCCTAGATTCCCGTCAGTAAGCTATGACCTGGCCATGATCGTGGCTGAGGAAGTAACAGGCGAACAGATCGTTAAGACCATCAAGAAGAGTGCAAACAGTCTGTTAAAGGACATTGAAATCTTCGACATCTACCGCGGCACCGGAATTCCAGAAGGAAGCAAGTCAGTAGCTGTAAAGGTCACATATCAGTCTGATGAAAAGACTCTGGCTGAACAGGACATCCGTGAAGTTCACCAGGGCATCATCAATGCCTTACGCAGCAAGCTTAACGCTTCACTGCGTGACAGTTAATATATTGTATTTGAAAGCGTTATCGTGTAAAATAATTGAGGTCAATTTATAAAGGGGGAAATACACTATGGGACGTGCGCATGAAGTACGTGCTGCATCAATGGCTAAGACCGCTGCAGCAAAAACAAAGATTTATTCACGTTATGGCAAGGAAATTTACATGGCTGCCAAGAGTGGTGTTCCTGATCCTTCCATGAATGTGACACTGAAGAGAGTTATTGAAAAAGCCAAGGCTGCTCAGGTTCCTGCTGATGTCATCAAGAGAAACATTGAGAAGGCCAAGGGTGGTGCTGCTGAAGCATATATCGATAACAGATACGAAGGTTTCGGCCCGGCCGGATCCACGATCATTATCGATACGCTTTCCGACAATTCAAACCGTTCACTGGCAGAAATCAGAAGCTGCTTCAACAAATCACACTGCAACCTGGGAACTTCAGGCAGCGTATCATACAACTATGATAACTGCGGAATCCTCTCGTTTGCAGGTACTGAAGAAGAGGTTCTGGACATTCTGATGATGGCTGAAGTTGATGTCAAGGACATCGAATCTGAAGAGGGTAACGTAACCGTATATGTCAATCCAACTGACCTGTACGCTGCCAAGGATGCCCTGGAAGCCGCAAAGGGCGAAATGCAGTTTGACGTTCTGGAGATCCAGATGCTGCCAAACGACTATGTAACCCTGGAAGGCGATGACAAGATGCTGTTCCAGAGACTGCTGTCACTGCTGGATGAATGTGATGATGTTCAGCACGTGTTCCACAACGTCGAAGGATTGTAGAATTTTGCAGAAAGCCCGTGACCCGGGCTTTTTCTGTGCTATAATATGTGCTGGATATGAACTGGGTTCATTCCAAAATAAAAAAGAGAAATCGACAGGGCAATCGCTGCAGACAGCTCTGTAGAGGAAAGTCCATGCTCACACTGCCTGAGATGGCAGTAGTGTTTGTGCTGAATGAATAAATAAGTTCAGGCGTAGACGGCGATACCGACTCCTAAGGGAAACTATGGACTAGGTATCCTAAGGTGCCACAGTGACGTAGCTTATCAGGAAACTGGTAAGGTGGAACGAGGTAAACCCCACAAGTGAGAAACCCAAATTTGGTAGGGGAACCCGATGCTTCGAAATGAAGAGGCTAGGGACGCTGCAAGGCGTAGATAAATGGTTGCCCCTGGTAACAGGACAGAACATGGCTTACATGTCGATGGACATAAAGTGCTGAAAGGCACTTTTTTTGTTTGAGTCTGACAATGTAATGCTGTATGATGTAACTGAATATCAGTTACACAACAGGGATGCATGACAAAAATAGAAAATGAAATCAAAACCCAAAGATCTAAAATATAATGAAATTTCAACTGTTTTAAAGCACTTGGGATTTGTTGAAGATAATAAGGGGGATATTTCGGGATCAACAGTAAGATTTTATGATCCCGAGAATATGGCAATAATCAACCTTCATAAACCACATGGTAAAAACACCTAGTCAAAAGGAGCAGTTGAGGATCTTGTCGATTATTTAGTAAAGAAAGGATATATTTGATATGCAGAATACTGTCAGGTATAAAGGATATTATTCAGTAGTCAGATATGATGCAGAGAATAATGTTCTATATGGAAAAATAGAAGATATTGATGATCTCGTAACATTTGAATGTAATGAAATAAACAAGGTCAAGGAAGAATTTAAAAAAGCTGTAGATGATTATCTGGAAATGTGCAGAGAAATAGGCAAGAACCCTGATAAAACATATAATGGTCAGTTTAATGTAAGGATTCCGCCTGAATTACACAAAAAGATTTCTTACAAAGCTTCGGTAAAAGGAATCTCACTAAATTCCTATGTTACACAGGCCATTACACGTTATCTGGAAGACAGTGATGACGGCGATTACATCAATAATGACCAATAAAGAAAATGTCTTTCAGAGACATTTTTTGTTAAGAAATGTTTAAAATCAGTACACTTGAATATAAATCTAGTATGTGATAAAATGTTAAAGGTTAATAAGAAAACCATTCTATGATATAATATTCGGTGAGGTGAAATTTTATGACATTGCCAAATAAAATATCAATATTCAGATTAATTCTGATTCCGCTGATCGTAGCAGTATGGATCTTCCCATTTGCACAGTTTGGAATCAATCTGCCTGTATATCATGTTTCAATCGTTTCAATCAGTCTGAAGAACATCATCGTCTGCATTCTGTTTGCGATTGGTTCATTCTCTGACTTCCTTGACGGTTATCTGGCCCGTAAGAACAACCAGGTAACGACATTCGGTAAGTTCATTGACCCAATCGCTGACAAGTGTCTTACTTCAACGATGTTCATTCTGCTGGCAGCTTCACAGGTCATTCCTGTTATTCCGGTAGTTGTAATGGTCTGGAGAGATACGATCGTTGACGGTGCCAGAATGATGGCTGCCGGGAAGGGCAGTGTCATGGCTGCCGGTATCCTGGGAAAGATCAAGACTGCTTCCCAGATGCTGTGCATCATCCTCACTCTGCTGAATAACTTCCCGTTTGAAATCATGAGCATTCCAATGGCTTCAGTACTGTTATGGTTCTCAATGATCATTTCCGTACTGGGCGGCATTGATTACTACAATCAGGCCAAGCCTTATATCTGGGAATCCAAGTAATGCAGCAGCTTGTTGAATTACTGAAGGAAAGAGGGCTGACCATTGCCAGCTGCGAAAGCCTCACCGGTGGACTGTTCTGCTCAAGCCTGACTCAGATCCCGGGTGTATCAGCCGTGCTTAAAGGCGGGGTGGTAACCTACTGGACTGAGATAAAGGAGAAGGTAGTACATGTTTCCAGGGAAACAGTTGCAACTTATGGAGTAGTCAGTGAACAGACTGCTTATGAGATGGCAGTAAATGTTCAGAAACTGTTTGATACGGATGTTGCCGTATCATTCACAGGAAATGCCGGACCTGACGTAATGGAGGGAAAACCGGCCGGCAGTGTCTATACCTGCATTGCCATAAAGGATAAGACATATGGCTTCCATGATCTCATCAGGGCTGAAAGAAATGAGGTCAGAAGGCTAATAGTTGAGAAAACAACAGAGAGAATCAAGGAATTACTTATTAACGGATCTATATAGTTAGTAGATGGAGGACAAAATCATGGCTGACAAGAAACCGAACAAGACATTAGAAGAAACCGTCAAGGAGATAAAGAAGACCCTGGGCGAAGACGCCATCATGTGGGGCAATGAAACCGTCAACGTAGACGTTGATGCCATTTCATCAGGTTCACTGCTGGTGGATAAGGCTTTAGGAATCGGCGGATATCCGCGCGGACGTATCATCGAAATATACGGACCTGAATCAAGTGGCAAGACCACACTGGCCTTACATGCCATTGCCGAAGTTCAGAAGACCGGCGGCAAGGCTGCCTTCATTGACGTTGAAAATGCCATTGATCCGATCTATGCCAAAAATCTTGGCGTCAACATTGACGATCTGCTGCTGTCTCAGCCGGACAGCGGTGAACAGGCTCTGGAGATCACCTCCATGCTGGTAAGAAGCGGAGCCATTGATCTGATCATTGTTGACTCTGTTGCTGCATTGGTACCGCAGGCTGAACTTGATGGCACCATGAGCGATAACTCCATCGGCTTACAGGCCAGATTAATGTCCAAGGCCTTGAGAAACCTGGCGCGTGACATGAACAAGAACAAGTGTACGGTGATCTTCATCAACCAGTTAAGAGAGAAGATCGGCATCATGTTCGGCAACCCTGAAACAACGACCGGCGGACGTTCATTAAGATTCTATGCATCCGTCAGAATTGAAATCAGAAAGGGTGAAGCCATCAAGGCCGGCACCGAGATCATCGGTAACAAGACCAATGTCAAAATCTCCAAGAACAAGGTCGCTCCGCCATTCAAGACCGCTCAGATCGAAATCAGATACGGTGAGGGAATTTCCCGTCTGGCGGAAGTCATTGATCTCGGTGTGGAATATGACCTGCTGGAAAAGAGCGGTACCTGGTTCTCGTATAAGGGTGAAAAGATCGGACAGGGCAAGGAAAATGCCAGACTGTTTCTGGCAGACCATCCGGAGATCGCTGAGGAACTGGAAAAACAGATCCGTGAGATTCTGGTCAAGAAGCCTGAAACAGTTGAATAGTTCAAAAAAGCGCGTAAATACGTGCTTTTTTGATTACTTGAATCGAATTATATTGGTTAACTGATTAATTTATGATACAATATCTGCGGATATAGAAAGTTGAGGGGTTTTATATATGCCTACAAATGTATTACACCTCATTCTGTATATTTCTGTTGGCGTCATCATAGGTATTATCATCATGGAAATAATATCTAAGATGGGTTTGAATAAGAATCAACAAAGAGCAGATTTAATTATAAAAGAGGCTAACATCGAAGCAGAAAATGTCAAGAGGCAGGCTGTTTTGGATGGTAAGAATGCCGCTTATGATTTAAAGTTGCAGGCTGAAAAAGAGATTAAGAAACAGCGTCAGGAAGTAACCGAACTTGAAAACAAGCTGTTACGCAGAGACGATGCTCTGTCTTTCCGTGAGGAAAAACTGCAGAACAAGGAAAAATCTCTTGATGACCGTTTGGAAAACGTCAAGAATAAGACCGCAGAAATCGACAGGATGAAGGATGACTTGCAGAAGAAGATCGATGTTCAGATCGTTGAACTCGAAAGAGTTGCCAATCTGACCGCTGCCGATGCCAGAAAGGAACTGTTCGCCAAGGTTGAACAGCAGGCTGCCAATGAGATGGCTGCCATCATGAAGGAAAAGGAAGAAGAGGCCAATGCCAAGGCTTCCGACGTCGCCAGAAACATCATCGGACTCGCTATCCAGAGATATGCTCAGGAAGAAACAATTGAAAGAACCGTTTCAGTAGTAGGACTGCCTTCAGAGGAAATGAAGGGCCGCATTATCGGACGTGAAGGAAGAAACATCAGAGCCATCGAACAGGCTACCGGTGTTGACCTGATAATTGATGATACTCCGGAAACCATTACGATTTCCTGTTTTGATCCGGTCAGACGTGAGATTGCCCGTCAGACCCTGGAACACCTGATCAAGGATGGACGTATCCAGCCAGGCCGTATTGAGGAAGTAGTTGCCAAAAAGACAGCCGAACTCAACGAAATCATTCAGAAGACCGGTGAAGAAGCCGTCTTCGAACTGGGATTAGGCCGCATGGACCGTGAACTGATCAGACTGGTAGGCCGCTTAAGATACCGTTACAGCTATGGCCAGAATGTTCTGGAACATTCCAAGGAAGTTGCCAGACTTGCCGGAATGATGGCTGCTGAACTCCATCTGAATCAGAACCTGGCTAAAAGAGCCGGCTTACTGCATGACATCGGCAAGGCTATTGACACTGAGCAGGAAGGTTCACACGTTGAACTGGGTGTCAAGGTTACCAAGAAGCACGGGGAAAACGATGTAGTCGTCAATGCCATCGCTTCACACCATGGTGACGTTGAAGCCAAGAGCGTCATTGCCAACCTGGTTGCTGCTGCCGATGCCTTAAGTGCTGCCAGACCTGGTGCCAGATATGAATCTCTGGAAAACTATGTTAACAGACTGGAAGAACTCGAAAAGATCGCCAATGGCTTCGAAGGTGTGGAAAAGAGCTATGCCATCCAGGCCGGACGTGAAATCAGAGTCATGGTATTCCCTGACAAGGTAGATGACATCAACTGTTACCGCATTGCCAAGGAAATCAAGAATAAGATCGAAGATGAACTGACTTATCCTGGCCAGATCAAGGTTACCGTAATCAGGGAAACCAGAGCCAGTGAAGTTGCCAAGTAACATGAGAGTACTGTTCGTCGGAGATATAGTCGGAAAATCAGGAAGGAATGCTCTTAATGAGCATCTTCCTTTTTTGAGAGAAAAGTATCAGTATGACCTGCTGATAATCAATGGCGAAAACGCTGCTCATGGCAAGGGCATTACCCAGAAGATCTATAACAGCTTTCTGGAAATGGGAGCAGACTGTATAACTCTGGGCAATCATGCCTTTGCCAAGGACAACATCTATACCTTCATTGATCACGCTGACAGGCTGATAAGACCGGAGAACATGGATCCCCGCAATGTCGGCCGCAGTGTCAGGATCCTTAAGTACCGGGGCAAAAGAATCGGTGTCTTCAACCTCTATGGCAATGTCTTCATGGACAATGCCAATGGTACTCCGTTTGAAACAATGGAACGTCTGATTGCAGCCAATCCCTGTGACATTCGCATCGTGGATTTCCATGGGGAGACAACAGGGGAGAAATACACTTTCCTGCATGGCTTCTATGACAGATGTGCTCTTATCGTAGGTACGCATACGCATGTTCAGACTGCTGACCGGCAGGTATATAAAGGCTGCGGTTTCATATGTGACGTGGGAATGTGCGGTGCCTATGATTCCGTTCTGGGGCGTGACAGTGATGAGGTAGTGGAAACTGCCCGCACGGGAATACGTACCAGATATCAGGTTTCCTCAAATGAGGGAATGGTATGTGCCGTAGTTGCCGATATCGACAATGAAAGCGGAAGATGTGTTAACATAGAACGAATTCAATTATTACCATAATATTGAAAAAACAAACGTTCATGTTATAATTAGTTCAAAAGGAAAGAAGGAGTGAGAAAAATGCCAGTAGAAGTAAATAAGGAAATCTGCATTGGCTGCGGCGCTTGTGTTGATGTATGTCCGGTCGGTGCTTTACAGCTTAACGAAGAAGACGGAAAAGCTGAAAGTGATGAAACAATCTGCATTGACTGCGGTGCATGCATGGGCACATGCCCAATGGAGGCAATCAGCCAGAAATAACCAAGCTTCAACCGCTTGGTTTTTTTAGGATTTAACTATGAGTGAATACAGACTACCTGACTTTATCAAGGCCCGCAAGAGGGGACCTTACCAGGCTCCGATCATAAGAGAAGCTCTCAAACTGAACGACGTACAGAAATCTCTGGGAAGAGATCTGTTTTATCATGTGATAACCTATGGCTGTCAGGCTAATGTCCGCGATGGCGAAGTCATTGCCGGTATCCTGGAGGAAATGGGATATACCCATACCGAAGAGCTGGGAGAAGCTGACATCATCATCCTGAATACCTGTGCCATCAGAGACAATGCGGAAAAGCGTGTCATGGGTGAAATAGGATTTCTGCAGAACTACAAGAGGATGAAACCATCGATGATCCTGGGATTATGCGGCTGCATGGCTCAGGAAGAAGTAGTCGTCAAAAGGATCCTGAAGAGCTATCCGGTCGTAGATCTGATCTTCGGTACCCATAACCTGTATGAACTGCCGGCCATGATCGAAAGGATAATCGTCGATAATCAGAAAGCAGTCAGTGTCTATTCATATCAGGGTTCGATATTTGAAGACATGCCGTCAGTCAGATCACTGCCGCATAAGGCATCAGTAATGATCATGGACGGCTGCGATAAGTTCTGCACCTACTGCATTGTCCCTTATACCAGAGGACAGCAGAGAAGCAGACTGGCTGAAGATGTAATTAAGGAAGTCATCGAATTAAGAGACAACGGCTATAAGGAAGTTACATTATTAGGTCAGAATGTTAATGCATATGGCAAGGATATTCCTGATAACGGAGATTTCGGTTATCTGCTGAAGAAAGTAGCTGAAACCGGAATCGAAAGGATCAGATTCACCACATCTCATCCTTGGGATTTCACCAAGGAGATGGTCGATGCCATCGCCGATTATGATAACATCATGCCTTTTGTCCATCTGCCGCTGCAGTCAGGAAATGACGAGATCTTAAGGAGAATGGGCAGAAGATATACTTCTCAGCAGTACCGTGAACTCTTTGACACCCTGAAGGAAAGAGTAAGGGATGTGGCCATCTCTACCGACATCATCGTCGGCTTCCCGGGTGAAACGGAAGAACAGTTCCTGGATACTCTGAAAATGGTCGAGTACTGCAAGTACGACAATGCCTATTCCTTTGTCTTCTCACCGCGTCCGGGTACCCCAGCCGCCAAAATGGAAGACAACGAGGAACTGGAAGTTAAAAAGGAACGTCTCTACCGTCTTAATGACAGGCTGGGATACTATTCCAAGATCAATAACGAAAAGTGGGTCGGCAAGACGGTAAAGGTCTTACTGGACGGACCAAGCAAGAACAATCCGGAGGTCTTCTGCGGCTACACACCGCAGCAGAAGCTGGTGAACTTTACTCTAAAAGAGGGTAAGGTTGGTGATATAATAGATGTAAGGATTACTGAGGCCAAAAAGAATTCTCTCAATGGCGAACAGATATAGATAGGAGTATTATGAGCAGTATCAGAATTACAGCCCTGGGTGGGCTAGATGAGAACGGAAAGAATCTTTACTGTCTGGAAATCGATGGCAAGATCATCATCGTCAATGCCGGTTTGAAACTTCCTGAAGACAATCAGTACGGTGTCAGATACATCGTACCTGATTTCGGCTACCTTGAGGCCAACCGCGACAGAATTCTGGGCGTCATTCTGACTCATGCTCATGATGACATGATGAACGGTCTGCCGCAGTTACTGGTAAGAATCAATCTGCCGGTATACGGGCCGGAAATGTGCAGACGCGTTCTGAAGCACATTCTCAAGCCTGTTGACTGGGACAAGCTGAATTATCATGTCGTGGACCGTAACGGTGAGTTTACCATCGGTAAATTCAACGTAACCACCTTTGCCCTGACTCATGCCACTCCTGATGCCATCGGCATTGCGATCGAAACCGAAAACGGTCAGATCGTGGTGGCTGAACAGTTTGTCATTGACTTTGACATGCATGACAAAAGCTTTGACTCCGACATCGGAACCATTGCCGAGATCGGCAAGAAGGGCGTACTGGCTCTGTTAATGGAGTCATCCTATGCCGGCAACGAATTCTTTACCGCACCTAAGCACCGTGTCTATAACATGATCAAGCCGTTCTTCGAAGAAGCCAGCGGCCGTATCATCGTATCGGTATATAACCAGAACTACTTCCGCATCAAGGAAATAATCAACCTGGCCAGGGAATACAAGCGCTCTCTGTTTTTCTATGATGACAGATTAAGAGGCCGTCTGAAAGACATGGATGAACTGGGTTATTATTCCTTACCGCGTTCCATTGAAGTAACCAGAGAAAAGTTCAGCAATGACATTGAAGATATCGTCATTCTGATCACCGAAACCGGCGGCAGGATCTTCGACATCATGAACCGCATAGCTACCGGTGAAGATGAGACCATTGAATTAAGGGAATCTGATACCGTCATCATTGCTTCCCCGGTTGTCTCCGGTACGGAAAAGCGTGCCAGTGCTATGGAAAACGAGCTTTACAAGGATGGAGTTACCGTTCATAAGCTTGATCCTAAGCAGGTGCTCTCCCTGCATCCAAGCAGTGAAGACATGAAGATGATGCTTTACCTGTTAAAGCCAAAGTACTTTGTACCGGTCATGGGTGAATACCGTAACTTTGTTCAGGCCGCTAATCTGGCCTTACAGGTCGGCTTTACTCCGGACAGAGTAATCATTCTCGACAACGGCCAAGTAGCCACCATTGAGAACGGCTCACTTGTCTCCTGCTCGGAAATGATCGAAGTAGGGGAGAATGCCATTGGCAGCCACGATGACAAGAGCATTACCAGCTTTGTCTTAAAGGACAGGGAAACTCTGTCAACAGACGGCGTCATCATCATTGGCGTTGCCGTTGACTACAACACAAAGGAAGTCATCGGGGGACCGGACATTCAGTCCCGCGGTGTCATATACGTCAAGGATTCCGAATATGTTCTGCGCAACATCGGAACCATGGTCGTCGACCTGATTAAACAAAAGGTTGCCGAAGGAACTTATGAAAACCTGGCTGCCCGTGCCGAATTAAGGGAACAGGTTGCCAGATATGTATTGCGTGAAACCGGCAAGCGTCCGATGATACTGCCGGCCATCATAGAAATTAATCTCAAGTAGAAAAAGGAGGAAACATGGCCAGAAAGAAAAAAGCTAAAAAAGAACCGATGCTTCAGGCTTATGGCGGTATTGCGGTCGTTTTCTCTTTGATCGTGCTGCTGCATGAAAGCACGGGATTTCTGGGACAGTTCTTCTATCAGCTTTCCCGTTTCCTGTTTGGGGATTTCTACTATCTGTTATTTGCGATTGCGATCATATTCGGTCTGATGGTCTTCTTCATGGCCAGCCTGCCGCAGTTAGGCGCTAAGAAGATCACGGGACTGATTCTTATGTATATTGCCCTGATGATGGCCTTAGCCATTCCGCTGGACAGAATAACCGGAAAGGAAGTATTTGCCCGTTTCAGAGAACAGGCAGCCGACATCTTTGCCGACATGATTCCGGCAGGGGGCGGTGCCATCGGTACGCTGTTATACGGCGGCTTCAGTTTCTTCATTTCCTGGCTGGGCAGCATCATCGTAATCGTTGCCTTATGTCTTTTGGGAATACTGCTGCTGGTTGACATCAGACAGCTTAAGGGTGTCGGGGATGCTGTATCAAAGGCAACCGCTTCAACCAGAAAGAAGATCTCCGAACTGCCTAAAAAGGTCAAGAAGGAAAAGAGTGAACCGGTTCCACCGGTCATTGAAGATCTGATCAGCGAAGCCAAGCCAGTTGAACAGATGTCATTTGACGAGGAAGAAATTGATAAGACTCCGGTTGTCGTAAGGAAACCGGAAGAAAAGGTGGAACCTAAGCAGGAAAATGCCAGTGTCAAGACCAAGTCTGTCGGCTACTCCCGTACCGGCAAGAAATATGTCAAGCCTAGATTATCCTTACTGGAAAAGGCTACGACCATGTCATCTACGGCCAACCGTACCAACGCTTCCGAAAAGGGCAAACTGTTAATTGAAATACTTGATCAGTTTGACGTACCTTGTACCCTGACTGACGCCAAGATCGGTCCGTCCGTAACCAAGTTCTTTGTCAGACCGGAACCGGGAATCAAGATTTCCCGCATCACTTCCTTACAGGAAAACATCAAGATGGCTTTAGCTGTCAAGGATGTCCGTATTGAAGCACCGGTACCGGGACAGTCAGTAGTAGGCATTGAAATACCTAATGCCGACAGAACCAGTGTCAAGATGAGCGAACTGCTGTATAAGGTTCCTGACAAGTACAATAAGAATCCTCTTACCGTAGCACTTGGCAAGGACTTATCCGGTGACAACGTCTACGCTGAGATCAACAAGCTGCCGCACATGCTGATAGCCGGTTCAACCGGATCAGGCAAGTCAGTATGCATCAACAGCATCATAACCACACTGTTATTGAGAACAACTCCTGAAGAGGTCAAGTTACTGTTAATTGACCCTAAGAAGGTTGAGTTTACGCCATATGAGGAGATCCCTCATCTGATCGGTCCGGTCATCAATGATACTTCAGAGGCAGCCAATGCCCTCAAGAGCATTGTTGAGATCATGGATAACCGTTACAATGAATTCCACCGTGCCGGAGTCCGTAACATTACGGAATACAACCGGAAGGCACAGAGCGATGAAACCCTCAAGCACATGGTCTACATCGTCGTCATCATCGATGAGCTGGCTGACCTGATGCTTACCCACGGCAAGGATGTTGAGGCCTACATTCAGAGAATCACTCAGCTGGCCAGAGCCAGCGGTATCCACCTGATCGTGGCAACCCAGCGTCCTAGTACCGATGTCATCACCGGTACCATTAAGACCAACATTCCGTCAAGAATCGCCTTTGCGGTATCCAGTGCTATTGACTCCAGAATCATTCTGGACCAGGTCGGTGCCGAAAGACTGATCGGATACGGTGACATGCTATATATCCCAATGGGTGAATCAGCTGCCAACCGTCTGCAGGGTGTTTATGTATCGGATGCTGAGATCAAGGCCATTACCGATTTCGTCAGAAGCCAGGGAGCTCCGGAATATGACGATGCCTTTGTCAATAACGCCTTCGGAGGTGATGGTGATGAAGGTGTTGAGAGACTGTCTCAGGATCCTGCATATGAAGAAGTAAAACGCTTTGTAGCTCAGACCAAGAGAGCTTCAACCAGCTCCATCCAGCGCCGTTTCGGCTTTGGCTATAACCGTGCTGCAAGAATAATCGACTACCTGGAACAGGAAGGGGCCATAGGTCCGGTCAACGGATCCAAGCCTCGCGAAGTCTATATCACGGAAGCTGACTGTGATTAGAGCAGTTGACAAAAAGCATTGACGCTTATAATAATTAAATAAGGTGGTAAACATATGTATAAGAGAGTATTACTTAAACTTAGCGGCGAAGCATTAGCAGCTCCTGATAATGCGTTCAATCCGGAACTCTTAAAGAGTCTGGCTGAGGAAATGAAAGAAGTTCTGGCGATGGGCGTGCAGGTCGGCATCGTAGTCGGCGGCGGCAACATCATCAGAGGCAAGTTCGCTTCCCAGTTAGGATTACCGAGAGTACAGGCTGACAAGATGGGCATGCTTGGTACTCTTATCAACGCACTGGCCATCCAGGGTGCCCTGGAGATCAACGGTGTTCCGGCATACGTACAGTCTGCCGTGGAAGTACCGAGAGCAGCCGATGTCGCTGATGCCAGAAAGGCCATTCAGCATCTGGAAGCCGGTGAAGTCGTCATCTTCGGCGGCGGTACCGGAAACCCTTATTTCTCTACAGATTCAGGCGCAGCCTTAAGAGCCTGTGAGATCGGTGCCGAAGTAATACTGATGGCTAAAAACGGAGTAGACGGTGTCTATACCGCTGACCCTAGGAAGGATCCGACAGCCGTTAAATATGAACACCTTACATATAAGGAAGTTCTGGACAAACAGCTGGGAGTAATTGACCTTACTGCTGCCAGCATGTGCCAGGAAAACAACGTTGGCGCCATTGTCTTCAACATGAATGACATCGCCAACATCTCCCGCGCCTGCATGGGCGAAAATATCGGAACGCTTATCACAGGAGGTGAATAGCATGATAGATCTTGAAATGACAGAAATGGAGATGGAAGAAGTCGTAGAGCGCTACAGCAATGCTCTTACTTCCATCAGAACATCCGGCGCCAATCCTAATCTGGTCTCTCACATCGAAGTAGACTATTACGGCATGGCCACACCAATCAACCAGATTTCCTCAATCTCCGTCATTGAAGGAAAGCAGCTGCTGATCAAGCCTTATGAAATGAGAATTGTCAAGGATATTGAAAAGGCCATCTTTGCCGCCAATATCGGTCTTACTCCGCAGAATGAAGGAACACAGATCAGAATTGTGGTTCCGCCATTAACTGAACAGAGACGTAGGGAATATGCCCAGAAGGTCAAGGAAATGGCTGAAGAAGCCAAGATAGCCGTCAGAAACGTCAGACGTGACTACAATGACCAGATCAAGAAGGACAAGACCATTCCTGAAGATACTCAGAAGGACATGCTGGATGAAGTACAGGAACTCACAGACAAGTACATCAAGAAGGTTGAAGATGTCTGTGCCAAGAAGAGCCGGGACTTAATGAAGCTGTAATCATGAATTCTGTCCCGCAGCATATTGCCATCATAATGGATGGTAACGGACGCTGGGCCAGGGCACAGGGTAAGCCCCGCAGCTATGGCCATCTCAAAGGCGCTGAAAACATCCGCAACATCGCAATCAAAGCGAACGAATTAGGTGTAAAGGTACTGACCCTTTACGCTTTTTCCACAGAGAACTGGAAGAGACCGGCTGAGGAAGTCAGCTATCTGATGAATCTGCCAAAGGTCTTTGTTGACAGCTATCTGGAAGAACTCATGGCCAATGACATCAGAGTCGAAATGATCGGACGCAGGGAAGGACTGCCACGGGAAACCGTCAGGATCCTGGATCGTGCCATTAACCGTACTAAGGATAATAAGGCCATGACGCTGGTATTTGCGGTCAACTATGGCGGACGCAGCGAGATCGTGGATGGGATCAACGAATACGTTGCCCAGCTTAAGGACAGTGACCATAAGATCACTGAAGAAGAGTTTGGCAGGTATCTTTATACGCGCGACTACCCGGAGCTGGAACTGCTGATCAGGACCTCTCTGGATTACCGCATTTCAAACTTTCTGTTATGGCAGTTAAGTTATGCTGAAATGTACTTTACGGAAACCCACTGGCCTGAATTCAGTCCGGAAGAACTGGAAAGCATCATTAAGGATTTCATGAAGCGTAACAGAAGATTCGGAGGTTTACAATGAAACAGCGAGTGATAACAGCATTCATTCTGATAGCCATTCTGGCACCGATCCTGTACTTTGGCGGTGTTGCCTTCTGGGCCTTAGCCACCGTATTCGGACTGATCAGTGCCAATGAAATGGTCAAGATAGCGGAAAAAAGCTGGCCTAAGTCATTCCAGCTGATTTCCTATGTCATGGTACTGGCAGTCATATTCTCCAATCTGGGAGGAATGCAGTATTTCTTCCTGGTGGATGTTCTGATCCTGATAATTCTCTTTGCAATGCTGATATTCAATGAAAAGGTTCAGTTTGCGGATATCGGGGTAATGTTCATGTACTATAACATCATCGGAATGATGATCGGCGGATTTACCCGTTTCTATGAGATCTCCAACATGATGCCGTTCTACATGGCCTTTGCGACCTGTGTAACGGATGCCGGGGCTTACTTTGCCGGACGTCTCTTCGGCAAGCACAAGCTCAATGAAAGAATATCTCCTAAAAAGACGATAGAGGGCTCAGTGGGAGGATTTATCCTGGGTGCCGTTATATCATTCATATTTGGATATTTCACCCTGTACGTCAAAGGACTGGTCCCGATAAGCTTCCTTATCGTCGGCTCGCTAACGATGTGTGTGATCGGGCAGATAGGGGATCTGGCCTTCTCGGCCATAAAGAGACACTACGGTATCAAGGACTTTGGTTCACTGTTTCCGGGACACGGCGGTGTACTGGATCGAATAGATTCCATTTCCTTTAATACCATGTGGTTATATGTATTAATGTTGGTAATGTTATGAGAAAAAAAGTAATTCTATTAGGGGCCAGTGGAAACATTGGCCAGAAAACTCTTGACGTAATCCGACAACAGCCCGACAGATTCAAACTGGTAGGCGTTTCCGTGGGAAATGATCCCGAAAACGTCCTGATATCACAGCATGAAACACTGTCGGAAACCCTGGAAAGCATTTGCTCTTCCGATGACAGGGAAGATCTGAAAAATCTTTACCCTGAATGTAAATTCTTCAACGGTGAGCAGGGCTTAATAGAACTGACCAATCAGAAGGCTGATCTGGTCATTAACGCCTTACAGGGTTTTGTGGGATTACTTCCTACTGTCAATGCCGTCAATAACGGCATGGATGTGGCGCTGGCAAACAAGGAAACCCTGATTGCCGGAGGTCAGATCATCATGGAACTTGCCAGAAAGAAAGGTGTCAGAATAATACCTATCGATTCTGAGCATTCAGCGATCTTGCAGTGCATACTGGGATATGATCATTCTGAAATAGAGAACCTGATCATTACGGCATCAGGAGGATCCTTCCGTAACCTGAGCCGTGAGCAGCTGAAGGATGTAACTCTGAAAATGGCTCTGAATCATCCTAACTGGTGCATGGGCAAGAAGATCACCATTGATTCGGCTACCATGATGAACAAGGGCTTTGAGGTAATTGAAGCTCACTGGCTCTTTGATATTGACTATGATCATATCAAGACCGTATTGCATCCGCAAAGCATTGTGCACTCACTGGTTGAATTCAGGGACCATGCCGTCATGGCCCAGATGGGTGTAGCCGACATGCGCGTACCGATCCGGTTTGCGCTCAACTATCCGGAAAGAATTGAAAACAATTCCGAACATCTCGATCTTGTAAAGATCGGCAAATTGGAATTCAATGAACTCTCGGAAGAAAGATTCCCGTTACTGAAGCTGGCCTATGATACAGGCAAGGCCGGTGGCATATTGCCGGCAGTCATGAACGGGGCCAATGAAATGGCTGTAAAGCTGTTTCTGGAGGATAAGATCAGCTTCCTGGATATTGAAAGGCTGATATTTGCGGCTGTAGACAATGCCGTTAATATAGCTGATCCGAGTATTGAACAGATTATAGAAAGTGACAGATGGGCGCAGGAATATGTGCTCTCTCACTGTAAAGGTTAGGTAAATGACAATTATTTATTTTCTGATCATCATTGCGGTGATCATCGCGGTACATGAATTCGGCCACATGCTGGCGGCCAAGATCTTCGGATGCTATGTTACCGAATATGCCATCGGTTTCGGCCCGACGATCCTTTCAAAGCAGGGTAAGGAAACCAAGTACTCACTCAGACTGATACCTTTGGGCGGATTTACCGGAATAGTGGAAAATGAGAATACTCCGCTGAAGTTTGATCAGCAGGGTAATCCGACTGAATTTCTGACGGTTCCAAAGGAAAGGACTCTGTATGGCATTTCCACCTGGAAGAGGATCATTGTCTTTCTGGCCGGTCCGTTAATGAATCTGTTACTGGCAATCGGTGTCTTCATCCTGACTTTCCAGGTCAACGGCTATATCGTTGACTCACCTAAACCGATAATCGGTACCGTTACCGTCGCATCACCGGCAGCCGAAGCCGGTTTGCTGGCAGGGGATGAGATAATCGGAATCACCCTGAAGGATGGAAATAAGTATGTTCCGGCTACTTTCCAGGATGTGGTAATGAAGATCGGCAATTATACTGATCCGATAACCTTTACCATCAGACGATCCGGTCAGGAAAGTGAGGTTGTAGTTACTCCAAAGTATGATGAATCACTGAAACGCAGCATCATCGGCATTACTTCCATTGAACCGGAAGTGAGAGAACTGAATTTCCTTTCCGCCATACCGGTTGGAATTGAATATGCCTTCCTGACGATAAAGATGACCTTTGAAGCCATCATCGGACTGTTTACCGGGGCAACGGGACTTGATTCCCTGGGCGGTACCATCTCGATGTACCGCTACACGGAAGAAGCAGCCAGCTACGGTCTGGCTTCACTTCTCTCACTAATGGGGTCGTTATCCGTCAGCATCGGCATAATGAATCTGATCCCGATCACCATCTTCGATGGCGGCAGGATCGTTCAGGCCATCATTGAAAAGATCATCGGTCACAGATTCTCGGAAAAGACGGAAGCGCTGATAACCTATATCGGATTGGGACTGGTATTCATGTTATTCATCTTTGTAACATACCAGGACATCCTGAAATTACTGTAAAGAGGGACTTGAGAGTTCCTCTTAATTGTTAAAATGCAGTCATTTTGTTACTAAATCGCGATATTTGATGTATTATATATTGGTTGAAAAGGAGAGTGATCTTTATGATTAACGTATATATCGTTTCCGGTTTCCTGGGTGCCGGTAAGACAACCTTCATTCAGAAACTGTTAAGCGAAAAGAAATTCGACAAGGTAATGCTGCTGGAGAACGAATTTGGTGAAGTCGGTGTTGACGGAGCCTTTTTCGCCAAGGGCCTGCAGATCAGGGAAATAAACAACGGCTGCATCTGCTGCTCACTGCAGGGTGACTTTGAAGAAGCTCTGGAAGAGATCGAAAAGATGGGAATCAGTGATCTGATCATTGAACCTTCAGGTGTTGGCAAGCTTTCCGAGATCATCAATGTCATCAAGGGTGATGACGATTTCCGCATCGTATCCCACATCTGCATCGTCGATGTCAAGACCTGCCGCAAGTATCATCTCAATTTCAAGGAATACTTTGACGATCAGGTCAAGGCAGCCAATGCCATCATTCTCTCACATGTTGATGTCTGCACCCCGGAACAGCTCAAAAAAGCTGAAGACCTGATTGATGAACTGAATCCGGATGCTGAGATCACCGTAGTTCCAATCAGTGAATACACCATCGATCAGCTGCTGGACATCATTGTCAACGGTGGTGACATAATGCCTGATTTTGAAGAAGAACATCACCATCATGACCATGACGAAGATGACGATGATGAAGACGAAGATGAACACGAACGCCATCATCACCATCACCACCACCATCATCACCATGGTGAAGACGATGACGATGATGAGGATGAAATCTTCAAGAATCTGATCTTAAGACCTGAACACATCTTTACTGAAGAGGAACTGGCACAGTGCCTGAGCAATGTTGAGGAAGACATCATCCGTATCAAGGGATATGTCAACGGTGAAAGAGGAACACTGTATTTCAACTATGTTCTGAACGAATACAACATCTTCTACAGTGAAAGCAGAACCGATACACTGGTATCCATCATCGGAACAGCCATCAATGAAGAAAGAATGAAGGAGATTTTCCATGGCTAGAATGAAGCCGGTATATGTCTTCAGCGGTTTCCTTGATGCAGGGAAAACCACGGCAATAAAGGAAAGCCTGCTGGATCCTGGTTTCAATCAGGGAGAGACCACCCTGATCATTGCCTTTGAACAGGGTGATGAGGAATACGATGAAGACTTCCTGTTCAATTCCAATTCCTACATTGTCTATCTGGATGACATCAGAGAGCTTGACGAAAAGAAGGTCAAAGAGCTTGATGATGACTATTTCCCGGACAGAATAATCCTGGAATTAAACGGCATGCAGGATGATAACCTGCTGTTTGAAAACGGCTCAGCCAACTGGCTGGTTGTCGATTACCTGACATTCTTTGATGCCAGAACCCTGAAAAACCAGATGCTCAACATGCGTCAGTTTGTCTTCAACCATGTCATCAATTCGGCCATCTGCTACATCAACAGATGCAGTGACCAGGATCTGATGTATTTCCGCAATAACCTCAAGGGAATCAACCGCAATCTGATGGTTGCATTCCTGGATGAAGACAGCAAGATCATCAAGATCGAACAGCAGATGTTCGATACCTCCAAGCCATTGGACATCAAGGATGATGACTATGGACTGTGGTACATTGATGCCATCGACAACGCAGATAAATATGACGGTTGTGAGATCACCTTAAAGGTCAAATGGCTGGAAACCATTAAGGAATATGAGAATGTCTGCATCATGGGCAGGGAAGCAATGGTCTGCTGCTCAAATGACCTGCAGAAGATCGGACTGACCTGCACGAATGTTGATCCAGACAGTATTGAGAAGGACAAATTCTATCTGTTAAAGGGCAAGCTGGAGGCTCTTGATGATGAAAACGGAGACAGGACCGTGATCCTGCGTACCGAGTCCATTGAAGAGGCCCAAGCTCCTGAAGACGAATATGTAAACTTCAATTAGAAAAGCGAGAAATCGCTTTTTCTTTCGGTTAATCTGATTGACGTAACCGGTACCGATGTATATAATCTAAATAGGGTGTGGGGGTATATCCCGAATCCCTGGAAAAGAGTATTTTATGGAACAGTATATAGTAACGGGAATGAGCTGTGCAGCCTGTCAGGCACGCGTTGAAAAGGCGGTAAACGGGGTACCGGGAGTAACATCCTGCTCCGTTTCCTTACTGACAAATTCAATGGGTGTGGAAGGGACTGCTTCAGCCAGTGAAATAATAAAGGCAGTGGAAGATGCCGGATACGGTGCTTCCGTAAAGGGAGCTGATAAAAAAGCCGATAAGCTGGCTCGGGAAGAAGAAGCCTTAAAGGACAGAGAATCACCGGTTTTAAAGAAAAGACTGATTTATTCTCTGGGTTCTCTGGCGGTTTTAATGTATCTGTCAATGGGACATAAGATGGCAGGTTTCCCGGTCCCCGGTTTCCTTGACGGCAATCCGGTATCATTATCGATATGTGAAATGCTGCTGGCGATAATCGTGATGATCATCAACAGCAAGTTCTTCACTTCCGGTTTCTCATCATTAATGCATGGGGCGCCAAACATGGATACTCTGGTTGCCATGGGTTCCTCTGCATCGTTTGTCTATTCACTGGCTGAATTATTCATGATGTCAGATGCAATGATGAAGGGTAACATGGAAATGGCCCATCACTATCATCACAATCTGTATTTTGAATCAGCTGCCATGATCGTTGCCCTGATTACCGTCGGCAAGCTGCTGGAAGCCATCTCCAAAGGACGTACGACCAATGCTCTGAAGAGTTTGCTGAAACTGGCTCCGCAGAAGGCAACTTTGGTCATCAACGGAGTTGAAAAGGAAGTCGGAATTGAAGAAGTAAACGTAGGCGACATCTTTGCGGTAAGACCGGGCGAAAGCGTTCCGGTTGACGGTGTCATCGTTGAAGGCAATACCGCCATCAATGAATCAGCCCTGACCGGTGAAAGCATCCCAGTCGATAAAGGTGAGGGAGATCTGGTCTCAGCTGCAACCATCAATCAGGCTGGATACTTCAGAGCCAGAGCTACCAGAGTAGGGGAAGACACCACGCTTTCCCAGATCATTCAGATGGTTTCTGATGCTTCAGCCACTAAGGCTCCGATTGCCCGTATTGCGGATAAGGTTTCCGGCATATTTGTTCCGGCAGTAATAATCATTGCCTTAATAACGCTGGTTGTCTGGTTACTGGCCGGTCAGCCATTCAGCTTTGCGATTGCCAGAGCCATCTCCGTTCTGGTCATCTCCTGCCCGTGTGCCTTGGGACTGGCTACACCGGTAGCCATCATGGTCGGCAATGGGGTTGGTGCAAAAAACGGAATCCTGTTCAAGAATGCTGAAGCACTGGAACAGGCCGGTAAGACTGAAATCGTGGTTCTCGATAAGACCGGAACCATAACCACCGGTCAGCCAAAGGTAACTGACATAATTGCGGTAAATGGTCATGGTGAAGATGAACTGCTGTCCCTGGCCAATGATCTGGAAAGAAAGAGCGAACATCCGTTAGCCCGTGCAATTACGGAATATTGCGATGAAAAGAGAATCACCATTACGGAAGTAAGTGATTTCCGGGCCTTGCCGGGTAACGGTGTCAGTGCAATCAGAAACGGCAAGACACTGGTTGGAGGCAGCGGCAAGTTCATGAAGAAACATGTAGGCTTCACTGAAGAGGTAAACCCGCTTTATGACCGACTGGCTGAAGAAGGAAAGACGCCGCTGTTTTTTGCACAGGACAGGGAATTAGTCGGCATGATTGCTGTCGCCGATACCATTAAGGAAGAATCAGCCAAGGCGATAAAACAGCTTCATGACATGGGCATTGCTACGGTAATGCTGACAGGTGACAACGAAAAGACGGCCAGAGCTATTGGCAAACTGGCAGGCGTTGATAACGTAGTAGCCCAGGTATTACCTGACGGTAAGGAAAAAGTCATCAGAAAACTGCAGGAAAGCGGTAAGGTAGCCATGGTTGGGGACGGCATCAATGATGCTCTGGCCTTAACCAGTGCTGATCTGGGAATTGCGATTGGCGCCGGCAGCGATGTGGCAATCGATGCAGCTGACATCGTTTTAATGAAGTCCAGCCTGCTGCATGTTCCGGCTGCCATCAGACTGTCACGCAATACGCTGACCAACATTCACCAGAATCTGTTCTGGGCATTCTTCTACAATGTAATATGCATCCCATTGGCTGCCGGACTGTACAGTGCACTGTTTAAAGTCAGCTGGCAGATGACACCGATGCTGGGAGCAGCGGCCATGAGTCTTTCCAGCTTTACGGTATGTACGAATGCCTTGAGACTGAATCTCAAGAACATCTATGACAGCAGCCATGACCGTAAAAACAAAAAGGAAATTAGGATTGAAGACATTATTCTCAAGGAGGAAGAAAAAATGACAAAGACAATAAGAATTGAAGGCATGATGTGTGAACACTGTGAAGCCACTGTCAAGAAGGCTTTACTGAAGATCGACGGCGTCAGTGATGCCGTGGTATCGCACGTTGCCGGTACAGCAGTTGTAACTCTGGAAAAGGACGTAGATAACGCTGTCTTAAAGGAAGCAGTTGAAGACAGAGACTACGAAGTACTGGGTATTGAATAACATGGAAGACTGCTGTGTAAAACACAAGACCAGAACCCCGGAAGAGATCAGAGCCCTGACCAACCGTCTTAACCGCATTGAAGGTCAGGTAAAAGGATTAAAGAAAATGGTTGATGATGAGCGTTACTGCGTTGACATCATCACTCAGGTTTCTTCAGTACAGGCTGCCTTAAGTGCCTTTTCCCGTGAACTGTTAAACAGCCACATCAAGTCATGTGTGGTTGAAGACATTAAGGAAGGCAATCAGGAAGCCGTCGATGAGCTCTGTGATCTTCTGGCCAGACTGTGAAACAGGAGGATGATCAATGAGTGAGAAAAAAGGACTGATGCATTCTCTGGGCAAGTTTGTATTTCTGGTAAAGCGTAAGATCAAGAAAGCCAGACTGAAGGCATCAGGCAAGCCGCAGTATACAGTAAACCAGCTGAAGATCTTCCAGCAGCTGCAGCCCGGAGACCTGATTCTGGGCAAAATGCCGATGTCTGACCGGAAACTCTATGAAGTTCCGGATGGGCATCGCCACAGACCTTATCTGGTATTAAGGAAAAACAAAAAGACCGTAACCTGTCTGCAGGGATCTCATAAGCAGTACAGTGATGATAAGGAAACATTTAAAACGACGATCCCTAATTTCGGTCAGTATGATGGCGAAAGCTATTTCAGTACCCTGGAATATTACGAGATTCCGATTGAAAACATCAATAAGCTGATTGGATCTCTCAGTGAGACCCAGAAACAGGCGCTGGAAAGAAAGCTTCTGATCATGGAAAGTGCCAGCAGGCATGTTACTCATCTGGACCGAATGGATCAGGTCATCAGAATCGGTGACATCATCAGAAGCAAGAACAGACTGTATCTGATCACCAATGACAGGGACAATATTCCCAAGGGCTATGCCTTAAGTGAAAGAAAGATCCGCAACAGTTTTGCGGTAACCGTTGACAGTGTTCAGTATTATGCTGACCTTCATGACTATAAAATATTCAATCCCGCTGAGATTCAGCTCACCGGTGCCATTCCGAAGAATAAAATAAGTGATCTGCACCGCTTTGTATCCAATGGTGCTTTTGTAGGCGTCGGTGACATAATCAATGTAAAGAATCAGTATTATTACGTATTTAAGACATTAAAGAACGAAGTACAGGTCTATCCGCTGTCTGACAGACAGTCAGCCAATACCATCAAGGTTAATTTCAGCAAGAAGGAACTGTATCTCAATCCGCGCAAGATCGTCAGATTCAGCGATCTGCGCAGGGATGTTGTTGTCTATCGCGCCAATGAAAAGATGAGAAAGTACATCAACATCAACCGTAAGAAAATAGCGGTAGAAGAAAAGAAGAAAACCTTATAAAGAGAAAATGCTGCCGTGCAGCATTTTCTTTCAGTTTGTTGACAAAAGATAATAAACAAAAAAGATAGAAAAATAGTATAATAAAGAAGGAGCAGATAATCCTTGT
>SVBJ01000006.1 GCA_015058955.1 Erysipelotrichaceae bacterium
TGAACATTCCATGCGTTGCCGGCGCTTCAGTATTCGGCATTCTGTTAAACGCCTTACTGTCAATCGGTGAAAAGAAACAGGACTAAATGAAGAACATCCTGTTTGACCTCGACGGCACTCTTCTGCCAATGGACGAAGATGCCTTTACCAGAACCTACTTCGGATATCTGTGCCGGAAGATGGCTCCCTATGGTTTTGAACCGCAGAGACTGGTTAAAACGATCTGGAAGGGAACGGAAGCCATGTATGGCAATGACGGGCACTGCAGCAATGAGGATGCCTTCTGGAAGGTATATGAGCAGGAATATGGAGAACCGAAGGAAAAACACCACCGTCATTTCACGGAATTCTATGACAAGGAGTTCAACCGGGCTATATCGACTACATCTCCAACGCCTCTGGCCAGAGAGATAATTGATGTGTGCCACCGGAAGGGACTTAATGTCATCCTGGCAACAAACCCGTTGTTTCCCCGTGAAGCAACATTCAACAGAATAAGGTGGGCAGGCTTAAGCACTGATGATTTCACGGATATTACCACCTATGAGAACAGCACTTACTGCAAGCCAAACCTCATGTATTACCAGGAGATAATTGACCGCAACGGCATAGTTCCGGAAGAATCAATGATGGTAGGCAATGACATTACCGAAGATCTTTCAGCGGGTGATCTGGGCATGAAGACCTATCTGGTCACGGACTGTCTGCTGAATAAGGGAAACAGAACCGATACTTCTGATTACAGGGGTACTCTGGGCGAACTGCTACGGTTTCTGAAACAGTTATGATAATATGGGGATAAGCAATCCCTGAAAACAAATAAAAAAGACAGGACTCGGGATTCGGGTCCTGTTTCCATAAGGAGACCACATTCATGACAATAAGGATCAGAATCAGAAAATCATTAAAGGAAGAACTTAACGGCAGACTGCTGGTGTTTGTTGACAATCTGAAAAGCGACAGTAAGGAATACCAGCTGTACAAAAGACGTGGTCTGGACGGTGCACCGGTATTCGGAGTGACTTTATGGGGTCTGCATGGCGGTGATGAAATAGTCTTTGATGACCATAAGGACCGGATCATGGGTTTCCCGTTTGACTTTGAGGAAATACCTCATAAACCTCTTAAGATCCAGGCCTTCTTCATTAAGTATCACAAGTATGTCAGAGGAGACGGCCATACTATCTGGGGCATGCAGGATAACGGGGGAGGGGGTAATTATGCCGCTACGCCATATAATCTGTATTCAGCCGTAAAGACGGTTGATTACGGTAATGAAGACATAACTCTGGACATGAAGTATGAGATAAAGCCTGAAAAACCACTGAAAAGAGGACAGGTCCTCTCTCAGAACAACTATGAGAGAAAAGGGAAGATCCGCTATTTCAAGATGAAAAGCAAGCTCCTCTCTAAGTTCTGGGGTGAAGATACCTATATCGGTGCCAATGTACTCTTACCGGCCAATTACTCAAAGGACAAGAAATACCCGGTCCTTTACTGGCAGGGCCACTGGCCGGGCAACGTACCGGCACTGCGTTATGGCGTTGAATTAAGAGAAGCCGAAAAGGGCATTACGGAATACTGGGACAGCGGCAAGGCTCCGGAAATGATAGCCGTAAACATCCGCGATGCCAACATGTACTATGATGATTCGTACCGTGTCAATTCCGCCAATCTGGGTCCTTATGGGGATGCCCTGGTTCAGGAGTTCATTCCGGCCATCGAAAAGAAATACGGAGGCATCGGTACCCCGGAAAGCCGACTGTTGGCGGGGGGAAGTACCGGAGGCTGGGAATCAATGGCCTTGCAGCTGTTTTATCCTGAGGTCTTCGGAGGCAGCTGGCCGGCTTGCTGTGACGGCATGGACTTCCACGCTTTCCAGCTGATCGACATGTACAACGATGAAAACGTCTATGAGATAAAGCATAACTGGCGTAAGGCTGAAAGACCCGGGATGCGTGATGTAAAGGGCAACGTCATCTGGACGATGCGCGAGGAAAACCGCTATGAACTGGCCATCGGAGGCGATCTGGCTCATGGCTTAGGACAGTTCACTGCCTTCCAGGCCTGTTATTCACCTTGCGGTGAAGACGGTTATCCGGTCTACTCCTATGATCCGCTTACCGGCAAGATCAATCCAGAGGTTGTTAAATACTGGAAAGAAAACTATGACCTGGGAGCTTACATCATCCGAAATCAGGAATGGCTGATGCCGAAGATCCGCGGCAAGATCCATCTGCGAGACGGTGATATGGATAATTTCTATCTGAATCTTGGACACTACATTCTGACGGACATTCTGGAAAAACACGACTATCAGGGCTATTCCAAGATGTTTGCGCGCATGGGTCATTCCTTCTGCATGACTATGATCGAACTGATGGAGGAAATGGGTGAATACCTAAATAAAACACTGGAAGGATACAGTTTTACAAGCAGTCTGGATAAAACTGCTGCTGAAGAATAAACAGGGAGGAAATACTTATGAAGCTTACTGAAGGAATGAAAATGCCAGATTTTACGGTCAACACCAGCAGGTGTGACAATGTCAGCCTGAAAGAAATAATGGGAGAGAAGAACATCTTCTGGGTTATCCGCTACATCGGCTGTACGGTCTGCCGCTATGATGTCCATCTGCTGGCCAAACAATATGAAAAGATCGCTGAAAAGGGATATACGCTGTTTGTGGTGATGCAGAGCGATACCGAACACGTCAGAAGGGAACTGAAAAATGCTGATGTACCGTTTGAAATCATCTGCGATAACGGTTTTGAAATCTACAACACCCTGGAAATTTATCCTGCTGAAAGCAGGGAACAGCTGGTTGGCGATCAGCTTGATAAGCTGAAGGCGAAGGGAGCCGCCGCCAGGGAAGCCGGCTTTGCCCATGGAGATTATGAGGGAAACGAACTGCAGCTGCCGGCTTTATTCATCACTGATAAGGATGGCACGGTAAAATATGCCCACTACGGTAAAAACATCGTGGACATGCCGACAGTTGAAGAGCTGATTGAAATGCTGTAAAAAGAAAAGTGCTGTGTGAAGCACTTTTTTACTTGAATGTTATGTAGACTATTTCCGGATCCGAGAAGGCTCGGTAATCCTTTACCGTTGTTCCAACACCTCTGGTAACGTACATCAGTACGTTGTTTACCTTATATCGGCCAGCCGCAAAGTCACCGGTCTGGGCAAAGGAATCATCAACCATGAATGGCAGATTGACCTGACAGTGGTGAGTGTGTCCCGACAGGATCAGGTTGTTGACCTTGATCGGCAGGATGTTGGCAACATTGGCACCGTGGATCACTGTCATAGTGAAGTCTTCTGTCTGGACGTTGCCATAAATGCTGGAGAGATCGATGTTCTGCGGGATGTAGTCAATGCCCAGCAGATTGATGTGTTCGTTGGAATTGTTGTGCAGCCGGATCGGGTTGCCGTTGAGCATCTCAAAATTGGAATCATACAGGATCTTGGAAACCAGAGCCTTGCGCTGATCGGAGATCAGATCGAAGTCGCCGAAGATGGCAAACTTGCCAAGTCTGGCATCCAGTGAACTGAACAGATCAGTAAGCAGGGAAACATCGGAACTGATCGGAACGAATTCGCGATCGAACATGTCCCCACCGAAGATGATGATGTCGGCGTTGAGTCGGCTGATCTTTTTTCTGAACAGTTCCAGTCTTTTTTCCTTGAAGAAGGTTCCGTATTCCAGATCGGAGATGAAGATGACGGTCTTGTCTTTGAAACTCTCCGGAAGCTGTTCATCGGTTATGTCCAGATAGGTCACAGAAAAATCAGTAAGATTGATCTTACTGGCGTTAATGTAGCCAAACAGGGCCGATAATATCAGAAAGGTGGTAATACCCAAAATGAGAAACAGCTTCTTTTTCATGACTCCATTTTAGCATAATCTCAAAGAAAAACAGCAGAAACTTCAGTTCTGCTGTCTGTTTTTCCGTAAGGCCTGTCCGTTGATATGATTGAGAATGACCGGAATGACGATCGGGTTACGGTGTGTCTTGCTGTAGAGGTAAGGCTCAAGAGTTTCTCTGATGCAGTTCTTGATCTCACCGAAGGTCGTCTTCTGGGCCATTTTGGCTCGCACTGCCTTATATACGATAAGTTCTGCATCCCTCAGCAGTTCCTGACCTTCCTTGATGAAGATGAAACCGCGGGAGATGATGTTAGGACGGCACAGGATCGTATTGTTCTGTGAATTGATGGTAACGATTACGGATACCAGTCCGTTATCAGCTAAAAGCTGTCTGTCCTTGAGAACCGCTGTGGCAATGCCGCTGGAGTCATTGCCGTCAATGTAGATATCATCAGTCTGAATTCTGTTGGAATCACACAGGAAGACTTCGTGATTGCGCATGACCAAAATGTCGCCATTGGCACAGATGAAGATGTTCTCCGGCGGTATGCCTACCTGAGTAGCGGTATCCGCATGCATTTTCAGCATCTTGTATTCACCGTGCATCGGCATGAAGAAGGCTGGCTTGACCAGCTGAAGCATCAGCTTCTGTTCATCCTGGTTGGCGTGTCCGGTAGTATGCAGGTTGGTCATGATCGAGTTGGTCATGACGATGGCACCCAGACGGGTAAGGTTATTGACAACGTCATTGACGCTGGTGGCGTTTCCCGGAATAGGATTGCTGGAGAATACCACGGTGTCACCCGGTATTACGGTGACGTATCGGTGAGTTCCGTTGGCTATTCTGCTTAAGGCAGCCATCGGTTCGCCCTGGGAGCCCGTACAGAGCACACAGAGCTTGTTTGCCGGATAGCTGTCTAACATTGTAGGTTCAATGAAATCGTCGTCTCTGGCCTTTATATGGCCCAGATCACGGGCTATCTGAACCACGTTTTCCATGGAACGTCCGATGATGCAGATCTTGCGGTTGTAGTTGATGCCCGCGGATATGATCTGCTGAATGCGGTGGACGTTGCTGGAGAAGGTGGCGATGATGATGCGCCCTCTGGTTTTTTCAATGATGTCATCGATTGATTTTGATACGATCTTTTCGGAAATGGAGAAACCCGGGACCTCACTGTTGGTAGAGTCAGACATCAACAGGTCAATGCCGAATTCTCCCATGTAGGAAATGCGCTGATAGTCGGCATTTGTTCCGATAGGAGTCAGGTCGAACTTGTAGTCACCGGTTGACAGGATCCAGCCGTTAGGTGTCTGGACTGCCAGACCGTAACAGTCCGGAATGGAGTGGGTGATGTCAAAGAAACCGACATGGAAATACTTCGAAGTGAAACGTGATTCCTTGTTGATGATGTGGATGACGGCACGTGAACTCATGCGGTGTTCCTCCAGTTTCTTCTGGATTAGTGCTGCTGCAAACTTCGAGGCATAGATATCCGTTATGGCACAGACCTTCAGCAGAAAGGGAATCCCGCCGATATGGTCTTCATGACCGTGCGTGATTATTAATGCCTTGATCTTTTCCTGGTTTCTGATCAGATAGGTGTAGTCAGGAATGACATAGTCAACACCCAGCAGGGAATCATCAGGGAACATTACACCTGCATCGATGATGATGATCTCGTCATTGCATTCGATGCAGTAGGTGTTCTTGCCGACTTCTCCCAGGCCGCCTAAGGCAAAGATCTTGGTGTCGGATGGAAAATAGGTATCGATCGTACGTGAATTATACTTATTCTGTAATGCCATTGATCCTCCTAAATAACTATTGCTCCCGGAACAGGGGCCCATGGATCGTTCTTATTGATATGATCATAATACAGATGTCCGTATAAATGATCTATCTCATGCTGCATGACAATGGCCGGATATCCGGTTAGACGGATATTCTCAATGCGGTCTGTCAGCAGATTATAGGCTCTGACGGTGATCTTTGCATAGCGGGGAACGATTCCCTCGACATCAGGCGAAACACTCAAACAGCTTTCTCCGTTTTCCAGATAGGCTCTCTGAGTTGAATTGGATACGATTTTCGGATTGACCAGGGCGAATTCGATACTGGTATCTTCATCCTGAATCGATACGGCCAGCATCTTCTTGGAGATGCCGATCTGCGGAGCAGCAATGCCCACGCTGGCCTTGACGTTGTATTTTTCGCGATATTCTTCATCGCGTGAGTTTCTGACGTAGGTAATCAGATCGAGCAGAGTATTTCTGTCTTTGCGGTTCAGCGGAAGTTCAACTTCAACAGCTTTTTGTCTTAATACTTCTGCACCATCCATTACGATGTCCTTAGCTGTAATACGCATAAAAACCTCCTAATATTCTTAGAAATCATATGAACAATATTAAAATTATTGGTCAAATACTTTCTATTGACATTATACATAAATCAAATATGTTTATCAATTCGTTTCGAACTTTGTTATAATATTACAGAAAGGCACGAATTATGAGTCAGAACGTACAGAAAAAAGTAAGAAAAAGAATGCAAACCGATGTAATAATGACGCTGAGCATCATTTTTCTGGTGTTCTTCGGAACGGTAATGATCGCCTCGGCATCTATTACTTCCCGTTCAAATGCTACTCAGGTAGTTCTGTCAACTTCCATCAGACAGCTGGTATACGTATTTATCGGACTGTTTACCTATTTCTGGATGATCCGCATGTTCTCGCTGGAAAAGTGCTCCAAGAGAATCGTATTGGAACTGATGGGATTAGGGGTGCTGTTACTGGCGACCAGACTGTTCGGTAACGTCGGCGGTGCCTATGCCTGGATCGGCTTCGGCCCGATTTCCTTCCAGCCAAGTGAAATAGCCAAGGTATTCGTAATTCTGACGGTTGCGGTATTCATGTGTGACAAAAGGGCAACCAATGTCAAAAAATCAAGTACGCTTGTCTTTTATCCGCTGTTTGTTCTGTTTGTCTTCGGCTTTATCATCATTGTAATAGAGTCAGACTTCGGTTCAGGATTTGCCTTCATGGGCATCGGCGGCATCTGCTTCCTGATACCAAACAACAAGCTGTATAAGAAATGGCAGCTGCTGATCGTCTTCTTCGTAGTGTTGATCGTGGTAATGACGTCATTACTGATGACTGATACATTCAGGGAATTTCTTACTTCCGATTCACTGGCCAGCTTCATGTCGGAAAACCGGTTCCTTGGCAAGATCTGGAACAAGGTTGCCTATCAGTTCTATCGCTTCCTCTCTGCCAGCAATCCGCTGTGGGACCGTTTCGGTTATAGCCAGGAGCTGCTTAACAGTCTTCTGGGCATGTCCAGAGGAAACATAACCGGCGTAGGCTTAGGCAACTCCATTCAGAAGTTCGGCTATCTTGCTTCAGCAACCGCTGACTACATCTTCCCGGTAATCGTTGAAGAACTGGGCATCATCGGAATTGCCTGTGTCTTTGTTCCATATTTCATCATTTACGGTGTACTGTTGAAGTATGCGCTCAGGGTCAAGACCGAAAAGGAAAAGGTCCTGCTGGTCGGAACCTTCGCATACCTGTTCATACACATGTTTCTTAATATCGGAGGCGTTACCGCCTTCATACCTCTTACCGGCGTACCTCTGCTGCTTATTTCCAGAGGAGGCACTTCAATGGTATGTACCATGGCGATTCTGGGGATTTCCCAGAACGTCATCAGAAAATACAATGCAAGGATGGCAGATGAGAATAATAAGTGGTAAATACGGCTCCAGAAAGCTGAAAACACTGACGGGTAATAATACCCGCCCGACCGAAGATCGTGTCAGGGAGGCTGTTTTCGGGCGTACAGGGCCGTATTTTGATGGAGGTATCATCCTGGATCTGTTTGCAGGCAGCGGGGCAGTATCCCTGGAAGCCATTTCCCGCGGCTTTGAATTTGCCTACATGTGTGACATCTCGAAAGATGCAATCAGGGTAATTTATGAAAATATTGATTCCCTGGGAGTCAGAGATCAGACAAAGGTATTCAACTCCAATTACCGCTCAGTGCTGACAAAACTCATGGCTCAGGGAGTCAGATTCGACATGATCTACCTTGACCCGCCGTTTCATCACGGCACGGAAAAGGAAGCACTGAGAATGATCCTGGAGAATAATCTGCTTAAGGATGACGGCATAATCATCGTGGAAACAGACAGGAAGGATGAAGTGGATTGTGAAAGCCCGTATTATGTGGAAAAAAGCGCAGTATACGGAATCAATAAAGTAACTTACATTAGAAAGGAACAGAAGGATGCAGAGAGCAGTTTATCCGGGATCCTTTGATCCCATCACTTACGGACATCTGGACATAATCCGGCGCGCCAGCGAGGTATTTGACGAAGTAATCGTTCTGATCATGAACAATGATGAAAAGAAGGGTACCTTTGACATGCAGGAAAGACTGGACATGGTTGAAAACGTCATCCGTGACTTTGACAATGTTTCCGTCACCATCGGAGACGGCCTGACGGTTGAAATGGCCAGAAAGCTGGGAGCAAACATCCTGATCAGAGGGATCAGGGCCGTTACGGACTACGAATATGAAATGCAGCTGGCTACCGCAAACATGATACTGGCAGATGAAGTTCATACCGTATTTCTGGTTGCCAAGCCGGAATACTCATTCCTGTCGAGCTCTACCGCCAAGAGCATTGCCAAGTGTCATGGCGACATCAGAGCCTTTGTTCCTGAATATGTAGAGCAGAAACTGAAGGAAAAGTACAGAGGTTAGAATGAATATGAATAACAGAATAGACAGAGTTCTCTCCAGAATGCAACAGGCCAATCTGGAGCAGATGATCGTATCAGACATAAATTCAATCAATTATCTTACCGGCATCAGGATCTATCCGGGAGAAAGGCTGTATGTCCTGCTATTGAAGAAAGACGGACAGCATACGTTCTTTTTCAACCGACTTTTCGGTGAACAGAAGACGGATTTCAATGTCGTCTGGTATAACGACGGGGAAGATGCCATCAGCGAGATCGTAAAGCATCTTAATGTATCAAAAACTGTCGGAATTGACAAGGAATGGCCGGCAAAGTTTCTGATCCCATTGCTTGAGAGCAACTCTCATATTAAGGTTAAGCAGGCCAGCAGCTGCATTGATGACGTCAGAGCCGTCAAGGATGCAGAAGAAATCGAACTGATGAGGATCGCTTCACAGATAAATGACGAAGTAATACAGAATGCCATGAAGCATGTCAGAACAGGCATGAGCGAAAAGGAACTTGCCCGGTTCGTTGACAGTGAATATCTCAGACTGGGAGCTGACGGCAACAGCTTTTCCACCGATGTTTCATTCGGCGCCAATGCTGCGGACCCGCATCACTTTACTTCCGATTACCGTCTCCATGACAATGAGCTTGTTCTGATCGACATGGGCTGCATCAGAAAGGGCTACTGTTCAGACATGACCAGAACCTTCTTCAACAAGTCAGTTACGGATGAAGAAAGAAAAGTCTATGAAATCGTCAGAAAAGCCAATGAGACAGCTGAAAGCATGATCCGACCAGGTGTAAAACTTTCTGACCTTGACAGGGCCGCCAGAAAAATCATTTCCGATGAAGGATACGGTGAATATTTTACTCACCGTCTGGGTCATTTCATCGGCCAGAATGTTCATGAACAGGGAGATGTTTCCTCGTTCAATGACAATGTCTGCGTTCCGGGAATGATCTTCTCCATTGAACCGGGCATTTATCTGCCGGGTAAATTCGGTGTCAGGATCGAAGATCTGGTACTGGTCACGGAAGAGGGCTGTGAAGTACTTAATCACGTAAGTAAGGATATAAAAATAATTTAAAAGAATGACTACACAGGAGGAACAGTCATGAGAAAGAATTACTGCTTGCTGTGCCATGATGCCAAATGTAACAGAGCGTGTCATAAACTTGACCCTGCGGATATTCTCAGGAGTCTTTACTTTGACAATGAAGAAGTTGTAAAGAACCGCCTGGGCAGTGATATACCGTGTCTGCATTGCGATGCGGAATGCGAGAAAGCCTGTCCGGTCAATGTAAGTATCAGAGACATCATCCTTGATGTTTCAGGATCCGATGCGGCAACAGAGAAAATCGATTACAGTGTTCTGAAAACGGATTTCTGCGGCATACCGCTGGAAAACCCGTTTCTGCTGTCATCCTCAGTAGTGGCTTCCACATATGACATGTGTGCCAGAGCTTTTGAAGCCGGCTGGGCCGGTGCAGCTTTCAAGACCATCTGCATGATGGACATCAATGAAGCTTCGCCTCGTTTTTCCGCCATCAAGGGCGATAACCAGAGGATCATTGGATTCAAGAACATTGAACAGCTTTCTGATCATACCGTTGTTGAAAACATTGAGATATTCAGAAGACTGAAGAAGGATTATCCGGACAAGTTTCTGCTGGTATCGATAATGGGCCGCAATGATGAGGAATGGGCTTATCTGGCTGATGTGCTCAATGACAGCGGCGCTGATGCTCTGGAACTTAACTTCTCCTGTCCCAACATGACAGAAGGGAATACCGGCAGTGATGTCGGACAGATTCCTGAACTTGTTGAACACTACACTGCCATTGTCAGACAGCATACCCGACTGCCGTTTATCGCCAAGCTGACGCCTAATGTCACTCACATCGAAGAAAGCGCTGATGCTGCGATAAGGGGAGGAGCAGACGGTGTGGCTGCCATCAATACCATCAAGAGTCTGATCGATGTTGACATCGACCCTACTGACGGCATCTTCCATGCAGCCATCGGCGGATATTCCGGCAAGGCGGTAAAACCTGTCGCCTTAAGATTCACTGCCGAACTTGCCAAGGATCATAATCTGGATGGCAAGCACATTTCAGCCATGGGCGGAATTGAAACCTGGAGAGATGCAGCGGAGTTCTTCGTACTGGGTGCTGATACCGTGCAGATAACCACGGCAGTAATGCAGTACGGTTACAGGATAATCGATGATCTCAAGGACGGCCTGGCTCTTTATCTTATGAAGCATGGATTCAAAAACATCAGGGATATTGAGAGATCAACGATTGAAGGCATCGTTCAGGTCGAGGAACTTGACCGCTCGTATAAGATCCTGCCGAAGTTCATCAGAAAAAAATGCGTGGGATGTCAGAGATGCTTTGTTTCCTGCAATGACGGGGGTCACCAGGCCATTACGATCGTTGAGGGACGACCAGTGCTGAACCCGGAAAAGTGTGTCGGCTGTCATCTATGCGTGCTGGTATGTCCGCAGCAGGCCATAGTATCTTCAGAAGTACGCGTACCTAAATAAAGTATATTGAATAACAGAAAAAGCACAGACTGCGGTCTGTGTTTTTTAGTGTAACGAAAAAGAGGCCCGTATGGACCTCTTTCGAAATCGGTTAGAAATTAAATCTTATTATCTGAGCCGAGAACATCAACGATCTTATGCTTTACTAACTGCTTGATGTTTTCTCTGGCAGGCTTAAGATACTGACGTGGGTCGAAGTGAGAAGGGTAGTCATTGAAGTACTTACGAATTGTACCGGTCATGGCCAGACGTAAGTCAGAGTCAATATTGATCTTGCAGACAGCCATGGAAGCAGCCTTACGTAACTGTTCTTCAGGTACACCAACTGCATCAGGCATGTTGCCGCCGTTTTCGTTGATCATCTTGACATATTCCTGTGGAACTGAGCTTGAACCGTGTAATACGATTGGGAAGCCAGGCAGTCTCTTGGAAACTTCTTCCAGAATGTCGAAACGCAGCGGAGGTGGAACAAGGATTCCCTCTTCATTGCGTGTGCACTGTTCTGGTTTGAACTTGTAAGCACCATGGCTTGTGCCGATGGCGATGGCCAGTGAGTCACAGCCTGTTCTTCTTACGAATTCTTCTACGTCTTCAGGTCTTGTGTATGATGAATCCTCTGCAGAAACAGATACTTCATCTTCAACACCTGCGAGTGTTCCTAATTCAGCTTCAACTACGACACCGTGTGCATGTGCATATTCAACAACCTTTCTGGTGATTTCGATGTTTTCTTCAAATGGCTTGCTGGAAGCATCGATCATGACAGAAGTGAAGCCGTCGTCAATGCAGGACTTGCATGTTTCGAATGAATCACCATGGTCCAGGTGTAATACGATTGGTAAACCGGTTTCAATTACTGCTGCTTCAACTAACTTGACCAGGTAAGTTCTGTTAGCGTAAGCTCTTGCACCCTTTGATACCTGTAAGATAACAGGAGAGTTGCATTCCTTGGCTGCTTCGGTAATACCCTGAATGATTTCCATGTTGTTAACATTGAAAGCACCGATAGCGTATCCGCCTTCATAAGCCTTTTTAAACATTTCTGTAGATGTTACTAATGGCATAAAATTATTTTTCCTCCCTATAATTTCAATACATATTTTAACATATTCGATTCTAAAAGAACACTATTTTAAACAAACATTGCTTCACAACAATGAAAGAAAAAAGGAACAATGCCTAACGGCACAGTTCCTTTACTGTCGCAATTGCTTCCTCTACGCTCATTACGGTGTTTTCACTGTCAGTGCGCTTACGGAATTCAACCTTGTTTTCCCCGGCCAGCTTACCGACGGTTATTCTCATCGGTACACCGATCAGTTCCATGTCCTTGAACTTGACGCCGGCACGTTCATCTCTGTCGTCATACAGCGGTTCTATTCCGGCTTCGCTCAGTTCAGCATAGATCTTTTCAGCCAGTTCGCTCTGAACAGGATCAGAAGCCTTGATGACTACCAGACCCACCTTGTAAGGAGCTACGTTGATAGGCCAGATGATTCCGTTATCATCGTGGTTCTGTTCAACCAGGGCGGCCATGGTACGGCCGATGCCGATTCCATATGAACCCATAACGACTGGCTGCTGAACGCCATTGGAATCCTGATAGTACAGGTTCATGGCCTTTGAATACTTGGTTCCCAGCTTGAAGGTATTGCCGACTTCGATGCCTTTCTTGAAATGAATGCGTCCGCCGCAGACAGGGCAGATGTCACCTTCAACGACATTGGAGATGTCTCCAACGAGGTCGTAATTAATATCAGATACATTTGCGTTGATGTAGTGATAGCCTTCCTTATTGGCACCGATGACAAAGTTCTTCATGTGCAGAACTTCCTCATCTACGATAACCTGACAGCCGGTCAGATTGATCGGACCGGTAAAGCCGGCTACGGCATTGGAAGTGGCAATCAGTTCATCGTTGGCAAAGCTGAGCTCTCTGCCGCCGGTAAGCTTGAGTACCTTGGTTTCGTTAAGATCACGGTCGCCTCTGATGAAGAAGATGGTAAGCTTGCCGTCAACGTTCATCAACAGGGCCTTGACGGTCTTTCTGGTGTCAAGATTAAGGAACCTGGCCACATCAGAGATGGAAGAACAGTTCGGAGTGGCTGTCAGAGTCATTTCCTTTTCTTCTTCCTGGTCATCCTGGTAAAGGTGAGTGCTTACTTCCATATTGCTGGAATAATTACAGCTGTCACAGAGAACAAGCGTGTCTTCACCGATAGGAGCTACGGCCTGGAATTCTTCAGATAATAAGCCGCCCATGACGCCGGTATCAGCCTTGACGATCTTGTAGTCGACATGCAGCCTGTCAAATATGTTCTTATATGCCTGGAAGATCTTGCCGTAAGCCACGTCCAGACCCTCAAGATCCTTGTCAAAGGTGTAGGCATCCTTCATGATGAATTCTCTGACTCTGATCAGACCGAATCGAGGTCTTGGCTCGTCTCTGAACTTGGTCTGCATCTGATAGAGGGAAACAGGAAGGTCCTTGTATGAATGGATCTTCATTCCGGCTGCTACGGCAAACAGTTCCTCATGAGTAGGTCCTAAGACCATGGTCTTGTTGAATCTGTCTTTTAAGGCAAACATTGAAGAGCCGAAATGGTCTCTTCTGCCGCTGGATATGTAATAATCCTCAGGGAGCAGGCAAGGCATTAAAAGTTCCTGACAGCCGGCTTTTTCCATTTCTTCACGGATGATGGTCTCAATATTGTTGAGAACCTTCAGACCGTGAGGAAGAAACATGTAGATGCCGGAGGAACTCTTCTTGATGTAGCCGCCTCTGATCAGCAACTGACCGCTGACGGACTCTTCATCGTTAGGATTTTCTCTTAATGTGTAGAAATAACTTGAATTAAGTCTCATAATAACTCACCTCAACTATAATATAGTATCACATTTTTAGTTAAGGGATACAGGAAAAACGGGCAGGTTGAAAAATGGCGGTAATTAAAATATACTTTCAGTGTAGAGCGAAAGGACAGGGACAGTTATGAAAAGAACACTCAGGGCAGTAATGTCAGTACTATTGATGCTTTCTTTTCTTTTTGGCTGCCGCAATCCTGAGGCTCCGATTGAAGATGAAGTGATAACCGGTGAGGTTACCATCTATACATCACATTCTGCTTCCGAGCAGCAGCTGTTCACCAGAAAATTCCATGAACTGTATCCGGAAGTAACGATCAACTGGGTATCAGGTTCCCTGGCTCAGTCAATTGAAAGACTGGAACGGGAAAAGAATGATCCGCAGTGTGATGTATTGATGGGCGGTCTGATGCAGTCAGATGGAACCGTATACCGTCATCTGTTTCAGCCTTATGTTCCATACCGCATCGAAGAACAGTCTGTCATTGATGAGGAACACTATTATCAGTACTATATAACTCAGGTCATGGCCTTTCTGGTCAATACCGCCAGGCTGGAAGAACTGGGACTGACTCTAGATGACATTCACAAGTATACCGATTTGTTAAAGCCTCAGCTGAAAGGCCAGATACTGTTCGGTGACCCGGCTGCTTCGTCAGGCGGCTTCAGATCTCTGACGACCATCCTGGCTGTCTTTGGTGACGGCGAGGTATCTGCCAACAGTCCGGGCTGGTTCTACATGAGGAACCTGATGGAAAACCTGGACGGTGTTTATGCTGCCAAGGCTTCAGATGTAACTCAGTTTGTTGACAGCGGTGACTATGCCATTGGCCTGTCGTTTGAATCTTCCTGCATTCAGAGACTGGTCAACAAGGTGCCGGACATTGCGGTAGTTTATCCGGAAGAAGGAAATACCCAGGTGCGGTTTGCGGCTGCCATGGTGAAAAACTGCAAGAACCCGGAGAT
This sequence comes from Erysipelotrichaceae bacterium, assembly GCA_015058955.1. GTDB lineage: Bacteria > Bacillota_I > Bacilli_A > Erysipelotrichales > Erysipelotrichaceae > RUG521. The sequence goes on from SVBJ01000006.1 coordinate 15,012, forward strand.
TGCCGGCAAGGTCATTGATTATCTGCTTTCCAGGGAATATGCCGAGGAAAGAACAAAGCTGCTGGGAGCATCGCGTTCCACCAACATGACGGCTAAGATCTCGGAAATGATTCCTGAGGTATCTGCCCTTAAGCTTGTTGATCTCAACTTTGAAAAGATCACCAATAACAGGGAAGGCGTTCTGTTCAAATACGGCGAACTGTGGGATTATCTGGGCGGTGCCAAAACCATAGTAGGTAACGAAAACACAGGTGACTGATCATTATCGGTCACTTTTTATTAAGCTGATAAGGTTATGAGATATAATGAATTCAGAAACGGAAAAGGAAATACAATATGAAGATCATCAATGCAAAGGTATTCATTGACGGCAGGTTCAATGATGTGGAAGTGCAGTTTGACAATCAAAAGATCCTGAAGATAGGTAAGGATCTGGGTGATGATGAAGTAATTGATGCCAGAGGCGATTATCTATATGCCGGTCTGATCGACTGTCATAACCATGGCGGCTGGTTGAGAAGCTTTACCTATGACGACAGCTTCGAGGACTGGAGTTATGAAGAAGGAATAGAATATCTGGCGGGGAAGCTTCCTTCCTGCGGGGTAACGACCGTTTTCCCAACTCTGGCAGGTACTCAGTATGAAAGAATTGCAGAAAGCGTCAGAAGGATAAGAAAGCTGAGAGGCAGATTTGCGGGCACCAGAATAGGGAATTTCCAGTTTGAGGGTGTCTATCCTTCACTGAAGAGATACATGACGGCTGAAGCGGTAAATCCAAGTCCTGAGCATACGGATCAGCTGCTGGATGATGATTACAGTGACGTATCGCTGTTTCATGTTTCCCCGGATCTGCCGGGCAGCATTGAATGGTGCGACTACATGGTATCTAAGGGAGTAATGCCGACAGTTGGCAATACCGAAGCTTCGGCCTACGATGTCTTCAGGGCTGCTGATCACGGATTATGCCAGGCTGACCACATGTTTAACGGTTTTAAGGCCATGCATCACCGTGAACCGGGAGCTGCAGCTGCCGTAATGTATGATGACAGGATCAAGGCTCAGCTGACCTGTGACGGCTACCATGTTGATCCGGTCTGGGTGAAGATCCTGCTGAAGATAAAGGGAATAAACAATGTATACGGAGTGTCCGACATGTCTGATGCTTCAGGTCTGCCGGAAGGAGTACACGTCGTCAACGGCAAGACCATCACAGCTAAGGACGGCTTCATCTTCTCTCCGGATGGATACATTACATCCGGAAACATGACCCTTAATCAGATAATGAAGGCAGCCCGTGACAGATGCGGACTGACGATGGAAGAGGTGGCAACGCTCTACCGGGAAAACGTGGCCGGATGTCTTAACATAAAAGACCGCGGCAAGATCGAGGCAGGACGCTTAAGTGATCTGGTTATCATGGATAAGGACTATGATGTGATCCGGACCATCATTGGTGGAAAGATTGTTTATCATAAGTAAAAAAAGAGCCTGACGGAAAAGCCGCCAGGCTTTTATCATGCTCAGTTTTCCCTGAATACCACGTACTTCTGGAACAGAAACTCCGTTACGAAGTTGACAAGCATCGTTCCGGCCAGAACAATGAAGTCCTTGCCGCCTAATAAGGCTGTCAGCTTGTCTCCGGCAATGGTAGACAGGGGAGTGAAGATGAGATAGTACAGGAAGACCAGAAACATGGCCTTGGGAATGTTGTTGCTGGAATGGAAGGTATACTTGCGGTTAAAGGTGAAGTTCCATAAGACGCTCAATACCAGGGCGATCAGATAGCTTGGCCAGTATTTCATGTGCAGCACCTTTTCAAATATGGTAAAGCTGGCGACCTGAATGATTCCGGCACTGGCAGCTATTAATGTATATTTAATGACCTGTAAGAAGTTCTGATTTTTCATAAGTAATACCTCGCTTTAATGAAAAAAGTATAACACATGAAACAAATGAAAACAAATTAGCACTCAGGTATTGACAGTGCTAAATAGCGTGGTATACTATTAGCAGTAATGGATTATGAGTGCCAGAAGGAAGTGATAGAAATGTTGACACCTAGACAGGAACTTATTCTCAAAGCTATTGTTGAGGAATTCATCAAGACAGCTGAACCGGTAGGATCAAAACTGCTGGTTGAGAAATACAATCTGGATTATTCATCAGCTACCATCCGTAACGAAATGAACTATCTGGAATCAGTCGATCTTCTGGAAAAGACACACACTTCCAGCGGAAGAGTTCCGTCAACGCAGGGATACAGATACTATGTTGAACATCTGATGGAACCAGCCGAGATACCGGAGGAACGCTATGAAATGCAGGCTCATCTGGACAACAGCGTGCCGATTGAAGATGTCATCCAGAAGAGCTGTGAGATCCTGTCAAACATGACCAATCTGACCTCAGTAGTACTGGGACCGGATGCCAACAAGCAGACTCTGGCTCATATCAGACTGTTCCCGTTGGATTCAAATTCAGCAGTGGCAGTATTCATTACCGACCGGGGACATACCGAAAACAAGACTTTCAGATTTGAGGATCAGATCACTGTGGAAGACATCCAGACCTGTACCAACATTCTGAATGACCGTCTGGTAGGAACTCCGATCAGCGACATTGTTGAAAAGATGAATGAACTGAAGCCGATTCTGGCTCACTCGGTCAAGAAGCATGAAGCACTGTTCAATGCCTTCATGCAGGCCTTCGTCAAGTTTGCTTCGGATAACGTCTATTACAGCGGTGCATCCAACATGCTGTATCAGCCGGAATTCGCCGACATTGAAAAGATGAGAACCATCATGAAGATGCTGGAAGATTCCAAGCTGTGGCGTTCTCTTGGCAACAATGACAACCGTCTCAAGCTGACGACATCCAATGATAAGAACCAGCTGGTCTGGTTCGATGACATGGCTGTTGTTTCCAGCAAGTTCTACATGGGAGATGAGGAAGGCCGACTGATGATCGTCGGTCCGAGCAGAATGGACTATAACCGTATCGTAAACGCACTTGATTTTGCGGCCGAATTCATCGAACAGCAGTTCAAGAAAAGAATCAAGTAGGAGGTCGTATGTCAAAGAAAGAAAAGAAGAAACCTGAAGAAGTCAAGGAGGAAACCGAAAAGGAACCTGAAAAGGAAGCCGAACAGGAAATGCCTCTGGAAGAAAAACTTCAGAAGGAAATTGAAGAACTTAAACACGAAGTAGATGTCACCAAGAATGCATACTATAAAGCATATGCTGACATGGACAATCTGAAGAAAAGACTTCTCAATGAAGCCGATCAGGCTAACAAATACCGCATACAGACATTTGCCCTGAGCATCCTGCCGGCCATTGATTCCCTGGAAAGGGCACTGGCCAACAAAAGTACGGATGATCCGTTTGTCAAGGGTGTCAAGCTCACCTATGACCAGATCCTCAATGCTCTGCACAATGAGGGAGTTACGGAAATTGAATGTCTGAACAAGCCTTTCGATGCCAATTACTGCAATGCCCTGTTAACCGAAAAGGTTGAAGGCGTTGAACCTAACACGGTAATTGAAGTGCTGCAGAAAGGTTACATACTTAAGGATAGATTATTAAGAGCTGCCCTGGTAAAGGTCAGTGAATAGGAGGTATATTATGAGCAAAATTATTGGTATTGACTTAGGTACAACAAATTCATGTGTCGCCGTCCTGGAACACGGTGAACCTACAGTTATCACAAATCCAGAAGGAAACAGAACCACACCTTCAGTAGTAGCATTCAAAAACGGTGACAAGATCGTTGGCGATGCTGCCAAAAGACAGGTTGTAACTAATAAGAATTCAGTCATTTCCATCAAGAGAAAGATGGGAACAAACGAAAAGGTTGAACTGGAAGGAAAGTATTATACTCCACAGGAAATCAGTGCCATGATCTTACAGTACATGAAGAAGTACGCTGAAGATTATCTGGGCGAACCTGTTACCAAGGCTGTAATTACCGTTCCTGCCTACTTCAATGACGCACAGAGACAGGCAACCAAGGACGCCGGCAAGATCGCCGGACTGGAAGTTGAAAGAATCATCAACGAACCAACTGCTGCAGCCTTGGCTTTCGGCATCGACAAGACCAATGTTGAACAGAAGGTTCTGGTATACGACCTGGGTGGCGGTACCTTCGATGTTTCCATTCTGCAGCTGGCAGACGGAACATTTGAAGTACTGGCTACAGCCGGTAATAACAGATTAGGCGGCGATGACATCGATAACATAATCGTTGACTGGATCTGCGATGAATTCCGTAAGGAAAACGGCATTGACCTCAAGAAGGACCGCATGGCCTTACAGAGAATCAAGGAATCAGCTGAAAAGGCCAAGAAGGACCTTTCAAGCATGCTGGAAGTTCAGATCTCAATTCCGTTTATTGCAGCTAATGAAAATAAGGAACCTCTGCATGTTGAAACTTCACTGACCAGAAGCAAATTCGAAACCATGATCAAAGGAATCGTTGAAAAGACGATCGGACCGGTAAGACAGGCTTTATCTGATGCCGGCTTAACCAAGAACGACATTGACCAGGTATTGCTGGTCGGCGGTTCAACCCGTATACCATGCGTCCAGGAAGCTGTCAGAAGAGAACTGGGCAAGGAACCTAACAAGTCCGTTAACCCTGACGAAGTCGTTGCCATGGGCGCAGCAATCCAGGGCGGTGTCTTAACAGGCGATGTCAATGACGTATTATTACTTGACGTTACACCATTATCACTGGGCATTGAGACCTTAGGCGGTGTCATGACCAGACTGATTGAAAGAAATACAACCATTCCTACCAGCAAGTCACAGATCTTCTCAACCGCTGCTGATAATCAGCCGGCTGTAGACATCCATGTACTGCAGGGTGAAAGACCAATGGCTGCCGATAACAAGACCCTGGGCAACTTCCAGTTATCCGGAATTGCACCGGCCAGAAGAGGCGTTCCTCAGATCGAGGTAACCTTCGACATCGACGTCAACGGTATCGTTCACGTATCTGCCAAGGATAAGGGAACAGGCAAGGAACAGTCAATTACCATCACCAACTCTTCAGGCTTAAGCGATGATGAGATCGAAAGAATGGTAAGAGAAGCTGAAGCTCACAAGGCTGAAGATGAAGAAAAGGCTAAGAAGGTTGAACTGAAGAACAAGGCTGAAGGTTACATTGCCCAGATCGATGCTTCACTGAAGGATAATGGCGACAAGGTATCTCCTCAGCAGAAGGAAGAAGTTCAGAAGTTAAGAGATGAACTGCAGGCAGCCATCGACAACAATGACTATGACGGACTGCAGTACAAGCTGGATGCCCTGGAAAAGGCAGCCAACGAAATGGCTCAGCAGATGTATTCACAGGGCCAGGCCAATAACGGCGGCTATCAGCAGAATGATAACGGCCAGGGATTCGGCGGAAATCCTGGTGATGACATCAGAGATGCCGAGTTCACTGAAAAGTAAAATCATTATTTGAATTACCTCCATGACCCGGCCGGTAAGACCGGGTCGTGGTGTTATGAAAGGAGAGCGTAATGGCTGATAAGAGAGATTACTATGAGGTGCTTGAACTGTCCAAGGGCGCAAGCGATGAGGACATCAAGAAAGCATACCGTAAATTAGCCAAGAAATATCATCCGGACCTTAATAAAGCCCCTGATGCTGCCGATAAGTTCAAGGAAGTGCAGGAGGCTTATGAAGTGCTCTCTGATCCTCAGAAAAAGGCCGCTTACGATGCCTATGGCTTTGCGGGCGTAGATCCGCAACAGGGCTTCGGTCAGGGCGGTTTCGGTGATTTCTCCAGCTTCTCCGGATTTTCCGGATTTGGCGGAGGCATGGGTTTTGATGACATACTGAACAGTTTTGCCGGTTTCGGCAGAAGTTCACACACCACTTCCAATGGACCGCGCAAGGGTCAGGACCGTTTCATGTCCATGAACATTGACTTCATGGAAGCAATTAACGGAACCAGGAAGACGATCAAGCTTGACGTCGATGAAGTCTGCCCGGAGTGTCTGGGTTCAGGCGCCCGCAGCAAGGAAGACATCAAGGTATGTCCTACCTGTAAGGGTTCAGGCCGTGTCATGAGGACTACGACCATGATGGGCATGAGAATGCAGTCAGAATCCGTCTGTCCGGACTGTAATGGCAGCGGTAAGAAGATCGAACATGCCTGCCATAAGTGCAAGGGTCAGGGTTATCTGACCAAGAAGATCGAAGTGGAAGTCAATGTTCCGGCCGGCATACAGAGCGGCCAGCAGTTAAGGATTCCGGAAAAAGGATACCGCGGGGCCAATGGAGGAAGTAACGGTGATCTCTACATTGAATTCAATGTCAGAGAGCACAAGTATTTCATCCGTGACGGCAAGAACATCCTGATCAACGTGCCGATCTCTGCCATTGATGCAACCTTAGGCTGTAAAGTCGATGTACCGACAGTCTATGGCGATGTGGAACTGACGATACCTGCCGGTACTCAGCCAAACCAGAAGTTCAGACTGAGAGGCAAGGGCGTCAAGGATCCTTATGGCGGTGTTCAGGGTGACCAGTACGTTGAAGTCGAGGTCGTCATCCCAAGCAACATGACCCGTGAGGAAAAGGAGCATTACACCAAACTGAAAGATCTCGAAAATAGACAGAAAAAGTCTGTTTTCGAACGTTTCAAGGATGCGTTTAAGTAACATTTACTGTTACTTTTTCTAAGAATTACAGTTAGCACTCTTCACTCGAAAGTGCCAGAAAGGAGATAATTATGGATATTAATTCATTCTCTGAAAGTTTAAGAACAATAATCATGAAGAGCCTGGAAATGGCTACTACCAATCACAATACAGAAATTACAACTGTACATCTGCTTTATCAGATCTTTGCGGATGAGACCATTGACGGTCTGTTAAAGAAACTTGGAATCGACAAGCAGAAGGGCATGGAGATCTGCAACAGCAGGCTTAAAAACGTCGCTGCCGTTGATTATACCCCTCAGCCGGTATTCAATCGCAAGGTTACCGAATCCTTCTCAGATGCCCTCAATTGGGCCCGTAACCACGATGAAACCTATCTGACAGTTGCCACCTGCTTCATCTTCCTGCTGTTCAACAAGTCAAATGTTTCCAATGAGATATTAAGAACGGTTCCGGGTCTGACTTTTGACAAGGCTGTTGAAACCGAACTGATCAGAAGAGGGTCCAAGAAGATGGATGAACCTACCAGCGAACAGAATCTGGAAGCTCTGGAAAAGTACGGACACGATCTGGTGCAGGATGTCATCAACGGCAAGATAGATCCGGTCATCGGCCGTGATGAGGAAATCAGAAGAGTAATTGAAATACTGTCCCGCAAGACCAAGAACAATCCAGTACTTATCGGTGAACCTGGTGTCGGTAAGACTGCCGTCGTTGAGGGACTGGCATGGAGGATCATGAAGAAGGATGTTCCTCTGAATCTTAAGAACAAGAAGATAATTGAACTGGACATGGGCGCTCTGATCGCCGGGGCCAAATACCGCGGTGAATTTGAGGAAAGACTGAAGGCCGTTCTTGAAGAGATCAAGCAGGCTAACGGTGACATCATCCTGTTCATTGATGAAATACATAACCTGGTTGGTGCCGGCAAGACAGAAGGCAGCATGGATGCCGCCAATCTGTTGAAGCCGATGCTGGCCAGAGGCGAACTGAAGTGCATCGGTGCCACTACATTCAATGAGTACCGCAAGTACTTCGAGACTGACAAGGCTCTGGAAAGAAGATTCCAGCAGGTCCAGATCGATGAGCCTTCCGTAGAAGATACCATTTCAATTCTGAGAGGCTTAAAGGACCGCTTTGAAGCTCACCATGGTGTTCAGATACTGGATGAAGCCATCATAGCCGCTGCGACCCTTTCCAACCGTTACATTACGGAAAGATTCCTTCCAGATAAGGCCATTGACCTTATTGATGAAGCCTGCGCTTCCATCCGTGTGGAAATGGATTCCATGCCGTATGAACTTGATGAACTGAACCGTAAGATCATGCAGCTGGAGATCGAAGAAAAGGCCCTGCAGAAGGAAGAGGATGAAAAAGCAAAGGAAAGACTGCATGACATCAGAGAAGAGGCTGACCGTCTGAAGCAGGAAAAGAGCAAGCTCTACTCACAATGGCAGGATGAAAAGCGGAAGCTTGACGCCAGCAAGAAGAACCGTGAACAGCTGGAAAAGGCCAAGCTGGATCTGGAACAGGCTCAGAATGAGGCCAGATATGAAGATGCTGCCAAGCTGCAGTACGGCATCATTCCTGAACTGGAAAAGAAGATCGCAGAGGCCAAGAACGTCAATCATTCCGAAACGCTGATTCAGGAAACCGTTGATGAGGAACTGATCGCCAAGATCGTTTCAAGATGGACTCACATTGACGTGGCCAAGCTGATGGCTACCCAGAGACAGAAGATCCTGGGTCTGAAAGACACTCTGAAAAAGAGAGTCATGGGACAGGATGAAGCCATTGAACTGGTATCAAATGCCGTTCTCAGAAGCAAGGCTCACATTCAGGATGCCAACCGTCCGATCGGCTCATTCATGTTCTTGGGACCTACCGGTGTCGGCAAGACTGAAGTTGCCAGAGCCCTGGCTCAGCAGCTCTTCGATGACGAAAACAAGATCGTCAGAATCGACATGAGTGAATACATGGAGAAATTCTCCACTTCCAGACTGATCGGTGCTCCTCCGGGATATGTCGGCTATGATGAAGGCGGACAGCTTACCGAAGCAGTAAGAAGAAAGCCTTATTCAATCGTTCTGCTCGATGAAATCGAAAAGGCTCATCCGGATGTCTTCAACATCCTGCTGCAGATCCTGGACGACGGCAGAATAACTGACTCCAAGGGTGTCACGGTTGACTTCAAGAACACGATCATCATCATGACCAGCAACCTTGGCTCACGGTATGCCTTTGAAAAGGATCCGGATGTCAAGCGTGAAAAGTACATGGAAGTTGTCAAGCAGTCCTTCAAGCCGGAATTCGTAAACAGAATTGATGACATTATCATCTTCAATCCGCTGACTCAGGACGTCGTCGGACAGATCACTGACAAGTTCATCAGTCAGCTGGCTGACCGTCTGAAGGATCAGAACATCTCTCTTGAACTGACCACGGCTGCCAGAAATCAGATCATCAATGACGGTTCTGACATTGAATACGGTGCCAGACCGCTGAAGAGATACATTCAGCAGAACATTGAGACCATTCTGGCCTATAAGATAATCAAGGACAACATTGAAGGAAATACCACTCTGGTAATTGACTACAACGGTACGGAATTTGAGGTAAATGAAAAACAGTATTCAAAGGAAGTACTGTCATAACGGAAGCAGGTCCGCCTGATGGCGGACTTTTTTCTTTTTTTTGTTCTGTCTTTTAAACATTATCTATAGTAGAATCATAGGGTAGAATTGAAAGTTGCGGCAATGCCTGAGGCATTGTACTAGATACAGAGGGGTAAGAATGTACATACCTGAAAACTATTACAGCAGTCTTGATCTGCTGCATACTGAATATGCCATTAAGCTGGTTAAGGATACCTTTGAAAGACGGCTGGCCCGTCATCTCAATCTGACCCGTGTCTCAGCTCCCCTGATGGTCCGTCAGGACAGCGGTCTTAACGATAACCTCAACGGTTATGAAAGACCAATCACTTTCGGTGCTAAGGATATCAAAGGAGACATGGAGATAATCCATTCCCTGGCCAAGTGGAAGAGAATGGCTCTGAAGAACTATGGCATAAAGCGCTTCAAGGGCATCTATACCGACATGAATGCCATCAGAAGAGATGAAAAGCTGGATAATCTGCACTCGATATACGTTGACCAGTGGGACTGGGAGAAAGTAATCGAAAAGGAAGACCGTACCATAGATTTTCTGGAAGGTACGGTTGACCGTATCATGATGGCGATCATCGACACCGAGGAAGCCATCAGGAAAAGCTATCCGGAACTGGATATTATCGTGGAAAGTCCGGATGTCTTCTTCATCACTTCCAGGGAACTGTATGATCTGTATCCTCATCTGAGCGCCAGGGAAAGGGAACAGAAGATCGTCAGGGATAAGAAGACGGTCTTCATCATGCAGATAGGAGATACTCTGCCGGATGGTCTGCCGCATGACGGCAGAGCACCGGATTATGATGACTGGGCACTTAACGGCGACCTGCTGTTCTGGTATGATATACTTGATACAGCAGTGGAAATCTCCTCAATGGGGATCCGCGTTGATGCAGATTCATTAATATATCAGCTGGAAAAGAGCGGAAACATGGACAGAGTAAGACTGCCTTTCCATCAGGCTCTGCTAAAGGGTGAACTTCCTTTGACAATGGGCGGGGGAATCGGACAGTCAAGGCTGTGCATGCTGCTGCTGAATAAGGCCCATGTGGGCGAGGTACAGGCTTCGGTATGGCCGGATGAAATGATCGAAACATGCCGCAGGAACAATATAGAACTGCTATAGGAGGAAAGAATATATGAAAGTCGGAATTTTTGGAACCGGTGATATCTCCCATGCCTTCATGGAGGCTGCCGGAATAGCCGGTGTTGAAGTAATTGCCGTATATAACCGCAATTATGAAAAGGCCCGGGCCTTCTGTGAAAAGTACGGCCTGAAAGCCTGTTATGACGATCCTGATCAGCTGGCTGGCAACCGGGAAATCGATACTGTCTATGTAGGCATGCCAAACGGTCTGCATTACAGCTGCGCTATGAAAGCTTTGGAAGCCGGCAAGAACGTAATCATTGAAAAGCCGTTCTGTGCCAATCTGCGTGAATTCAATGAACTCTGCAGCAAGGCTGATGAAAAGAAGAGATTCATCATTGAAATGGACCGCATTCAGTCACTTCCTAACTTCAAGGCCATGAAGGAACATCTGGATGATGTCGGTTTTGTATCAGCGGTATCTGCCAACTACAGCCAGTATTCCCGCAAATATGATGCATATCTGCAGGGTAACGTTTCCAATGTCTTTACCACGGAATTTGCCGGGGGTGCCTTAATGGATCTGGGCGTTTATCCTGTCAATGCCATCATTGCCTTATTCGGCATGCCGACCAAGGTAATATACCGTGTCAACAAGCTGGGAACCGGTGTTGACATTGCCGGTGACCTGTTGATGGAATATCCGGGATTCCACGCCAATGTGATCTGTGCCAAGAACTCCATCGGAAACAAGCACATCATGATCCAGGGCACCGAAGGTTCAATCATTACGGAAGATGCACCAAGCACCATTAACAATCTGACTTTGCTGACCAGATGGGGAAACAAGGACATTTCAGCCGATCAGCCATATGACGGGTTTGCCTATACACTGATTGACATCAAGAACATCATAGAAAACAAAGACATGGTTGCCTACAGTGCCAGAAGGACACAGTCAAGACGTGTCATGACCATTCTGGACGCTGCCAGAAAAAGTGCCGACATCGTTTTCAGTGCTGACTGGCAAGATTAGAGTAACTCTCAGATTAATTCCTGTGTGAAATTGTGGGAATCTATTGAAAGGCCTGATTCAAATATCTAAAATGAGATTAGGTTGAAAAAGATGACAGAACATAAATCACATAAGGTAAGAATCGAAAACATTCCTGAAGGAAAGATAATTTGTCATGTATCGAACCGTTCGTTTGACGTAAAGGTTTTTCTGTTGGTCATTGAGCTTATGCTGCTTGTTTCGGGAAGCCGCATCATTGCAGCAATTCTGGGATTCTACAGCCTGGTATATCTGTTTTCTGAAGAGAAGAAGTATTATGACGGTTATGACCGATATTTGGTCAGATACAATAATCCCAATGACGGATACTGCGACCTGATATACCTCTCTGAAATAGAAGGATGGGAATACCGCATAACCAATTCCGGTGACAAGATAATTCTTTATCTCAGGGAGAATGAACGATACCGTCTGGAGGAAAATGTCAGCCGTAAATTATACAATTATTTCACGACGATGATCCCGGAGAGGGAAATAAGAAAAAAGAAGGAGCAGTAAGCTCCTTTTTCTGTTGAAACTGATGGAGAAATGTTTATAATAAATACAAAATATCAAAGGAGGATCTATGGCACACTATTACAAAGAAGAATCTCATACCTTTAATGAATACCTTCTGATACCGGGATATACCGATGAAAACTGCATTCCGGCCAACGTCTCTCTGAAGACTCCGCTGGTTAAGTACAGACCGGCTGAGGAAGAACCGGCCATTACCATGAACATTCCGATGGTATCTGCCATCATGCAGTCTGTATCAGGTGAAAAGATGGGCATTGCCTTAGCCAAGGAAGGCGGAATTGCCTTCATCTACGGCAATCAGCCGATCGAATCCCAGGCTGAAATGGTATCCAAGGTAAAGTCATACAAAGCCGGATTTGTCGTTTCCGATTCCAACATCAAACCGGACGCAACTCTGAAGGATGTCGTCGCCAAGCTGAAGGAAACCGGTCACTCAACCATGGCCGTTACCGATGACGGCAGTGCCCATGGAAAGCTTCTGGGTGTTGTCACCAGCCGTGACTACCGACTTTCCAAGCTGTCAATGGATACAAAGGTAGAAGAGTTCATGACACCGTTTGAATCACTGGTTTACGGTGAAGAGGGCATAACCCTGTCAGAAGCCAATGATATCATCTGGGATCACAAGTTAAATACTCTGCCGGTTATCGACAAGGATCAGAGACTCTGTTACTTCATCTTCCGCAAGGACTATGATTCCCATAAGGAAAACCCAAATGAACTTCTGGACCACAACAAGAGATATGTAGTAGGTGCCGGTATCAATACCAGAGACTACGAACAGAGAGTTCCGGCTCTGATCGAAGCCGGGGCCGATGTTTTATGCATTGATTCTTCTGAAGGTTTTACCGTCTGGCAGCAGAGAACCATCAAGTGGATCAGAGACAACTATGGCGATACCGTTAAGGTCGGCGCCGGCAATGTTGTCGATGAGGAAGGATTCCGCTTCCTGGTAAATGCCGGGGCTGACTTTGTCAAGATCGGCATCGGCGGCGGTTCCATTTGCATTACCAGAGAAACCAAGGGCATAGGCCGCGGCCAGGCCACAGCCGTAATCGCCGTGGAAAAGGCCCGCAGAAAGTACTTTGAGGAAACCGGAATCTATGTTCCAATATGTTCAGACGGCGGCATCGTATATGACTACCACATTGCCCTGGCCTTAGCCATGGGTGCAGACTTCGTCATGCTGGGCCGTTACTTTGCCCGCTTTGATGAATCACCGACCAACAAGCTGATGATCAACGGCAACTATGTCAAGGAATACTGGGGTGAGGGCAGCAACCGTGCCCGCAACTGGCAGAGATACGAAGCAGAAGGAAATCTGTCCTTTGAAGAAGGAGTAGACTCCTATGTACCTTATGCCGGTGCCCTGAAAGATAATGTAGTAGTTACCACAAATAAAATAAAGAGCACAATGTGCAACTGCGGAGCCATTACGATAAAGGACTTCCAGGAAAAAGCCAAACTGACGCTGGTATCCGCTACATCAATCGTAGAGGGCGGTGCCCACGACGTCATCGTCAAAAACAAGGATAACCACTAAAAAAAGTCTGTCAGGATCAGCTGACAGGCTTTTTCTTATGCAATGTTCATTTCTGCTCTGACTTCTTCAAAGCATTTTACGACGAAATCAATGTCTTCTTTAGTATGGTTGGCACAGACCTGGGTACGGATCCTGGCTTTGCCCTTAGGAACCACAGGGTAGGAGAAGGCGACGACATAGACACCTTTTTCCACCATTCTTCTGGCAAATTCAGCGGTCAGCTTTTCGTCATAGAACATTACAGGTACACATGGATGAACTCCCGGAATGACATCGAAACCTTTTTCCACCAGAAGCTTGCGGTAATAGGAAGTGATTTCTTCCAGATGGTCTCTTAAGGCTGTGCTTTCCTGCAGCATTCTGAACATTTCCAGGGAACCTCCGACAATGGCCGGAGCTACGGTGTTGGAGAACAGATAAGGACGGCTGCGCTGTCTTAACAGATCAATGATCTCCTTACGTCCGGAAGTATATCCCCCTGAGGCACCGCCCAGAGCTTTGCCCAAGGTTCCGGTAATGATGTCGACACGGCCCATTACGTCACAGTATTCCTGGGTTCCCCAGCCGTGTTTTCCGACAAATCCGACGGCGTGGGAATCATCTACCATTACCAGAGCGCTGTATTTGTCAGCCAGATCGCATATTCCCTTAAGATTGGCAATTATGCCATCCATGGAGAAAACGCCGTCTGTGGCAATCAACTTGATCCTGGCACCGTTATTATCAGCTTCGATCAGCTTTGCTTCCAGATCCTCCATGTTGTTATTGAGGTAACGGTATCTCTTGGCCTTGCACAGACGGACACCGTCAATTATGGAAGCATGGTTGAGTTCGTCGGAAATGACGGCATCTTCAGCAGTAAGGATCGTTTCAAACAGACCGCCGTTGGCATCGAAACAGGATGAATAGAGGATGGTGTCATCAGTCTGCAGGAACCTGGAGATTTCCTTTTCCAGTTGCTTGTGAATGTCCTGGGTCCCGCAGATGAAACGTACGGAAGCCAGACCGTATCCTCTTTCGTCATAAGTCTTCTTGGCTGCTTCAATGATCCTTTCGTTATCACCCAGACCCAGGTAGTTGTTGGAACACATGCATAGCAGTTTCGGACCATCTTCCAGCTGAACATGGGCGTTCTGCGGGGTATTCATGATAAGTTCGCCCTTAAACAGACCAGACTGTCTGATGTCTTCAACCTGCTGATAGTAGTGATTCAGTATTTCCTTTTTGTTCATCTTTTTTTACTCTCCTAATCATTTATGTGCGTCCAGTCCATGACAATCTTGCCGGACATTCCTGAAATCATCTTTTCAAAGCCCTGACGGTAGTCACGGACATCGATCCTGTCAGTTATGATGTCTCTGATGTTAAGCCCGGCTTCGATCATGGTGGTCATGCTGTACCAGGTATCCCAGACCTTGCGTCCATAGATTCCCTTAAGTGAAAGACCGTTGAAGATGACGGTTTCCAGATCAACTCTGGTATCGTTCTCCTGTAAGCCCAGCAGGGCGATCTTGCCGCCGTGCTTCATGTTGCGGATCATGGAATCCAGGGCATTAGGTGAACCGGACATCTCCAGTCCGACGTCAAACCCTTCGCTCATGCCCAGCTCTTTCATGACGTCTTCCAGCTTTTCCTGCTTAAGGTTGACAGTTCTGGTGGCTCCCAGCTTTGCAGCCAGATCCAGACGGTACTGATTGAAGTCGGTAATGACCACATGTCTGGCCCCGGCAAACTTGACAATGGCTGCAGCCATGCAGCCGATTGGACCGGCACCGGTGATCAGAACGTCTTCACCCAATACGTTGTAGGAAAGGGCAGTATGAGTGGCATTGCCAAACGGGTCAAAGATCGAGTACAGTTCCTCCTCAATTGATTCCTTGCATGGCCAGACATTGACATATGGAATTACCAGATATTCGGCAAAGGCCCCGTTGCGGTTGACGCCGATGCCCTTGGCATTCCGGCAGTTTTCCCTGTGACCTTCCAGGCAGTTACGGCACTTGCCGCAGGTGATGTGGCCTTCACCGGATACCAGATCTCCCGGCTTGAAACCGCGGGCACCCGGTCCGGCTTCCACGATCTCACCGACAAATTCATGACCGATCGTCAGCCCTAAAGGAACGGTATTCTGAGCCCATCTGTTCCATTGCCAGATATGGACATCAGTACCGCAGATGGCGGTTTTATGGATCTTGATCTTGACGTCATTGGTACCCAGCTTTGGTATTTCCACCTGCTGCATCCACAGACCTTCTTCAGGCTTTGACTTCACCAGAGCCCACATCATTCCGTCTTTTTTCTTTTCCATCAGAAAGACCTCCTGTATTATGATATTTTTTGATTCTTCTGATTTTATTGTATAACATTTCAGGATGTTTATGCTTACTAAAAACAACACTTGAACATTTAATGAGATTTTTTGAAAAATATCTGTTATTGAAAAATCATTGGTGCTAAAATTTACTTAATTATTTTTTGGGAGGAAGATCTTATGTCAAATGTCAGACCGGAAAACATGGAAAGAATCACCAATGCCCAGCTGGCCAATGCCTTCATTGAAGAACAGGTAAAGGCCCTGAAACAGCAGATCGGTGATAAGAAGGTATTACTGGCCTTATCTGGCGGTGTTGATTCATCAGTAGTAGCCGCCTTGCTGATAAAGGCTGTAGGCAATCAGCTGGTTTGTGTTCATGTAAATCATGGACTGTTAAGAAAAGGAGAACCGGAACAGGTAATCCAGGTTTTCAGAAACCAGATGTCTGCCAATCTCATCTATGTTGACGCCGTTGACCGTTTCCTGGATAAACTGGCCGGAGTTAACAATCCGGAGCAGAAGAGAAAGATCATCGGTGCTGAATTCATCAGAGTCTTTGAAGAAGAAGCCAGAAAGCTGGACGGAATTGAATTTTTGGCTCAGGGAACCATTTACCCTGATATCCTGGAAAGCGGACCGGTCAAGGCTCACCACAATGTCGGCGGTCTGCCTGATGATCTGAAGTTCGAACTGGTTGAACCGGTTAAGCTGTTGTTTAAGGATGAAGTCAGACAGGTCGGACTGGCTCTGGGCTTACCTGAAAGCATGGTATTCAGACAGCCTTTCCCAGGACCGGGATTAGGTGTAAGATGCCTGGGTGCCATCACCAGAGACAGACTGGAAGCCGTCAGAGAATCTGATGCCATTTTAAGAGAAGAATTCCACAATGCCGGACTGGAAGGAAAGGTCTGGCAGTATTTCACCATCGTTCCAGATCTGAAGTCAGTCGGAATCAGAGACAACGTCAGATGCGAACAGTGGCCTGTCATCTTAAGAGCAGTAAATACCCGTGATGCCATGAGCGCTACCATCGAAGAGATCCCTTATTCAGTTCTCAAGAAGATCACGGAAAGGATCTTAAGTGAAGTAGATGGTGTCAACAGAGTCCTCTATGACATCACACCAAAGCCTACCGGCACCATTGAATGGGAATAATTATGAGATTTTAAGCCACTTCGGTGGCTTTTTTGTATTATTATGGAAATATAGAACATGAGGTATCAATATGGGAAAAGCACCGGTCAGGAAAGTACTGGCAGTCAGAAAGTTTACGGACAGAGACGAACCGAGAGCCGCCTTCAACAGGATATTTGAAGATGCCCAGAGGCATACAGATGAGTTCAACGTGCTGATGTTTTACGGTATCGGTGGTTTTGGAAAAACCAGATTGATCAATGAACTGTCAAAGCAGCTAGATAAATATAATTCAGATAATGAAGATCTTAATAAGATCGCACATGTTACCTATGACTTTTCCCGCGGTACGGAAAAGATGTTTGTTCTGGAAAAACTGAGATTCCTGTTAAAAAAGCAGGGGCTTTCATTCCCTTATTCCGATGCCCTGGAAGCTGCCTACAACATCAAGTGCGGCAATCCGGTCTACAAGACGGCCAGTGAAAAAGACCTCATTGACAATCCGATGATCTCCATCGTGGCTAAATTCATTCCAGGTGCTTCCGGACTGTTATCAACCCTGAAAACAGGTAAGACCATAATGGAGGAAACCTCAAAGTACTATAAGAAGATTGAAAGAATGTGGAATGTTGACCAGCAGAAACTGGACAGGGAAATAAAGAACATCGGTTCACTGGAAGTCAATGAACTTGAAGAAAAGGCATCATATTATTTTGCTCAGGATCTGATCAGCAATACTGAATCGGTAGCAGATGATTTCCGTCTGCCGGTCGTCATATTCCTGGATACCTATGAGGAACTGGTAAATTCATATAAGGCCATTGACTATGCCGGGGCTTATGATGTCTGGTTAAGAGATGACATCATCAAGACCGTTCCCGGTGTCATGTGGGTAATCGGCGGCAGGGAAAGACTGAAATGGGAAGAGGAAGACAGCTTCTGGGTCGGGGCCATTGAACAGCATGAACTGGGCGATCTATCCCGAGATGATTCCTTTGACTTTCTCAGAACAGCCGGTATTCCGGAAGAACTGCTGGAAGATATTTACAGCGTAACCGGCGGTACGCCTCTTTTCCTTGACCTCAATGTCACTACCTACTATGAGCTTCTGGCTGCCGGAAAGGAAATAACCAGGAAATCGTTCGGTACTTCCAAGGAGCAGGTAATAGAGAGATTTTTAAGATACATGAACCCTGATGATCAGTACATTGCCAAACTGCTGGCGGTATTGGAAAACTGGAGCGATGAGGAAGCCGAGACGATCGGAATGGAAACTCTACCGGTATTTTACAGGGAAAACTACAATGCCTTTATTGAGCATACCATCATAATCAAGGACAATGATCAGCGCTACTACATGCACCAGCAGGTCAGAAAGGTTATTCTTGATGCTGCCAGAAACAGCAATTCGGAAATGGTAAACAACATATTCGTTGAAAAGATAAAGTATCTGTGCAAGCAGGATTATAAGAACATGGATCCTAACCGGAAGTTTGCGCTTGCTAAGGATGTAGTTTCAGTATTCAGCCAGGCCGGTTTTGA
The DNA here is from genome assembly GCA_015058955.1 of Erysipelotrichaceae bacterium. Classification (GTDB taxonomy): domain Bacteria; phylum Bacillota_I; class Bacilli_A; order Erysipelotrichales; family Erysipelotrichaceae; genus RUG521. Next base: position 33,565 of record SVBJ01000006.1, read on the forward strand.
TAACAGTACTTTCAGTATGATGTTCAGGGAATTCTATGACCTTTCGGCATCGTTCTTCCGGGAAAACTCATACAGTCGTCTATATGAGATCTATAAAACACTTTATCAGTGCGTAAGCAGATCCTGTACGTCCTATTATTCAGTGTCATATAACTATGCAATGGGCTGTAAGAATTACAATACTCATCCTGACTATCAGAAACTTCTGGAAGACGGGCTTAAAGCCATCAATAACTCAATTGCCAGCATCACAAACAAGGACACTTCTGTTGCGGCTATAAAGAAACTTGTCAGAGCCAACGACGTAAAGGCCTCCATACTGCAGAAACTGAGAAGAGAAGAGGAAGCACTGACTCTGTATAAGGACAGCTATGATGCAATATACAAAACAGCCGGTGCCAACAGCTTTGAAGCAATGCGGCTGCTCAACAACATGGCCATCGTTTACCAGAAAAGAGGGGAATACGGGAAAGCCAGTGAATTATTCATTGAGGTATACCAAAGAGCTGCTGAAACACTTGGCCCGGAAAACCGCTATACGTTAAAGAGCATGTACGGTGTAGCCAGCAGTTATACAGACACCGGGGATTATGAAAATGCCCTGAAATGGCACCGTGACTGTTACCGGCTCAGGGAGAAAAACTTCGGTCGCAGCGACGGGGACACATTGCTGTCGCTTAAGGCCTGTGCCAGTACATACTACAATCTGGAAATGTATGACAAAGCCATTGAATGCTACCAGCAGCTGCTTGAGGACTGTGACGGTAAATATGAAGGAAATGATTACGTCTTTATGTACAGATATGGGATGGCCTGCCTGAAAACCGGTGATCACTTCAAAGCACAGAATGTCTTCCAGCTGTACTACGATAAATATGCTGAATACTATGGCGAGAGTGGTGAAAGAACTCTTTATGCAATTGATGATATTCTGTACGCATACCGTGATGACAATCCGGAAAAGGCGCTCAATGAGGGTTTGAAACGTCTTCAGCAGTGGAAGGAAAGGTATGGAGCTGACAGTGAAATGTATGAAAGAGCTCTGTATAATTCGGCGCTTGATCATGCAGCCATGAGAGATCACGAAACTGCGGTTAACTATCTGAAGCTTGCCCGTGAAAAGAGTGATGTTCTTTACGGAACAGATTCAAGACACTCCATGAGCATTGCTTTTGCCATGGGTGTATGCTACTTCTGGCTTGAGGAATTCAGAAAGGCTCTGGAAGTAAATACTGAATACTGGACATACAGTCTGAACAATGATGGTACACTGTCTCTGAAATCACTTGATGTACTGGAAAACATGTGTGATGATCTGGTCTTCATGGGTAATTACAGGCAGCGGAGCCTGTGTCAGAAAAACCTGCTGAATAATTACCGTTATAAAAACAGTACTTATTACCATCTGCAGTTTGCCCTGGCTTATTCATACCTCAAAACAGAAAGATACAGTGATTGTCTTGAATGTCTGAAAAATGTTTATGAGAATAAAGACAGATTACTGACAGAATATGAAGTAATGAATCATTATGAAGAACTTGGACAGCAACACGGTAAGCTTTCAATGATAACTGACTGTGAGCTGACAATGCTGTGGGAAATATCCCAGTTCCTTGAAGGAATGGATGAAGAACTGTACAGGTTCTATCATGATGCTCTTACCGTACGTGAGAAAGTAATCTCCGCTTTTCCACAGTAATTAAAGTGTTTTTAAGAAGTTTTTAAAGACCTGGAAGCGTGATTATTGTAGAATGATAACACGAGGTATTAAAAAATGAAGAAATTGGTTATTATGGTCATACTGCTGCTGACGGTTCTGACAGGATGCGGTCAGATTGTTGTGGCCAATGATAATGAGATAAAAATAGCAGTAAAGAACAGTACCGACGCTGACATCAGAACCATGGTAATGTGCTATTGCGTTAATGAGGAACCTTTAGGTGTCATGCGGTTTAATGCGATTGATGAAAGTGTTCTGAAGGGAATTCACAGTTTCATGTTTGATGAAAATAGTTTTCCGGAAGGATGTGAAAGAGAAAATCTTTCGTTTAACATCCTGTTGCTGGATTATGTCGGGTTTGACATCTATGAATCCGTTGATCCTCAGCATGCCAGGGAAACCAATGACATATACATTGACAAGCGGGAATACGGTAAAGTCTATTATTATGAACTGACCGGCAGTTTTGAGGAAGGATTTCAGCTGACGGAGATGAAAAAGTAAAAAAACAACATAATTGACTCCTTTGGGGGTCTTTTATTTTTTTAATGTGCTAGAATGAAATTGAACAATTAATGTCAAGAGGTATTAAATGAACAGTTACGTACAGCAAGTCATTAATGACGTAAAAGAAAAAAACTCTAATGAACCAGAATTCATCCAGGCTGTTGAAGAACTGCTGACATCGCTTTCACCGGTAGTTGACCAGCATCCTGAATATGAAAAAGCCGATCTGCTGCACAGAATGGTTGAACCTGAAAGAATGTTTACCTTCCGTGTTGTCTGGACAGATGATGAGGGCAGGGTTCATACCAATAAAGGATGGAGATGTCAGTTTAACGGAGCCATCGGTCCTTATAAGGGCGGCTTGAGATTCCAGCCGAATGTCTGTGACAGCATCATCAAATTCCTGGCCTTTGAACAGACCTTTAAAAACAGTCTGACCGGTCTGCCGATCGGAGGAGGAAAGGGCGGTTCTGACTTTGATCCAAGCGGCAAGTCAGATGCTGAAATCATGAGATTCTGTCAGAGCTACATGACAGCCTTATACCGTTTCATCGGACCAGATGTAGACGTACCAGCTGGTGATATGGGTGTAGGTGCCAGAGAGATCGGTTATCTGTTTGGCCAGTACAGAAGGATTAAGCAGAATTTTGAAAACGGCGTACTTACCGGCAAAGGATTAAGCTATGGCGGTTCTCTGATCCGTCCGGAAGCAACCGGTTACGGTGCCATCTATTACCTGTGTGAAGTATTGCGACACGAGCATGACACTATCAAGGGTAAGAGAATCGGTGTTTCAGGGTACGGTAACGTTGCCTGGGGCATCATGAAGAAAGCTGCTCAGTTAGGAGCAAAGGTCACATATTTCTCCGGACCGGATGGCTACATTCATGACGAAGACGGTGTCATTACTGAAGAAAAGCTCAACTACATTCTGGAAATGAGACAGAATGACCCGATGCACTGCCGCAGCTATGCGGAAAAGTTCAACTGTGAATTCGTTGAAGGCGAAAAATTCTGGGGTATCAGTGATGTCGACATCTACATGCCGGCAGCAACCCAGAATGATGTAGACATCAACAGCGCCAGAAAGATTGCCCAGTCAGGTGTCAGGTATTACATTGAGGTAGCCAACATGCCTACCACCAATGAAGCACTGAATTTCCTGGCCAATCAGTCCCACATCATTGTCGCTCCTAGCAAGGCTGTCAATGCCGGTGGTGTCGGAGTTTCTGCCCTGGAAATGTCGCAGAACTCTGAAAGACTGCAGTGGACCAAGGAAGACGTTGACGATCAGTTAAGAAGAATGATGGTCAACATTCATGAAACATCAGTAAATGCTGCCAGACAGTATGGCCTAGGCTATAATCTGATTGCCGGAGCCAATATCGCCGGGTTCATGAAGGTCGCTGATGCCATGCTGGCTCAGGGCATATTCTAAAGAAATAAAGTTTTCCTTATCGGAAAACTTTTTTTGTGATTACATTAATGAAGCAAACAGTTTTAGAACTGAAACCAGGAAGGTTCGGATAATGCCGTGACGGGTGTCTTCCAGTTTAATTTCACGGCTTTCCGCAAAGGCATCAATGAAATCCTGCTTTATATCCTTAATTACGGAGCAGTCATAAAAGCAGGTCCCGTTTTCAAAGTGCAGATACAGTGAACGGTAATCCAGGTTAACGGTACCCACCGTTGAGATTTTGTCGTCGGAAACAAAGACCTTGGAATGAACAAATCCCGGAGTATATTCAAAGATGCGAACACCACCTTCGATCAAAGGGGCATAGAATGACTGGGTGATCATGTATATGATTTTCTTGTCAGGAATACCCGGAGTAATCAGTCTGACATCAACACCACGCTTGGCAGCAAGTACCAGAGTGTTAATGAAATCAGTATCAATGATCAGATACGGTGTATAGATATAACAGTAATCATTTGCCTTGTCCAGAATGTTGAAATAGATGTTCTGGGCAGTTCTTTCATTTCCCAGCGGAGTTTCGGCATACGGAGCAATGTATCCGTCAGTTTCCCTGATTTCAGGATCAACGTATTTATAAACGGAAAAGTCCGGGTCATCTTTCCTGAAGGCGTTCCAGTGCGTCAGGAACATGACGGTATAGGACCAGACGGCTTCACCGCTGATCTTGATGATATTGTCTTTCCAGCGTCCATATGGATGTTTTACGTTGATGTATTCATCAGCCATATTTACGCCGCCCGAGAAGGCGATTTTACCGTCAATGACCATGATCTTGCGGTGGTCACGGTGGTTGATGATGATGTTGAGGATCGGGTTAATGCGGTTGAAAGGAATGCATTTGATCCCTTTTTCCTCAAGCTCTCGGGCATACTTGCCGGAAAGGGTAAAGAATGAACCCAGATCGTCATACATTACTCTGACATCTACACCCTGACGGGCCTTTTCTTCCAGTATTTCCAGAATGCCGTTCCACATCCGGCCTTCTTCAATAATGAAGTATTCAATGAAGATGAATCTTTCAGCTTTTCTCAGTTCTTCCAGCATGATCGGATATCCGTAATCACCAAAAGAGTAGTAGCTGGCTTTCTCATTGCGGTACCATGGGAATCCGGCACTTTTCTGCATGTAATGGAAAACACCTTTGTCTGCCGGATACTTTTCATTGAGTTCTTCCAGCAGTGCTTCATTTCTGGAATAGTATTTCAGATTCTGCAAAGTTGAATTAAGCAAATTGAAGAATGTTTTGCTGGTGAAAAGATTGGCACCTAACAGAAGATAAAGCGCTGTTCCAAAGACCGGGGATATCATTATTACCAGAATGTATAGCATGTCATTGGAAAGATGCTTGCTGTTATTGATGATCGACATAACGATGAAGATGCTCAATACTCTCAAAACTATTCCGATCCAGGCTGCTTGATTGCGGAACCATTTGAAAAGTGATATTACAAACAGCACTTCCAGAACGATCATTATCAGCATGAAAAACGTTCTGCTGAAATGCTTTCTCAGAAAATTCATCATAGACTGTCCTCCAGTTATCCGTACATTCTTATTTAAGCAGAAGATTAAGGTTTTTTAAAGATTGCTCTGTGTAATTGAAGTAATATTTGTTTTAAAGTAATATATGGTTAAGCGAAAGAACAGGTGAATTATTATGAACGATAACCTTGTGACCTTATGTGAGAGATTTGTTGACAGCCGAGCCCTGCTGGCCGGATGTTTCAAGTGGTCATCCACTACCGATCAGTGTCTGCGGGCTTCCTTCATGCTGAAGGATGACACATACATTACCGAAAGCAGAATACTTGCAATAAAGGATTTTCTGAAAAAGAGGGAAGGCATATTTTCATCACTACGTTCTCATATTGAAATAACATTGATAGTCAAGATGTGCCAGAGTCCTGATTATGAAGAATACTACATGAAGCTTAAAACCGTCATGGAAGAATTCAAGATGGGCTGGCTGTTTTCTGATTCATACAGAGTTGTAACATCAATGATAATCATTGAGAATGTTGAACCGAAGGATTATCGTCATTACATCGATAAGACCAGAGTAATATATGAGCAGATGAAGAGAGATCATTCCTGGCTGACCCGGGATTATGATCTGATCTTTGCAGCCTTACTGGCTGTATCTGATATTGAATTTAATGACATACTTCTGGAAATGGATGAATCTTTCCGGATCCTCAAGCAGGAATTCCGCAGTTCCCGGAATCAGGAGTTAAGCCATATTCTTTCACTTAACCTTAATTCACCGGGAGAAAAGACTCAGCGTTTCCTGGAGATTCATGATCTTTTGAAGCGTAACAAGATCAAGGTATCAAGGAGTTATCATCTTGAAGTTCTGGCAGTTCTGTCGTTACTGGACATGGATGACTTAAACATCATTGACGAGGTAACTCAGGCTGAAATGTATCTGAATACTTATAAGGAATTCAGAGGATGGACGATGTTCCAGGATGAAAGGATCCTTTATGCCATCATGCTGGTCATAAAGGCCAACAGCCATGACAGCATTCTGATTGATAATGTACTGCTGTATGTCATTCTCAGAATGCAGCGGTCAAGAGATGCCGCTGCTGCCGCTGCCGCCGCCTGATAATGAAAAAGTCTTCGTTAACAGCTTTATTTGCTGCAGTTGTTTCGCTGGCTTTACTGACCTGTATTGAACAGTTCTTAAAACCTGATTACCTGTTCAAAAGTATCTGCAAGCTTATTCTGCTGTCTGTTCCGATAATCCTGTATTCAAAGATTTCTCATCAGGACATTAAGGAAATAATCAACTTCAGAAAACTGAAGTCAGCTAAAAACCTGTATATCGGCATGGTACTTGCCTATGTCGGGATCATCATCGCATTCATGCTTTTCCGCAAAAGCATAGATCTTAATCAGATCAGGGAAAACCTAATGAATAAGGAAAAACTGACCAGGGAAAACTGTCTGTTTGTCTTTGCCTACATCATATTGGTGAATTCCTTTCTGGAAGAAGCGTTCTTCCGTGGCTTTCTCTCCCATCTGTTTACGGTTGAGGGGAAGGAGAGAATCGGAATCATTTTTTCGGCAGTATGCTTTGCACTGTATCACATTGGGATGGTGTCAAACTGGTTTTATCCTCTGATATTTGTCATCTGCATTGCCGGACTGGCGGGATGTGGAATACTGCTGCAGCTGGTTGAACGACATTTCGGCACATTAAAAGCCAGTTGGCTCATCCATGGATGTGCCAATCTGGCCATTAATACCATTGGTGTTATCGCAATGTTTCAGCTTTAGGAATCATAAGTGATTATGATTCTTTTTTATACAGTCTGTACTCTGTAATGTGTACGGCCGGCTTGCCGGCTTTTATTATCGGCTTGACCATATTGTCGAGGTTGATGGCATCTGGTGTAAACTGAGTTTCCAGACAAACGGCATCACGAGGATGGTACTTGTCATTGTCGAGATAGTTAGCAGTATATACCTGAATGCCGGGCATTGTGGTATATGTCTGCAGGGCTATTCCTGTTTCCGGACTGTACAGTTCGCCAGCCAGGATCAGTGATCCGTCAAAGTCGTCAATCAGCCAGTTATGATCGTATCCCTTGCCATAAGCCAGCTGTTGATTTTCTTCGTCAATATCACGTCCGATGGCCTTTGGATATCTGAAGTCAAATGGAGTGCCTTCAACTTCCACAATATTACCGACAGGGCAGCTGTTTTCATCATTTGGAGTCGTATGACTGCAGTTAAGCTGCAGGATGTGATTTAAGACCGTGCCGTGTCCATTCAGATTGAAATATGAATGGTTGGTCGGGTTGAAGACGGTATCCTGATCGGATATCCGGCAATATGTTATTGAAAGTCTGTCGCCCTTAACAGCGTAGGTAACCTTAAATGATCTGTTGCCCGGAAATCCCAGTTCGCCATCCTTATAGTCAAGCTGAAGAGTCAGTTCTGTTTCGCTGTAATTAACGACTTTCCAGATGCTCTGAGCTGATCCGCCAGGCAGGGATGAATGGAGGTTATTAGGACCGTTATTGACCCGCAGATTGTATTGCTGACCGTTAAGTGTGAAACGGGCGTCTCTGATGCGGTTGGCATTTGGCAGAACGATGGCACCCATGTAGCTGTCGTTAAGAATGTATCTGTCGACACTGTCGTATCCGCAGACCACATTGACACCGTCAAAATGAAGTCTGATCAAGGTGGCACCGAAATCACAGATCTCGGCTGTCAGGATGTCATTGGAAATGGTATAGAGGTAGGTTTCCTGACCGTTTGCCTTACCGAACGGTTTTACTGTGGCGATCATATTACTCTGTCACTTCCATGGCTGTTGACCTGCAGGACAATGCAGCTGTCCTTGCCGAAGACCTTATCCATAAGTTCCTTATAGCCATTGACATGTTCGTTTTTGACAAAAGCCTGAATTGTTCCGGCAAAACCCCCGCCGTGAACACGGCTTGCTTCATCTTCATCCAGGTAATTATCTGAAAGCAATAATGCCAGGGAAAGAGGCTGGTAAGCGAGATCAGCATTGGTATAGACGTTCTGGAGATACTTGAAGGAACTGTTGCCTGAAGCCTTTATGACATCCAGGAATCCCTTGATGTTGCCTTCACGGGTATTGATCAGCTGCTTTTCAACTCTGTCATTCTCATTGATCATGTGAATTGAACGCAGGATAGCACGGTCGCCATAGTTGTCACGCAGCAGTTTCATGTTATTGGTAATCTGTCTGACTGTTACATCTCTTAAGACATCTTCGTTGAAGAAGTGGGCGATTTCTCCCATTTCTTCGGTAATGGCAGCATATTCACCGGTCAGCTTTGAATGTGAACCGCCGGTATTGACAATGCACAGAGAATAGCCGAATTCATTGAGCTTGAAATCAACGGTTTCAATGATAGGTTCAGCCGGATTGCGGAAGTCGATGTAGGCAATACCGCCTAAGGCACAGGCACACTGATCCATTAAGCCGCATGGCTTGCCGAAGTATTTGTTTTCAGCATACTGTGAATACTTGGCGATCTCTACCTTTGGAACCTTGCCGTCATTGAACAGATAGGAAGCAATCGTTCCGATCATTACCTCAAAGGCAGCTGAACTGGATAAGCCTGATCCTACCAGTACATTTGAACGCATGACAGCATGGAAATTGCCGATCCTGTATCCGTTGGTTTCAATGCGGTTGAGAACACCGCGGACTAAGGCGGCAGAAGTATGCTGCTGGGCAGGGTCATAGGAAGTATTCTGAGCGGAAACGCCGCTAATGAACTGACCGTTGGAATATATTTCCATCTTATCGGCCGGGGCAGCCACGCAGATGATGTCCAGGTTGATGGAGCAGGCCAGTACACAGCCGTGCTGATGGTCGGTATGATTTCCGGTAAGCTCGCTTCTGCCCGGAACGGAAAGAACGATGACATCATCATCACCGAACTTGGTGAGATATTCATTCAGCAGAGAAACGTATCTTTTTCTCTGAGACTCGATCATGCTTTCATCAACATAAAAATCAAGCAGAAGGGAGTCATTTTTACCGCTTTTAAAATCATTAATAAGCGCAGTGACTTTCATATTGTATTTAATCCTCCACAGATTTACTATATCACACTTTCATGGGTTTTTGAAAAGGTTGCTGATATGTTATAATCCTTTTGAAAGGCAGTGACAATAATAAGGTAGGAAATAATGATTTCATTAAACAATAACTGGACATTTAATGAGAACTGGCAGGATGATTTCAGATACGGTGTAACCGGTGAACCGGTCAGATTACCGCATACCTGCAGAATGCTGAACTATCATTACATCAATGAAAAAGACTATCAGATGATCTGCGGCTACAGTACGGTAATTGAAATGCCGGACAATCTGGAGCACAAAAAGGTCTTTCTGCAATTTGATGGAGCTGGGCACATTGCCACGGTGTATGTTGACGGTGTAAAACGGGGAGTACATAAAGGCGGATATACTGCCTTCAGAGTTGACATTACTTCTCTGGTAAGACCGGCAGGAAAACATGTTGTTTCTGTTTGTCTGGACACAACCGAAAACCCGGAAATACCGCCGTTCGGCTATGTCATTGACTATCTGACATATGGAGGGCTTTACCGTGAAGCCTGGCTTGACATAGTCGATGAAGAATATGTCAGTGACGTCTTTGTTTATACTCCGGAACTGAACAGGGCTGTTATCCAGATAGAATCTGAATCATCAGCGACCCGAATTGTCAGGATCAAGACCATGGAAAACGAGATAATCCGGGAAGCAAAGACTCCGGATAATAACCTGGAAGTTACTCTCAAGAATGTAAAACCGTGGGAACTGGATGATCCGGTACTGTATAAATGTGAAGTTTCTCTGGAAAATCACGAAGGAAGCAGGGAAGTAACCTTTGGTTTCCGTACCGTGACCTTCGATAACAACGATTTCTATCTCAACGGCAGGAAAGTCTTCCTGAGAGGTCTCAACAGACATCAGAATTACCCTTATATCGGATATGCCGCTACCGCTTCATTACAGTATGAAGATGCCAGGATACTGAAGGAAGAACTTGGCTGCAACGCGGTCAGGACTTCCCATTATCCGCAGTCTCAGCATTTCATTGATGCCTGCGACCGTCTGGGTCTGCTGGTATTTACCGAAATACCGGGCTGGCAGCATATCGGTGATCAGAAGTGGAAGAAGCATGCCATCAAGAATGTCAGAGAAATGATCATCCAGTACCGCAATCATCCTTCGATCTTCTTATGGGGCGTAAGAATCAACGAAAGTCAGGATGATGATATTCTCTATACCGTTACCAATAAAGTTGCTCACCAGCTTGATCCTTCCAGATGCACGTCTGGTGTCAGATATCTGCAGAACAGCAGTCTTCTGGAAGACGTCTATGCTTACAATGATTTCTCTCATAACGGACTGACACCTGGTGCCAGAGCCAAGAAACGGGTCACCAAGCATGACAGACCTTTGATCATTACCGAAGCCAACGGGCACATGTTCCCGACCAAGGCCTTCGATAACTGGGAGAAACGTCAGGCTCATGCCATCAGACATGCCACGGTGCTTAATCAGGCCATGGCTGACGGTGATCATGCCGGCTGTTTCCAGTGGTGCATGTTTGACTATCCGACTCACAAGGATTTCGGTTCCGGGGACAGAATATGCTACCATGGCGTAATGGACGGCTTCCGTAATCCAAAGCTGGCAGCTGCTTTATATGCCAGCCAGCAGGATCAGACACCGGTACTGGAAGTAGGCAGTTCCATGGACATCGGTGACTATCCGGGTGGTTTCATCGGCAATGTCTACGTTTTCAGCAACATGGATACGGTAAAGCTTTATAAGAACGATGTTTATGTGGCTGATCTTGGACTTACTGATCTGACAAGTCTGCCGCATCCGGTAATGATTGTAAACGACACCATCGGCAAACTGCTGGAAACAAATGAAGGCTTTACCGGCAAAAAGGAACAGCTGTTCCATGATGGCTTACTGTCTGCTGCCAGAAACGGTTTTGACAAGATGCCGGTATCTGATAAGCTCAAGATCGGTTACGGCATGGTCAGATACGGCATGAAATACAGTGATGCCGTCCAGCTGTATGGCAAGTATGTCGGTAACTGGGGCGGTGAATCAACAATATGGCGCTTTGATGGTATCAAGGATGGCAAAACAGTAATAAGCAGAACACTGGCACAGTCCTGTCGCCTGCATCTGGATGTAACGGTTTCCCGGACACATCTTGCTGAAAAGGATACCTATGACATGGCCATGGTCAGAGTCAGAGTACTGGATGAATATTGCAATCCGGCACCGTATTATCAGCTGCCGGTAAGCTTTAATGCTTCCGGTACCGTTGAAGTCAGGGGACTTTCCAATGCTGCTCTGGAAGGAGGCTGCTCAGGCTGTTATGTTGCCACGACAGGTTTGGAAGGAAAGGGTACTCTTCAGATTAGAGCTGAAGGGTTGGATCCGGTAAATGTTGAATTTGAAACAGAGGTTATAAAATGACACAGAATTATGGAAAGATAATGAAATGGCAGGTCAATTCCCAGTGTGGGGAAGCAGAACTGCAGGGAATTAACATCATCAGCGTTGAACTTAACGGCAAGGTGGAGAAAGCTGAAGCCATATTGAACATCGCACCATCGGAAAAGATGTTCTTCAATGGATATCAGACCTGGACCTGGTGTCCGGAATATACCGTAAAGGACTGGATCAGGGGACTGAAATATACTCCAAAAAAGGGCATTGAGCGTTTCGGCCTGGACCGCTACGGTGATTACCACTTTATTGAATACAGTGCTCAGAGAGGTAAGTTCCACGGTTTCTCATACTGCTATTTCCGTGATGGTGATCAGTATAGGCTGTTTGGATCTCTGGATGAGTATCCGGGATATACCGTCTTCTATTATGACAGTGCCAGGGAAGAACTGAAGATCACCAGAGATGCCATAGGGGTTACTTTCAACGGTGAATTCAAGGCATTCAGCTTTGTCTATCTGGAAGGAAATGAAGAAGAAGTCTTTGACAGATGGTTCCAGCTGATGGATGTCAAGCCGATCAGAAATGAAAAGCTGTTTGGCTATTCCAGCTGGTATAACCGCTATGAAGACATCTCAATTGCTTCAATTGAAGAAGATCTGGAAAGCTGCGAAGGACTGCTGAAACCAGGTGATCTGTTCCAGATCGATGACGGCTGGGAACCGACAGTCGGTGACTGGCTGGAACCTGATCCAATCAAGTTCCCGGATGGCATGAAGGCCATCTGTGACAAGATCCATGCCAAAGGATATAAGAGCGGCTTATGGCTGGCACCATTTGTCGCAACTGAAAAAAGTAAGATCTGGCAGGAACATCAGGACTGGTTCCTGAAGCATGACGGCGAAAACTGGAAGGATGGCGCAAACTGGGGCGGCTTCTATTCGTTAGACCTTGATAATCAGGAAGTAATGGATTACATCGAGAAATGCTTTGACCGTGTTTTCAATGAATGGGGCTTTGATCTGGTCAAACTCGATTTCCTGTATGCCCGGGCACCGTTCCCTGATGAATACAGGACCCGTGCAGCCAAGATGATCGATTCCATGAAGTGGTTAAGATATCTGTGCAGGGACAAGCTGATATTGGGTTGTGGGGTACCTTTAATGCCGGCATTCGGTCTGGTTGATTACTGCCGCATCGGCTGTGACGTTGGTCTGGATTGGGATGATAAGGCCTACATGCGCATCATTCACCGTGAAAGAGTATCAACCAAACATGCCATTGACAATACCTTCTTCAGACGTCAGCTCAATCACCGCGCCTTCCTCAATGACCCGGATGTTTTCTTCCTAAGAACGGAAAACATTTCCCTGAGTGAAATCGACAAGAAGTATCTGGCTACCATGAACGGTCTGTTCTCCGGCATTCTGCTGACCAGTGACAATTTCAGTCACTACAATGAAGAACAGAAGAAGACTCTGCAGGAAGTAAGAGATCTGATGGATGCTGAGATAATATCCATTGACGATAACGTCATAAAGTTCCGCACTAACGGCAAAACCAAGCTCATTAAGAAAGTATAGAATCCGGGAAACCGGATTTTATTGTTGCCTCCTTTTTTACAATTGAAGTGGATTGTTGTAATATTTAGGTATGCTTAACAGAAACATTCTGAAAATCGACAAGATCAATGCTTTCTCCAGCGCCACTGCCTATGTGGCTCGATATAAAAAGGAACATCCTCAGCGGGATGTAATTTCGCTTGGCATCGGCGATGTTTCCAAGCCGATCGTAAAGCCGATCATTGAAGCCATGCATAAGGCTGTTGATGATCTGGCTGACATGTCCAGCTTTCATGGTTATGGCGGATATTATGGTCTTCCGGAATTAAGACAGGCCATAATTGACAATGACTATCCGCAGTTTGGCTTTACCATTGATGAAGTATATGTGTCTGACGGCACAAAGTCAGACTGCACCAACATTCTGGAACTGTTTGACATTAACAGCCGCATCCTGATGGCTGATCCGACTTATCCGATCTACCGTAACCGGTGCTATGCTCTCTCCCGTGAAGTTTATTTCACGCCGCTTGATGAAAACTATCAGATGGTAATACCGGAAGAGCATTATGATGTCATCTTCATCTGCTCACCAAGCAATCCGGTCGGCAATGCCATGACTTATGATGTACTGGAAAAATGGGTCAGCTATGCCGTCAGAGAGAATGCCTACATAATCTATGACAATGTCTATGAAGCGTTTATTTCCTCACCGGATGTACCAAAGAGCATTTACGAGATCCCTGAAGCCAGAAAATGTGCAATTGAGTTAAGAAGCTTTTCCAAGAGAGCTTCATTTACCGGCTTGAGATGTTCATATTTCATTCTTCCTAAAGAGATCGATACTGTTCTGTTTAAGGAAAGAACGATAAACCGTTTCAATGGTGCTTCCTATGTTGCCCAGGTCGGTGCCCTGGCCAGTTTCCTGCCTGAAAGCAGGGAACTGCTGCAGAAAAACATTGAAATCTATAAGGAAAACATTACCTTCCTGAAGAAGAGCTTTGAAAAGATGGGCTTTGAGGTGACCGGAGGCGTGGACAGTCCATACATCTGGGTAAAAAACAAAGAAAACATCAGCAGTTTTGAATATTTCCATAAGATCCTCAACGAAATCAATGTGATTATTGTACCAGGTGCCATTTTCGGTCCTCATGGAGAAGGGTACTTCCGTGTTTCAGGACTGGGTACGATAGAAAACAGCCGCAGGGCTGTTGAAAGGTTCCAGAGATACTATGAAGAAAGCCATTAGCGTCATCACCCTGATATCACTGATCCTGGGCATATTCTTCGGTTTCTATGGCAGGGATCTTGTCGGTAAGATTGAATTTGTCGGCAGTACCTATATTACCGTTCTGAAATATCTGATTCTGCCGGTCATCTTTACTTCGATATCAGTATCGATATATCAGTCAGCTGGTAACAGGGAATTTCTGGTCTTGAGAGCTGTTGTACTGTTTCTGGGAATGTTCGTAATATCGTTTCTGCTTTCCAGCGTGATAGTACTGCTGATTGATCCGGCTAAGGGAGCTGAATTTCTCTCCAGTGAGACGGCTGTCAGTACTCTTGACATAAGGATAGGTGATTTCTTCATCAATCTGCTGCCAAAGGATATTGCCGGACTGTTTACCGGCAAGTATCTGTTCTTCATCATTGTACTGTCATATCTTTTTGGATTAATTTCACACCGGACGAAAGCAGAGAAGGTCATAAATGTAATAATAAAAATCAGGGACTTCTGTTACCGGATCCTTAATTATCTGCAGTATGTGACGCCTATGGCGGTATTTTCTCTGATTGCCACAGCCATCAACCGCTTTGGCATGGATACGATAATGGCCGGCCTGAAGTACATCCTGACGGCATATGTCTGCGGTATAGCGGTATTGGTTATCGTTATGATCCTGCCTCTGAAGTACTACTGCAGACTCCCGTTAAGGGAACTGTTACGCAAGATCTCACCGATCTGGCTGATTACCCTGTCAACGTGTTCTTCGGCAGCAACACTGCCTTATACGATAAAACTGTGCAGGGAAGACCTGAAGATCGATCCGGACATCACGGACATAGTAGTTCCGTTAGGCTGCACGATCCACATGTGCGGTGGAGCGGTATCATTCTCCCTGCTGGGACTGTTCTGTGCCAGAGCCTTTGGACTGAACCTGGATCTGGGAGCTTATCTGTACATGCTGATGATTGCCGTAATACTTAACATGTCGGCACCTGGCATTCCTTCCGGCGGTGTGGTCATAGGGGCAACGTATCTGGAAATGATGGGGCTGCCGCTGACCTTCATCGGACTGTATACCGGAATATACAAGATCCTGGACATGCTGTATACAACCCTGAATGTCACCGGTGACATCAGCGCCAATGTCATCCTGGATCACATAATAAAAAAAGAAAAATGAGTGTGAAACTCATTTTTTTGTGAAGTGAAATTCCAGGGTACCCGGCTTATCTGATTCGTGATACTCATTCATCAGCTGCAGCTGTCTTCTGGTTTCGCGGGCCACACCGTTTGATCCGTCAATGATATCGGCATCCGGAAATCTTTTCTGAATGTCTTCCTTAATGAAAGGATAGTGGGTGCAGCCTAATACGATGCAGTCGATGTTTTTGTCACCATATTGTTCCTTAATGGAATCCAGTATGATGTCAACTGCTTCCGGTACATGGTTTTCAATGGCATCAGCCAGACCATAGCAGGCTAAAGGATAGATCTTCTGATTGGGACGGATGTTGTCATTGACCAGCTGACTCATTCTTTCTGAAGCAATCGTACCCGGTGTCGCCAGAACAAGTATGTTGGAATAGTTGCTGTCACAGGCGAGCTTGACAGCCGGTACGGTTCCTATGAAAGTAATATCCGGGTATTTTCTCATTAAGGCATGACGGCATCTGGTGGTTGCGGTATTGCAGGCGATCACGATCAGTCTGCAGTCTCTTTCCTTAAGGTATTCGACGATGTTGCTGGTGATTTCCAGCAGCTGTTCGTCGGTTTTTTCTCCATAAGGATTATTGGCAGAGTCACCGTAAAAAATGTAGTCATAGCCCGGTAAAAGTCTGACTACTTCTTCCAAAACTGTTAATCCGCCGATTCCTGAATCAAATACACCGATATTCATGAAACTATTATATAACAATCGCGATAATAAATGTCAAAAATGGTATGATATAGTCAGATAAGGAAAACATGGAAGGTAAGAAAGATGAGCAGTGACAGGATCCTGAAACCGGAAGATTATCTGGAACCGGAATGTGTGATATGTGACAAGCCGGTTGGAACAAAGCAGAAGATACAGCGCATTCCGCAGGGACGTATTTCACAGCGCCTTGATGAACTGATGGGCAAGGGAGAATATGGTCAGGCGGAGAATCTGCTGAAGTACTGGGTTGCAGAAGCAAAGGCAAACGGGGATCAGCAGGGTGAATTCATGGTATATAACGAAATGATGGGTTATTACCGTAAAATGGGACTGAAAGAACAGGCTTATGAAGCGATAAATAAAGCTTTAGAGTTACTGCCAACCCTGGAATATGAACATACCGTGTCCGGTGCAACCTGCTATACCAACGCAGCAACTGTCTATACAGCTTTTAATGAGCCTGAAAAGGCACTTGAACTGTTCAGAATGGCTGAAGAAATCTATCTTGCCAATATGCAGAACAATGAATACAAGTATGCTTCGCTTTGTAATAACATGGCTCTGGCCATGGTACAGCTGAAGCAGTTTGATGAAGCTGACAGATCATATCGCCGATCACTGGAAGTTCTGCAGCAGTGCCCTCAGAGTGAACTGGAGAAGGCAATGGCCTGGCTTAATATCGCTGATGCCATAATTGCTAAAAAAGGTGTCAGTGAGGAAAGTGAGAATGAGATTGTTGAATATCTTTACAATGCTCAGCTGTGTCTGGATGATGACTCTGTTGAACGTGATTCGTACTATGCTTTTGTACGGGACAAGTGTTACCCGATATATGAGTATTTCCAGTGGTACAGCTATGCTGAGGAACTGAAGGAAAGGATCAGAGAGATCAATGAAAGGGCTTGAACTGTCACGTCTGTATTACCGGCAGGAAGGTGTCAGAATGCTGGATGAGCAGTTTCCGGGTCTGAGAAGTAAAATTGCTGCAGGGCTGATAGGCTCAGGTTCGGAGTGTTATGGCTATGATGACGAGATATCACAGGACCATGACTTTGAACCTGGATTCTGTCTGTTTCTGCCTGGTGAAGATATCGTGGATGATAAGACAGCATTCCTGCTGGAAAAAGCCTATAATAAACTTCCTAAAACGTTTATGGGATACAGCCGACCGCGGCTGTCACCGGTAGGAGGAAACAGACATGGTGTCTTCAGAGTAAGTGAATACTTTGAAAACCGCATCGGCAGCAGGGATGGCAGCATATCAGTATATCAGTGGCTGAATCTGCCGGAATATGTGCTGCTGGAATGCATCAACGGCGATATTTTTGAAGATGAAGGCAATGTCATTACTTCAATCAGACAGAAACTGGAGTATTACCCGGAAGACATCCGCAAGAAAAAAATAGCCGGATATCTGATCATGATGAATCAGTCCGGACAGTATAATTATGAAAGATGCCTGCAGAGAAATGATCATGGTGCTGCTGCATTATGTCTCAATGAGTTTGTCAATGCTGCCATTCATGTAACATACCGGCTTAACCGCAGATATACACCATATTACAAATGGATGTTTACCGGATTACGCCAGCTGGAAAAACTGTCAGTCATCGCCGAGTTCTGTGAATATCTGCTTAATTCCGGTTCTTCTGAAACGGAAATTGACGCAAAGAAGGAAATGATCAGAAATGTCAGTGCTCTGATCATTGATGAACTGCAGAATCAAAAGCTTACTGAATCAGACAGTGATGATCTGGAAAAGCAGGCTGAAAATGTCAACCGCAGAATAACGGATAACAATATCCGTAATATGAATATCCTGGTCGGAGTATGACTCTGACCCCCATAAGAAAGGAAAGGAGATAGAAGATGGAACCAAAGGATTTAGTATTGGAAGCAATGAAGAAGTTCGGTGCTCCGGTAGCTGCCGGAAAGATCGCTGAACTGACCGGACTGGACCGCAAGGTCGTTGACAAGGCATTCGCTGCCCTCAAGAAGGAAGGTCTGATCGTTTCACCGGTTCGCTGCAAGTGGGAACCTGCTGAAAAGTAAAAATGGGATCATGTTAATCCCATTTTTTTCATGTCTAAAGGCAAATCTGATTCAAACAGCATCATTTCACCCGTGATCGGATGAGGAAAACTGAGTCTGTTCACGTGAAGACACTGTCTGGACATCGAATCAGGTATCCGGTTATAGAGCTTGTCTCCCAACAGTGGATGTCCAATGTATGCCATGTGTACTCTGATCTGATGAGTACGTCCGGTCTGAGTTTCTATTTTCAGCAATGAGGCACCGGGTATCTGCTTTTCAACGTGGTAGAGTGTGACTGCTTCGTGACCTTTGCCGTTTTCACAGACTGCTCGCTCAATGCGGTCTGGTGAAGGTCGGTATATTGGTCTGTCAATTATCCCGTCTGTTTCCGTAAAGTTGCCTGAAACAATAGCAGTATACTGCTTTCTTATCTGATGATCTCTCATCATCCCTGATAACAGGGCACCGCTGTAAAGATTACGGGCCAGAAGAACAAAACCTGAAGTGTCACCATCCAGACGGGTAATGCAGCGGTTGGTATAGGTTTCGCCTTTACTGTGATAATAGTGGGAAAGGGCATTTGCCAGTGTCCTGTCATAGTTTTCATAGGAAGGATGGACCGGCATGAAGGCAGGCTTATTGACGACAATTATATCCTGATCTTCATAAACTATGTCCAGTGGAATGTCAGTATCGACAACCATTTCGTTATCATCGTGTTCATCAAAGACGACTCTGATCAAATCGTTAAGTTTAAGCCTGGTTGTTAGTTTAGTTTTTAAACCGTTGAGAAAAACTCCATCGGTTTCCTTGAGAAAGGAGAGACACTTCTTGGAGTAATTGCGCTTAAGCAAAAATTCCTTAATACTGGTTGTCTCAGTATCACTGACATATTCAAAAATTCTGATCATGTTTGAGTTTACCCGTTTACCTTAATAGTCTATCATAATGTTATGAAATCCATTATTGAAAATTACATTCCCGTTAACCGGCAGGAAGAAAAAGACAGAGAATTAATGCTGCAGATCATTGAGCATGAAGGCATTCCTTTAGGCAGGGAGCCTGAAGCTCATTTTACGGTTTCAGCAATTGTACTAAATCATCAGAGAGACCAGTTCCTTTTTGTCTATCATAATCTTTACGACAGCTGGAGTTGGATGGGCGGACACATGGATGGTGATCCTGATCCGAAAAGAGTGATCCTGAAGGAAGTAGGGGAAGAGTCCGGTCTTACAGATGTCAGCTTCATTTCAGACGACATCATTTCCCTGGAAGTACTGACAGTTGAAGGGCACGTTAAAAGAGGTCAGTATGTTTCCAGCCATCTTCATCTCAATGTGACATATCTGCTGGAAGCTGACAGTAATGCACCTCTTAGGATCAAGCCGGATGAGAACAGGGGAGTCAGGTGGTTTCCGCTGGATCAGTTCACCTCGGTATCAAATGAAAAATGGTTCAATGAACACATATACAACAAACTATACCGGAGAATATTATCAATTATGAACAATGACTGAAAGGTCATTTTTCTTTTGAAAAAAATATCTGTGACATATCAACTTTGTTGAATATGAACATGAATTGTAATAAAATTTTAAGTGTGTTTTTTCACAGAGAGGTGACCATATTATGTCAAGAAAAGTTGGAACTGTATCAATGGGCATCAGATGTCCTATCATCAGAGAAGGCGACAATCTCGCTGAAATCGTAGTAAACAGCGTACTTGAAGCTGCACAGTCAGAAGGCTTCAGCTTAAGAGACAGAGACGTTATTTCCATCACGGAATCAATCGTTGCCAGAAGTCAGGGCAACTACATATCCGTCAATGACATTGCCCGGGATGTTAAGGCAAAACTGGGCGGTGAAACCGTTGGCGTTATCTTCCCGATTCTTTCCCGTAACAGATTTGCCATCTGCCTGAAGGGAATTGCCATGGGAAGCAAGAAAATCGTTCTGATGCTGTCTTATCCACGTGATGAAGTCGGCAACCAGTTATTAACGGAAGACCAGCTTGATGAAGCAGGTATTAATCCTTATTCAACTGTTCTGACCTTAAAGCAGTACAGAGATCTGTTTGGAGAAAACAGACATCCGTTTACCGGTGTGGACTATGTTCAGTACTATTCTGACTTGATCAGGGAAACTGGCTGTGATGTCGAAGTTGTCTTCGCCAATCATGCCACAGACATTCTTTCTTATACAAAAAATGTCATCAACTGTGACATTCATACCAGAAAGAGAACCAAGAGGATCCTGCAGCGGGCCGGTGCGAAAGTCTGCTCAATGGATGATCTCAACACTTCTTCAATTGACGGATCAGGCTATAACGCCAGATATGGTCTGTTAGGTTCAAACAAGGCTACAGAAGATACCGTTAAGCTGTTCCCGAGAGACTGCCAGGATCTGGTAGAAGACATTCAGAAGATGATTCTGGAAAAGACCGGAAAGCATGTCGAAGTCATGGTATACGGTGACGGCGCCTTCAAGGACCCGGTTGGAAAGATCTGGGAACTTGCTGACCCGGTTGTATCACCAGCTTCAACTGCAGGCTTACAGGGCACTCCAAATGAACTGAAACTGAAATATCTGGCAGACAACGACTTTGCTGAACTGTCAGGTGAAGAACTCAAGAAGGCTATAGAAGCCAGAATCAGAGCAAAGGATCAAAACCTGGTTGGCCGCATGGAATCTGAAGGAACCACTCCAAGACAGCTGACTGACCTGATTGGTTCACTCTGTGACCTGACCAGCGGTTCAGGCGATAAGGGAACGCCGGTTGTTCTGGTTCAGGGTTATTTCGATAACTATACCGCAGAATAAGGGAATCACACGATTCCCTTTATTTTCAGGGTTAACCCGGTTGAGCTCAAAGAGCGAAACGAACAACTACCCGCTATGCGGGTAGAGAAAGCAAAAGGTGATCTTATAGAAAGATCACCTCAACTAACATAAACTAGAAGATGTTCAAGTCATTCTAGCAGAAAAGAAAGTTGAGGTGATAAAGTGGCCAAGAAATATGATTCCTTAGCACATACGAAGTACTACTGTAAGTATCACATAGTCTTCACTCCAAAGTATAGGCGAAAAGTAATATACAATCAACTTAGGGGAGCGATAAGAGACATAATAAAGGATCTGTGCAGGTATAAGGGAATAGAGATAGTGGAAGGACATATGATGCCGGACCACATACATCTGTTATTGTCGATACCACCGAAGTATTCGGTATCAGAGATCATGGGATATCTGAAGGGAAAGAGTTCGTTGATGATATTCGATAAGTATGCCAATCTGAAGTACAAATTTGGCAACAGGAGATTCTGGGCTGAAGGATACTATGTAAGCACAGTAGGGCTCAACGAGGCCACTGTGCGTAAATACATCCAGGAGCAGGAGAAAGCAGACATAGCGAAAGATAAGCTGAGTGTCAAAGAGTACGAAGACCCATTTGGGGAAGACAAGGAAATAAAAAAGCCAAACAAGTAGTCCGTTCACGGACAGGCCAAGTAACGAACTGCGGGATGGCTTGAACACAAGCCAGCGCCTTAAGACGCAGGCTGGCACTCCTAGGGTTATACCCTAAGTGCAAACCACCCGTTTTCACGGGTGGTTATGATTAACTGAAAATAGGCGGTATATTCATTTTGCAGCAATATGCTATAATATTAAGCGAACGGAGTGATGCATATGTTTAAGAAATTATCTGTTGTCACCTGTGTCTTATGGATACTGGGCTGGGCAATAGCTTATCTGATTATATTACCGCCAATTAACATCAGTTCACTGTCTTTCTGGATCTTTTTCGGACCGGCAGTTCTTCTGCCGTTGTATTTCCTGATTCAGAAAGCAGCATTGAAGAACGGATTCAACAAGGGCAAAAGCCTGTGGCCGTTGCTGATAGTGATTTTCGGGGCTGCGGTTTTCTTTGGAGGAATGGTTCTGGTATCCCCGGTTACTTCCTCAAAGGCTTATGCCAGCCGCATAGCTGTTTATGAATCATCCTTTGATCAGGATATCAGTGAAGTTGACTTTGATAACCTGCCGTTACTCGACAAGGCTTCTTCCCAGAAGGTCGGTGACCGTGTTGTCGGCCAGATCCCTGATCTGGTTTCACAGTTTTCCATTAATCCGGAATACTCCCTGATCAACTACAAGGGACAGATCGTCCGTGTGACACCGCTGGAGCACAATGACTTCTATAAGTATTTATCCAACCGTTCCGGTACTGCCGGCTATGTGATCGTTGATTCTACGACGGGGGACGCTGAAGTAGTAAGGACCGCCAAAGGTCTTAAGTACCTGCCAAGTTCCTATCTGCTGGATAATCTGCACCGTCATGTTCAGCTTCATAATCCGTTCTCCATTCTGGGAGATACTTCATTTGAACTTGATGAGCAGGGCAATCCATACTGGGTAATACAGACACTTACCTATAAGTGGGTCAACATCATGCCTAGAGTATCCGGTGTCATTGTCTGCAATGCCATAACCGGAGAAATGCAGCATTACAAGACAAGTGAGGTTCCGACCTGGGTCGATAACGTCTATGATGCCCATCTTGTCATCAGCGAAATAAATGACTGGGGCATGTACCAGGGTGGTTATGTCAACTCCCAGTTTGCTCAGAAGGGCGTAGTTCAGGCAACTGACGGATATACCTACATTACCAACGATGACGATGTTTATCTGTATACAGGCATCACATCAATTGCTTCCGATGAAAGCAACATCGGATTTGTAATGGTCAACTTGAGAACTCATAAGGCTTCATATTATGCCGTTCCGGGTGCCGAAGAATACGGTGCCATGGATTCAGCCAATGGCCAGGTTCAGGAAAAGAACTATACGCCAACATTCCCGTTATTAATCAATCTGGAAGGCAGACCGACTTATCTGCTTTCATTGAAGGATGCTGGCGGTCTGGTCAAGATGTACGCCTTCGTAGACGTGGAAAACTACCAGAAGGTTTCCGTTACCGATGCTTCATTCGGCATCAAGTATGCTGCTGATGAATACATTAAGATGATAAACGGCGGTGTTTCGCCGACACCTAAGCCTGATGATCCTCAACCGGATGTTGACAGCAAGACGGCCATCATTGTCGTCAAGTCAATTACCAAGGATACCGGAGTCATCTATGTGGTATCCAGCTACGATGAGAAGTTCAAGATTGAATTCAATGTCGATGAAAGCATAGTTCCATTCATCAAGGAAGGGGATACCTATGAGGTAACCTATCATAATTCCGGCAGTTCTCTCAATATTGTTACGGCAATCAGAGATCTGACGCCGACCGTACCGGATAATCCGGGAACTGATACGGAAAACCAGCAGCAATCCGAACAGACTGAAGAACAGAATGATTCGGGAAGCTGGGAAAATGTTTCCAACAACGAAGGTAATTCTGAAGAAACCCAGGGTTAAGCAAATTTAAAGGGATCTCTTAAATTAAACGTGGATTAGCGTGGATGATAAGAGAAAAATCAAAAGCTTTTAAATTAAACGTGGATAATCCAGGTAGGTAACTACCTGGATTTCTTGTATGTGATAATGGTCAAAAATGGTCAAAACACGCTTTCTGAAACGTTCAAAATTATATAACCATAAACAGCTTTATTGATAGTTTTCAGCTGGATGTTAAGGCCTTTGACTATGACATTAGTGTAAAAATCTGATTTTATCAGCGCCGGAATCCATATATTTTTAGGATATTTATTCAATAAATTGATTCTGATCTCAGTAGTATCAGTAACAATAAAATGACGCGAGATGATACATGTCTTGCATAGTATTATGCTAAAAATCACTTGAGTCATCTCATCCTTTTTTGTTCAATTCACAGTATAAGGCAAGCCTTATTTTTTATCCTTTTTATAAACTATTAAATTAAACGTGGTTTTTACCTTTCTTCGTCCACGTTTAATTTAAAGTACCCAGTATTAGTGGTATTATGTATTTAGATGGGAGGTTAAGAAATGAAAAAGATTTCATTAATCATATTAACATTGCTAATTCTTCTGGGCTGTTCACCAAAAGTAAATGTGGATTATGGAAACTCAGAAATATATACCAGAAATGATATTGATGAGGCAATTAAGGCGATCAATGCTCTTAATCCTGGTGCTTATGATGTTACACTGGACAATTTTGTTTACATGGGTGATGACAGGGCAACAGACGAATCGATTATAGAATATGCTAACAATCTGGGACATGCGAATAATCTGATTGGAGACCATGAAAGCTTTACGCAGGTTCTGGTTTTAACGTGTACATTTAAAACAGGGAAAAAGGGAAATGAGGGACAGCCTCCAAATAAGACATATGATGACTGGCAGATATATCTGGCCAGAGTATCCCCGGACAGTAAATGGATTTTCCTTACCTGGGGATTAGGTTAAGATAACGATTTCATGGTTTAACGCATAAGAGGCCCAGGCCTCTTTTTTTACAGAAGGCAAAGAGATAATTAAAACAGGATAATAGTTTTTTCATTCCTGCAGCCCTGATCAATGATTTAGAATAATCATATAAAAGGATAAAACATATGACTATTCAAGAAATCATTGATAAGATCCTGGCTTATCATCCAAATATCGGCGACCGCCGTACCTGTGACGTTATCGTAGGGGCTGATCCGAACCGTGAATGCACAGGTATTCTGATCTCCATTGCTCCAACTGTTCCAATCATCCGCAAGGCCATTGAGATCGGCGCGAACTTCGTGTTTGTTCATGAGCCTACTTTCTTCAGCGGTTATGATGATGAATGTGAGTGGCTGGAAGGGAATGAAGTATACGAAGAAAAACTAGCTCTGCTTTTGGATAACGGAATCACTGTATACCGTGACCATGACCACATTCATGCACACCGTCCTGACGGCATCTTCCATTACATGATGAAGCATATGGGCTGGCTGGAGTATCTGAATACACGGGAGAGAGGCTGGGAAGTCGTTCTTCCGCCGACCCGTCTTGGTGATCTGATTGCTCACGTAAAAGAGAGAATGGGACTCGAACACATCCGCTACATCGGTGATCCGGATGCCATCGTTTCCACGATCGGTTTCTGCGGACACCTGCTTCCGGGGGCTGACAGCAACTGGAGCAACAATGCTCAGGTAGCCGCCAGCTGGAAGTATGATGTGGTAATACCGGGAGAAACCGTTGACTGGACACTGCCTTTATACATCCGTGATGCTGTTGATCTGGGTAAGGCCAAAGCCATGATCGTACCTGGTCACTTTGTTCAGGAAGAAGCCGGCATGCGTCTGGCTGAAGAATGGTTAAGACCGGTCGTAGGTGATGACAGTTTGCCTATTTCCTTCTTCCCGGCAGGGGACATGTGGAAATACGACTGATTCATACTGAATAAAAAATGAAGCCATCGTCAAGATGGCTTTTTGTGGATCTCTTAAATTAAATGTGGATTAGCGTGGATGATAAGAGAAAAATCCAAAATGCTTTTAAATTAAACGTGGTTTTTACCTTTCTTCGTCCACGTTTAATTTAAAAGAACCTAAAACATTTTAAAAGACATATTGATCAATCTGTCTTTTTTAGTGTTCTGATGTATTTCAGCAAATCTTCCTTATTATTATCGAGTTTCTCTTCCAGAACCATTTTAAGGGCTCTGCCAAGTGCTTTTCCCACATCTGGTCCGGTAATACCAATCTTTATCAAGTCGTCTCCATTGACCCGTAAATCACTTAAGTGCAGGGCTGATGAACTGAATTCTTCGGCCTTGTTGAGAAGTTCATCATAATATGAAGAATCATTGACGAATTCAGGATAATGGGCTTTGTTGTCAGCCTTCTGCAGAATGATGAGTTCTCTGAAGAAATCCATATCAGACTTTGACAGCATCATCTTGATGTCTATGTCCTTAATCATCTTGTTATCATGATATCTGACCAGACTTACGATGTGCTTAAGATTCTTGTTGTCAAAATGAAGTCTTTTCAGAATGGTTTCCGTCATCCGGGCGGAAACATTCCGGTGGTTGATGAAATGCCATCTTCCGTCCTTTCCTTCGGTTTTGACAGCAGGCTTGCCTATGTCGTGAAGCAGGGCAGCCCAGCGTAATGAAAGCTGAGGAGGGACTTCTTCAAGTACTTTCAGCGTATGATGCCAGAGATCGTAATTGTGGTATCTGCTGTGCTGATCGTAATCAAACATCACCTTGATTTCCGGTAAAAAGACAGCAATTACTTCTCGGTATTCATCAAGATATTCCCGCGCATTGTCATTACAGAGTATTTCGTTGAATTCCAGGGCGATCCTTTCCACGGATACATATCTGAGAAGTTCCTTTTTATTCAGCAGGGCAGCATGAGTTTCCGGTTCAATCGTCAGATGAAAACGGCTGGCAAAGCGCAGTGCTCTTAAGATGCGTAAGGCGTCTTCTTCAAAGCGTTCCCCTGGATTACCGACACAGCGTAATACTCTGTTATTGAGATCTTCAGTTCCGTTGAAATAGTCAATTAATCCCTTATCCGGATTATACGCAAAGGCATTGATGGTAAAGTCTCTTCTGACCAGATCTTCGTAAAGGGAATCAGAATAGGATACACTGTTGGGATGACGGTGGTCATCATATTCGGTTTCCTTACGGAAAGTGGTAATTTCGTAAGGTTCACCATTAAGCAGTAGTGTTACGGTACCGTGCTTTATGCCGGTATCAATGATGCGGCAGTCGCTGAAGAGATCGTGAACCTGTGAGGGACGGGCATTGGTCGTAATGTCATAGTCATGAGGCTGTAAGCCCATTATGGCATCTCTGACGCAGCCCCCAACAAGAAAAGCCTCATAACCTGATGAGGAAAATCTTTCCAGGATGAACTTAAGATCTTCATTCAGTGTGATCATATGACTAGAAACGGATGTTTACTTCAAATTCATGTTTGCAGGTAGGGCAGACAACGGTATGCTTGCCTTTGTTTACTGGCAGACGCAGCTGCTGATGACACTTGGGACATCTGCGGTAGCGGTATGTCTTGATGTTTCTAATACGGGTGAAAAGAAATCTGAATTCCTTCTTTACCGGTCTGAAGAACTTCATGAACCGTGCGTTTTCCCTGCTTCTGGCGGGGAAATTTCTGGACAGGTAGCGGAATATGCCTAAACCGAAAAGAGTCCACCTGATCAGCCCCAGACCGTTTCTGAGCAGGAAATTCGGGAACAGACCCAGTATCAGTACTGAGATCATCAGGAAATAGAAAAGATCATCGACGCCATAGCGTCCTGACATGAAATCAGAATACTTCTGCAGAAATTTCTTCATTTACAAATACCTCCATACTACCAGAAGAAGCACCACGGCAGATACCAGCAGACTCTTCCGGAGAAAAGTGAAAACAGCAGATTCAGGATGAAGTAGGCCAGACACAGTCTGCTTGCCACGGTAGGGGTGCCATAGGTGCGGCGGCGGTTCTGATAGGCTGTACGTCCGCTTCTGATGGTTTCAAGCAGCTGCCGGTAGTTGTAGTTCTCAGGCTCCAGTCGCACTGCCTGCTGAGCATGCTCAAGAGCTGTAACACGGTTATTGATCATGTAGTTCGCATAGGCACTGAGATAGTACCATTCAGCGTTTCTGTTACTGATTCCTTCCAGAATGCTGATGGCTTCGCGATATGCTCCACGGTTGATGAACCGTCTGACATTCTGATAGTCGGTAAAGCCGTTATAGGCATTTTGCTGACGCTGATAGAAACCGGTAAAGTCATAGAAAGTGAACGGTCCGTAACTGTAACTGTACCCAGGGTTGCCGCTGGACTGCTGCTGAGTCTGCTGCTGGGTCTGATAGTAGTCGTAATTGCCGGCTTTTATCATGTCGTAGGCAGCATTAACCTCTGCCATCTTGCGGGCAGCCTCTTCGTTATTCGGATTGAGGTCAGGGTGATACTGCTTGGCCAGCTTACGGTAGGCACGGGTAATGTCTTCTTCGCTGGCGTCACGGGTCACACCCAGTACTTCATAGGGATCTCTCATTTTTTATCCTTTCCAGTGTTGTACCGGGTCCATACCCCGGAATACAGGACATTGTCTAATATGGTCTTGTAATCAGTTACCGGCAGACATTCATAGGCCAGGGTACACTGGGCCATGATGTTTTCCAGTATGTCGGGAACATCTTCACGTCTTAACAGTAATAAAGGGTTATAGCGCTCTTTCTTAAGGTCATCCTTAAAGTCCATGTAGGCATCCATCAGATAGATGAAGCGTCCCAGATGGTAACCTGTTTCCTGCAGGGACTTGCTGAAGGAAGCTTCTCTGTAGTCCAGCAGTGATGTCATCAGCTGACCGAATTGGTTGGCCGGGAGATCAGGATTAAGAACGTTATGCTTTTCCATCTCGGAGATTGATTCCAGGCATTCAGCAATGAATGCGGTTTTTTCAAGATATCTGGCGCAGATCTTTTCAAATTCCGGTTTCAGTTTTCCGGAAATTCTGAGTGCTGTTCGATTATCATCGTCATGATAATCATCAAGAAAATGATAGTAGGACAGCAGTATGTTCATATCGGCACAGTAATCAGTGATCTCACTGTATGTATAATCGTGGAGCTTCAGAGGGTGGATCAGACATCTTTCCTTACCGCTTTTAATTTCAGGCTTATAGACTGAAGAGAGCAGCAGGGTAATGAAAGTCAGATCGTAGGAAAGGGTATTACGGCCCAGATTGCCATAGTTAACATGCAGTCTGTTGCATAAGCCGCAATAGGCATCCTGATAGATCTTTCTGTCTGTTTCACTCATTTGTGAGTCATTGTATACAAGATATCCGAACATGTTTTAAAAAAGAAAGCCCATCATCAGACAGGCATCAGAAACTGTAAAGGCTTGAATTATCCATTACATCCTGTACCATGACGACATCCTTGACTGACGGAACTTCTTCCATGATCCAGTTTTTGATGCCGTTGTTCAGGGTAACGTCGATCATTGAACACCCTACACAGGCTCCCAAGAGTCTGATGTAGACGATGTCATCTTCCAGAGAAACAAACTCGATGTCACCGCCATCTCCCATGATATATGGTCTTAAGTGGCTGATGATCTTCTTGATTAGTCCTTCTCTTTCATCAGTTTCAGTAATTTTGTTTTCAGTGTTTTCGCTCAATTGAATCATCTCCCAACCAGAAAATAGTGATATAAGAACGAAGTTGCCAGCCCGGTAATGATACCGCCGAGAACTTCCAGATAGGTATGTCCCAAAACTTCCTTCATCTTTTTGTTGTAAATAGGATCAGAAGGTTCCAGCTGACCCAGTTCAGTCAGATCGTCAATCAGCTTCTTGGTGAGCTGAATGTTCTGCCCGGCATAGTATCTGACATTGGCCGCATCATAGGCAATTATGACGGATATGGCCAGGGTAACCGCAAACAGGGTACTTGAGAAACCGTCAACGTATCCTACGGAGAGACACAGTGCTGAAATCAGGGAGGCATGAGAACTAGGCATGGAACCGGATGATATGAACAGTTCAGGATGCCATTCATGTGTCAACCGCAGTCTCAGGAAAGGCTTGAGCAGCTGTGCCATGATGCAGGCAAGAGCAGCTGAATAGAAAGGATACATCTTATCTAACATATTAACACCTCTCGCTAAAATATTATAATTGAACTGCCCTTAATATTCAATTGTTGTGTTATAATACATTTGATGAATAAAATGGAATACAGAGTCGGGCAAGTTGTCCAGGGAATTGTAACCGGCATCAAGCCTTATGGAGCCTTCGTAAAGATCGACGACAGGTATGACGGCATGATACACATCTCAGAGATCAGCAGTGATTTCGTCAGAGATGTGCATTATTTTGTCAAGCTCGGTGAGAAGATCGTTGTCAAAATAATCGATATCAATCCGGAAAACAACCATCTGACGCTGTCACTGAAGGCAGTGCAGCCTTCAAGAAGAACACGCAAGGTTTCCTTCCGCTCCAGATGGCAGAAGGATGAGGAAGGATTTGCGGTTCTGGAAGAAGCTTTACCAAAATGGATAGAGAAGGAGAATATGAAAATGAAACTTGATTACAGCAGAGCACTTTTAAATGAAGATCTTAAGGTCTATCAGGATCAGGTCAATCAGATCCATGAATCAATTATGAATAAGACCTGCAAGGGCAATGACTTCATCGGCTGGGTCGAATGGCCATACAATTATGACAAGGAAGAATTTGAAAGGATCAAGGAAGCAGCAGCTGAAATCAGAGAAAACGCTGATGTACTGTTAGTATGCGGCATTGGCGGATCTTATCTGGGCGCCAGAAGTGCCATTGAAATGATGAAGGGGCTTTATCCTGACGATAAGCCTGAAATAATCTATACCGGCAACGGTCTGTCATCAACATATCTGATGCAGATCCTCAAGCACATTGAAGGCAAGAGTGTTTACTGCAATGTAATTTCCAAGAGTGGTACCACTACCGAAACAGCAGTTGCCTTCAGAATCTTTGAACAGTACATTGTTGAACGCTATGGTGTTGAAGAAAGCAGGAAGAGAATCCTGGCCACCACCGATAAGGCCAGAGGAACATTAAAGGAACTGGCTGATACCAAGGGCTACAGAACATTTGTAATCCCTGATGACATAGGCGGACGTTATTCCGTATTCACGGCAGTGGGTCTGCTACCTATCGCAGCAGCCGGAATCAACATTGATGAACTGATGAAGGGCTGCCAGAAGGCATATGAAGATTTCAGGAATCCTGATCTTGACAGCAACATTGCCTATCAGTATGCCGTAATCAGAAGAATTCTGGAAAAGCAGGGTAAGTCCAACGAGATCCTGGTTACCTATGAACCATCAATGACAATGATCGCTGAATGGTGGAAGCAGCTCTTCGGCGAATCAGAAGGCAAGGAAGGCAAGGGCATTTATCCGGCTTCCGTAACTTTCACAACCGACCTGCACTCCATGGGTCAGTTCATTCAGGAAGGCAAGAAGACTTTCTATGAAACAGTTGTAACACTGGATGAGCCGATGTTGGACATGAACTTCCCGGCAGATGATGCCAACCTTGACCACATGAACTATCTGGCCGGCAAGAATCTTGACTGGATCAATAAGATGGCCTGCCGCGGTACCGTTGATGCTCATGTAGATACCGGTAATGTTCCGAACGTTCTGATCTCTCTTAAGGATAACAGTGCCTTCAGCTACGGCTACATGATCTACTTCTTCTTCAGAGCATGTGCCATGACCGTGCTGATGCTCGATGTCAATCCGTTCAATCAGCCGGGAGTTGAAGTCTACAAAAAGAACATGTTCAAGCTTCTAGGCAAGATTTAATTAATTGAATAACGGGGACCTTTTCAATGCGTAAAGGTCCTTTATTTTGGAGAATTATATGAAAGAACTACTAATGCAGAAAGCAATCGAAGCCAGAAAGATGGCTTATGCCCCTTATTCCCAGTTTATGGTGGGTGCAGCCGTCCTGGGCATTGACGGTAAGATCTATACCGGATGCAACATTGAAAATGCCAGTTACGGCATGACTGTCTGTGCCGAAAGAACGGCGATATTCAAGATGGTATCTGAAGGCTGTCTGAAGTTCAAGGCACTGGCTGTAGCAGGCGGGGGAAAGGAAGACAGCGCACCGTGTCTGGCCTGCAGACAGGTAATGACGGAATTCTGTGAATCATTTGACGTTCCTGTCTATTGCAACGGTCCTGACGGAGTGATATTCGAGCATACGATAAAGGAAATATGCCCTTATCCGTTTGTTTCCTTCGAAAAGAGTACAGTGTAAATGTATTGAAAAGATTTTTAAACATAAGAATTCAAAAACATATTGTAAATGCTTTAGATTCTTAATGCCTTTAGAGAAACTCTAAGATTTATTCATATTAAATATCTACAGTTTTTTCCGTGATTGTTATATAATATTCTCAAGTAAGAGGAATAAAATATGTACACGATCAAGGAAGTTGCTGAAATA
This sequence comes from Erysipelotrichaceae bacterium, assembly GCA_015058955.1. GTDB lineage: Bacteria > Bacillota_I > Bacilli_A > Erysipelotrichales > Erysipelotrichaceae > RUG521. The sequence continues at coordinate 65,937 of SVBJ01000006.1, forward strand.
GTTGAAGAAAACGAACACACAATCCGTTATTATGCCAAGATGGATCTTTTTCCTAACATCAGAAGGGACAAGTATAACTCCCGTGTTTTCACTGAGGAAGACATTGATGATGTCAGACTGGTAATATGTCTGGCTGACACCGGAATGCCGCTGGAAAAGATCAGAGAGTTCATGCAGCTTGCCAAGGAAGGACCATCTGCCTTCAAGCAGAGATATCAGATCCTCCGCGATCATCAGACCGCAGCCCGCAACAGCCTGATCAAGTTCCAGAAAGCCATCCAGCTGCTGGAGTGGCGTACATATCAGTTCCAGCAGAAAGCCAAATAATTCAAGAAAGCGACAACAATGTTGCTTTTTTATTTGATCAGGAACAGATACAAAGATGTTTCATTGTAAACTGATAAATAAAACATCTTTTAAGTTCTTTTAACTGCTTTGGATTTACACTTTTCGATATTCCTTCGCACCGGAAAGTTTTAATGATACACTTTTAATGCGAAAGGGAGAGAACATGAGCAAGAATTTCGTTAAGACCTACTTCAGACTGACACTGCCGGCTATCATTGCACAGCTGGTTGTTTATGTTGTTGACAATCTGAATGTAGCAATTCTGGGAACTCTCAGTGAAAAAGCCATTTCGGGTTATACGATAGCCAATCAGAGTTATGACATCTTTCTAATGCTGGCCCTGGGACTTTCCGGCGGGTTCCATGTCTACATCTCCCAGCTTTACGGAAACAACGAAAGAAAGAAATGCAACCGGGTGCTGCAGTTAGGAATCGTGGTTTGCACGATAATTGGATTCCTTTATTCTCTTTCAATATTTACCTTTTCAGAATCTTTCATCCGTATTTTCGTTCAGGATGCGGAAAGAGTTTCCTATGGTGTCAGGTATCTGCGCATCTTTGCCTTCTCACTGATGTTCTATGGCATGAATCTGATGCTCAGTGGTACTTATACGATAATCGGTCATGCCGTGGTCTCCATGTACAGCGGAATGATCAACTGTCTGGTGTCTCTGTTTTTCAGCTATGTGCTGGTTTTCGGCAAGCTGGGATTCAAACCGATGAGTGTGGAAGGGGCAGCAACAGCCATTCTTCTGGGCAGAGTTGCAGAGTTTATCTTCCTGACAGTACTGATGTTGAGAAAAGATTCAACCTTCAAGCTGTTTACAAGAGGTGAGAAACTGGAAAAGGATGTCCTGGCCAGAGTTCTTAAGACTGCCGGTCCGCTGGTAATCAATGAAACCTGCTATGCCTTTGCCTTCTTCATGATCGTCAGAAATCTGTCGCATCTGGATGAACAGTACATCTCATGTTATACCGTAACAAATAACTGTAATAAACTGTTCTTTGTTGCTTCCTATGGCTTAAGCCCGGCTGTCGGAAGACTGATCGGACGTAATCTGGGCCGGGGCAAGTTTGAAGAAGCCAGAAGAGGCGGAAATGACATTCTGTGGATGAATTTCTGGGTCCATCTGATCTTTGGCGCAGTCATGGCAGCGCTTTCCCGCTGGATCCCGGGATTCTTCTCTCTGGAAGGCGACATTGCCTCCGTATGTACAAAAATGCTGATATCAAAGGCACTGTTAGGTTTCTTTGCCGGCTACAGCAATGCCTTCTATAACATCTTCCGTATCGGAGGCAGTACCAGATACATTTTCCTGTTTGACGGACTGTTCTCACTGGTATTCCCAATGGGTATCAGCTTCCTGGTCTGCTTTATTTTCCCGCTGCCGTTTTTCTGGGCATATTTCTGCATCGATGCGATGAACATATTAAAGACAGCGATTTGTTTCCATCTTTATAATAAGGAAGTCTGGATCAATCAGCTGGCGTGATATTTTGAGAAAAGATGAGACTCTGTTGTATAATAAGACAACAGAGTTTTTTTCAGGTTAAGAAATTCTTAATATGTTCGTTTCTTGTTTCTTAAAGTGAGGAAACCTTAAGATATTGGTGAAGGGGTGATAACCATGAACAGAATACTGATCTGTGACGATGAAAGAGACATCGTTGAAGCATTGAAAATATACCTGGCACCGGAAGGTTATCAGCTGTTTACGGCTTATGACGGCCAGCAGGCTCTGGAAACCGTCAGAAACAGCGAAATCGATCTGATCTTAATGGATATCATGATGCCTAAGATGGACGGTATAAGAGCAACCAGTGAGCTCAGAAAACTTACCAATGTGCCAATCATTTTTCTTACGGCCAAAAGCGAGGACAGTGACAAGATCCTGGGACTTGACATCGGTGCTGACGACTACATAACCAAGCCGTTTAATCCGGTCGAAGTCAAGGCCAGAGTCAGATCTCATTTAAGAAGATATACCCAGCTTGGCAGCAAGCCTTCATCAAATAGTGTTCTGCAGATCGGGGGCATCGTTCTCGATGATGACCGGAAAACGGTCACCGTTGACGGGGAAAACGCAGATCTGACTCCGGTGGAATATGGTATCCTGAAGCTGCTTATGAGCAATCCGGGCAAGGTATTCTCAAGTGATGAGATCTACAGCGAAGTCTGGAAGGAGATCCCGCTTACCGCTGATGGTGTAGTTTCCGTCCATATCAGACACTTAAGAGAGAAGATTGAAATAAATCCTTCGGAACCAAGATATGTCAAGGTAGTCTGGGGCCATGGCTACAAAATGGAGAATCGCAATGAATAACGTCAGAAAAGCCAAAAGATACGAAAACATCTGGACCAAGACTCTCGCACTGATACTGGCATTTGCCTTGGGCGTAGGTTTTATCATCTGCGGTTTTCATCTAGTCAGAATGTATGAAGCGGGTGTTTTCCAGACAGAGAATAATTTCTATTCCAGCCGGGAATATTCCAGATTCTGCCATAGTGAAAACTATGGAATTGCCCGGACATTTCTCGATTCACCTGAAAACCTGCCGATGGCCAATAATGAAAAGAACTACGAGTTCAGAATACTGACTAAACAGGAGTACGGCAGTTTCCATGAATACTTCCGTTCGGAAAGCCGTAATATAAGCGATCATGAATATGTTTACTTCACTTTTTACGACACTGTTGATACAGCCGAGCCATTTGTTGAATCATTGTCCTGGAAACAGGAGGCTTACGATGGTTCTCCGGTTTATATTTCCAGTGTAAACTGCATCATTGAGCTTAAGATATATGTTCCTTGTGATGTGTATGAAGATTCCCTCTGGAAGATGTATTCTGATTACCGGCAATACAGACACTACAAATACCTGATTCCGGAAATAACAGTCGCTTTGATAATCGCCGGTATCCTGGTAGCAGTGTTCCTGTTCTCCAGTGCCGGACATGATTACGGGCAGGATGGGATCACGCTTAATCTTCTTGACCGCATGCCTTTTGATCTGTTTACGGCTTTTATGGTAATGATCGATATTGGATTGGGCATGATTCTACAGGATATCTCACCGAGCATATATGACATAGCTGAAATATCAGTATTCGTCGTTGTGATTGCCTTAATGTGCATGGTTGTGCTGTTCTGGCTTCTTTCAGCCGTAAAGAGAATAAAGGCTGCCACACTGATAAGAAACAACGTAACCTATCATGTACTTCATTTTATCTATTATCTGTTTGTAAATCTGCGTATGGTCTGGAAGATAGTTTTGATCATGGCAATCTATGGATTGTTCATAATCATATGCATCAATGACAGTTCCGATGCATCAACTGCCATAGCTGTGGTTGGATCACTGATACTGGCCATGCCGATATTGCTGTGGTTTATTCACGCTGACATTGTCAGAGAAAAGACTGAAGCAGTTGCGGGTGGGGACATGACTCAGAAAATCGATATTTCCCACATGCACGGCGCGCTGAAGAAACATGCGGAAAACATCAATTCAATTCAGGATGGTATTCAGCTGGCTGTAGCCAGGGAAATGAAGTCCGAGCACCTTAAAACAGAACTGATCACAAATGTATCCCATGACATCAAGACTCCTCTGACCAGCATCATCAATTACGTTGATCTGCTGCAGAAGGAACATACCGAGGAAGAAGAGATACAGTATCTGGAGGTACTGCAGCGACAGTCATCAAGACTGAAGAAGCTGATTGAAGATCTGATAGAAGCTTCCAAGGCTTCCACCGGCAATATCAATGCCGACATAACGACGATCAATGTTTCCGAGATAATTTCCCAGTCGATTTCCGAATACCGTGAGAAGTTTGAGGAAAACTCTCTGGAAGTCGTCATAACTGAGGAAAAGGAAAACCTGCAGGTGAGAGCCGACGGAAATCTGCTGTGGCGTGTCCTTAACAATCTGTATAACAACATCTGCAAGTATGCTCAGCCAAATACCCGTGTATATGTAAATGTCAGAGAACAGGACAGAAATGTCATCATTGACATCAAGAACATCTCCAGGGAAATGCTGAATATCAGTGCTGATGAACTGATGGAAAGATTTGTCAGAGGTGATTCATCCCGTCATACCGAAGGAAGCGGCTTAGGACTCAACATTGCCCGCTCTCTGATGGATGTCATGAAGGGTTCACTGGATATTTCCATAGACGGTGACCTGTTCAAAAGTGAGATCACTCTGCCGGAAGCATAAGAAAACAAGCCTGTAATGTACAGGCATTTTCTTTTATAATGTAGTTGAGGTGATGACAATGAGAAATGACGTAGTAGATGCCGTAATAGAGATACCACTGAACTCCCATAACAAATATGAATTTGATCACGAGACAGGCAGGATCAGACTGGACCGTGTTCTTTATTCAGCCATGACCTATCCGACTGAATACGGAATAATCGAAGAAACTCTGGCACCGGATGGCGACCCGCTGGACATCCTGATCATCTGCAAGGATCCAACTTTCCCGGGCTGCATCGTACCGGCCAGGATCTTGGGCTATCTGACGATGTGGGATAACGGGCGGCTGGACTACAAGCTGATTTCGGTTGTTGACTGTGATCCGCGCTATGACAACATCCAGTCTCTGGAAGATCTTCCGGAATTTCTGCTGAAGGAAATCTCAAACTTTTTTGATAACTACAAGGTACTTCAGAAGATCACTGTTGAAACCGGTGAATACCATGGCAGGGAAGATGCCCTGAAGATAATTGAGGAATGCCGCAGGGCATACAGGGATATTCAGTAAAAAGAAAATGTCAGCTGAATGCTGACATTTATTTTCAAATGGGGCGAATGATGGGACTCGAACCCACGAAATGCTGGAGCCACAATCCAGTGTGTTAACCAACTTCACCACATCCGCCATGCCTAAATATTAAAACATGTTTACCGGTTTTTGTAAACATTAATAATTGTAATGATGGTACAAAAAACGCTTTTTATGTATAATAATCTAGAAAAGAGGTAAGTAGTATGAGTCAGGATACATTTTTAGTTGAAACAAGCGCCAGACATGTTCATGTAACACAGGAACATCTGGAGAAACTGTTCGGTGAAGGCTATCAGTTAACCGTAAGAAAGATGCTTTCACAGCCTGGACAGTTTGCATCAAATGAAAAAGTTACAGTCGTTGGTCCTAAGGGAGAGTTAAAGTGCTCAATCCTGGGCCCGGTCAGAAAGGATACTCAGATCGAAGTCTCTCTGACAGAAGCCAGACAGCTGGGAATCAAGGCACCGGTAAGAGAATCAGGCGACATCGCCGGATCAGCCGGATGCAAGCTCATCGGTCCTGCCGGTGAAGTTGAAGTTTCCGAAGGCGTCATTGCTGCCATGAGACATGTTCACATGACACCGGAAGATGCTGAACACTACGGTGTTGAAAACGGACAGATCGTCGCAGTAAAGGTCTTCAATGGCGTAGATGACAGCCGTGCCCTGGTATTTGAAAATACCGTCGTCAGAGTCAGCAAGTCATACTCTCTGGCAATGCACATTGATACAGACGAATCAAATGCAGCCGGAGCTCCTAATCAGGGATTCATCGTTGGTTAAAGAAAGCGCGAAAGCGCTTTTTCTTTGTCATAAAAGTTGATAAATGTTATACTCTTTCATGAGGTGGTAAAAAATGAAACATGTTTTTATCGTAAATCCGACCGCCGGAAAGGGTAATGGAGTAGAGTACATTCCACTGATCGATGCATATTTCAAGGAAAATCCCGGAGACTATGTCATTGAAGTAACGGAAAGAGAAAAGCACGCTACCGAGATAGCCCGTAAGTATACTGCTGAAAATGATGTAACGATCTATTCAGTTGGCGGTGACGGTACTTCCAAGGAAATTCTGGACGGACTTAATCCCGGAGTGACCTTATGCGTGGTACCGGGAGGAACCGGCAATGACTTCTACAAGTCAGTTGACAAACGCAAGCTGACAAAGCGGGAGACCCTGAAGGGATTGATCGAAGGTGAAGAGATCAAGATCGACTATGCACTGATGAACGGGACCGAGAAGTTCATGAACATCACATCTTTCGGTCTGGACGCTGACATCAACGTCTACGCCTGCGATTACGTCAAGAAGGAACTCAACATCCCGGGCAATCTGGTCTATGCTTATTCTGCCTTCAAGGTTGGCCTGCATCCCAAGGTCATTCAGATGGAGATGACCATCGATGGTGTCACCCTGAAAAGAGGGATCCTGCTGGCTGCCTTATGCAATGGCGGCTATTATGGCGGCATGTTCCATCCGGTCACTGAGTTCAGTCTGTCTGACGGCTACATTGACATCTGCGTAGTCAATGGACCGATGAAGCTGCTGAGACTGATCTATCTGATCACCAAATACGCCAATGGCAGGCATATCGGTGCTCCGGAAATTAAAATATACCGCGCCAGAAAGATTTCTTTGAAGTTTGACAGGGAAGTATACATGCAGATCGACGGGGAAAACGTTCCCGTTACCGAAGCTGAATTTGAAGTCATTCCACAGGGACTGACCATTAAGGTCCCTAAAAACCGCAGGATTTAGCAGTCATTTCATTTGTTAAATATGTGAATTGACTATAAGATATTGATATAAAGGAGCAGAGACACTTTATATGATGAGAGTTATTAGAGTAAATGATTATCAGGAGATTTCCGAAAAAGCCTTTGAGGAAATTAAGAAGACCGTAACGGAAAAGCCTGATGCTGTTCTGGGACTGGCAACCGGAAGTTCACCGGTAGGTCTGTACCAGCTGATGATTAAGGATCATCAGGAAAACGGAACGTCTTACCGGGAAGTCAGGACATTCAATCTTGATGAATATGTCGGACTTCCAAAGGATCATCCCGAAAGCTATTATTCATTCATGCACCGTAATCTTTTTGACGGACTGGACATAAAGGAAGAAAACATTCACATCCCAAGCAGTGAAGGTGACCTTCAGGAAAAATGCGAACAGTACAATGACGCTTTGGAGGAAACCGTCATTGATGTACAGATCCTGGGGATCGGGTCCAACGGACACATCGGCTTCAATGAACCGGGTACATCATTTGATTCAGTAACTCACATTGTTGACTTAAAGCCGTCAACGATCCGGGACAATGCCAGATTCTTCGATGATGACATTTCCAAGGTTCCGACCAAGGCCATAACCATGGGCATATCCAACGTCATGGCTGCCAAGAAGATCATCCTGCTGGCCAATGGCGAAAACAAGGCCAATGCCATTCAGGCCTGTGTCATGGGCCCGGTAACCGAAAACGTTCCGGCCTCCATACTTCAGGAACATCCTGACGTGATTATGATCGTTGACAGAACTGCTGCCAGTTCACTGTATAAGGAAAAGAGGTAATACATATGGAAATTATTACTAAGGAAAACTTCAAGGAAAAAGTATCAGAAGGTCTCGTACTGGTCGACTTCTTCGCTGACTGGTGTGGCCCATGCAAGATGCTGGCTCCTGTTCTGGAAAAGCTTGCCCGGGAATTCGGTGATGACCTGAAGGTATATAAGGTAAACGTTGATAACGACATGGAAATCGCTTCAACCTTCAAGGTTGTATCAATTCCATCACTGTTCCTGTTAAAGGACGGTATCGTGGTTAATTCAACCATGGGTTTCCAGAAACTGGATGCATTAAAAGAGTTTGTAAAGAGCGGCTTATAGAAGTCGCTTTTTATTTGTCCTTTTCCTTTATTTCAGTACTTATTTTTTGTATAATTTATGGGAGTGAGGAATGGACATGTTTTTAAAGCGTATTGAATTACAGGGATTTAAGTCTTTTGCCGATCATACCGTCATAAACTTCGATTCAGCTTATACCGGTATCGTCGGGCCAAACGGCTGCGGCAAGAGCAACATCTCTGATGCGATAAGGTGGGTATTAGGCGAACAGTCAGCCAGAAACATGCGCGGTCAGACCATGACCGATGTTGTTTTTGTGGGCGCCGAAGGCAAAAGGGGAGTCAACCTCGCTGAGGTAACTCTCGTTTTTGACAATACCAACCGTTATCTTAATACCGACTATGATGAAGTCGAAATTACCAGACGTCTGTTCAAGAACACCAACGAAAGTGAGTATCTTATCAATAAAACTCCGTGCCGTTTAAAGGATATCATCGACCTTACCCTGGATACCGGACTGGGACGCGATTCATTAAGCATCATTTCCCAGGGTAACATCTCAGCCTTTGCCGAAGCCAAGCCGATTGAAAGAAGAGGCCTGTTTGAAGAGGCTGCCGGGGTTGCCAAGTACAAGAAGAGAAAAATCGAATCACTTAACAAGCTGGAAAGAACCCAGAATAACATAGACAATCTCAACATGGTCGTCAATGAACTGGAAAAGCAGGTTGCACCTTTAAGAAGGGCAGCCCGCAAGGCCCAGCTGTTTGCGGAAAAGAAAAACCGACTGACCGAGATTGAAGTAGCGGTTCTGGTCAATGACATCAGAAACTATCTCAGTGATCTGGATACCGTGAATTCACAGCTTGAGGATCTCAATTTCCAGGATGCCTCCTCCAGCGCTTCCATAACGATTCTGGAGAACGAACTGGATAGTCTCAAGAGTCAGATCAAGGAGATCGATGATACTGTTCAGAAGCGTCAGGACGAACTGCTGAAGGTCATCAATGAAATACAGACTCTGGAACACCGCCGTGTCGAGGTGGAAGAAAGACGCAAGTATATAAGAGAATCAGGTACTGATGAGGCCAAGATCGAACAGACCCGTCTTCTGATGGAAGAAGCCAGGTTTGAATATGAAGACCGTCAGAACCGTAACGATCAGCTGGACACGGAGATCGATCTGCTGTCACAGCGCATCGAAGACTACAACAACAAGCTTTCTGAGCTGCAGGATGAGTTCAACAAGGCCAATGCCAACATGAACTATCTCAACAGCCGTAAAGCTGTTTTACAGGCACAGGCATCCGCTCCTTTGCAGGGACATGCCGGTGTCAAGAGCATCATGGAAGCCAGAAACGCCTTGCCGGGGATCTGCGGAACCGTATCGGATCTCTTTAAACCCGATGAAGGTTACCAGCAGGCCATATCCACGGCCTTGGGCGCGGCAGTTTATCACATTGTAACAACCAATGATCAGGCTGCCAGAACGGCCATTAAGTATCTTAAAAACAACCGTTCCGGAAGGGCAACCTTCCTGCCGATGAACGTGATGCAGGCCAGATATGTCAATAAGGACCATCTCTTCATTGCGGAGAATACCGAGGGATTTTTGGGACTTGCTTCCGATTTCGTTGACTGTGAGGAAAAGTATGACGGCGTATTGCTGTCGTTACTGGGAAATACGCTGGTCTGCGACAATCTGGACAATGCCCAGGTACTGGCCAACCGTCTGAAGCAGGGATATAACATCGTTACCCTGGATGGCGATACCATTCACCGTGGCGGTTCAATTTCCGGCGGATACAACCGCAAGGTTGAAACTCCGATGACCATCAGTTCCATGCTGGAAGAACTCAATGCCCAGATCGCGGATACCGGACTTAATCTGGATAAGCTTTCTGCCGACATCAACAAAGTCAGAAAGCTGAAGGAAGACGATGAACAGAGTGTCATCAACCGGAAGATCCAGCTGGCAACCTTACAGCAGGTCGTAGCCGTCAAGAGAAGCAAGTATGAATCTCTTAAGGAAGAATATGATCGAATCAGAACTGATGAAAATGAAAACAGGGAATCATTTGCCGATGAACTGCTGGAAAGCCTTAATGAGCAGTACCGTCTGCGTGATGAAATCAGCAATGACATTGCTTCCAGACGTTCCAGAAGGATCAACCTGTCAGCTGATGAACAGCGCAAGGAGATCCAGTTAAGACAGAAGCGTCAGGAAAATACACTGGCTCAGATGAGATACAACAACTCCAAGGTTGAAAAGACCAGACTGGAAGCCCTCAGGGACAATCAGATCGAAAGACTGTCACGTGAATATCACATGACCTATGAGTTCGCAGCCGAAAAGGAATTTGACGGTGATCTTGATGAAGCCAAGCAGGAAGTTCTTACCTTGAGAAGTGAGATTGCTTCCCTGGGTAACGTCAACCTTGATGCCCCGGGTGAATATGAAGAAGTCAATGACCGTTATGAATTCCTGGTTTCTCAGCTCAACGATCTGCAGACCAGCAAGAATCAGCTGCTGGAAGCCATCAATGAACTTGATGACGTCATGACCAAGCAGTTTACCGAGATGTTTGACAAGATCAACAAGTCTCTCAATGAAGTATTTACGATACTGTTTGGAGGAGGCAGGGCCAGACTTATTCTGGAAAACCCTGACGACATCCTCAATACCGGTATTGACATCAATGCTCAGCCTCCGGGCAAGAGCGTTCAGAACATCAGACTGTTCTCCGGTGGGGAAAAGTCACTGATTGCCATCTGCGTACTGTTTGCCATTCTCAAGGCCAGACCGATGCCTTTATGCATCTTTGATGAGGTTGAAGCCTCCCTTGACCAGGGCAACGTTGACAGATTTGCCCGTTACATACATCAGTTCTCCGATGAATCACAATTTATCGTCATTACTCACAGACCGGGTACCATGACCGAATGTGATGTATTATACGGTATCACGATGCCGCAGAAAGGTGTTTCCAAGGTCATTCAGGTCAAGCTGAAAGAAGCCTTAAGCTATGCGGAAGAAAGGAAAGAAGATGGGATTGTTCGGTAAGAAAAAGGAACGTGACATTGATACCTATCTGGAAGGTTATTCCAAGTCGAATAATTCGCTGGGAGCCAAGCTTACTTCACTGTTAGGCGGCTTCAACGGAATAGATGACGATCTGCTGGAAAACCTGCTGGTCGTGCTGATCGAGGCTGACGTAGGGGTAACCACCAGCGAAAAGATCATTGACATGCTCAAGACAAGGATCCAGGAAAACTTCATCAGTACCAGAAAGGGCTGCATCAATGCCCTGATCGACGTAATGACGGAAGTATATAACGAAGAGAATGTTCCGGAACTGGTCTTTGAAAAAGGACAGACCAAAATGATCATGATGGTTGGTGTAAACGGTTCCGGCAAGACAACTTCAATTTCAAAGTTGGCCAAATACTATCTTGATCAGGGATATACTGTGGGAATGATTGCCGCAGATACCTTCAGGGCCGGTGCCGTTGATCAGCTGGTAAGATGGGCTGAAAGACTGAATGTTCATTGCGTTACCGGCAGGGAAAATGCCGATCCAAGCAGTGTACTGGTAGATGGCTGCCGTTACTTCAGGGAAAATCCGGTTGACATCATCATTGCCGATACAGCCGGAAGACTGCAGAACAAGCAGAACCTGATGAAGGAACTGACCAAGATGAAGAAAGTCGTCGGCAGGGAACTGGAAGGGGCTCCTCATGAAATATGGCTGACCATAGATTCCACGACCGGACAGAATGGTCTGTCACAGGCAGCGCAGTTCATTGATGCCACCAACATTACCGGTGTCATCCTTACCAAAATGGATGGCACGTCAAAAGGCGGAATCGTCTTGGCCATCAAGGACCAGTATGACCTGCCAATCAGATTCATCACTTATGGTGAAGACATTGATGCCATCACCGAATTCTATTTACGCGGCTATCTGGAAACCGTGATAGAAGAGGCTGAGAACTGATGGATTTTGAAAAAGTCAACGGACTGATCCCGTTTTATGAAAATCTATTGACAGAAAGACAGAGGGAGATCATTAAATTCTATTATTACGAAGATCTTTCCCTGGCGGAAATAGCGGAAAATCTGGATATTTCCCGCAATGCGGTTTATGATACAATCAGAAAAACCGCCCAGATACTGGACAGATATGAAGAACAGCTTCATCTGAAGCGTGACTACGAGACAAGAGAGACGGCCTATAACAGACTTCTTGACCACGTTGATGATGAAGGCAGAAAGATATTACAGGAACTTATTAATAGGGAGGAAGAAATATGAGTAAAGTAATGGCAGTAAACGCAGGCAGTTCATCACTGAAATTCAAGTTATTCCAGATGCCTGAGGAAAAGGTACTGACTGACGGTGTAGTTGAAAGAATCGGCATGGATGATGCCATCTTCACGATCAGAGTAAACGGTGAAAAGATTTCACATGTTGAACCAATCAAGGATCACCAGCAGGCAGTTGACATGTTATTGAAGGCATTAGTCGACTATAAGATCGTTGAAAGACTTGACGAGATCGATGCTGTCGGACACAGAGTACTCCATGGCGGGGAAAAGTATAGTGATTCAGCTGTAGTAACTCCTGAGGTTGCTCAGGATATCCTGGACATGAAGGATCTAGGGCCTCTGCACATGCCAGCCAACTATATCGGCTATAAGGCTTTCGCAAACGCCTTACCGAATGCAAAGCATGTAACGGTCTACGATACTGCATTCCATCTGACAATGAAGCCGGAAACATTCTTATATCCTATTCCTCTGGAATACTATGAAAAGTACAAGGCCAGAAAATATGGTTTCCATGGGACAAGCCACAAGTATGTATCAGAATGCTTTGCCCAGCTGGAAGGCAAGAAGCCGGAAGAAGTCAACGTCATTACCTGCCACTTAGGCAACGGTGCTTCACTTGCAGCCGTACAGGGCGGCAAGTGCATCAATACTTCCATGGGCTTTACTCCATTAGCCGGCATCATGATGGGTGCCAGAAGCGGTGACATTGACCCTTCATTAGTGGAATACCTGATGGAAAAGACCGGGTTAAGTGGCAAGGAAATGATCAATATTCTTAACAAGAAGAGCGGCTTATTGGGCATTTCCGGTGTTTCAAGCGATGCCAGAGATGTAGATAAGGCCTTTAACGAAGGCAATCCTCGTGCCATTCTTGCCAGAAAGATGTATGCTCAGAGAGTTGCCGGATACATCGGCAGCTACTTTGTTCAGTTAGGCCATGTTGACGGTATCGTCTTTACAGCCGGCTTAGGTGAAAATGACCCTGCAGTAAGAAGTGAGATCTGTGCTCTGTTGACAGAAGCTCTCGGTGTTCACATTGATGAAGAACTCAACAAGACTATCAGAGGAAAGACCTGCAAGATCTCTACTCCTGAATCAAAGATCGCTGTCTGGGTAATTCCTACCAATGAGGAACTGGTAATTGCCAGAGATACCTGCAGATTGCTGGGACTTCACTAAAGATGACAAGAACAGGGAATACCTGTTCTTTTTTATGGTATAATTATCTAATGAGGTATTAAACAATGTCAGATTACAGAGAAATAAGAGAACTGATCGAACAGTATGACACGATCACCCTTTACAGGCACATCCGTGCCGACTATGATGCCTACGGCTCCCAGTTCGGACTGAAGGAACTGATCATGGCCAATTATCCTGAAAAGAAGGTCTATACCATTGGAACGGATGACCTGGATAATCCTTATCTGCTGGAACCGCTGGATAATCCTGATGAGGATATCATCAAAGCATCACTGGCCATCATCGTGGATACGTCAAACGCTGCCAGAGTGGAAGGTGACTCCTATAAGCTGGCTATTGACAGCATCAGGATCGACCATCATCCTTTTGTTGAAACAATATGTAATCACGAACTGATCGATACAGATGCTTCCAGTGCCGCGCAGCTGGTTGCTGAACTGGCCATAGCTTCAGGCTGGAAGATCCCGGTAAAGGCCGCTGATTATCTGTATGCCGGAATATCTACCGATACTCTGAAGATGACAATTGAAAAGGTCAACGGCAGACTGTTCCCGGTTGTTGGTGTATTGGCAGATGCCGGCATCAACTTTGACACGCTCAACAGAAGGATCTATGATGCTGACGTACGCATGTTCAATGCCGAAACAGCAGCAAGAAACAAGATCGTCTTTGACGGCGATTTTGCCTATCTGTTATTAAGGGCAGAAGATCTCAAGGAAATGAATCTGGAGGAAGAAGAAGCCCGTGACATGGTCAACATCATGCAGAACATCAGAGGAATCGATAAATATGCCACGATCATTGAAGACAAAAACGGACTTGAATTCAATATTTCATTAAGATCACACGGCATTGTAATAAATGACATTGCTGCCAGATATGGCGGTGGGGGACATCCGAATGCCTCCGGCATCGGACATCTCAAGCCGGAATTCGTTCCGGGTGTATTAAGGGACATGAAGGAAAAACACTAAATGTATACTCTGCTTTATAACCGTTCCAGCTACAGCATACTGTCCAGCTGTCTGAGTATTGACAGGCTGACCGATTTTGCGTGGCGAAATGGGTATCAGGCAGTGGGATTAATTGACCAGAACGTCATGTACGGGATGATGGAATTTCAGAAAGCCTGTGAAAAGCGCTCTCTGAAGCCTCTGTACGGTCTGGAAATATACGTAACAATAAATGAACGCAGATATCCATATGTACTGCTAGCCCGTAATCTGGAAGGCTTCCGTGAGCTGATGAAGGTATCCAGTCAGATAAACGCTGAACATGTTGAATATGACAGGGAAAGACTGGAGTCATTATCCGATAATCTTTTCATCATTGACGTCTGCTATGGGGGATATCTGGAGAAAAACATCAGAAATGCCCGGGATACGGTAAAGTGGTACAAGCAGCATAACATCTTCATTGGGCTGAAACCGGCTAAGGGAATATATGATTATCAGCTCAACAGTGAAATATCCAATATTGCCTTTGAAAGCGGGCTGACACCGATTGCCATGCCTCTGGGCCTTTATGAAAACGAAGATGATTTCCAGGCTTACCGTGTTTTTCAGCAGCTGAATAACGAAGAATCGATATCTGAGAGTAACTCTAAGTATGGCTATAATTTGCTTGAATACAACGAATATGCGAAGTTATATGATGAAGTCAGCCGCCGTAACGCTGAAAAACTGGCTGATCTGTGCAATGTAGACATAACCATGCTGGAAAAGGCGTCACTGCCTGATTACCGCGGCAGTGAGATCGTGGATAAGGCACTTTATCTGCGTGAGCTGGCCAAGGTTGGTTTAAGAAAGAGATTTGACGGACGAAATGTTCCGGAAAACTACTATAAGAGACTTCTGTATGAGGTAGATGTAATTACCTCTATGGGTTTTGAAAACTACTTTCTTATTGTCTGGGACATCATTCGCTTTGCCCGCAATAACGGAATCAACGTAGGAATAGGAAGAGGATCAGCTGCCGGTTCACTGGTAGCTTACTGTCTGGGAATTACTCACATTGATCCGATCAGATACGGTTTGTTATTCGAAAGATTCCTTAATCCGGAAAGAATATCTCTGCCGGACATCGACATTGACATTCCGGATGACCGCCGCGGAGAAGTTATAGATTATGTCAGAAATACCTATGGCGATGAAAACGTGGGAAGGATTGTTTCCTTCAATACTTTCGCTGCCAGGGCAGTTATAAATGACGTAGGATCAGCTCTGGGTATTCCCGATAATGTTATTTCATTAATAACCCGCAACATTCCGGAAAACTACAAGGGTTCCATAAAGGAACTGTTCAGGACAAACGAAAGATTTGCTCAGGCAATCAATTCTTCTGATGCAACCGTCAGGCTTTTTGACATAGCCGGGCGTTTGGAAGGGCTGCCAAGAGGACTTACGACTCACCCGGCCGGCATAGTGGTTGCCAGCAAACCGCTTATCAATTACGTACCATTGACTTCTTATGGTCAGGGGCTGACCTGTCAGTACGAGATGAATTATCTCGAACAGCTTGGCCTGATCAAAATCGATTTACTGGCTCTGCGTAATCTTAAGATCATCAACGACATTCTTGATGAAATCCCGGAAAGGCTGAATCTTCTGAAGATCGATCTGGAAGACAGAGATACCTATGAAATGCTCTGCCATGGTGATACTACCGGCATCTTCCAGCTGGAAAGCGAAGGGATGCGTAATCTGATCCATCAGGTTCAGCCGCATCACTTTACCGAACTGGTTGACATCATTGCATTATACCGTCCGGGACCGATGAAGTTCATACCTGACTATGTCAATGCCAAAAAGAGCGGAAGAATAAACTACGTTCACCCTGATTTGAAGGAGATCCTTGAACCTACCTATGGAGTAATGATCTATCAGGAGCAGGTCATGCAGGCTTCCCAGAAGATTGCCGGATTCAGTTATGGCAAGGCAGACATTCTCCGCAAGGCCATATCCAAGAAAAATGAAGCTGACATCCAGGCACTCAGAAATGACTTCATTGCCGGAGCCCTGTCCAACGGATATGACAGCAAGATAGCTGAGGAGATCTTCCGGCACATTGAAAGATTTGCGGAATATGGCTTCAACAAGTCACATTCCGTTGCCTATGCATCCACGTCTTATCAGCAGGCATATCTGAAGACTCACTATCCGTTAATTTTCTATAAGACAGTGCTTAATGACATAATCGGCAACAAGGAAAAGAGCAATCAGTATCTTTCCGAATGCCGTAAAAACAGAGTCAGGATCAGCGGTCCTGACGTTAACAGATCGTCAGAGGAATACATGGTAGCTGATCAGGGAATCCTGGCTCCGCTGACCATAATCAAGGGACTTGACAGGGGAATAGTTAAGAAGCTCATTCAGGAAAGAGATGCCAATGGCTTATACAGAGACTTCACGGATTTCATCTGTCGCGGTACTTTGCTGAAGATTAATGAAGATCAGTTCAGACTGCTTATATTATCAGGCAGCTGTGACTGTTTTAAGCTCACCAGAGCAACAATGCTGGCTAACATGGGTATTATTATTACCTACGGAAAGACCTGCTACAACGAATCTACGGGCCTTCTGGACTATTCACTGGCTTCGCCGCCGGCCATGCAGATATATCCGGAGATGAAGGATAAGGGCAAACTGGAAAACAGCATTGTTGAGATCTACATCAACGGTCATCCGGTGGAAGAATACAAGAAAGACTATCCGAATGTAATATCCTCACATAAAGCTCTGCAGGTGAGGGGAAATGTCAGTGTCATCATCAAGTCAAGAAAGATCAAGGAACACTATCTGCAGGAAAGCGGAACGACGATGTGTTTCATTGATGGGGAAGATGAGACCGGAAACATTTCACTGGCCATCATGCCTGAGCTTTACAGTAAGGTTAAGGATAAGATAAGGAAAAACGTTATTTACTATGCGGAAGGGGATATCGGTAAGAGAGACTCAATCCGCGTCAGAAAACTGATACAGTTAGATTAAGGCAGGTGTATGACATGAAACTATTGATAGCTGATGATGAAATCAAGATCAGAGAAGTAATCAAGGAATACGGAAAGCTTTACGGTTATGAGGTAAAGGAAGCTTCTGACGGTGAAGAAGCCATTGACATGGTGGAAAAGGAAGACTTTGACTGTGTCATTCTGGATATCATGATGCCTAATCTGGACGGTTATTCCGCCTGCAGAAACATCAAGAAGAGAAAGGATGTACCGGTAATCATTCTGTCAGCCCGTCAGGATGAAGATGACAAGCTTTATGCCTTTGATCTGGGCATTGACGATTATGTGACCAAGCCTTTCTCGCCAAAGGAATTGATGGCCCGTGTCAAGGTCGTCATTGAAAGACATGGCGGCAATGTCAGCGTTCGGAAATCCTCATATTCCTATCAGGGCATCAAGCTTGATGTCAATGCCCATGAGGTTACGGTCGATGATGAAGAAGTACATCTCACCAACAAGGAGTTTGAACTGCTCAAGTATTTCCTGTCGAATCCAAATGTCGTTGTTTCCCGCTTCACGCTTCTGGAGAAGATCTGGGGCTATGACTTCTATGGCGTGGAAAGAACCGTTGACACTCACATTAAGATGTTAAGAAAGAATCTGGGACCTTACGGTTCACTGATAAAGACAGTAAGAGGGGAAGGCTATAAGTTTGAACAGAATTAAGAGGTCGGCTTTCAATTCGCTTAATTTCAAGACATGGTCGTACTTCATGCTCTTTTCACTGAGCATTCTTTTGGTTCTGCTTTTCTCTCAGATATTCCTGATGGAGCCGTTTTACAAGGCAACACTGAAGAAGGACATCATCAGTCTTAACAGGAACATTTATGACATCATGATCTCGGACATGGATGAAGATGTTAAATCCAGCGAGATCAACAAGGTAACGGCTTCAAAGAACGCCTGCATTCTGATCTACAATGCCACTACCACAGATTCCAAGAGTTCAGATGCCTTAGGCGAATCCGGCTGTGCCCTGTATTCCCAGGGATCAGTAAATCCGACCATAATGGAAAACCTGGAAAGACAGAGATCCAATAATTATTACAACGATGACTATGTGATCGATTATACAAATCAGAAGGCAATGATATACGGTGAAAAGTACATCATCAACAATAACCGTTATTATATCATTTCCAACTTTGCCTTACAGTCAATGGACAGCATCATCAGATCGACCCAGAATCAGTTCCTGATCATCGGTATCATCGTACTGTTTCTCTCAATTCTGATTTCTCTTATTTTCTCTAATCTGCTTACAAGGCCTATTCTCAACATTAAAAATGAAGCCAGCAAACTGGCTCAGGGCAATTATGATGTCAGCTTTGACAAAAGCTACATTAACGAAGTTGATGAACTGGGAGAAACACTGGAAGTGGCGGCAGCTGAGCTGCAGAACATCGATTCCACCAGAAAGGAACTTTTGGCCAATGTTTCTCATGACCTCAAAACGCCGTTGACCATGATCAAGGCTTACGCTGAGATGATCAAGGACATTTCCGGCAGCAACAAGCGGAAGAGAAATGAGCATCTGGACATAATCATTAACGAAACCGATAATCTCAATGTCCTGGTTTCCGACATGCTTAACATGTCAAAGCTGCAGGCTCATGTACTTAAAATGGACATGAAGCCTTTTGACCTGTCAACCAATATCGTCGAAACAGCAGCCAAGTTCAATACCATTGCCAACAAGGAAGGGGTCGAGATCGTGGTAAACTGTGAACCTGAACTGGTTACCATCGGAGATAAGAACAAGATCAATGAAGTCATCTATAACTTCATTTCCAATGCTCTGAAGCATTATGGTGATGATAAGAAGATCTTTGTCAACGGATATCTGGCTGATCATGATACAATCAGGGTTGAGGTGATCGACCATGGTCCGGGCATTGACGACAAGACTCTGCCTTACATATGGGACAGATATTACAAGAATGACCGCAAGTATCAGCGAGCTGCCAGCGGATCAGGTCTGGGACTGGCCATCAGCAAGGCCATACTGGAAGAACACCACAGCAATTTCGGCGTTGAAACCAAGGTGAATGAAGGTTCAAAGTTCTTCTTTGAGTTGAAGACCGCAGAAAACGGGGAATGATCAACGATATTTCCTGATTACCGTCAATTAAGTATCAGGAGGTAAAGCAATGGTATATCTGATTTACCGAATCATCTCTACGATCCTGCAGGTTTATCTGGGAAGATACTTCCGACGATTCTAGAGAAAAAAAGAGAGAATAATTCTCTTTTTTTGTATCAGTGGGATTAAAAATTATATAATGGATTTAAATTACATTCAGGTTAATAATATAAACCAATATTCTGTCATACAGACAGGGAAGGAGTATATCTATGGAGAAAAAGGAGAAGAAAACCGTAGGCCTGGCTGAAAAACTTGGATTCATGAGTTTTTCAACTTCCACTAACATCGTATTCAACTTCAAAAGCACTTACTACAAGTATTTCCTGACATCGATTCTTCTGATCGATCCGGTAGCCGCCAGCAACATGGCTCTGATCGGTACCGTCTGGGATATTGTCAATGACCCGCTGATCGGTGTCTGGGCCAATAACGTGCGCTTCAAATCAAAAGAAAGAGTAAGGCCTTGGTTACTGTGGATCGCTGTTCCTTATGCCGTAGGCATGGTGCTGCTTTTCACTGACTTCAATGTTTCGGAAAGATGGGATATCATCCTGGGACTGGTCGTGTTCTTCTTTTATGAAATTGCCAATACCTTCAGAGGCATTCCATACAACGGCATGGGAGCTCTGGCATCTTCCAATGACTCTGACCGTAAATCGATCAATGCCTTCCGTTCGCTGGGCGGCTGTCTGGGATCAGGCATCGGTGCCGTAGTCGTACCTATGATCGTCAAGATGTTTGGCGGTCTTAAAGATCACAAGGTAATTAATTCATCTGATTCAGGGGCTATTTTCCGTTCAGCCTGTTTCATGGGTGTTCTGATCATCATCGGCTGTCTGATCCATTACTTTACCACCAAGGAAAGAGTAAGACAGGTTGAAGATAATGAGGAAAAGATCGGCATTAAGGAAACCTACAGAATGCTGTTTAAATGCAAGTCATGGGTCAAGAACATGTTCTATGTCATGTCCTATGGTATTTCAACATGTCTGTTAACATCATCGATTACTTATTACTGTGCCTATGTTCTAAACAACAGCTCACTGGCAACTCCGATAATGGCTGTCTATCTGGTATTCTCTATAGTATTCTCAATTCTGGCTCCTAAGATCGACTCGATCTTAGGCCGTAAGAAGACCATGATTGCGGCTGCCATCGTTCAGATCATCGGCAAGATTCCGTTCATTATAAATCCTAACAATGTTGTTAATGCCTATATCAATGCAGCTGCTGCCGGTATTGGCTTAACAGTTACCTTCGTCATGTTCAATACCAACAGAAACTCAATTTCCGATATTGTTGAAGTTCAGAACGGACGCCGTCTGGATACCATGGTTTCTACCGGTGACAATCTGGCCAGCAAGATCGCTGAAGCAGCAGTTGACAAACTGTTCCTGGTAGCTCTGGCTGCCGCCGGATTCTCTGCACGGCTGGCTGATCAGGGACTGCTGCAGAACGTTGCCACCCAGAATACCATCAATGCTTTGTTGGGCTGGATCCCGGCTTTGGTAGCAGTAATGATGATGTTCTTCGGCGCAACTATCGATACAGAAAAAGAATACAGAGAATCGATAGCTGCCAGAGAGGAGAAAAAGTAATGAATCCACATGCTTATATAACTGATGAAAAACAGATTGAAGCCCTTGAATCCATAAAGAGGGTAGATGATAAAGGCTATCTTTATCATATGGTCTGCAATTACGACTATTACAGTCTGCCGGAAGTATTTACGGTAATGCTGTCTGCAGGATGTTCAACCTTTGTGGTTAAAAATCCGGAAGGGGAAGTACTGTTCTGCCGTAACTACGACTATTCCCATTTCCAGTTCAATGACCGTAGCAATCCCCGTACAGGTCTTAACATGGTCATAGAGGGGAATAACCCCAAGGCCAGATATCGTTCCATTGGGGCTGCCGATACTTACTGGATAGACTATAAAAACGGCTCAGCGGTAAACGGCATGCTTGATGACGGCAAGACTGATCTTTCCCCATTTATCATTTCACCGTATCTGTGCATGGATGGCATGAATGAAAAGGGACTGGCCATCAGTATCCTGGCCTTAAGCGTTAAGTGCGACTATGAAGAGATAAACTTCAATGAATATGAGAAGATCCTTGATCCTAATAAGACCAATATGTTCCTGGAGAACTCTGGAGAGCTTCCTGACCCATACTGGATTTACGGTTCTAATGGTTCAGTTGTTGTCAATAAAGCAGACAGGAAAGCCTGGAAAGCTTCTCAGCCGTTAGTTCAGACTACAGATCCCAATAAGAAGACTTATCTGCATCCGGTATTAATGCGCCTGGCACTTGATAACTGTGCAAGTGTCGATGAAGCACTGATGCTGCTTGGAAGTTACAATGTCAAAGGTGCCATGGTTGGAGCAGACTATCATATCATGGTAGCTGATTCAACGGGTAAATCCAGACTGATTGAATGGATCGACAACAGGATGGTTGTTACTGATATCAATCATGCCACAAATCACTATGTCGGCAAGAAAGATCCGTTCTATCCTGAGGCCTGTGGCCGTGATGAATGCCTGAAAGCCGGTGTTTACCGCGGACGCAAAGGCATGAGACAGGATTATGCTGAAAGACTGCTTTCGCTGGTAATCCAGGATCCGGATAATGGCATGGACCGCGGCAAGACCCAGTATTCCTGTGTATATAACCTTAATAAGAAGACATTGAAGATATTCTCATTTGGAGACATGTCCAGGTCATGGGAATATGAACTGAAATAGGCAGGTGAATGGTATGATCTATATACTTATTGCCTTGGCTGTACTTCTGTGCTTCATGATCTATAATGCCATGAAAATGAAACCTGAAGATATCAGTCAGTATGAAAGAAAAACCGACTATGATTTTGATAAGGAAAAAGCGGTCGAAAGATTCCGCCAAATGCTGCGAAAAAAAACAGTATGGCCCAGAGACAGTGAACCCGACTATGAAGAATTCAGGTCTTTTCTGCCGCTGCTGAAAAAAGATTATACGGAAGTCTTCAAAGTCCTGGAAGTAAATGTCATTAATGACTATGGCATTCTTCTTAAATGGAAGGGGACAGGTAATAGGAAACCGGTCGTTCTGATGGCACATTATGATGTTGTAGCCGTTGATGAAAAAGGCTGGGACCATCCGCCGTTCGGCGCTGAAATAGCTGACGGATCAATCTATGCCAGGGGTACGGTTGATACCAAGTGTATCATTGCCGGACTATTGGAAGCTGTTGATTATCAGCTTGCTCAGGGATATAAACCGGAAAGGGACATCTATTTCTCCTTTACCAATAATGAAGAAACAGGCGGAACTACAACACCTAAGATTGTTGAGTGGTTTAAGGAAAATAAGATTGAACCGTGGTTTGTTCTGGATGAAGGCGGGGCAATCATCAATGATGCGCCATTAGGTGTCAAAGATGAATTCGCCATGATCGGTGTCAGTGAAAAAGGATGTCTCAATGTAACGCTTACTGCCAATGGTATTGGCGGACATTCCTCAACCCCATCAAATAAAACTGATTCAACGTTCATACTGGTAAATGCCATCAATAATCTGTCTAAACACCCGTTTGCCAGAAAACTGCATCCAGTAACAGAAAAACTGCTGGGTATATATGGATCACATTCAAGCTTCCTGTACCGTTTCATTTTCGGCAACATGTGGCTGTTCAGACCGATAGTAATAAAGGTACTTGAATCAGATAAGGAAACTGCCGCCATGGTAGCTACAACAGCAGCTTTAACACAGCTTAAGGGAGCTCCGGCAATCAACATCATTCCGCCGACTGCACAGGCCGGCTACAGTGTCAGAATTGCTCCGGGCGATACAGTCAAAGGATGTATTGATCACTTTGTCTCCGTTATCAATGATTCAAGAGTTGAAGTAACTTCTGATGAAGGTGTAGAAGCATCACCGGTATCTTCAATTGACAACAGTGCATATAAACTGATAACCGATGCTGTATACAGAAGCTATAATGATGTGTACTGCTGCCCGTACATTCAGAATGGTGCCACTGATTCTCGTAATTTCCACCGTATTTTCCCGAATGTCTACCGATTTGCAATGTTCAGAATGAGCGGTGCGGAAAGACAGGCAATTCACGGTAACAATGAACGAATAAGATTATCATCATATTACGAAGGCATAACAGCCTATATAAATCTGTTTGCATTGTTAAATGAATCTCAGGAATAATGGAGTAAAACAATGATCGACTACAAAGACTATGTAAATCTAAACGGATTAAAGCAGAGAATACATGTTAAGGGAACCGATGAAAACAATCCGATTCTGCTGTTTCTTCATGGGGGACCGGGAGTAACAAACAGACACTTTGTCATCGGCAGCAACTCCGATCTCTGTGATGATTTTACCATTGTTGCCTGGGATCAGAGAGGCACCTGTGGCAGTTATGAAGGATGTACCAAAGAGTCACTGACGGTTTCTTCAATTGTTGAAGATGCCAATGAACTGGTAAAGTATCTATGTAATAAATACAACAAGGAAAAGATCTTTATCATTGGTGGCAGCTGGGGAAGCTGTCTTGGTACATTACTGGCTAAACGCTATCCTGAGCATATTGCCGCTTATATTGGCTTTGGTCAGTTTGTTGATGGGCCTCTTAATGAAGAACTATCCTATAAATTTGCCTATGATGAAGCAGTTAAGCATAATGACCAGGATTCCATTAAAAAACTTGAAGCCATCGGTAAACCGGTTAATGGAATATATAAAGGTGGTTATGACGGCATGATGGCCCAGAGAAAGATCATGATGAAATATGGCGGATATTCTCAGGATAAGGCCAAACGTTCATATTTTAGTTCCATGGTTGTTCCGGTTCTGAAGAGCGGCGAATACAGTTTTAAGGAAATTGTCGGATTCGTCAAAGGATACCAATTTGTGTTAAGAAACATGTGGGATGAAGTTGCCAGTCTGAATCTTCTTAAGGAAACAGAAGGGAAGGTTGATGTTCCATACTACATCTTAGATGGCAGACTGGACAACAATACACCTGCTTCCATGGTACAGGATTATTATGAAAAACTGGAAGCTCCGGAAAAGGATCTGATCTGGTTTGAAAATGCCGGTCATAACCCGTTGGGAGACTGTCCGGAACAGTTCAAGAAATGCATCAGAGAAAAACTTCTTCCTCTTGCGAAATAATCAGCAACAAAGAAACATAAAGATAAGAGCAGAGATATCTGCTCTTTTGTTTAAAAAAGTAATATTGTTGTAATTCCAACTATCTAACTATTATATTTACAGATAGATCACTAAAGATACGAAATTGTTCAGATGTAAAATAGACGATAAAATTGTTTTTCACATCATTGATTATTTGATGAGAAACCAGGCTTCGTTGAATTCATCGATTTCATAGCTAAAAGATTAAAGGGATCAGATAATGAGATATTACAATCTGTTGGTTATATATATGATAAATGGAGAGTTGAAATAGCTAATGGTTTGGCTAAGAACCAGAATAATATCCGTTATACTAATGGCATCGCTGAGTCTATAAACAATCACCTCAAGACTATAATCAAGACCTCTTATGGTTTTCATAACTTTGACAGATTCAGGAAAAGATCCATGCTCATCATTACATACAAAACACCCAAGTGATTAGCTCACTTGGGTGTCCCCATTTAATTTAGCAGTTTTACTAGGTTCTGTTACCTAAACCCCAAAAACACCAGTTTATTTAATAGACCCTTTGTTATTCAGCTTTAGTGAAGATGGTTGCGTTTTCATAACCGCCGAAGTCATTCTCACGGCTCCAGAGTAATACTGTTTCACTGTCCGGTGTA
>SVBJ01000025.1 GCA_015058955.1 Erysipelotrichaceae bacterium
TTTCAGTGGATTATGAAATCCGCTTTTTCATCATGCGCTGATTAATCATCTTATTATTCTCAAAAAAGCACTTGACAAAACTTAGCATGATTATACCGCTTTAAAATGAATCTGTTATTAAGAATCCCTTAACAAAGAAAAGGATCTGATTTCTCAGATCCTGCTTTTCTAATCAAATATGAGCTTGTACTCGTCAAAGGTCCACTTGAACTTGTACATGATGGTTGCCGGTTCCACACCGACATAACGGAAGTGCCACCACTCATAGTCATAGCCGGTGATGTATTCCTTGCCCTTCGGATATCTTAGGATCAGTCCGTACTTATGAGCATTGTCCATGACCCACTGATACCCCTTGTAGCTATTGAAGTAATGATAGCTGCTGCCGGATTCGGCAATGTCGGAAGTCAGACCTGTCTGGTGTTCCGAGAAACCCGGTCTGGCTGAGAAGTTGTCAGTTGCCCTGACCCCATACATCCGGACATTGTCATTGTAAATGGCAGCCTGTTCAGCATATGGACGGTAGTTGCTGTAGCAGATTATACGGTTATAACCTGCTGCTACGGCAGCATCACTCATTTCCTTAAAAGCCTGGAAGGCTCTCCGTCTTAACGGCTGGTAATTGCCGCGGTAATTGGATGGAATGGTTACCAGATCAGTTGGGGCATAAGTACCGATATATGATTTCTTGGATACCAGAGCAGTATAGCTGCTTGGATCAGGACAGTTTTCATAGTCATTGTAGTACTCAGTCAGATTGAGATTTTCAAATGGGATGTAGTCCTTGTTGGCATTGACCATTTCAATGGCCTCACTGGCACTTTTGCCTCTGTTTCTCATCGCCAGCACATAGCGTCCCAGTAATTCAGACTTGAATCCTGATTCAACCAATAACAGCGGCAGTTCCCTGAACTCCTTCATCATGCCGTAGTAAGGTCTCAAGTCATCCGGGAGATTGTCTTCAATTGTTCTGATTTCCTCATCAGTATAGAAGAATGACTTGCGGACATTGTCCAGTACATAGGAATCCTCAACACCGAAGATGTCCCTGACACAGGCATCAGTCAGTCTGGCTGCCCCACCCAGAACAAGTCCCTTCTTTATTCCGTTTTCCTTCAGATAAGCCTTGGCTTCAGGATAGTAATCGCTCTTGCATAACAGTACCGGAGCACCGTTAATGCCTGCCAGCGGACCGCCGCATAAGCCATCAGGGAAGTCACCGCTGTAAGCCAGGACAGCCATTTCCGGATTTTCAAAGAACTTGTCTGCAATCTTTACACTTGTTTCAAAGCGGTTATTTCCGGCAATTCGCTTGACAGAACCGCCATAGTTACCCAATTCAGCCTCTATTTCACTGCTGACGGCTTTCTCACCGCCCAGAATGTAGATCTTTTCAAACGGTTCTTCTTCCAGCATGGCCAGCTGATCATCTTTCAGTTTGTCGCCAACCAGCAGGATCGGCAGACCGACGGCTGAAGCACTTAAGGAATCCGCAAAGTTATTGCCGGTCGCTACCAGCAATACATCATGAGGAACATGGGCTTCTTCCAGGATTTTCAGATTGGTTTCAAATCTGGTATCCCCTGCCAGTCTGATTACATTGTAATCACCAAACATCTTTTCCGACTTTTCCGATACGGCTGCCGTACCGCCAAGTATGTATATCCTTCCACCCGAAATCACATTTTCATAGATGTAATCCCTGATTTTGGAGGCATTATTGTCATTAATGATCAAAATCGGTGAACTGAAGGCATCAGCCAGCGCACTGCCGGCTAAGGCATCCGCAAAGTTGGCCCCATTGGCCAGGATGACCGTATCCAGCTTGTCTCTGGAGGCAACATTTCTGTATGTCTCTGAGATTGCCAGGGAAGTGGCATAGCGGTTGGAACCAAACACTCTGGTGATCTTATCCATATTAAGTTTTACCTCTGCAGTGGTAATGGTTGCTGCTTCGGTTTCAAAGCCTGTTATGTCAAACAGATTAACGACACAGGTCATTAACATTGTTAACAGTATTGTAAGAATCACGGTCTTTTTCATCACGCATCCCCCTTTTGTTATGTTTATATTCTAAAACATTTGAGCAGAAAGAAAAAGAGACCCGCAGGTCTCATGTTTCTATTCATTTACTGTTTTGATCAGATCTTCCTCACCGAGGTAGAAGACCTTTCTGACCAGTTCATCGGACAGTCTGGCTGTTCCGCCCAGGACATATCCGTCCTTGATTCCATGATCCCTCATGAAATGTCTGGCTTCCGTATCTTTTCCTTCACCAGTCAGTAATAACGGTGCCCCAATCTGGAAGGACAATGGTCCCCCGCATAAGCCATCAGGGAAATCACTGGCATAGGCAATTACCGCACTGTTGGCTTCCGGGAAGAACCTTTCGGCTATCAGTTTGGAAGTCTCATATCTGGTTGCCCCAGCCAGTCTTTCACACTTTCCGATCCAGTTGGTGATGACTTCTTCAATTTCACTGTTTACTGCTCCGGTACCGCCCAAAATCACATAGGTCTTGTCTGAATGATCGACCATGAAGTAATACAGATCGTAGGTTATTCCGTCCTTTACCAGCAGCAACGGCAGTCCGGTAGCGCTGGCTGACAGTGAATCGGCGAAGTTCTTTCCGGTTCCTACCAGGATGATGTCGGTATCAACACCGGCTTCATTCAAAATAGCCAGATTTGTTTCATATCTGTTGTTGCCGGCCAGTCTTTTAACCAGGAATCCATCCAGTCCTTTCAGACATGACCGTGGAACGGCAGCAGTACCGCCTAAGACATATACGGTGCCATCCTTCTTAAGAACTTTCTTTACATAGGCATTGATTTCTGCCGCCTTGTCAGCGTTTGTCAGCAGGATCGGTGCATTTTTGACCGCTGCCAGATATGAACCGGCTAAGGCATCCGCAAAGTTGGAGCTGCAGGCCAGAATCACCGTATCCAGACTTTCCCGCTTCTGATTGTCCTTAAAGGTATCCGCAATGGACATGGCCGTGCCGAAACGGTTGGTTCCGGCTACACGGGTAATGCCATCACCGGCAAGTGAAACCTCATTATATGATCCCCCGCAGATTCTGCAGGTATATGTTGTGACCTTGCCGTCAGTTACACCCTCATCAAATTCGCAAGGCAGAGTTTCCGTGAAATGGTCCAGCGTACAGGTGTGTGTATGAGTCCGGGCCATTCTGCCGTTATACTGCCAGGCAGTGAAGTAATGCCCGTTGTCATGATCAGTTCCGGTTTCCTGAAGAAGACCAGGCTGTCTGATCGACAGTGAGGTGGTCACATAGTCCAGATCCGGATTGTCAAACATTCTTAACACGGCATTGTCACTGCTGTAATCGCCGATGTTCTTGTATATTATCAGACCGCTGGTTTCAACCGGTGACAGGAAGTAATTCCCTTTCTCTCCATAGATGCCCCAGTGAGTCTGCTTGCTGCCGTTGCCATAGACTTCATCCCAGATGCTGAATTCACCGCCGGAATTGGACAGATAATTGCCCTTTGGCGTTGTGATGATGTAGGATCCGTCTTCCTGTTTTTCAAAGTGGAATAAATACTTGGAATCAACATTCTGCTGATTTGTATATCCTTCTGTCTCTGAGGTAAAACGGCATACGTAGTTGTTGCCCTGACTGCCTGAATAATAGCTGGAGGTTTCCCACAGCAGCTTCTTATCGTAATTGCGGTAGATGATTGCATCAAATGAATCACCCAGATCCTGTAAACCGGTGCTGAACGGTGCCACGGTATCCAGTCTGTTTTCACCGAAAGCTATCTGCTCACTGGTGAAATTCTCACTGGCCCAGCCGCATGATCCCGTCATTACAGCATAGTAGCGGCGGTAAGTCTTAAGATACTTCCGGATCCGTTCATCCGTTGTTACATATCTCCGGGTAATGTTATTGGAGGTATCCCTGAAATCAAATGAAGTCAGAAAAGTACCGTATTCATCATAAAGACTTACAGTTGTCTCCATGTTGCAGATCTTATTGGCATTCAAAATGGCTTTTATGCGGTAGCCGCCGTCTCTTTCTGCCACTTCCAGCGATCCGGTGATCTCCGTTGTTTCCGGATAGTCCTTTACCTCCGTAAAGTGATAGCCTTCCGAGAATGACATGTTTCCCCCATAGGTACCCCAGACTCCGGCAATTTCATGGCTGCCCGTAATGGTCAGCATGTGTCCGACCGTAACACGGGAGGAACTGTTACCATCACAATAGATGATGGAGTTACCCTGACGTCCGATGACCGAAAGCCAGTGCTGGGAATAGCTGTCAACGAAATGCAGGACATCTCCCGGTACTATCTCGGCAGTATCGGTAAACTGGCGCCCGTTGGTAATGTTATTGTAATTATGAACGTATTTGACAAAGTCATTGGAATAGGAATAACAGCCTACAGCGTATCCTGTTGCCAGCTTGCTGCGCTGGGAACCGTTCCATGAGACCCCATCCTTCCAGCGGTCATCATGAATGAAAGCCACGATCTTGGCTTCAAGTTCACTATATGATGCAGCATCAACAGTCGTGATGTTTACCCGGCAGGTCATCACGATCATCATTGCTGCCAGTAATCCTTTCAGTAATCTTTTCATTAAATCAATCCTCAACTTATATATTTTAAACTAATAGCGTCCATATTGTAAGTGTTATTTTCCGGGCACGTAAAAGAGCAGATCACTCTGCTCCTTTTTATCTATTCACCAATAACGGCCTTTCTGATCATCCAGCGCACTGTTTCATGACTTATCAATGCAGGTCCGCCCAGTACCACAAACCTGTCGCAGCCAAACTTGCCGGCAATCTCAGCGCCATATCCGGCAGCGGTATTATTGGACTCCGCCAGTATTAGCGGGGCCTTGAGAGCATAAGCCAGACAGCCGCCGCTTAAGCCGTCAGGATAGTTCTTCCCATAGGCAACAACTATCTTTTCAGCTGAGGTAAAGAATCTTTCGGCGATCTTCGCTGAAGTTTCATAACGGTTGCTGCCGGCAATTCTTTCCTTAACCTTGCCATACTGCTTCAGTTCACTTTCAACTGCGGAAGTAACTGCCCCGGTTCCTCCGACGATGTGGAATCTGACATCCTCACACTCGCTTAAGAACTGTTTCTGAGCATCATTCAGGGATGTGCCCACCAGCATCATTGGCATGTCTACGGCTGAACAGCTCAAGCTGTCCGCAAAGTTGGTTCCCACACATACCAGGATGTCTCCGCCCTTATATTCAAGTTTCTTAAGAACATCGATGTTGGTTCCGTAACGGTTGCTGCCGGCAATTCTTTCAATGTTATAACCATCCAGTCTGACCAGCCATTCATCAGGAACGGCATTTGTACCGCCCAGAATGAAGATGTTTCCTCCTTCCGCAACGTTATTTCTGATGAATTCACGGACATCATGAGCAGCGTCTTCCCTGATCAGCAGGATCGGGGCATTGTACTTATTGGCCAGGTATGAACCGCTTAAGGCATCCGGGAATGCCTGTCCGGTAGTAACGACTACACTGTCAAACTTATCGACTTTCTGAACACTCTTCAGATAAGCAGCAGCATTCAGGGCAGTTTGGTAACGGTTATTGCCATAAATTCTTTCATAGGTGTAATCAATGTTAAGCTCGCCGTCAATTGAACTTGACTGGTCATACTGCTCAAGCGACTTGGCACTGGAACAGTCCAGACGGTAATAATACAGATCAGTCTCATCGTCGGTATACCAGATGACCTTATTATCCATGACTGCCGGCTCTACTGATGACAGATTTCCCTTAAGCTTGATTACTCTGGAAAGCTTGTTTCCCTCCCGGTCAACCATTACTGCACAGATGTACTGCAGTCTCAGTTCATCATGCTGCTGCTCCCACAGCATCAGGAAACGGTCATCATCGAGTTTTACCAGATGAGGTGTTCTCACTTCATTGGTATACCACTTATCAGTTGATGGATAATCGGTAAACTGAATCATTTTGTAGCTCTGCAAGTCTTTTTTTGGAGCAACTACCAGGTATATGTTTTTCTGCTCGTCCCAGGAATACTGCTCCTCGGATTCCATCCTGATGGCCGCAATGGCAGTAAGAACGTTGTCTTTCGACAGTTCAAATCCGCCGACTCTGGTCTTAGTTTCGTTAGCACCCAGCGCTCCGAACATTTTGACTGGTTCAATGGCTTCTTCCGGAGCGCGGCTGTAACTGAAGTCATAGACATATCTTCTGATCAGTACTGATCTTGGATAGGCATCACCATGGTCGCAGATATAGTAGAAATCATCATCGCATTTGACAAACTGATTGAACGAATGGCTGACATAGCCTGTCTGAAATTCACCGATACGGCTCATGTCTTCAATGTTTACTGTCCAGTTGTAGTTTGACTGATGACGGTTCCCATCATCTGACTTATACATCTGATGGGCTGTAAAGACCAGTAACATTCCGTCTTTCTCATCCATGCGCAGAGAGCCGGCCATGAAAGGAACCGTAGTGTATTCTCCATACATGGACAGATGTCCCAGCTCCTTCCAGTCCTTGGAATACTTGACTGTTCGGAAAACTTCCTTACTGTCATCCTCTTCCATATTGGACTGACCAAAAACCAGGAAATTGTAATCCCTGCCGCAATGGAAACCGCCAAAGAAGCCGTAAACACTGTCAAACGGACTCTTAATGCTCACTGTCTTTTTCACCTTGAAATCAGAGGTGAGATACTCAACACATACACTTCTGTTATCATAATCGTACTGTACTCTGATCAGAGTTCCGTCTTCCACATAGAGATTGCCATGCAGTACATTGGCAAAACGCCAGTAATCATTCATCGAGACGTTGGTAACTCTGACGGGGCTGGTGGCCTTATAACGGTAAATCGGCACAGCTGCCCTGACTGGTACGTTCAGTATCATAACAGTCATAAATGCGGCAATAAGAGTAATCAGTATTTTCTTCATAATCAGTCGTCTCCTTCATTAGTTGGTTTCATGGCAATAAACTATATGGTTCATGCCTGCAGATAAATATATTTTTGGTTCTTAATCCAGCCCACTGTTAAGGATCCGGTAAGCTGTCTTGTCAGAAATAAGTCCAGGTCCACCCAGGACAACTCCCTTATATGTTCCTAACTTGTCAGCTGCGCTTCTGGCAAATGTCATTGAACCGGAAGCATCTTCCGTCAGAAGCAACGGTGAATGTATTGCATAGGCTATAGGTCCGCCTGACAGTCCATCAGGGAAGTTACGGCCATAAGCCATTACCATGCCTAATGGATCATCAAAGAATTTCTCCGCAATCAGTTCTGAAGTATGGAAGCGGTTATTACCTGCTATTCTTTCTCTGACCTTGCCATATTGCTTAAGCTCTTTTTCAACGGCAGAGCTGACTGCGCTGGTTCCACCGATAATATGGAATCTGACATCGCTGCATTTGCCAAGGAACGCCTTCTGATCATCCTTGAGCGCATCCCCTACCAGCATCATCGGTATGTCCACTGCAGAACAGCTCAAGCTGTCCGCAAAATTGGTGCCTACGCATACCAGTATGTCTCCGCCCTTATAACCGGCTTTATTGAGCACTTCGATATTGGTGCCGTAACGGTTGCTTCCGGCGATTCTCTCGATGTTGAAGCCTTTCAGACCTGACAGCCATTCATCAGGCACGGCATTAACACCGCCGAGAATGAATACATTTCCTCCAGACTTCAGGTTGTTCTTTATGTAATTTCTGACATCCCGGGCCTTGTCTGCTCTGATCAGAATGACCGGAGCATTGTACAGATTTGCCAGATATGAACCGCTTAAGGCATCAGGGAATGCCTGGCCGGTAGTTACTACCACGCTGTCAAACAGATCAACACCCTGGACAAGTCTGAGATAATTGGCTGCATACAGAGAAGTTTCATAACGGTTATTACCGTAAACACGGTTGAATGCGGCGGTTTTCTTCACTTCACTTTCCCGGGAATATGTCTTTCCATCAAGGGTTACGGTTGCGACATAGACAGTATTGCCCCGGGCATTGATGTATTCTGATACTTCAGCCGGAACCTCCCGGTAATGAGAATAATTGCGGGAACACTGGAATACCGCTGTTGTCTTATATGGATCAACACTGTTCCAGTTCCAGTAACTCAACTGCCAAAGGTGTCCTAAGGCCGGTACTGTATCTTCCTTTGTTTCTTCGTGATACTGACCGTCAAGACTCTTTTCTGCCGTGACATAGACTTTTGTTACAGTACCACCATCTGTTTCACAGGTGGCTGAGGTTGTCTGTGTTGACTGCGTTGCATAGATATAAGATACATTCTGACAGCTGCTGCACTGATATTTCGCTCTTGCCCAGCTTTCGCTGTAGTCAAAACCGACGAATACATAATTATGTTTCCTGCTGAGACGAACTGTTCTGGTCTGCGTTTCAAATTCCGC
The DNA here is from genome assembly GCA_015058955.1 of Erysipelotrichaceae bacterium. Classification (GTDB taxonomy): domain Bacteria; phylum Bacillota_I; class Bacilli_A; order Erysipelotrichales; family Erysipelotrichaceae; genus RUG521. The sequence continues at coordinate 8,418 of SVBJ01000025.1, forward strand.
AGCCTCAAACACGGCCGTATAAACCATCTCGCCATCATTATTACAGCCAGGCTGTACGGTTATTTCACTGGTTGTGTTGACCGTTTCAGAGAAACCGTCACATCTTGAACAGTGCCGGACGGCAGTTACGGTGCTGTAATCAGCGGACCAGTTATAATCAACGGAAGTGACTTCATGTCTTAACAGCTGATTTGTGACACTCTTTGTGTCTGTGTATGTCTGGCCTTTTATTTCCACTGACGCTTCATAAGTTGTGTCACCATAGGTATTGCAGGTAGCTGCCGTTGTAGATACTACTTTGATTTTACATTCGACCTGTACCGGAGAATTGCACTTGCTGCAGTGACACTGGGCATAGGCTGAACAGTCATCACGCCAAACTATTTTTTCAAACTCCAGGTTATGCCCTGTGGCATTGATGATCTCTTCATGGTAATTGGTGTATTCCTTTCCGTCCACGTTAATTGTCACCGTGTAGGTTCTCTTTCCGCTATGTGTACAGTCAGGCTCAATTAAGACTATATCCGCAAATCCAGATACAGTTTTCGTATGTGTCGGATCATGGGCACAGATAAAATATGCAGTAGCACTTTCAAAGTTATAACCCCAGACCCAGTGATCAAACTGATAATCATGTCCAAGAGGCTGACTGTCATTAACTATCTGCTGATCATAATATGATTTACCCTGATAAACAGCTTTTGCCGTGTAATACTTCTTTCCGGCATGAGTGCAGTCCGGTTCCGTATTTACTACGCTAATTTCGGCATTGCATGTTGCTGCAACACTGCCGTTGGAATTCTTAAGTACAACGGTAGCGCTGGTATAGTCACCGCTCCATTTCCATTCTTCAATGTAGGTTCTGGCGCTGAAGTACCCAGGTGCTGACGTGCTGTCAATTCTGGCATATTCCTTATCGGTATGATCAGCTGAGTAGACTGTACCGTTACCGCCTTCAATGGCCACAGCGTCCGTGAACATGCTGTCTGAACCGGTGACCTTATCCGTAACAAAGCTGTCTGAAACATATATTTTCTTCAGGTTTGTACAGCCGGAAAACATTGAAGCCGTATTAGTTACTTCAGAGGTGTCAAAACCTGTAAGATCCAGTTCGAATAAGGAACGGCAGTTGCTGAACATGGCACCCATGTTGGTAGTACTGGAAAACTGAACTCCTTCAAAATTAACGTCTTCCAATGATTCGCATCCTGAAAACATCAGGTAAGCGCTCTTGCATTCGGAAAAGTCAAAGCAGCTCAGATCAAGATGCTTCAGACTCGAACAGCCGGAGAACATACCGCCTGCCTGAGTTACTTTTATTCTGTTAGACCTGAAATCAATTTCCTCAAGTTTTTCGCACCCGGTAAAGGCTCCATAATCAATTCTCTCAACACCGGTCGGTATAGTCAGTTTTTTCAGTGAAGTACAGTTCTGGAAAGCATTTGCCCTGATTTCCCTGACATTGTTCATTGATACTTCTTCCAGAGACCGGCAGTGATGGAAACAGGAATTCGGCAGATATGTTATGTCATCGCTGAGAACGACCTTTTTCAGAATATCGTTATCTCCATACGTATTAGAGCTGATGCCAAAGGTAAAAGAATGGTATTTTTCCTTGTACTTCTTCAAATCGGTAGCTTCTGACGTACCGATATACTTTTCAAGATTTATGATTACCTGACCGTTTGCCTTACCGTATGTCCATTCATAATCACTTAGAAGACTTCTTAATGCACTCCAGAAAACTACTTCCTGACCATCAAATCTGTCAAGAGCAGTATCGGATGAACAGTCAAATTTATAGAAAGTCACAAAAGCACCATCAGTCACATACCAGATGACACTGTCATCAATGACAATCGGCTGACAGTCTGACATGCGGGCTCCGCTTCTGATCTGTTTACCAAGCTTATTGCCGTTGCTGTCTATCAGGACCATTGAAGTCCAGTATCCTTCTTCAGAATACTCTGTCCACATCAGCAGCAGTCTGTTTTCATTTATCTTTACCAGCTGCGGATTGCCAACCTCTACTGCAGCATCTTCACTGTAGGAAGTAAATGAAATCTTACTGGTATAGGACTCAGTGATCTTGTCAGATGGGGTTACAAGAAGAATTATGTTTTTCTGCTTTGAGTTCTCATAGTTACTCATGTCTACTGACTTTATTGCTGTTAAAAGGTTGCTTCCTGCTTTCTGGAAACCGCCGATTTCAACACCGGTATAATTGGCTCCTGTATCACCCTTAATGGTGTATACATTACCCCCGGAACTCAACGTCAGTCTGCCGTAATTCATTCTGCTGAGCATGATGCCTCTAGGATATGCATCTCCATGATCCATACCGTAGTAATAGTTTTCATCAAAGCACTGCATCTGATTAAAGGAGTGGCTGGCATATCCGGTGCTTGGATTGCTGACATCGTATTGAGCGTCGAGGCAGCTCATGTCTTCTTCATTGATCAGATAGCGCAGATTAGCCTGGTGGTTGTAACCGTCTGTGCTCTTAAACATCGTGTGGCATGTTCTGATATACAGCAGACCGTCTTTTTCAAAAAGACTGCAGTTGCCTGCTTCAAAAGGATTGTGGGTATTTGCACCAATTGAAGAATAATGCCCCAGTTCTTCCCAGTCCTGTGAATACTTCACCACACGTATTACTTCAACTTCAGCACTGTCATTTGGGTTTTCCTGACCGAATACCAGGAAATTATACTTTTCACCATGGAAGAAGCCTCCGTAAAGACTCAGTTGCCTTTCAATGGTCCTGGTACTGATCAGCTGAAAATCGGAACTGTAATACTCAACAAGTATTTCACCGTTACAGTATTCAACTCTGACAAACTGTCCGTTATGTTCATACAGATGTGAATTGGTTACTCCTGACCAGTTATACACGTAATTCTGATCATTCACATTGTAAGACATATATCCGTCTGTACTCTGATAGTAAAAAACCGGTTCTTCTTCCCGGCGAACTTCACTCGGGAGAAACGGTAAAAGCGCTACACACAGCGTTAACAATGAAATAAACAGTCTTTTCATAATTATTTTACCCCTATAATTCCTACTTTATTATAATAGGAATAATTCGTTTTGAAAGTTTTTTTACATGAAAAAGGAGCTACCGACAGCTCCTTATTTCAATTTAGTTATTGGTTATTACCTTTATTTTCTGCTTGCTGGAGAGATTGAGGACATATCTGGCAATGTCATCTGATATCAGACCCGTGCCACCCAGAATGATGCTTCTTTCTGTTTCGTAAATGTAAGTGATCCAGGCTGCATCATTGCAGTTGCTCTTGTTGTTTTCAACCAGCAGCAGCGGTCCCTGTAAAGCGTAAGCCAGTGAGCCGCCGGAGAGGCCATCCGGGAAGTTACGCCCATAAGCCAGTACGGCACTTGACGGCTGATCAAACAGATGATAAGCAATCAGCATTGAGGTATGGAAACGGTTGGTACCGGCCAGTCTGTCAGTAACTTTTCCGTATTTCCCAAGTTCCTTCTCAACTGCTGATGATACCGCTCCTTCACCGCCGATGATAATGAACTCAGCATTGTCACACTTCTTAAGGAATGCCTTCTGATCATCATTGAGGCCTGTTCCCACTAACAGGATAGGCAGCTTAACTGCTGATGCACTTAAGCTGTCAGCGAAATTGGTTCCCACGCATACCAGTATCCTGCCTCCGGTATAACCTACTTCCTTCAGTACTTCGATATTGCTGCCGTAACGGTTGCTTCCAGCCAGACGCTTGACATTGTAGCTGTTGGACAAGCTTCCCAGCCAGCCATCAGGAATGACTGCCGGTCCGCCCAGAACGTATACCGTTCCGTTTCTGTTGACGTTATTCTTAATGTAATCACGTACTCTCTGGGCATATTCCGCCTTGATAAGAATTATAGGTGCATTATGCAGATTGGCCAGATATGAACCACTTAAGGCATCAGGGAAATTCTGACCGTAAGCCAGTACCACACAGTCAAATTTCTCAACGCCCTGTAGTTTCTTCAGATAATCTGCTGCCAAAAGACTTGTTTCATATCTGTTGGAACCGTAGATCCTGGTATATGGATCTCCCACTATGGCTGAACCGCTCTTTTTAACATCAGTATATGTCTTGCCTTCAAATACGACGGTGGCAGTATATTCGGTAACTGCCCCATCTTTGATGGAAGTTATGACAGCCTGCTGTGTCGTAGTATGACTGCTGTTGCGTGAACATGTAAGTGTCAGTTCAGCACTGCTGTAGTCACTGGCCCAGCTCCAGGTCCCCCGAACATAATCATGTCCCAAGGCAGGTATGACATCTCCCTTTTTCTCCTCCTCATGATACTGACCATCAAGACTGTTTTCTGCTTCAATGTACAGTTTTACAGTCCTGCCTCCATCATGAGTACAGTCAGCTGTTGTTTCAGAGGTTTTCTTCCAGCAGTACCGTGAGTCCTTTCTGTTACAGTAGTCGCAGCTGTAGAGAGCATAATTGTATTTTTCACCCCATTCAAATCCGGTGAATACATATTTATGATCGACCAGTCCTGTCTCTTCCATGTAACTCTGCGGAGTGAAATAGGTGCTGGTAAATTCGGCAGTGTATCTGGTTACACCATAATACTGACATGTCGGCTCAGCCAGTACCTTGCTGGCTGACGGTGCCGTTTCACTGAAACCGTCACATCTTGAACAATGCAGTGTGGCGGTTACTGATTCATAATTTACATCCCACTGATAGTCAATTCCCGTGACATCATGTCGTAACGGTTTGCTGGTTACTGTTCTGGTATCAGTGTAGGTTTTACCACCTACAGTACAGCTTGCCTCATATGTGGTATTGCCAACGGCACCGCAGGTCGGTGCGGTTGTTGAGATAACTTTAACCGTACACTGAACTTCACACGGTTCTCCGCATCTTCTGCAGGTGCATTGTGCATACGCAGAATCATCTTCACGCCATACTATTTTTCCATAGACATGATCATGCCCCTGCGGTTCGACTGGTCTGCTCTGGGTGTCGCTGTATGTCTTTCCATCAAAAGTCAGATTGACACTGTAGTAAACGGTTCCTGCATCAGTACAGTTCGGATATACGTATCTTACCTGAGCCGGAACATATTCCTCGTGGTGATGCGTATAGTCATTTTCACATGTGAAATAGGCATTTGATCCTGCATAATCCATATCCCAGTACCAGCCCTCAAAAACATATCTGTGCCCGGTTGGCTCAGCATATTTCACACTGACAACGTCAAAGTATTCCCTGTTGTTATATTCTGCACTGGCAATGTAATGATGTATCCCAGGATCCTCACAGGTTGGTTCCTCGGTGATCATGCCTATCGTAGCATTTACTTCAGCTACTTTATTGCCGCCAGGATTTTTCAGAACAACAGCAGCACTGCTGTGATCGGAATTCCACTTCCATTCTTCCTGGTAAACAACATCACTGAAATAACCAGGTTTACCCGGCCTGTCAATGACGGCATATTCCAGGTCAATATGACTGCTGTCATATGTCGTACCGTTGCTGCCAGTGATCAGATAGGCATTTTCAAACATTCCGTCTGATTTTGTTACGTTTTCCGTCGTAAAGTGATCACTGACATATATACTCAGCAACATGTTGCAGTCGCTGAACATTGAACTCATATCAGTAACTTTACTTGTATCAAATCCAGTAAGATCAAGTTCAAACAGTCTGTAGCACCCGTCAAACATGTTACTCATGTCTTCAACTTCAGATGTATCAAGTGGAGACAGGTCAATGTGTTCCAGGTTTCGACAGTTTCTAAACATGTGACTCATGGTTGCCACACCCGTAGTATCAAAAACACTCAAATCAATTTCCTTAAGATGTGTACATCCTGCAAACATCCACTGGGCACTGAATAAGCTGATATAGTCCGTTTCAAATGATATTTTACTGAGATTACTGCAGCCCTCAAATATACCACTGTTCATATACTCCACCGTAGCCGGTATGGTAAGTTCCTCCAGTGACTTACAGTATTGGAAGACACCGTATTCCATGGCTTCCACTCCAGGCATCTCTATATGTTCAAGATCAGTACATCCGGAAAAACAGTATTCCGGAAGATATTTTATTTCCTCACTTAATATGACACTTTTCAGTTTCTTTTTATCTCTGTATGTCTGCCTTCCAATATTAAAACATATGTTGAGATCACCCTTAAGTTCATTCAGGTCGGTTATTCCTGAGGTACCGATATATTCATACAGGACGATCTCATCAGTGTCATCATCCGACGTGACTGTAAATTCATAATCCTTCAGCTTACCTTTCAAAGTATCATTAGTAATCACACCAACTTCATCATATTTGTCCAGAGATCCGTCAGAAGAACAGTCAATCTTATAGAAGAATAAACTGGTGCTATTGGTTGAATACCAGACAACATCATTACCAACAAGAATCGGCTGGCAGTCTGAAAGATAAGCTCCTGTTTTTATGATCCTGCTAATCAGCTGACCATTATTGTCGATCAGTACCATTTTGGTCCAGAATCCTTCTTCACTCTTTTCCTCCCACATCAACAGCAGACGGCTTTCACTTATTTTGACCAATTCAGGTGTTCTTACTGTGATTCCTGAATTTTCCTCATATTCAGTTATTCTGATCAAAGATGTTGAATCGGAAGTAAAAGAATCCAGAGGGGTGACCAGCAGGATAACGTTCCTCTGGGAAGTATAAGCCCAATGTCCCAGATCAACCGTACTGACTGAGTTTATGGCAGTGATCAGATTGCCTCCGGCTACTTCAAAACCGCTAGAACTTACTCCGGTATAGTTCTCACCGGTGTCTCCCGGATATTCATATATTACCGCTGATTTATTTACCTCCAGGGAAGACTGATACGAAGTTATTTTTATTCCTCTTGGATAGGCATCACCCTGGTCAAAAGAATAAACATTGTCATCATCATGACACTGAAGCTGATTGAAGGAATGGGAAACATAGCCTTCCCCTGAAGTTTCATAGAATGAGCTTACCAATGACATGTCATCTTCTTTTATCACATACTGCATATTGGCCTGATGATTAACACCTTCAATGGCATACATGCGATGGCAGGTCCTGATATATAGTAAATCCTTTAATTCTACAATGCTGCAGTTTCCCGCTTTAAACGGCTCTGTCGTATTATCGCCATATGTCGAAAAATGACCCAGTTCCTGCCAGTCGAGAGAATACTTGACTACGCGGATAACTTCTGCAGAATCGCTTTCTTCTGGATTCTCACAGCCGAAAACCAGGAAATTATATTTTTCTCCATGGAAAGCGCCTCCATAAAGAGGAAGCTGCATTTCCCTGGTCAGGGAACTTATCAGCTTGAAATCTGAACTGTAGCGTTCGATAACTATCTGATTATTAATGTTCTCTACCCTGACATACTGTCCGTCTTCATAATAAAGATAAGACTGCGGTATTGAAGGGTGATTTTCAAAGAAATAGTTATTAGCCATCAGATTTTTAGACCTGACTCCTTCGGTGTTCTTATAAGCAAACACCGGTTCTTCAGCCCGCATTAAAGGCTGATGAACAGACATCAAAATGGCAGTGACCATTATGATCAGAACAATTAGTCTTTTTTTCATACATAATCCATCCTTGTGAATCTCTAAATTAATTATATACAAAACTGTTTTATTTAGTTATGTTTGTTTTTTAAAAAAGAAGACTCTGTGAGCCTTCAATTTGATATGTAAACTGATTATCTTTCCGCAGTTTCTAGTAATATGTCACCATGACATTCTTATTTACTGACTGCAGCACTTCCACCAGTTCATCCATAAGTTTCATTTTCAGGGAAATGTTCAGACTGCTGTTGGCTTGATGGGCTGGATTGATGGCACACCCCATGAAGAAGTTTATATCGGTAGCTTCCTCCAGCAGAATACTGCTCAGTAAGGAAGCCCCGTCATTTTTGTAATTCCAGCTGAAGTAATCACTGTTTTTATCCGCAAAGTCCCTGGCATATTCCAGAACCCTGTTCAGGGTTATCATGCCCTCGGTAACAAGATCAATTCCTTCGATCTGAGAAATCGGCGGTATACCCTCATCCGGCATGTCATTATTAACTGCCTCAATATCCTTGCCCAGATATCGGGCTACGATGGAAGCGGTCGTTCCCCCGCAGACCACATGCTTGCCTTCGCCGGAAAGAAACCGGGAAACCATCTTGTCGTCATTATCGCGGTTGGTGGAAGGTCCGACCATGACATTGACCTGCCGGCTTTCTCTTATTTTCAATACGGCACAGGTCACATCGTCAGTCGGCTTGCCATAATAGAGATTATTGCTGCGGTCGATCAGATAGGTAGCCAGGCTCTTGGCAGAAAGAGAATCTTCAAAGATGCTTTCGGCAAATCTGGTGATCTCCGGCAGTCCCCATCCGTAATTAAGAGTTGCTCCAATGCCAGCATATAGTACACCGTCACTCATCATGAATACGGAGTCATTGACTTCCGCCTCGAAACTGCAGCTCTCTATTCTCTTGCCATGGATCTGGGAAACGGTGTATTCCGGCTGCCACAGCTTTCTGTTTCTGATCACGAAAGGAGTCGGATTGTCATAATTGTATATCTGGATCCAGCGGTTTTCCCTGACATATACCACTGAGAAGGTGGCATAGGATACTCCGAAGTCTTTTGAAACCGGCAAAGTTGTAATGACGGTCTGAATGCAGTCGGATATGTCCATTTCATTTCCCACCATCTTGCTCATCATGGTGCTGGTAAGAGTAGCGAGAATGTTGGCCTTTACTCCTGAGCCCATCCCGTCAGCCAGAACCATGACCATGGAATCATTGGGAAGTCTGGTAACAGTGACATAGTCACCGCAGAGTACTTCTCCTATATGATTCATTGATATGTAACCGTAATCTGTAAATAATCTAGTCGTCATGCTGCACCAGCTTCTTCAGTTTTTCCAGGGCTACCTTGGTTTCGGCAACCGTATCACCCAGCAGGGAAGCTATTTCGTGAACACTGGTCATGTTCTGTTCCAGAAGCGAATCAGTGATGGTGATGGTATTGTCGACCAGATCCTTATGAGCCTTCCGGCTCTTTTCCTCTTCGGTGATATCCTTCATGACACAGACCAGTACCTTGAATTTACTATCATGTCCAATGGTCTTTTCCACGTATCTGTCATATTCGGCCAGATATTCTCTCTTTGCATAAATTGTCCTGCCGTCAAGAGACTCATAGAAATCGGTTGGATCCATTACCATCGCAACATGCTGTCCTATGGCACTTCTTACATCTTCAAGACCGAGAATACGGCACATTGAACGGTTCATCAGCTGCACACTCAGTTCCTCGTCCAGAACCATCAGGCCGTTTGGCGAATTTCTGACGATGGTATCGGAAAGGGACTGGCTCTTTTCCATTAAAAGCGGCAGACACATGTCAATGTTTGCTCGTCCCTGGATTATCGCAATGGCCTTGTCATGACAGCTGTCATACCCGCAGCAGCCGCAGTTTAGACGGTCTTCCTTATGGGCCTTATGCATCTTGTTCAGCATCCGTTCAATTTCTTCTTCAGTAGGTATTACCCGGGTTCTCTGCTGAGCCTGGTAAGACTGATGAATGTCCTTTGAAGTGGTATTGCCATACTCAAAGTCCTGCTTGCCGGCATAGCGGTTGAGATTGACAAGCCTGGCAGCAATACTGGCCTTTTTCCTGCGGGTGACAGGCCCGTTGATACAGCTGCCCTCACAGGCAGACATTTCAATAAAGCATCTGTGGATATCTCCGTTTCGAATATCTTCCAGAGTTTGCATGCAGTTTCCCAGACCGTCAACGACAATGTACTGATAGTCTTCCCTTTCACACATCATCGTATCAATGATTCCTCCGGCTTTCGGGAACAGACGGGCCCTGGATCTTTCCACGGTTTCTGCCTTTTTCTCTGTATCCAGGTCAATGTTCTCTTCTTTCAGCCATCTGTCGAGTTCCTCAAAAGTCAGAGCTGCATCGATATATTCACTGTGATCTGCCTCATCTTTCTTGGAAATGCACGGGCCGATAAAAACAACTTTAACATCTCCGAATCTTTCTCTGATGTTGAGACCATGAGCCTGCATCGGGGTCAGAACATCGGCCAGAAACGGCAGACATTCGGGATATCTTTTCTCAATCAGCAGATTTATGGAATGGCAGCAGGAAGATATGACTACATCCCTTCCCTCATTTATCATTTCATCGTAGGCCTTCTTCACTATGGTTGCTCCGATCGCCGTTTCCTCCACCGCAAAGAAACCAAGTTTCATCAGAGCATCTCTTATGGCAGATATATCAGTGTTCTCATAATATGCCACATGGGATGGTGCCACTGAAGCAACTACCTTATTCCGTCTTAACAGCCCTCTTACCCTCTGGATGTCATTTCTTACTTCCTTCAGCTGCTGAGGACAGATGTTATAACAGGTTCCGCACAGGATACATTCGTCATGTATGATGTTGGCGCGGTTGTTCTCAAAAGAAATAGCCTTTATAGGGCAGCTTCTGATGCATTTGTAGCAGTTTTTACAGTTTTCAGTCCTGCTGATCAGCGGATAAATTGCCATAATTCTCCTTCTCCATATTCTTTGAAAGTATTATCCCGGCGTTCAGAAATCACAGACAGAAGACTCTGTGAATACATACTGACTGAGCCGTCTTTTAGCAAAACCATTATAAGATATGACCTGTATCAATTCAATTAATCAATCAGCCTGAAAAACAATACAGGCCTAGTGTTGCGTTCGTTTTTTTTATAGCCACAGCATTTTACTGCACAGCCGGGAGTCAGCAAAAAAATGCAGAAACTTCTGCATTTACTTCGTTACTGAAAAACACTTTCAAAGGATATCACAGCTAATTACTCAGTTTTCTGATATCGCCTTCATCCAGACCGGTGAGTTCCTTTACGACGGAAACATCAAAGCCTTTTTTCAGCATGGCCAAAGCAACTTCGTTTTTTCCCCGGACAAGCCCTTCAGCTTTTCCTTCAGCTTTTCCCTCAGCTTTTCCTTTTTCAAAATAAGTCTCAGCCAATGCTTCCTTTTCCTGTTCCCAAGTCATAACCTTTTCCCTCCAGGTAACATTTTCATTCAGTTTTCTGACGATTTCGTCGATTCTCTCGCTTAGTCTTCCTGTTACTTCATCATTATAGAAATAATTGGCTATTTCTTCAATTACCTGGTTACCACTGGATTCTCTGGAAGAGCTGAAATTGAATATTTATGAATGCATTCCGTCTTTGAACAATCTGTTACCGGCACTGACGATAGTATTTTCTATTTCATATATAGTTTTTCTCAATCCAATCGGATCATTCCCAACACAGATGAATATGACATAACTGTCCTTCAGATCTCGGTATCTCTCACCTTTTGACAGGGCATCGGCAGTCAGAATGCTCTGATAGTATCTGACTCTCTTTTCAATATTTCTTTCGTCAGATATCTGTAATTCCAGGTCAAATGACTCCCCTTCTGCGTCCTTAAGATAGACGTCAAATCTTATTCCCTTTCCCTCAAAGACTTCTTCCATTACCTTTTCTCTGTCCGCAATCACTACTTTACTGATCGGTTTTCCAATAAGGGCACTTATGAATTCCCTGGTCACTTCCAGATCATGGGTAAACACAGAACTGAAAGCGTAGTGATTACTGACAGGTATTTTCCTCAATACTGACATAAAAACACCTCCTGCTACTTATTTGACCGCACAAGGTGTTATTCCGAAAAAACTTCCGTGTCACGGAAGCTTTCAGGTATTTCTAATAACCGTTAAGATGGTTTTCTCTGATGTATGTCGGATAATCATAGAAGCAGATGTTCATGTCCACATCGCCTTTGACTCCCGGAACTTTTCCTGAAGCAGTAAACTGCCAGATCGTATATCTCTGAGTAAAGACGGTCGGGACCGTAACTCCCCAGTGGGCCTGCCAGATATCGTATTTGCCCAGGATCTCACGGTTGCATCTGTTCAGCAATGAAGCAAAACTGTAGATCATGCACTTATATCCGGCTGACTCGATCGTGGAGCAGTAGGCATCGATGACATCGTTGAATACACCTGCTGACAGATAGCTCTGATTCTCGGTTTCAATATCCAGAACCACCGGATATTCAAACTGCATGCCTTCGATCCAGGATAACATGGCTTCAGCTTCCCTGACGGCCATTTCGCTGTCAGTTGCCGTGATGTAATGATATACCCCGATATCCAGTCCGGCTTCCCTGGCATTGTAGTAGTTGTTCTGGAACATGTAGTCTTCATAGTCATCTCTGTACCCGGCCCTTAACAAGACAAAGTCAATGCCTGACCTCTTCATCTGCACGAAGTTATCAGCAGAGATGTAGTTATTCCATTCAGACAGGTCAACCCCATAGCTGAAGGCGTCGTATACCGCCACTGCGATGGTACGGGCGGTATCATCATTGCCGACGGTTATGTAGCAGTCACCGGTTGAGACCCCGGTAACGATCCCGTCATCGTTAACTGTCGCAATTTCTTCGTTGGAGGAATAGTACTTCAGGTCGTTGCCTTCAATGTGCAGGTCAAACATCTTGCCGACCATTAACGGGAAGGCTCCTACTGGTACGTTCATATCGTCATCCAGGACCTTCACCCTGACTCTGGCAACGGCATTGTTGTCACGGGAGAAGATGTTCACGAATGTCACACCCTTGCCCACGGCCGTAAGATGTCCGCTCAGATTGGTCGAGACAACACTGTCATCCTCGCTGTAATAATACAGGGTTGAGTCATCAGCGTCTTCCGGATATACCCGGGCCGGGAAATCCAGCCGGCTGTCCAGAGTCATCACGAAGTCATCCAGATCAGGAATGATCTGTTCAACGGCTCTGAAGCCATCGATCAGGAAAGTACCTACCGTACGCTTGTTGAGCTGTATTTCAATGCGGTAGCTGCCAACGGCGGCAAGTCTGATCAGTCCGCTTTCTGATACTTCCACATTCTCATCCTCACAGCTGTAGGTCACATCGTTTATGTTGGCTGAAGTGATGCGGTCAAAGTATTCGGAACACTGCAGCTGGTAATATGTTTCCACTGGTACTCGCAGATAAACTGCATCACCGCTTTCCTCACTGCGGATGTTGATGTTGCGGGAGAGATGACCGCTGGAAGTAGATATATCCAGAGTCACGGCTCCCTTTTTATGAGCCAGGAAATAACCGTCTTCCTTGACTTCCAGAATGCTGTCATCGGAAGAGGAGAATCTGATATCGTTTTCCAGGAAATACGGCACATCCTTTGGCACAAAGAGGCCGCTGTCCCCTATTAACATGGTCGTCAGTTCCCCGGCAATGTCCAGGTCAATTGTCTTATGGACAATGTGATTGTCATTGAGAAACTGATCAGCCGTGGAACCGCTGTAGGTATAGTAGATGTTATTGATGTCAAAGGCATCGCTGCCGATCTTTCTGATGCCGGAAGGCAGCACGATAACCGCTCTGTCGGATCGTACGATCGGATCGGCTCCGAAACCCTGAGCATCGATCGATGTCAGTGTTTTCGGTATTTCCAGATGATCCAGGGAAAGCCAGTTGTAGAAGCTTCGCACTCCTACCGCATTGAGGTTTTCCGGAAGTATCAGTTCTGTAACACCAGTGAATCCTTCAAACAGATAATTGCCGATGCTTATGATGCGGCTGTCCAGATGAAGTGTCTCAATGTTGCGGGCACTGTCGTGCCACGGTACTTCCCGGGGACAGCCGTAACTTACGGTATCTCCCGTTCCCTGGGTAATGCTGAGAGTTTCCAGGTGGACCAGCTTGTCAAAGCCATATGATGCTTCAGTTGAAATGCCCATGGTCAGGGAAATGACCGTCTCGCAGTTATAGAAGGCCCCAGGAGCGATTTTTCTGACCTGGTCAGGTATTTCTATCCGGGTCGTATAAGAACAGTCTATCGCCCCTTCTGCGATCCGTGAGACTTCATGTCTGCCAACCTGCTGCGGTATGTAGAGATGATTGTCATGACCGCTGTATCCGGTGATAACGGCCGTACCGTCACTGATTTCGTAACTGTATTCCCCGTCCGTTTCAGCCAAAACAGCTGAATTGATTGTCAATCCAGCCAGTAACAGCACCAATGCGATCACAGTCTTAATTATTCTCATATATGTTTATGCCTTGCAAAAACACAGCTGCCGCTGTGTTATTGTCCCTGATTCATACTCTTCATTACCTGCTTGATCTGAGCTTCTGACGGCTTGCGGCCCATCTGCATGAACATTGCCCTGATCATCTTTTCATTAACAGGAGGGTTTTCCTTGAGCTGTTTTTCAACCTGCTTGCGGGTGAAGTACCAGCCGGCGATTGCTCCGATAATGACGCCAAGTAATATGTATAACAATGACTTAACAACCTCTGGCATATAAAGTCCCCTTTTCTAACTATATATATTCTACTTAATTGAACCGCTTTTCGCAACAGAAAAACCATCATGAAAAATGAAAGAAAAAGGGGGTATCCAAAGAATAACATTAGTCCTCTACTCAATGATCAACCTGTCGAAAAAAGCAGCATTTCTGCTGCTGAATATCGCTGGGTCTCTAAAATAGTTGGTGGGATGGAAATTGGTGGAGAAGTTGGTGGAGGCCAAGTTGGTGGGATAGAATAGGACGAAAAAAGGAAGGAAATAATCAACAGAATTCCTTCCTTTTACTTTCCCCTTTAATATGAAGATAGCGGT
>SVBJ01000026.1 GCA_015058955.1 Erysipelotrichaceae bacterium
GACTATGCTAAATATATTGATTATGGGTCCTGCCGGTGCCGGCAAGGGAACAATGTCTGAATTAATTGAGAAGCATTACGATGTTGCTCACATTTCGACTGGCGATATGTTTAGGGAAGAGGTCAAAAACAACACTAAATTAGGTCAGAAGGCCAGTGAGTACATGCAGGCTGGTCTTCTGGTTCCTGATGAGCTGGTTATAGACATGGTTGTTGACCGCGTATCAAGAGATGACTGTAACAACGGTTATCTTTTAGACGGTTTCCCGAGATCACTCGTTCAGGCTAACGTTTTTGACACAAAGGTAATCGGTACCTCCAGAGATATTTCGATGGTAATCAATCTGAAGATTGAAGAAGAACTTCTGATTTCCAGAATTGAAAACAGACGTGTCTGCCGCAATTGCGGTGCCACATACAACCTGCTGACACTTGCTCCAAAAGTGGAAGGCATCTGTGATGTATGCGGCGGTGATCTCTATCAGAGAAAAGACGACAACCGTGAAACTCTGGAAAAGAGACTGGAAAGCTACCGCAGGGAAACTGAACCGGTTCTCGAACATTACCGCAAGTTAAATCTGGTCCATGACGTCAATGCCGCACAGGACATTGAAAAAGTCTGGTTCGAGATTGAAAGAACAATTGATAACTATCTGTGGGAGCAGAAACATAAGGAGGATAAATAATTCCTGATGGCAAAGCAAGACAAGTCAGAAGTTATTGAAGTAGAAGGCATAGTTGAGGAATGTCTTCCTGGAGCTATGTTCAAGGTGAAACTGCCTAATGAGCACATTGTTATGGCCCACGTTTCCGGTAAAATCCGCATGAATTACATCCGCATTTTACCGGGTGACCGTGTCTCATTGGAAATCTCACCGTATGATCTAACACGTGGGCGAATTACATATAGACATAAGTAATTTAGGAGGTAAAACTTATGAAAGTAAGACCATCAGTCAAGCCTATCTGCGACAAGTGCCGCGTTATCAAGCGCAAGGGTCGCGTTATGGTTATTTGTGAAAATCCTAAACACAAACAGAGACAGGGTTAATCGGAGGTAAATAAAGAGATATGGCTCGTATAGCTGGAGTTGACTTACCACGTGAAAAGTGTGTGGGAGTCGCATTAACTTATATTTATGGAATCGGATTGACAACAGCTAAGGAAGTTTTAGCAAAGGTCGGCGTTGATGAAACCATCAGAGTAAAGAACCTTACTGAAGCACAGGAAACTGCAATCCGTCAGGAAATTGACAAGATCAAAACCGAAGGTGATTTAAGAAGAGAAACTAACTTAAACATCAAGCGTTTAATGGAAATCGGCTGCTACAAGGGAATCCGTCACAGAAAGGGTTTACCTGTACACGGTCAGAGAACCAAGACTAATGCACGTACACGTAAAGGACCACGTCGTACTGTTGCTAATAAGAAGAAATAGGGCAGGAGGTAGTATATTATGGCACAGAAGAAAACTGTTAGACGCGTACGTAAGGTACGTAAGAATATTGCTACTGGTGTGGCTCACATTCATTCAACATTCAACAACACAATCGTTACCATCTGTGATGAACACGGTAACGCCATTGCCTGGTCAAGTGCCGGCGCAATCGGTTACAAGGGCTCTCGTAAGTCTACACCGTTTGCTGCTCAGCAGGCTGCTGAAGCCGCTGCAAAGGCCGCTGTTGACCACGGCATGAAGACTGTTGAAGTCAATGTCAAGGGTCCGGGTCCGGGCAGAGAATCAGCTGTAAGATCATTACAGACTGCTGGCCTGACAATTACTGCAATCAATGATGTAACACCAATTCCTCATAACGGTTGCCGTCCACCAAAGAGACCGCGCGGTTAATAGGAACAAGGAGGAATAGTTGATGCAACAATTTGAAAGAGCAGATTTTAAGATCGAAGAATTCGTTGAAGATGAGCATTATGGTAAGTTTGTTGTAGAACCTCTGGAAAGAGGATTTGGAACAACTCTGGGCAATGCAATGCGTAGAGTATTATTATCAGCAATGCCAGGCGGTGCTGTATATTCAATCAAAATAGATAATGTCTTCCATGAATTTACAGCTATTCCGGGAGTAGTAGAAGATGTAACAGCCATCATCCTTAACATCAAGGACATGATTCTTGAAATTGATGATGATTCTCATACACTGAGATTAGATGCTGTAGGTCCTAAGACTGTCACAGCCGGTGACATTGAATATCCGGCTGGTGTTACATGTCTGAATCCTGATCTGGTTATCGCCCATGTTGCTGAGGGCGGCAAGCTGGAGATGGAATTAAGAGCCCGTAAGGGTCGTGGATATGTCAGCGCAGATGAAAACAAGAAGCTCTATCAGGGTTCATCCCAGGGCATTGGAACCATCTACACTGATTCAATCTTCACACCTATCACCAAGGCTACATTCGCAGTTGACCAGACACGTGTTGGTCAGAAAGCTAACTATGATAAGCTGACTCTGGAAGTCTGGACTGACGGAAGCATCACTCCGCAGACTGCAGTTGCCTTATCAGCAAAAATTCTGATTGATCATTTTGAATTACTGACATCCATCAAGGAAAGTGTTAACGAGATGGGCAATGTCATTAAGGATTCAACTGATGAAGCAGATGTAAAGGGCTTCAATATGATTATTGAAGACCTGGATCTCTCAGTACGTTCATACAACTGTCTGAAGCGTGCTGGAATCCAGACTGTTGAAGAGTTAACTCAGAAGACAGAAGAAGAAATGATGAGAGTACGTAACCTCGGCAAGAAGTCCCTGAAAGAAGTAAAGGACAAGCTGGCCGCCTTAGGTAAGGGTTTCCGTACAACTGATCTCTAAGATAGGAGGATATCCCGAAAATGCATAATCGTAAATTAGGCCGTAAGGCAGATCACCGCAAGGCATTATTCCGTAACCTTGCTACTGATATGATCGTATATGAAAAGATCGAAACAACTGAAAAGAAAGCTCTGGAAATGAGAACTGTTGTTGATGAACTTGTAACCCTGGCTAAGAGAGGCGACTTACACGCCAGAAGACAGGCACTCGCATTTGTTCATGACGTACCAGTAGGAAAGACCGGCAAGACAGCTGTTCAGAAGCTGTTCGAAGAAATCGGACCACGCTATGCTGATCGTAAGGGCGGCTACACAAGAGTTGTCAAGACAACTGTCAGACGTGGCGACGCTGCTCCAATGGCTTACATTGAATTTGTTAAATAATTAATGAAAGACTGCAGTAATGCAGTCTTTTGTGTGAAAATGAAAAAAAGAAAACATTTTCCTGAATTTTTGTTATATTTCACATTCATTTCATATTGTTATTGTATAAATTAAGTAGGTCAAATAAGAAGAGACCCATTTCCCCCTTCTTGAAAAAATAAGAATAAGAGAGTGCCTGGTAAACACTCTTTTATTTTTTGTAAAGCTGGTTTTTATGAGTACTCAACATCAGTCTTCATGCAAAAAGAAGGGCCATGTATTCATGACTCTTCTTTTGTGTTTGAACTGAGATATTCCTAATCTCTGATCTGATATTTTTCGATGAATGCAGGGTTAAACAGATCAGTGTCTGTCTTGCAGTCATATACCTTTCGGCCATTGACAAAGGTTGCTACACACTGATAGTCATCGGTGATGACGGCGAGGTCCGCATCCTTGCCTAACATGATTGATCCTTTTTCCTTGTCGAATCCATAAGCACGGCAAGGGTTCAGTGCAGCCATTCTGATGACTGTTTCGATTGGCATGCCCAGTTTTTCAACCAGGTTGCCAATGCCGTAGAGAACAGGTTTACTTGAACCTGACAGTCTTCCGGTAGTTTCCAGACAGAAGCCTTCCTCGGTAATGACTCTTTCACGGGTATCATCTTCATTACGGTATCTGCCGACAGGGGCACCGGCTACCTGAACATTATCGGAAATCATGATCCATTTATCCATGTCATCCTTGACCTTGAATATTATCTGCAGCATTTCCGGAGCAACATGCAGGAAGTCACAGATGATCTCATTGTACAGATCAGGGTCAAGCAGACATGCTCCCAGGCCACCCATGTTTCTGTGGTGAATGCCTCTCATGACATTGCAGGTATGAGTGGAAACAAAGAAACCGCCTTTGTCAAAGGCTTCCTTGGCTTCCTGATAGGAGGCTTCGGAATGCATGAAGGCTACCTTGACGCCTTTATCGTTGAGATAGTCGATTGCTTCCTGGGCATTTTCTTTTTCCGGAGCAATGCCGCACAGTTTCAGTAAGCCGCCGGACTGTTCCCAGGTGTTTCTGACCAGATCCATGTCTACCGGGAATTCTCCGATAGGAATGCCTTTTTCACCGACTCTGTGACCAAGTCTTTCAGTATCTTCGGAATGGATGCCCAGGATGGTTGCGCCATCCAGCTGCTGTCCATATAAGTGTCTGATTCTGGCATAGTTATCTGTTCCATCCATGTAGGCTATGGTAGGGAAGACGTTGGTAACACCGGTGCTGGCCAAGGCCTTAAGATAGCATTTTACTTCTTCTTCACCGTTGCTGAAGCCATTTGGAGTATAGCCGTGAGTACCGTGGTTATGGGTATCAAAGATGCCTGGAATAATACGGTAGTCGGAATAATCGATGTAGTCCTTTACCTTGGCTCTGCCATCAAGAAAACCGATTATTTTCTTACCGGCAATGACCAGATAACCGCTGCGGCATCCGTCTTCAAAATAGATTCTGTTTGATTTGATTAGCATATTGTTGTACCTCTGATTTTATTATACTGTCTGGAAAGGATAAATATGTGTATTTTGACTTTAAAACAGCATTAACTTTTATTTTTTAATTTTCAGCACATGTAATATTCTAAGAACCAGATATTGACATAAAAAAAGCCTTTATTCAAAGGCTTGATTTTTCATTGGCTGGGAATAAAGGATTCGAACCTTTGCAATGACGGAGTCAGAGTCCGTTGCCTTACCGCTTGGCTAATTCCCAACGTGCTTTTCTATTATACACACATTTTTTAAAAAGGTAAATATCTATTGTTCGCTTTTTTTAAAAATGTCACCGTAATTTGGAGCACAGATGTTGAGTTCAGTTTCAAATTTCAAAGTACCGTCCATCATTATGACAAAGCATACCAGATCTTCTTCCGGCTTATCAGAGAAGTGATAGTTAGGACTTCTGAGATAAAGATGGTTTTCAAACATTACATATTCACCTTCAACAGCTGAGAGAATGGAACAGCCATTGAGATACAGCGTGAAGGTCTTATTGATGTTAAGCGTCAGGGCAGGGGCCTGTCCGTATTCGTAGGAGATATCGGTATAATCGCCGGAAATATTGGCGATGAAGGAGGAAGGATCACCTTTTTCAATGATGATCGATACCGTTTCTCTTGAAGTGTTGGAGAAACTGTCGGTAACGGATACCAGTATCTGATAGGTTCCTTCACGGTAGGAATTCACATCACCGCTGTACACGATCCTGTCGGTGATATTACCCTCACGTGAATCGTATGCCTGAGCATAATCGCTGATCCTGAACAGCTGTCCCTGCTTCAGATGTATTTCGTCAGGAACGGTCAGGATAGGGGCATCATTGTCTCTGACACGGAAGACAAAGGTCTTTTCCACATGCTTCTTGCCGTTAGGAGAAGAGATCTTATAGGTGACAGTATAATCACCTGGACGTGAAGTATCAATGTTATTGGAAATGACCTCAATGATCAGTCCGGCATTGTCTACATCTTCAATGAGATCTTCAGCCTTATAAGACTTATTAAGCTCGAGAATTTCCTGTTTCATAATGACAAAAGGAGCAAATTCTTTTCTTTTGCAGCCGCACAGAATCATTAGAAGAATCAGTGAGATCAATGCCAACTTTTTCATTACCTGCTCCTTTTCATTCTTTAATAATTGGATTATTTATATTATAATACATTTGAGTTTATATGACTATAATTACGAAAAAAGAGGTGTGGTATGAGTAAATTTATAAAGGGCGTTATATATGTCGCGGCCATCGCCAGTGCAGTTGCCGCATTCGTTAAAAAGAGAAATGAAGAGCGTGAAAACGAAGAAGAAGAGTTGATTCCAATTGAAAAGACCAACAGACCTGAACCTGCTGCTGAAGAAGAGGCAGTTCCTGCTGAAGAACCAGTTGAAGAATGTGTTGCAGAACCTGTAGTAGAAGCACCTGCTGAAGAAGAACTCGAATATGATGAACCTGTCGAAGAGCCAGTTGAGGAACCAGCAGAAGAACAGCCTGTTTGCGAAGAACCAGTTGAGGAGCCTGCTGAAGAAGTCTGTCAGGAACCTGTAGCAGAAGAACCTGTTTGTGAAGAGCCTGGAGAAGAACAGCCGGTAGTTGAAGAACCGGTTGAAGAATGGGCAGCAGAACCTGCAGAGGAAACACCTGTTGAAGAGCAGCCTGTTTATGAAGAACCAGTCGAGGAGCCTGTAGCAGAAGAACCTGTTTGTGAAGAGTCTGTAGAAGAACAGACAGCAGTTGAAGAACCGGTTGAAGAATGGGTAGCAGAACCTGCAGAGGAAACACCTGTTGAAGAACAGCCTGTTTGCGAAGAGCCAGTAGAGGAACATGTTGAAGAGCAGCCTGTTTATGAAGAACCAGCTGAAGAACCGGCAGTCGAAGAAAATCCATTTGAAGGGCAGCCGGAAGAATACTTCCAGCAGTCTGAAGAGGTTGAAGAACCTGAAACAGATGAGAATCTGCATTCAAATGAAAGCATCGAGGAAATGGATATTCCTGAGACACCTGTACAGGAAGAAGAACCTGAGGTAAACCTTGTTCAAGAAGAACACCCTGAACTCGAAGACCTCCTGAATGAAATCAACAACAACGACGTAAATGAACCTGTTGAAGAAGTAAGCATTCTTGATAATGCAGAAGTAATTGATCAGGTAGACATTAAGACTTCTGACCTTGATACTCTTGATGATATCAGCCTTGACAGTATCATTGATGAAGTCATGGCCGGACCAAAGGGTGAACCTGAAGTCATCGAAGAACATGTTGACATTGCAGAACCTGTTGAAGAAGCACCTGTTGCTGAAGAAGTCTTCGAAGAAGTAAATGAACCGCAGCCTGAAGAAGAACCAGTCATTACTGAAGTCGCCAGCGAGGTCGTAGAACCTGAAGTTGCAGCTGAAGAAGAAGTAGTTGATGACAGTTTCGAAGAACCTGCTGTAGAAGTAAAGGAAACTGTGCGGGACATCATTCCACCTGCAAATCCATTCCCACATTTAGCTGAAAAGAAGATCAATTCCATCAGGGAAAAAGTAAAGGTCATGCTCAATGTAGTCGGTGAATGCCGTGAAGTTGAACTGCTCCATTATATAGTATTCCCTAATAAGAGTGACTTTGATGCTTACAGAACCATCGCCTTCGGCTTAGGCTATGAAGTTGATGATGACATCAACGACAATGGTGAAGTTTATCTGTCAAACACTGTTGTAGCTGATAAGGAGAAACTGGATAATTCCATCCTGACTCTGGCAGATACAGTCAGTGCTTACAGAGGAAGCTATAAGGGCTGGAAGGTAAAAGACGTAATCGAATAGAGGAAGGACATGGTCCTTCCTTTTTTATTTGTTGCATATAACAAATGAGATATAATGAAGATATAAATATACATATAGAAATGATTAAATTATGATCTCTGATGGAGATCTGTAATAGGAGGAGAATCATGATTATCTACTGCAGCAACATTATCACCGAAGCAGGAGCCATTGACGGTTACCTGGTATTTGAAAATGGTGTCATTACCGATCTGGTCAGAAAAGATGTTGAAGAACTGAAAGCGGACATCGACATGGCTGACAAAACGATCATACCGGGCATAATTGATACTCATAACCATGCCATGATGGGTTATGAACCGGGCAATATCAGAAGGGGCAACAGGGATCTTTTAGGTTATCTGAAGGCTGTTGCCAGTGTCGGTGTTACCGGTGTGTTGCCGACAATTACCGATGAGAACGGCTGTTACAAGATGGTAGCCGAAACTGCCAGAGGAGAATATGACGGTGCTCAGATCCTGCGTATCCATTCCGAAGGACCTTACCTTAACAGAGTCGGTGAAAAGGGTGTTGACAAAGGACATCCTGAAATTGATCTGGCTTTCCTGGAAAAGATGGTAAAGGATGCTGATGGCTTACTGAAGCTGGTTGCCATTGCCCCGGAACTGAAAGGCAGCAGGGAAGCTACCAGATATCTTACTCAGAATGGTGTCAGAGTAGCTTATGCTCACAGTAACTGCGACTATCACGAAGCAATGGAATACTTTAAAAACGGAATCACGGTTGCTACTCATACCGCCAATGTCATGAGCGGCATTCATCACCGCAGAATGGGCGGACTGGGAGCCTGTCTGCTGGATGACAACATCTATAATGAACTGATCTGTGACGGTCTGCATGTTTCCAACGAAATGATGGAAATGATGTTCAGAATTAAGAGAGATGCTCTGCATAAGTTCATGATGATCTCAGATAACGTGGCCATGGCCGGTTTGCCTGCCGGACCGTATCATTACATGGATACCGACATGAACATTACTGAAGAAGGATTCTGTCTGACTGATACCGGAAGACTGATGGGCTCTGCCAAGCCGGTATTATGGGGCATTAAGAACCTGGTTGAAAACATGAGCTATCCTCTGGAAGAAGTATGCATCATGTCTTCACTTAACCCTGCCCAGGTCTATGGCTGGGGTGATAAGAAGGGATCACTGAAAGTTGGCAAGGATGCTGACTTTGCGATCGTTGACAGTGATTTTAACTGTCTGTACACCTACAGAGAAGGCAGAAAGGTCTATGATTATCAGGTTGATACCAACCTGAAGAACATGGAATTCTTCGAAGCACATTACATCAGGTAAAGAAGATGGTTTTCAAACCATCTTTTTTTCAGGCCGTGTTGGGGTATAATTATATATATGAAAAGAAATCTTCCGGGTCAGATCCGCTTTGAATTCAATGATGAGCAACAGCAGCTGTATGATGAATTCCAGCTGGAACTGATGAAGCATATCCGCATGGCAAAGTCTCAGGAATATCTGCTTACTGAGGATTTTGACCGTGCCATAAAATACTACATGTCTTCCGGAATGTCTTTGCAACAGGCTCTGGAAAGGCTTTCTCCGGAAAAACTGGGCGGGTTCTACAACCATCCGGCCATTGGATGGTATCCGCTGGATAATGCCGCCATCATCTACCCGATGTCAATGCGCTTCAAGGCTGTTCCGATGTTCCGTGTCTCGGTATATCTCAAGGAAGAAATAGTTCCTGAGATACTGCAGATGGCCCTGAACTTTACCATAAAGAGATTCCCTAGTTTCGCCACTACTCTGAAAAAGGGATTCTTCTGGCATTATCTGGATTCGACCAAGAGAAGATTCTCCATTGAACCGGAAAAGATCATTCCGCTAAGATCATTAAAGATTGAGACAACGGGTTCCCAGTCATTCCGTGTTGTATACTACCAGAACCGCATCAGTGCGGAACTGTTTCATGTGCTGACTGACGGGTCAGGCGGCATTGTCTTTCTTAAGACCCTGACCGGTGAATATCTGCGTCTGCTTGGGCATGATGTTACCTGCAGCAATGATGTTCTGGACATTGACGAAGCTCCGAGAATGGAGGAAACAGTCAACGAATTTGCCAAAAGCGAACTGAAGGAAGGAACTTCTGGGTTCATGAATAACAGTGCAGCTCAGATGAGCGGCAGGATCAGTCCGATAAGGCCGGTACAGGTTCTTCATTTTGAAATGGATTCGGGAAAACTGTTGCGGAAGGCCAGGGAAAAGAACGCCACGGTTACCTCTTATCTCGTTTCATTAATGACCATGGCAGCCCGATTTGCCTGTGAGGAAACCAGCGGAGAGATCAAGATCCAGGTTCCGGTCAACATGCGCAAGTTCAATAAGTCCCGTACCATCAGAAATTATTCAATGTACTTTACGGTTGATACTCCTTTGCAGAATGCTACGGGAGTGGATGACATCATAGATAATGTTACTCAGCAAATAAAGGAAAAGTCCTGTCTGGAAGAAATGAGCAAGATGATGAGTACGACAGTCAAGCTGGTACAGTCAGTCAAGTATGTTCCTCTGAACATCAAGAAACCAGTTGTCAGACGGGTTTACGGTTTCCTGGGTGACAAGGTCAATACCTCGTTTTTATCAAACCTGGGAGTCATCAGGCTTCCTGAAGACATGGGTGAATATGTTGAAAAGTTTGACTTTGTTTTAGGGCCAAGTGACATCTGCCGTGCTTCATGTGCACTTGTTACCTTTAAAGACATATCAGTTCTGTCAATAACCAAGATAACTGCCGATGTCTGCTTTGAGGAAAAACTGCTGCAGCTGTTGCAGAAAGATGGCATAGAAGTTGAAGTGAAGGGAAGTGACGTATATGAAAGTTAAGGTCGTCTATCCTGTCATGGATAAGGTAAATGTCCTGTTTCTGAGGCTGCGTCGAATTGCCAGATGGCTGTTCCTGATTGCTGGCGGTGTCTGTGTAATTGTCAATATTGCCACTAAAGGCAAGGCCTGGAGTGCAGTGGTAGTCTGGTCATTATGGTCAGTGTGGAATCTGGTATTCTCACCTGACAGCATTGAATTCAACATGATATCCCAGATCGTCAAGGCGGTGTTCTTTGTGATAGTGCTGTTGGCATTGATCGATTTCTGTCTGGCTCCGGGCTGGGCAATGTTTGTCATTCCGATCATATGCTTTGCCGCATTGATACTGACAACGGTAATTCTTTTAATAGACTATAAGAGTCAGCTGAAGAACACCATGCCGATGATGTGGCTGGTTATCTTCTCGCTGGTGCTGACAGTAGTATCATTTACAGGATTAATTGATACCAGCTGGCCGGTAATTGTACTGGGTTCAATTGCCTTCAGTGTTCTGCTGCTGTTTGTTTTCTTCCATAACGATTTTGTCAGAGAACTGAAGAAGAGATTCCATACCAATTAAGCCAGATAAAGGAAACCTTAGAGAAACTCTCAGATATCATTTTACTTAATAAAAATTATGCTGATTTATCCAAAAAACCATGAAAATGTGAAAAAATGAGGAGAAAATCAGGGCATTACATACGCAATCATAAGATAAGCCGCCTTTCGGCGGTTTTCTTGACGGTCACGCTGTTATATAGTATAATTGCTAACTAGGTTAGGTATTTTTATGAACAGCAAAGAACAGGCACAGACATTGTTTAATAACATAAATCGGATTTTCAACCGTCCAGCTCCGAAAAAGCTGATTTCTTTATCACGCGGTGAACTCTGCGTGCTGGCAGCTCTGGTAAGCCATGGTTCCATGACGCCAAGTGAACTTGTTGTTATAACGGATACCAGCAGTGCCCACATGGCCAAGATCCTGCGCAATCTCAGCAGCAAGGGAGAAATACTGCGTGAAAGTGATCCTGAAGACGGAAGACGAGTCATTGTTTCCTTAACGGATAAGGGACGCAGCCATGTCAGGAAAATATATGAAAGCATCATAGATCATGTCTCTGCTGTTCTGGGGCAGCTGGATCAGCAGGATGTAGATGCCCTTATCAGAGCAACCGGAAACATCGCAGCTTTGCAGGAGGTGTCCGATGATTGAATTAAGGAACATCTGCAAGAATTATGAAATGGGCAATAATACCGTAGAAGCGCTGAAGAATGTTTCAGTTTCTTTCCGCCGCAATGAATTTGTGGCCATTTTGGGCCCTTCAGGAGGCGGCAAGACCACAATGCTTAACATCATTGGCGGCCTGGACCGTTATACTTCCGGGGATCTGATCATCAACGGGAAGTCAACGGTTGACTTCAATGACCGTGACTGGGACAGTTACCGCAATCACACGGTAGGTTTCATTTTCCAGTCCTACAACCTGATACCTCATCAGAATGTCATTTCCAATGTTGAGCTGGCTCTGACCATTGCCGGCATCAGCAGAAAGGAAAGAACCGAAAGAGCCAGGCAGGCTCTGGAGAGAGTAGGCCTGGGAGATCAGCTCTATAAGAAGCCCAATCAGCTGTCTGGCGGACAGATGCAGAGAGTAGCCATTGCCAGAGCCCTGGTAAATGATCCTGACATTCTGCTGGCTGATGAACCGACCGGTGCCCTGGATACCCAAAGCTCCATTCAGATTATGGATCTGCTAAAGGAAGTAGCTTCCGACCGTCTGGTTGTCATGGTAACCCATAACCCTGAACTGGCAGAAAAATATGCCAACCGCATTGTCAGACTGATGGACGGACAGATAATCAGTGACAGCAATCCTTATGTCAACGCTGAACAGGAACGGTTCTATACCATTCCAAAAGCTTCCATGAATATCTTTACAGCTTTCATGCTGTCGCTGAATAATCTGATGACCAAGAAAGCCAGAACGATCCTGGTGTCTTTTGCCGGTTCAATAGGTATTATTGGTATCGCTCTGATCATGTCCTTAAGCAATGGCGTCAACAGATATATTGACGATGTTCAGCGAGACTCATTAAGCTCATACCCACTGACCATTGAGAATTCCGACATGGACATGACTACCAGCATGCTTAATGTTGTTTCTTCCGTTGCCAACACGGAAAGAGAAGAAGGAAAGGTTACCGAAATATCAATGATTGCCAGCATGTTCAATCAGGTTGGCTCCAATAACCTCAAGGCTTTCAAGAAATACATTGAGAATAATTATGATCAGATAGATGACTATCTTGTTGCCCTACAGTACAGCTATGGGGTGACACCTAACATATACAAGGCTGATGAACCGGGAAAGATCATCAAGGTCAATCCAAGCACAATCTATAACAGCATGTTTTCTTCGTCAATGCGGATGTATACCCGCTCTGCCTTCCAGCCGCTTCTTGATAACAGGGAACTGCTTGAAAGTCAGTATGACCTGATCGAAGGACGCTGGCCGGAAAAATATGATGAAATGGTTCTGATCGTTAACAGTAAGACCGTCATAACTGACTATATCGTTTATGCCCTTGGTCTGCGTGACCCGGCAGAACTGGAAGATTTCATCAATAAGATGATGCAGGGAGAAAAGGCTCAACTTAACAATAAACCGATGTCCTTTACCTGGGAAGACTTCCTTAAGCTGGAATACAAGCTGATCATACCGGCTGATTTCTATGAGTATGACCGGACATATGACGTCTGGAAGGACATGTCAGATGACAAGGCTTTTGTACAGGATCTGCTTGATAAGGCTACGACTCTGAAGATAACCGGAATCATCATTCCGCGGGAAGGTCGCAACAACAATGTCATGATGCCGGGAGTAGGCTATCTGCCATCTCTGACTGAATATGTCATTGAGCAGAGTCATGACAGGGAAATAGTAAAGCAACAGCTGGCTGACAGGGAAAAGGATGTCTTCTCCAGAAGAACCTTTGAGGAAATCAATTCCGATAACCGTCAGGAAAGCAACATCAATTTCGAAGACATGATCAGTGTTGATACCGACATGATGAATCAGGCCTTCAGAATAAACGTGAATCCTGATGATGTTACCAGCAGCATGAACTATTTCATGTCCAGAGCCATGAATGATGTCATCAATGATGCCGGAGATGCCGGTAAACAACTTGGCACATTCATCAGAAACATGACGGCAGAAATGCTGGCAGATTACATAAAACAGGCCGGGGAAGGCGGTACCGCTGTGATCGACATGGAAGCCATTGACAAGATGATCGATGATCAGATGGCCAAGGAATCATCTAAGAAGGAAATGGCTCAGATCGAAAAGGACTTTGGCTTAGAGGCAGGATACATGGAAAAAGTACTGCGTCCTATGCTGAAGAGTACGGTTGCTTCTTATGTGGAGATCGGAAAACAGTTTGTGCCAGGTGGGGATACACCGCTGTCATCTGATAAGATCGTTGAACTGGTAAATGCCCTGATGAACAATCCGGCCATGGAGGAAACCATTAAGAATGTTACAACTTCCTTATTGCAGGGAAGAATAATGAAGACCCTTAACGGAACCATGTCGGAAATGGGCAGTTATCTTTCAGGTGTGATGAACAATGCCTTCATCTTTGATGCCAGCGCCCTGCAGAACGCCTTCAAGTTCAACATGACGGAAGAAGAGATCACCAGACTGATGATGACCTATATGAATACCTCACAGAACGATGTTACCGCTGACGGCAATCTCAGAAACCTGGGATACGTAGATCCGCAGTCACCGGTTTCCATTGCAGCTTATCTGAAGGACTTTGACTCCAAGGAAGGCTTCAAGAAGTTCATCAGTGATTATAACGATGATCTGAAGGAAAAGGGACATGACGAAGATGTCATTGTCTACACTGACATAACAGGCATTCTGATTTCTTCAGTATCCAATATCATAAATGCGATAAGCTATGTATTAATAGCCTTTGTTTCCGTATCACTGATCGTATCATCGATCATGATTGCGATCATAACCTATATTTCCGTACTGGAAAGAACCAAGGAGATCGGTGTGTTAAGATCACTTGGTGCCTCCAAGGGCAATGTTGCTTCCGTATTTAATGCCGAAACTTTCATTATCGGTCTTTTTGCCGGTACTATTGGTGTACTTACCACGGTCTTACTGTGCTATCCGATCAACTGGATCGTGCGCAAAGTGACCGATATTCCTACCCTGACAGCTTATCTGCCGTTAAGAACAGGACTGATACTGATCGTCATCAGCATTGTTCTGACCGTCATTGCCGGTATCATTCCTTCCAGAATGGCCATGAAGTGCGATCCGGTAACGGCCTTGCGTACGGAATAGTCAGGTTGTAAGCATATTGTAAAAATGATACAATTTATAAGATGAAAAGCAGAGTTAAACAGACTGAGAAGTTTGATGGATTATTTGTTATCGGTACCATACTGGTGGTTGTGGCAGCAATTGTCGCAAGCACTCTTTTTGGTGGCTTAAGCCCGGTTCCTTCAAGTGATCTGCCTGACAGGGAAGGCAATAACATCCATAAGCTTGTCATCAGTGAATTAATGAGCAATAACGGCGGAGTCTGGGTAAATGACCAGAACGAAGTCGTTGACTATCTGGAAGTCTATAACGGAACGGATAAGACAATTAACCTGCAGGGTTACGGTCTCTCTGACAGGACTGATACCGTGAAATGGGTCTTTTCTGACGTTACCATTCCTTCCGGCGGTTATGTCACTGTCGGACTGACCGGCAAGCTGCAGACCGGAAACAATGCTCCGTTCAGATTAAGTTCCAAGGGCGGGGAAACGATATCTCTGGTCAATCCGAGCAGCAAGGTAATTGATGCCGTGGAAACCGTATCTCTGGGCAAGAATCAGGCAATGATGAGAGATGGGGACGGCAACTGGTTTGTTTCGGATTTCGGAACACCTGGTTTTGCCAATACCCGGAAGGGTCTGGAAGACTATCATGCTTCTCTGATGTTTGAAGGTGAAAAGGAACTGGTCATCAATGAATTCCTCAACCGTAACAAGGCCAACTTCTTAAGAAATGGCCGGCAGGATGGCTTCATTGAGTTTAAGAACGTCAGTGATCACAGCGTTGATCTGGGCGAATACACCATTGGCAAGGACATTACCAATCCATTCTTGCAAAAGCTGGAAAGCCATGTGATTGCCCCGGGTGAGGTGCTGTGCATCTTTACCGGAGATCAGAAAGAAGACCTGGGCTTCCGTTTTGAAAGTACCAACGGTGTGGTTGTCTTAAGCAAGAACGGCCACATCATTGATGAGATCACCTACAGCAATCTGGCATCGGGAATTGCTCTGTCACGTGAAGATGACGGCAGCTACCGTAAGACCAACATTGTCTCTCCTGGTCAGCCCAATACCGTTAACGGTATAGAGGCCTTCCAGTCGCAGTATCTCAGCAATCCTGACGGTCTGATGATCTCGGAAGTCATGAACTCCAATCACAGTTATCTGTCTCAGAACAGCAATAACTTCTATGACTGGATCGAATTAAGAAACAACAGCGGTGCCACTGTCAATTTAGGTGAATACTTCCTGTCCAAGAATGATGACAATCTGGAACTGTATCAGTTACCGGAAGTACAACTGGGCCGGGGTGAATATTACATCATCATGGCATCAGGCGATACCAGACTGACCAATAATTCATATCATCATGCCAATTTCAAGATCGGCGCCAGCGATACTCTGTACCTCAGTAAGAACGGTGTTATTGCCGACTGCATGAATCTGGCCAACATACCGGATGATTACAGTTACGGCCGCGGCAGTAAGAACGGCTTCATCTACATGGAAAAGCCATCTCCTGGCGAAGCCAATAATGGAGGATACCGTCTGGTGGCTGATGATCCTATCATTGAAACAGCAGGCGTCTATGACGGTGTTAATTCTGTTGAAGTCAGAATAAGCGGGCAGGGGACGATCCGCTATACCACTGACGGCAGTTTTCCGACTTCCTCATCAGCGGTTTACAGCGGTCCCTTTACACTCTCATCAACCGGGATCGTCAAGGCCAGAAGCTATCTGGAAAATGCGATATCCAGTCATTCGGTAGCCGGCAGCTACATCATTAACGAAAAGCACACCCTGCCGGTAATGTCCGTATCACTGGATCCTTCGGATTTCAGTTATCTCAATTACAACGCCAATGTCAGAGGCCTGGAGTTACAGGCCTATGCGCAGTTATATGAAGACGGACAGGAAAGCTTTGCGATACCCTGTTCAATAGCCTGTTTCGGCGGAAACTCCCGCAATGATGAAAAGAAGAGCTATGCTCTGAGATTTGATTCAGACTGGGGTGCCGGAAATCTCATTTATCATCTGTTTGAAAACAGGGATAACAGTGTCTATGATGCCATTGTCTTAAGATCGGGTTCAAACGACCTCTCCAAGACGATCTTCCGTGACATTCTCTGTACTTCAGCAGCTGATAACTATCTCGATGTTCAGGCCTACAAGTCATGCGTTCTCTACATTAACGGTGACTACTGGGGCATCTACAACATCAGAGAAAAGATCAACAAGACCTTCATTGCCGACCACTACAATGTCGATAAGGAAAAGACCAACATCGTACACTGTTCCGGTGAAGTTGAAGCAGGTGTTGACGGCATCACGGAGATCTTCAACTGGGTCCACAATCACGACATGTCACTGGATTCCAACATGGAGTATCTGAATACCGTTCTGGACATCGATAACGTGATCGACTACTGGATCTACATGATGTACTATGCCAACCGTGACGTAGCCAACATCAGGTATTTCTCTCATCCGGACGTGGATAACGGACGCTGGAAATACATTCTCTACGACGTTGACTATGGTCTGCGTTACAACGATTACAATTACTTTGCTAATTACGTGGTAAACCCATACGGCATGACCGGCTGGGTCGACAACACGTATGATAACGTCATTCCGCGTAAGCTGTTTGACAACAGAAAGTTCTGCGATAAATGGCTACAGCGTCTCAGTTATCTGCTGCATAACGAACTGAGCATTGCATCCATGACAGAACGCCTGAATAAGATAGTTGATTCATATGCCCCTGAAATTGCCAGAGACAGGGAAAGATGGTATGGATCATATCTGGCCTTTGACTTCGGCATTCCAATCACCTATGCTTCATATCTCAATGAAGTGGAAAAGGTCAGAAGCTTCATCAATAACCGTCAGTATTACGTACTGGCTTATACCAGAAGCTGGTTTGGTCTCTCCGAAGCCCGAATGAAGGAAATATTCAAAGACTTATGGTAAAACCGATAGAATACCGTTACGAACTGAAGTTCCTGATCTCTGAAGCGGTGGCAGCCCTGTTGAAGCAGCAGCTGAAGGCCGTCATGCAGCTGGACTCCCATTCCGTCAGTGAGGAGTATTCCTATGACATCCGTTCCCTGTACTTTGATGATACCTATTCATCAGCTTACCGGGAGAAGGTAAACGGGGAAGAGTTCCGCCGCAAGTACCGCATCAGAATGTATAACAACGATCCTTCCTTCATCTCTCTGGAATGCAAGCACAAGGACGAAAACATGACCTATAAGGAATCCTGCAAGCTTTCACAGCAGGTTGCCAAAGCTCTTATCAACAAGCAGTATCTGCGAGTACACAGTGCCAACCGGTTTCTCAACAAGTTTCTGCGGGAAGCTGTCAGCCGAAACCTCTCACCGTCAATAATCGTGGATTACCGCCGTACCGCCTTCACTTATCCGGTAAGTGAAGTCAGAATCACATTTGATGAAGATCTCAGAAGCGGAAGAAATGATCTGGATCTGTTCAATGAAAACATGAATACCTTTGCCATGTATCCTGATGGGGTATGTGTGCTGGAGGTCAAGTGTAATGAGTTCATTCCACAGCACATCCTTTCCATTCTCAATTCCGTACCTAAGTTAAGACAGGCTGTCAGCAAGTTCGCTGTCTGCCGCAGTATCAAGGAGGCTTGAATATGATTGATATTATTAAGGAATTCATCCTGAATCAGTTTGCCGGTCCGGTAACGATACCGATGATCGTGACATCTCTGCTGGTAGCATTTGTGATGTCTCTGTTCATCGTCTTTGTCTACCGCAAGACTTTCTCCGGCATCGTATATAACAAGAACATGCCGCTGACCATCATGCTGCTGGCTATGGTAGTAGCGATGATCATCAGGACCATCAACTCCAATCTGTCACTGTCATTAGGTATGGTCGGTGCGCTCAGCATTGTCCGTTTCAGAACGGCAGTCAAGGAACCTCTGGATACTTCATTCATGTTCTGGGCTATTACCGCCGGCATCATGTCCGGTGCAGGATTATATGTAACAGGTATTGTTGCAACCCTGCTTCTGGGTGTAGTATATTATGTGTCCTACATGGTAGGCTCCAAGGCCAAAGCACAGTATCTGCTTGTTGTCCGGTATTCCGCTCAGGCAGAAGCAGCCGTAACTGAAGCGCTCAGAACTGTTACCAAAAAGCAGCTCAAGAGCAAGTCAGTCAACAATCTCAATGTCTGCGAACTGACTTATGAGATTGAATACAGCAAGAATACTGATGCCCTGATGACTTCTCTGCAGAACATCGAAGGCGTAAAGACGGTCAATCTTGTCAGTTTCAATAACGAGATAGGCATGTAATTAATGTAATGGGGGATTAGCTCAGCTGGTAGAGCATCTGGTTCGCAATCAGGAGGTCACGGGTTCAAGTCCCGCATTCTCCACCATTACAGAAAAAAGGCAGTGTAAACTGCCTGCATACGGAGAATTAGCTCAGTCGGGAGAGCGTGCTCTTCACAGGGGTGAGGTCATGGGTTCGAGTCCCATATTCTCCACCATGAATCGAACAAACTGCTTAGATGCAGTTTTTTCGTGGTTTTAGGTGGATATTTTTTCAACAATCATGCGTGTTTTACCATGTTGTTTTCGTATAATAAAATGAAGAGGAATGGTAATGGAGAAGAATCTGATCAGCAGGGTAATCAGCAGAGATGAAAAGGCACTGGAAGAAATGATGATTCAGTGCCGTCCTTTGATCTGTTATGTTGTCCGACCTATACTCAAGAATGAAGAGGACGTTGAAGAAGCAGTTAACGATACAATGCTGAAGGTGTGGAACAGCATTTCTTCTTTTGATGAATCACGAGGTTCCTTCAATTCCTGGATAACGGTAATTGCGCATAACATAGCGGTAGATAAGCTCAGGAAGAAGGAGAAAACCGTTGAATATGATGACAGCGTGTTTTACGGCAGCCAGCCTGATGAAAACCGGAAAGGAAGGGTCAATGACATACTGGAGGTTGTTAATGGCATGAGCAAAAAGGAACAGCAGCTTTTCTATAAAAAATACTATTATCAGTTATCAGTGGAAATGATATCTGCGGAAATGGGGATGAGTAAGAAAGCGGTGGAAAGCAGTCTGTACCGAATCAGGAACAGTATAAGAGAAAGGTTGGAAAATAAGCATGGATGAACAGTTTGACAGATTGATTGAAAATGAACTTCATTCTCTTTCCTATGAAAGTATTCCTGATGCCAATCCGTATGAGCACTACATGAATTATCTGATTGCCGGTCTGTTCATGATCATGATAAACATTAACATCGGACCGTTAAGTTATATTGAAGCTGTAGCAGGATGGCTGTGCATGGTACTGGCATTGAGACCGCTGCGTCATGCCGGAAAGTGGTTTTCCGATGCCTGGCTGATCAGCTGCATTGAACTTGTGTATTTCTTAATCAATGCTTTGATAGCCAATACGATATATAGAGAGGAAATAATGGAGAAAATGCTGGCATTTGCTCTGGTGGCTGCAGTATTTGAAGTAATGATGATATTCTTTTTGGGGAAGGGATTCAATGACCTGAGAAAACAGTCCGGATTGGAAGAGTCAAAGACATTCTTCTATGCTGCACTCTGGTATGGTGTTTTGATCCTGCTTGCCGTTATGAATACTTCCGGAATGCTTCTGCTGGTCATGATAGGCCTGGCTATATATCTGATCATAAGTGCTAAAAGAATTGTGCAGAGTATTTCCGATAGTTGTTTCAATGTAGTCATGGAACAGCCAAAATTTGATAACAAATGGATATTCATTGTGCTTGGCACATTGTTTGCCATTTCTCTGGCCGTAACCAGGCTTCTGTTTTCGCAGTATAAGATGGACTGGCAGCTGTATCAGCTGAATCAGCCTCAGCAGCAATTGATTGAAAAGGGACTTCCTGAGGAATTAACAGAGATTCTGGATCCGGAGATCATAAATCAGTTAGGGATACCTGTTGAAGTTAAGAAAGATATCTCAATGCAGATGGATGATCAAAAGGGGACCTGCACAAAATATATTATTACGGTTAACCCAACAAGAGCAGAAATGAAAAACGTCTATTTTCTGTTTTATATTGACTGGAAGGAAATGCCTGAGCACATCACCAGTGATGCAATGATTATGTTTTATAATGCAAATGCAGTTAAGACAGGCATAGATAGTTACCAAAGCCGCATCATCTATGGAAAAGGTGATATAGTTGAATACGCAGATTCATTTATAAAATATCCTTCTGTGGAAAGCACCAGAGGTATGTCACCGTTTTGCATATTCGAGCATTCCCTGCCGAGAAAAGCAGACTGGTGTCGAGGTTATATCATCGTAAACCGGAAGGAATATGGTGAAAATGCCTCTTCCTATGTTTACATGAATTATATCAGAGGAATACATGGCGGATATCCTTTCTTAAGCGGTTACCAGGCTTATCTGAATGGTCAAAATGATCTGTATGACATAATTCCTGTGTAAATGTTTCGGAATCAGGGTGGTTCGAGTGTCATATTCTCCACCATGGAAAATCAGAGGTCGAAAGACCTCTTTTTCGTATGTAATGCCATGAGATAATTGAAATACGAGAATAGTTTTTTCGTTCTCAGAGGGGTGATGATTAATCTAGAATGATTATATAGAAGGAGAATGAGTTATGACCATTCAAGAAATCGTTGATAAAATACTTGCCTATCACCCTGATATCGGGGATCGCCGCACCTGCGACGTTATCGTAGGGGCTGATCCGAACCGTGAATGTACCGGTATTCTGATTTCCATTGCACCAACTGTTCCGATAATCCGCAAGGCCATTGAAATCGGAGCGAATTTCATCTTTGTTCATGAGCCGACATTCTTCTCCGGTTATGATGATGAATGCGAATGGCTGGAAGGAAATGACGTATATGAAGAGAAACTCGCTCTTCTGGTAGATAATGGAATCACGGTATACCGTGACCATGACCACATTCATGCACACCGTCCGGATGGAATATTCCATTACATGATGAAGCATCTGGGCTGGCTGGAATATCTGAAACCGCAGGCCAGAGGCTGGGAAGTTGTTCTGCCGCCGACCCGTCTGGGAGATCTGATTGCTCACGTAAAAGAGAGAATGGGACTCGAACACATCCGCTACATCGGTGATCCGGATGCCATCGTTTC